>JASMHM010000002.1 GCA_030750765.1 Candidatus Woesearchaeota archaeon | reverse complement strand
GCGTAGCCGTTACTGTCTGTGACGGCCCCTTTGCTACCCCAACCTCCTGAAGGCCAATTCAATGTTACTCCTGTTCCCTCCACGGGTCCGTTTTCGTCGGACACAGTTACGCCGATATGGAGACCTACGCCAATGGCATTCCCGGTATTGCTTACGTTTATGTTATCTAATAGGTAGAGGGCTGCTACTAGCCCAAAAAGAATGAGAATCCAAGAAGTGTGATTATTTCTAGGCATACTTGCCTGCCAACATTCATACTATATAAATGTTGAGTGTTAAAACAAAGAAATAAGACTTAAATCAAAAGTGGTGCGATTAACAATGCCACAATAGTGATCATCTTGATCATGATGTTCAAGCTTGGAGCGCTTGTATCTTTCTTTGGATCTCCTACGGTGTCACCAATGACTGCTGCTTTGTGTGCTTCACTTCCCTTACCGCCGTGAGCTCCTGCTTCGATGTACTTTTTAGCATTGTCCCAAGCTCCGCCACTGTTGGCTTGTTTGATGGCTACGATAACTCCACTTACTAAGGCGCCTACGAGTAGTCCGCCTAGTCCTTCTACTCCTAGTAGGAATCCGATAACGACGGGTGTTGCTAGAGCTATTAAGCCGGGTAGAATCATTTGTTTCAAAGCAGATGCTGTGCTGATCTTGACACATCTTGCATAGTCTGGCTTTTGTGTTCTTTTCATGATGCCGGGCATGCTCTTGAACTGTCGGCGTACTTCTTCCACCATGAGCTTTGCTGCCTTACCTACTGCCTCAAAGGTGAGTGCGCTGAACAAGTATGGTAGCATGCCTCCGATTAAAACGCCAATAAAGACTACGGGGTTGAGCACGTCGATGCTCTCTAGTTGTGCAGTTACTGCGTATGCTGAGAATAATGCTAGTGCTGTCATGGCTGCGCTGCCGATGGCGAATCCTTTACCTATCGCTGCAGTAGTGTTGCCGGCCATGTCTAACTTGTCTGTTCGGTTGCGTACTTTGGAGGGTAGGCCTGCCATTTCGGCAATGCCGCCTGCGTTGTCTGCCACAGGTCCGTATGCGTCTACTGCTAGGCTGATTCCTAACGTTGCAAGCATGCCTACGCCTGCTAGTGCGATGCCATAAAATCCTGCTAGGTTGAATGCGATGTAGATGACTCCAGCAATGACTAATGTAGGTAGTACGGTACTTTTCTTGCCTACTGCTAGTCCTTGGATGATGTTTGTTGCAGCCCCTGTAGTGGAGGCTTCTGCGATGGCCCTTGCATGGGGGTGCTCTTCGCTCGTGTAGTATTGTGTTATTTTTCCGATCAATACGCCTGCTACCAATCCTGCGAGCACTGCGTAAAAGTATGTCAAGGATTGGAACATGTAGTTGGTTAGTAAGCCTGCGAAGATGATGAAGATGACGCTTGATCCGACTAATCCCTTCATGAGGCTGTTCATAGGGTTCTTGCCTCTCACACAGTAGATGCCGAGTCCGCTTGCCACGATACCTAGGGCTGCTAAGTATAGAGGGTAGACTAAACCTACCTCGCCTATGGCGGCTAGGCCTAGGGCCATCGCTGCGATTATTGTTCCTACATATGATTCGAATAAGTCTGCTCCCATGCCTGCAACATCTCCAACATTGTCTCCTACATTGTCTGCGATGACTGCGGGGTTTCTTGGATCGTCTTCTGGGATGCCTTTTTCGACCTTTCCTACGAGGTCTGCGCCTACGTCTGCTGCTTTGGTGTAGATGCCTCCACCTACTCTGGCGAAGAGTGCTACTGCGCTTGCTCCGAAGGAGAAGCCGAACACTTTTGCTGGATCTTTAAAGACTAAGTAGATGCCTAGTACGCCTAGTAATCCTAGTCCTACTACGGAGAAGCCCATGACGCCTCCAGAGAAGAATGCTATGCGTAGTCCTTTTTCTAAACTTTTGCTGGATGCTTGGGTGGCTCTGACATTGCTCTTGGTTGCTGTGAGCATGCCTGCAAAGCCTGCAAGGACGGAGAAGACTGCTCCGATAACGAATGCGATTGCTGTTTGCTGGTCTAAGAACTTCCATAGTAGTGCTGTGATGATGACTACAAAGATTGCTAGTACTGAGTATTCTGCTTTGAGGAATGCCATCGCTCCTTCTCTTATTGCGGAAGCAATCTCTTGCATCTTTGGTGTGCCTGCATCTGCTTCATCAATGCTTTTGTTCAAAAAGTAAACGATGACAAACGCTAGCAAGGGTGCAATGAATACGTATTGTAACATGTTGTGCCGTGGAGATGGTTGACTTATAAACTTTTCTGAGTACTCAAGCTGAGTATTTAAGTGGATACATCAAGTACTTTCCATTCCTGGACGCGTTGCAGCTCTTTCACTGTGATTCTTAAGTGTCTTTTCTCCTTCCCTCCCCCACACTCGAAAACGGTTCCTGCTGCTACTTTTTCGTCCATGACGCGTTCATACTCTCCTTCTAACAATGGGGGTACGTCTCCTGGGCCGTATGCTGTCGTTTTTCTGACTTCGTTGGCGTTGGCAAAGTGGGTGTTGGGGTAGTGTTGTGCAAGTTTTGCTTCGTCTGCTCTGCAATCTCCGCGAACAAGGACAAGAATGGGCTTTTCTCCTATGAAGAGTAGGCTTTTGATGATGGTGGCAGGGTCCATGCCCCTGTCAGCGCTTTGTTGTACTGTTTTTACTTCATGATCCGTGTCTAAGAGTTCTGCTTGCACGTTATGTTCCTTGATGAAGTCTGCTAGTGCGTCCATGATGGGCAGATGGTGACTGATTTTATAAAAACGTCACCTATTTGTTCTCTATGCATAGAAGAAGGTTCCTTAAACGGTTTGCACAAGCTACTGCAGCGTTTGCAGGGGTAGATCTGGGATTTTCTGTGCTATCACGCGCGGTAGCTATTGAACCGTGGTGGGTGTCGCGAGGTAACGATAATCCCCTGCCGAACTCGAGTTTTGTTGATTTGGGGTACCGCGTTAATCTTTTGGGGGTGGATCACGACCAACAATTCTTTTCTGATCATAAAATAGCACTCGAGGCCGCTGTTGAAGGCTGTGAGCTGGCAGTGATGGAGGCAAGTCCAGAGGATCTTGACGATCCTAGAATGATTCCGTGGTACAGACCGTACTTTGAAGGTATGGTTAACCTGTGCGCAAAACATAACAAATCAATTGTTGCACTGGATAACGCCAGCGGGTGGGGGAACATCGGCGAACACGCAGCAACCTGGCTAAGCCTGGCGTACTCGATAACGCACGGTTGCGAACTTTCTGAGTTGAAGTCCGGGCCTGACAAAAATGCGACTCTCAAACAGCTACGGAAGCACACGGTGGCTATTTTTGGCGGGCTCTTCCTAGGGGGGATTACTTCATCTCCCATACCGCTCATTGCTGAATCATTTGGGGCAGATGCTCGAGGTTCTGTGATTAGGTTTGATCATTCGATAGACCACAGAAACATTCAGCTAATAAATCGAATGCAAAGGCTTCCAGAGTTGACTCCCATTCACAATAGCAGCTATGTGCTTTGCAACTTTGGCCAATCACACACAGATGGTGTTGACTATTACGCCAAGCATCCGACCTTGCGTGCGATCAAAACTGTGTTGTACCGTCCGACCTTTGACCTTGTTGACAACAATAGAATTTGCCGTTATGACCCGACCTCGAAGGGTTGGGAGAAGACAATCTTAGCATGATGGGCCCGCCCAGATTCGAACTGGGGACATACACCGTGTAAAGGTGTCGTCATTTGCAGGCCTCCAAACCAGTTGAAGACTAACCGCTAGACCACGGGCCCGTGATACAATTACGATCCACAAGTCCTTTTTAAAAGTATCCCTGTCTCATTAGCCGTGAGTGCCTGTCCTGTGCGTAGAAAATGCATGTAGCGCACAATGTTCCGGGAGTTGCTACTTCCGATGTTAGCAAAGAATCTTTGTGCCTTCTCACGTCCGTATGCCTGGAACCTGTTTTTTGACGCGCCAAAGCCAATCTGAAAAATAGTCAGTGCTCTTTTAATTTGTGCGTACAGGTAGGGATGGGTAACTGTAAAGTCGAGCATTATGCCTGTGTGCGGATGGCGAAACACGCCACCGTCAGTATCGAATAATCCTCGTAAGCAAGAAGATAGTAAGGTGGCTTTCTCAAAGAAATGTCGGGGTATGGGTAATTTGCTATCGCATTTTTTCCCTGATGGAAAACCGTTTTTCACCAGAAATCGAGCGATCTTTCTGTTGTTAAGAACGAGCCGTATGGTGTTTTCGTTCTTAGCAAAATATATTTTTGGGGTCAGGCCGAATAATCTCTCGCATAGGGGAACTAAATGGCAAAGAACATATTGTTCATCTTGAACGCTGCTACACGTAATACAAAAGGATTCTTGGTTTTTGTATACGCAACCATCTCCCAACATTACGCCCCAGAACTCTGCAAAATCTTCTGACGTGGGGTCAGGGAGCTGAGATTCATTATATTGTGCTGAATTGTTCCCTCCCTTGCGCTGTCCCCAAAACGCGGATAAGGGGTGAGCCCCGGGTTTCTGGCCACTCACTTCTCCCCAGACACTCTGAGGAATTGTTGTCTTAGAGCCTGCCCAACCAACGCGAGCTGTGTATTCTGAGACGGCAAATCTTTTAGCAACCTGTTCCCAGGTGTAATTATTATTCTTCCGATAGCGGTCAAAAGCGCGTGCGCTCTTTTTCTTACCAACAATAATCCTGGCTGAGACAAATCGTCCGGTGCCGACACGCTTCATTACTAACCTAGAATTTTAATCCTTATATGCTTCACGCGCCCATGTCTAGTGTCTAGTGGCTCCGACGAGAAAAACCCGGAAATCTTCCGTCAATCAAAACTGCCGATGGCGAAGCTTGGTGGGCGGTTCTTGTCCTTAACAACTACGCTTATCGTGGCGGTGCTGGTCTTCTTGCCGTCTGACGCGGTTAAGGTCACATCATGGGTGCCTGCGTCGTTGTAGCCTAGTTGTTTGGTGTTTGCAGTCATCCAGCCAGAGAAGCTTACTTCAGTCACTTCTCCTTCTGGATCGGTAGCGGTGTAGTCAATCACTGCGGTGCTGCCTTCGTCGAAGCGGAACACGTGCTCTACGGTGATGACGGGCGGTAGGTTCACTTCTTCTACCGTGATGCGTACTGTTTTGGTGTCTATTAGTTCTCCGTCACTTACTGTGATGGTGGCTGTGCGTTCACCTGAATCGCCTTTCTGCGTCTCCCAAGTTCCATCTTGGTCTAGGGGTTCGGAAAATTCGTAAGATAGTTGGTCTGCGTCTTGGTCAGAGGCAGAGGGTACAACGATGACGGTCTCGCCTTCTAGCACGCTGATGCTTGGTGGTTGTGTCAGGGATGGTGCGCGGTTGACGTTAGCTACGTTGACCGTCACTTCTTCTGTCACAGAATCTTTACCGTCGCTAGCGATGACGACGACAGAGTGTGTGCCTGCGTCGTTGTAGTCTGTTTGTTTGCGTAGGGAGTCCATCCAGCCGCGGATTTCTAAGCCAACGGCATCTCCGTCCTTGTCATTGGTGGTTGCGGTGATGATGACTTCTTCTCCTTCGTTAACGCTGATGGTGCTTGCGCTTAGGCGTAGTTCTGGTTCGTAATTTTCTGGAACCACCGTGACGCGAACGTCTTGTGTCACGACGTTTTGTCCGTCGCTTGCAGTGATGGTTACTAGGTAGCTTCCTCTGTCTCCTTCCTTCGTCTGCCATTCTCCTCGTTCGTTTAGCGGACTAGAGAACGTGTAGGTGATGGGATCTCCATCTGGATCGGTAGCTTTGAGATTGGGGAACTGGACGAGCTCTCCTTCTTTGAACTCTTTAGTGGGTAGGGCTTTGACTTCTATGTTTTCTAATTGTTCTTCCACGGTTGAGGGTGGTGGGGTTTGTTCAGAAGTTTCGTTCACCACGACAACAGGGGTCTCGTCAGGAGTTGTTGTCATGTTTCCTGCAGGTATTTGTTGGACGACACAAGCCGTCATGACCAACATAAGGAATATTGCTGTTTTGTTCATTGTAAACCCCAAATTTGTTACTATTGAGCGGGAGCATCTCCTATTTATACTTTTTGGTGATGAATGATATACGTTAACATAATTTTTTTTTTATCTTACTTTTGCTTCATCTAACTCGGAGAATACTGGGCCTTCATCTGTTGTTAATTCTTTATCCTTATACAATACTTTAGTTTTAGAGGTTTGCATTTTTATTTTTGTAAACTCGTTGAACGTTACGGGTTTGGGATGGCGGGGTACGCCTGCTATGCCTACTAGGTCTCCTGGTTTGCCTTTTGGCTGAAGGATCCTTACTGCGTCTTTTTTGACTGCGGCTAGAATCATTCCTTGGCTTTCCACGCCTCTGAGATCGGCTGGCTGAAGATTGTAGACGAGGACGACGAGCTTGTCTTTGAGTTCTTCTTTGGTGTAGCTCTCTTTCAAGCCTGCACACACGGTGCGTTTTTCTCCTACATCCAATTCTACGACGTATAATTTGTCTGCGTTAGGGTGGTCTTTGACGCTCACTATCTTTGCCACGCGAAGGTCTAGGTGGCTGAAGGGATCATCCACTGTGACGTCTTTGGAGAACAACACTTTTGGTTCGGTTATTTTCCCTTTTGTGTCGTGTTGGAACTTGAATTGGGTGGTGCGTTGTTGTCCTAGCTGGTGTAGCATGTTTTCTGCGCTTCCAGGCATGAAGGGCCAGATGGCGTGCGCTATGATGCGCAGGCTTTCCATGAGGGTGTAGAGTATAGTGTTCAATCTTTTTGGATCGCTAACCGTCCAGGGTTGGGTGTCGTTGACGTACTTGTTGCAGTCGCCGATAAAGCTCCATGCTGTTTCTAGGGCTTTGTTGAACTCTACTTTCTTGATGTGTCCGTCCATATGGTGAATAAGATGGTTGGCTGCTTCTTCTAGTGCTTGCTCTTCCTTGCCATATTCTCCAGGGGAGGGTATCTTGCCTTCGCAGTACTTGTGCACTAAGGTGAGGCTTCTTTGTAACAAATTTCCCAGACTGTCTGCTAGCTCTGCGTGGATTCTTTTGACGAGTGCTGGCTCGTTGAAATCTCCATCTTGGCCAAAGGGTATGTCGCGCAGCAAGCCGTATCTTGTTCCGTCAACGCCGTACTTTCTGATGAGGTCGGCGGGAGGGATAAAGTTCCCTTTGCTTTTACTCATCTTCTCACCATTAACCGTCAACCATCCGTGGGCGAACACCTGTCTGGGGAGTTCTAATCCTGCGCTCATCAACATCGCTGGCCAGATCACGGTGTGGAACCAGATGATCTCTTTCCCTACTAAGTGTACGTCTGCTGGCCAGTATTTTGTGTAGGCCTTTTTGGGATAACCTATGCCGGTAAGGTAGTTGGTAAGAGCATCATACCATACATACGTGATGTGGCCGTGTTCTAGTGGCCAGGGGATGCCCCAGTCGAAGCTTGTTCGTGTCACACTCAAATCTTTCAATCCTTCTTTGATGCGATTGATGATCTCTTGTTGTCTGTGTGGTGGTGAGATGAAAAGAGGTTGTTTTTCGTACAACTCCAAGAGCTTGTCTGCGTACTTGCTCAACCGGAAGTAGTACGTGTCTTCTTTCAAAGGACTCACGTCCTTGCCACAGTCCGGACAGAGGTTGTCCGGCGCTTGCAATTCGGTGAAGAACGTCTCACAGCTCACGCAGTACAAACCTTCATACTGGCCTTTGTAGATGTCTCCATTCTTGTTGCAAAGTTCGATAATGTTGGTGACGGTTTCTTTGTGGTCTGTGTCAGTGGTGCGGATGAACCGATCATACTCGATGTTTAGATCTTTCCATGCCTGTTGGAAGGCCGGCGCTACCGAGTCAACAAACTCCTTTGTTGCTTGTCCTTTTGCTTGGGCTGCTTTTTCTACCTTTTGTCCGTGCTCGTCTGTTCCTGTAAGGAAGAAAACATCCTCTCCTTTGAGCTTGTGCCATCTGGCAAGCACGTCTGCTGCGATGGTAGTGTAGGCATGACCAATATGTGGTTTGTCATTTACGTAATATATGGGTGTGGTTACGTAAAACGTGTTCTTGGTCATAAGCACTAGCTGTCGAGGAGACTTTTTAAGCCTTTCCGAGTGGCATGCTCTTGTGCTGCTTTTTGGAGAAGGGTGTTGACTATGTCATAGTACTCTTCCATGTTTTTTATGTTGCCACCTCGTAGCGTGCCAATCATGAAGGGGGTGACGAACACCAATCCGGTAGTGTTGGTGAGGTGTGTGGTGCCATCCACTAGCAATATGCTGTACTCCTCTGTGCGTTCGTGGAAGGCTCTAGCAATGGGTCGGTTAGGGCGCTTGAATCCGTTTTTTGTGGTGTCTTCCTGCAATGCTAGAATGCTATCAAAAATTTCACAATCATCAAAGAACCCGTAGGAGAGGTCGTATTCTGGTGGGGAGGTTTGGAAACGTGGGAGCACGCGGTTGATGACGTCATGGTTGTCCGCTATCGTATCTTGGTACATAGGATAAGATACTTGCATGTGTTCTTGCACACTTTCTGAAACACCTCTCACATCAAAGGAGGTGCCATCACATTCTACGCCAAAAAAGGAAGGTGTGGCGCAACCCATCAAAAGGAGAAGTAGCAGAGCTTTCATGATCTCATTCCGGATTCGCACGTATTTAAAACTGTGGTTCAGAATGTTTAAATACCGAGGATACTTTGGTTGATTGTGATCTTTGAAGACGGTCAGGAGCAGCTGGAGCACATGCTTGCGCTTAACCAAGTTGTTCTGGAGTGGGGTGGCGAGTCTACGGATTCGATTGAACCTGCGTACTGGCCAGGTCAGCTCGTGATGCTTCGTCTTACCACAGACAGTATTACCTCTATGATTGCGGGCTTGCAACTGACCACTTCAGGTTCTGTTTTGTGTTTCTACCAAGACGTCCGGGTCCATTGGGAGGCCATGTGTGAGGAGGCCAAAGACATCAGGCAGAATGTTCAAAATCTAGGCATCGAAGGTTGGAAGACAGGTATGATGTCTGACTACGCCATGATTAAGGGTGAGGAAATGTATGCTATCGATCCTACGGTGATGGCGTGTGATGAAAGAAAAGGCTTGGCTTTGCTTAAAGCCGTCACTTTTGACAAGCCAATGCCCTTGGTAGGTCCCCTAGAAAAAAATCTTGGTTGGAGGGACGTAGTAGATGTGCTTGAGGTTATTGGAGACCAGGATAGGTGCACAGTCTACCAACACAAGGAAAGGGTGAAGTCAGGATACTCATCTGTTCGTCTTGGCGCAGGATATGAGCGTGTGCAGGCCAGAAGCGTCAAGTCAAGGATCAAGAACGGACATGGAGGTATAGTAACCCACAATGGCAAGCTCGCAGGAATGATCTGGAATGACTCGCCTCTTCGTGTGATTTCGCCGAGCTACTTCCTTCCTTTTGTCCACAGAATGGTGTTAAAACTTAATAATGGGATAAGAACAAAGGATGCGGGTGAGATGGTGTACTCTAACCCTTCATCTTCTTGGGAATAATAACTTTTTCATCACACTTGTCGCAATTAAACACTAATGCATCCACGGTGATTTCTTTGTCTTCTGTCTTGCTCTTTACTTTTATTTTTTTTCTCTTGAAAGGCATGGTGTGTTCGCCCTTCTTTTTGCATCCAGGACAGACGTACATGATCTCTGCATCTAATCGTTCAACATGCTCTTCTTTGGGTTCTATATATTCACATTTTGGGCATTGATACTCTTTGGCACGGATCTTGATCTTTCCCTTCACTACAGGTTTGCCCATCAACGTTTTACACTTCGGACAGGGGCCCTTTTTTACCCAGGCAACAGCGTTACCGTCACCGATGTTCTGTCGGGTGAAGTACGCCAACCCCTCCATGCTGTCTGGCTCTTTAAGCATGAGAGTCCTGATGTCAAAGTAGTATTTAAGATTATATGGTATGCATTTTTATACTACCTCAGAATCTAGTACTGCATGGAGTACTACGACGGTATCGCTCGAGGGTATAACGAGCTGTACGGCGAAGAACAAAAGAAAAAAGCCAAGCGAGTCCAAGACTTGCTCAGCCTCCTCCCCGAAGAGACAGTCTTAGATGTTGGTTGTGGGACTGGCGTGGCTACTGAGATCTTGAAGGGCAAGAAAACCGGCATTGATCCTTCACTAAGCATGATCAAGCAATCCAAATTTCCTGTCGTACACGGCAGAGCAGAAAAATTACCTTTCAAAGATAAGAGCTTTGATGCGGTGGTGTGCCTAACCGCCATCCATCACTTCCAACCCAACAAAGCGTTGGTAGAGATTAAGCGAGTGGCAAGAAAGAAAGTAGCTATCAGTCTTCTCAAGAAAGCCAAGCACTTTGGCAGCATCGCTTCTATTGTAAAAGCTGTCTTCCCTAACGTGAAGGAAGTGGACGCCGACCAAGACGTCTTGTTCATCGCGAACATTTAAATAATCTAATATGTGAGCAGGAAGCATGGGATATTTCAACGATCTCTTACAAAGTTTCAACTTTGCACACTACACCTTCAACAAGCCCTGGCATAGCTTTTGGTTCTTGAGCAAGACAGTAGTGTTAGCGGTTGTGCTAATGTTCCTTATTTTATTGCCGCAAACCATCACGTTCGCAGACCAAGCTGCCATGAAATTGAAACAATTCTCGGTAGCCACGATTGATGGAGAGTTCGAGCTTGCAGAACCCATATTGTTACCTAGTAAAGGACCTTGGTTAGTGGTTGACTTGCAGAACGAACGCAAACCAGGCACGGAAGAGATCCGTATCACTGGAGAGGACGTGTTTGTGCTGGAAAACAGCGTGTCTATAGATGAGATCATGGATCTCAAAGCAAACGCTGTTGCCGTTGCAGAGGTGTTTGCACCTTTGGCACTCATTATCTTGTTGGGTGTGGCTGTAGCTGCAGGGATCGTGTTCTGGATAAAGTATATGATCGTGGCAGTCATCCTAGCGTTACTTGCTTGGGAAATTTTGGATCTCACTCATTTACGGCAACCTTTTGGAGTGGTGTTCTCAACAAGCATGCATGCTGCAGCAGTCATGGTGTTGTTAGAATTAGTTATAACGCCCTTTGGTCATGACATGCTCATCCCTCTCTTCACATGGTGGAGGTTGAGCGTGTATGCAATACCTTTGCTCGTGTTCTTGATTGTGTTTAGTCTAGCTATTGGGCTGCGCATCAAGCAAGGCGTGAAAAACTAGCTTAAAAGAGAGTATTCTGCACAACAATCAATGTTTTATACTAAACCTCATTCTTGGTCTCTATGCCGGACGATATTGAAACATTACAACTCGATGACGTCAGTGTAAAGAATGTAACGCTTTCTGTTGAAGTTCCTACACGTCTTCAGTCACAAGGTCTTTCAACTCCTGGTGCCATACACCATAATGCTTTTGAACAAAAAAGTGCCAACACCATAACCCCTAGAGGGCTCGTCCTCCACAACTATTCGGTGTGTCCTGAGTGGGATGCTGTCGGAAAGATATACGCTGCCTAAACTGGAGGGGTGTACCTTCCAGCAAAATCAGACAGTCCTCCAGGCCAACAAGGAAAAGTCTTCACACCCTTCTCTCTTGATGACTACGCCCAAGCCCTTCGCTGGAGCGCAGTCAACCTAGACGAAGGCGATCCTTTACGAAACCATCCCGCTCTGCAGCCAGACGCGACTACAGAGATGATGATTCCTCATGCTGCATACCTAGACAAAGTTACTCGACCTATGGGTGCGGGCACGCTTGGTCATGACCCGTACAATGCTCTTGAAGGAGACCTAGAGTACAAAGGCGATACGTATTTTGACACCCAAACGGATTCCATGTACTCAGTTCGGCTTGCTTTTGCCTTGGGCACAGATTGGGCGTACAAGGAATTCCATACTATCGGAACGCGATTGCAAGCCACCCTCAACGCTCGCCCGGGAACGCGTCTTGAGGATCGCAGAACAGAACGAGAATTGGCGGGTGCAAAAGCGTACGCAACAACCCAAGGTATGAAGCTTAACTGGGATCTCGATACTGCCACAGTTAACGACGTTCAGCTTACGTGGGAGACGCCAGATCCATTTTGCATGTGGCGCAGTCGTACTGCATTCGGAAGAGAGGGGATGCCCGATGAATCGCCTCCCTTATCCGAAATGGTTCCCCAATTTTTGAGAGTTGCCTATGGCTTAAGCTTTATGTTTCGGAAATGGCGAGATGATGCGATCGCCACTCGAAATGAAGACGGCGAGCGTATTGCGGCTGAAATTGACAGTGCTGTTGCGTTTCAACCGGCACCCTAGATCATCGTAACGTTTAAAAACAAACGGTGTTCACTCATCCAATGCTTTCAACCTTTTTCAAATACAGACTTCACGTTTCTCTATGTTTCTTAGTGTTTTTTCTCCTGTTGAACAAGTCTATCTATCAAGGGAGCGAGTTATGGTGGATGGCTGCTGCCTTCACATTGCTGAACCTATCCATTTACTTGTTCAACAAGGCAACAGATGTTCATGAGGATCGGGTTAACAAAGATGCTGCCTCCCAAGTCATGGTGCCGTTGCTGTACTATTCTTCAGCGTTGTTCTTCCTTCTCCCTCTTTTGTGGTTGCGCTCCAACGTGATTGTCTTACTAATCTACATAGCAGTTGGTTTCATAGGATTGTGGTACAGCCACGTCATGCTGGGCTTCCGCCTTAAACAAGTTTTTTTGATAAAGAATCTTTCTGCAGCAGTCATCTGGACTGTTCCGTTAGTGCTTGTTGGAGTGATCGAAGCAGGAATTAGCGTCACCAACATGGCACTCTTGGGTGTGGTGTTCTTGGCAGTGCTTGCCGTGGAGGCCATGTGGGACGTGCGCGACAGGAAAGGGGATGCACAGTACAAGATCAAAACACTACCTAACCTTGTGGGTGTGGGCTGGACAAAGATCATCAGTCTGGGGTATCTTGTCTTAGGTATGTTTTTCGTCTGGAAGTATTCATTACCTTCAAACGTAGCCATACTCCTTGCCATACTAGTCGTGTTCGTGGTAGAAACGCATGAAGACCGAACTCCTGCATACTACAATCTTGTGTTGACGATGTGGATGGTAGTCGCGAGCTTTTTACTCTTCTAAACCCATAGTTTTAAGAATGCCACCACTTTTCTCGCAGTATGGATGTTGAGGACCCTGTTGAAGAATTAGCCAAGAACTTACAAAGACTAAGACTGGCAGCAAACTTTGACGAGGCCATGGAACGTGCCCAAGAGATCATCCAACAATCTCAAGGTGAAGGGAAAAGCGCAGAAAGGATAGCGGGCACGGTCAACCAAGCAGCCAAAACGATTGATAAGGCAGACATTTTTGATGAAACAGTCCAATGAAACAAGTCATTCTCGTTCGTAAGGATCTGAAACTTTCTAAAGGCAAACTAGCAGCACAAGTCAGCCACGCAAGTGTTGAAACCTTGCTCAAGTCTGAGAAGGACTACATCAAGAAATGGCGTGGAGAAGGTATGAAAAAGTCCGTATTAGGCGTTGCAGACGAAAAGGAATTGATAGATTACAAGAACAAAGCAGAAGACGCAGGACTAGTGACTGCTTTGATCATTGATGCAGGTAAGACCGAGATAACTCCAGGAACAACCACTTGCCTAGGTATCGGTCCTGATAATGAAGAAAAGATCGATAAGGTTACAGGCGAGCTCAGATTGCTTTGAGCACACAAATTCTTTTAAACAAACTCAAGATTAGAGGTTTATGACTGTCCAGGTTTCTGACACTCGCTTTTTGCTGGCTTCCTTGGTATCGTCCTTGAATGACGTGCCTATGGTTCAAAGAATCCAGAGGGGTGCAACCCCCGAACTCAACACTTCACAGATGGAAGTGAGTGCAGAGATTTATTCGGCATTACAGAGGGTTGAGGCTATGTGTACGGGCGGTCAGTACGAGCCTAGTGACAATCCTTTGGAGACCGACATTCTGGGAAAGTTGCAAGAGCTGGGTCAAGATGTGGCAGACCCTTTTTGGCAAGTGTTCCGCAACATCGATCGCGGTTGGTTTATTCCTTTGAAGCCTCTCACCTATTGTCTAATAGCGCACAGTCACGGGCAGAGTTTCCCGGTAACAACAGATCTTGTTGACGCAGGTGTCTTCCATGTCTTTGACCAACAGATGGTGCCGCGCGAGCTCACCGAAGAGGAGCGGGATGTCTTAGGACCTGATCGTTGGGAGATATCGGAAGATTATTTGGAGGTTCTCGAAACGTTGGATTGCCTTGTGAGTGTGAATCCGTACATTATGCTTCCTGCACAGCTAGGAGAACTACAACCTACTCCTAATCCGGGGTTGGCATTTTTTTACGCGTCAGCCTCCATGCTTGTTGAAGATCTACGATCTTCCTTTGAGTTTGGCATGGGCACGAGTTATCAATCTACGCTTTGTGCAAAACTTCATCCTGGAGCAACGATGTATGGAACAGAGATCGAGTCTAGCTTGACCGATTTCATGCGAAGGATTCTTGACGAGGAAGTGTTAGGTCTTGAAGACGTGAAAGATAGGACAGAGGTGTTCTCAGATGATAGTTTGTTCTACTTCCGTGAGAAAGGGCCGTTTGATTTTATTCCGTTTGCTTTCACAGTCCCTAATGACGTTAATCTAGAAAGTGTTGCTGAACAAAGTCTTCGCGAGGGGGGCGTGCTCCTCGCACCTCAACAATACGAAAAGGATGGTGCTCTTACCCAACCTCACGAGGGCATGTTCCGTTTGTATCGCAAATCTGAAGGAGTCATAGAGATGGCAGAGGTCTTAGACTGTAGTTTCACTCCTGCAGTCGACTACGCAGGTCCGTACGGAGCATAACGCTTAAATAGGTAGTCCTCTCGATATTGTCCATGCGTGTAGCCATCAACGGGTTTGGACGAATAGGAAGACTCGTCCTCCAAGCAGGAGTGAATAACGAGAACATACAATGGGTAGCTGTCAACGATCTTACTGATACCGAAACGTTGGCACACTTGTTCAAGTGGGATAGTGTGTTTGGACGCTTTCCTGGCACAGTAGAATTCACCAAAGACAGTTTAGTGATCAATGGTAAAGAAATTGTGGTGTTATCAGAAAAGGATCCTTCAAAGCTTCCTTGGAAAAAACTTAAGGTAGACGTTGTTGTGGAGAGCACGGGGTTGTTTAAGGACAAGCAGGCTGCCTCCCAACACATCAAGGCAGGAGCAAAAAAGGTGCTTGTCTCTGCACCCATGGATGATGCTGATTGTACGATTGTGCAAGGTGTCAATGAGGGGATCTACAATCCTAAGAAACATCACGTGATTAGCAATGCGAGCTGTACTACGAATGCCCTAGCACCCTTAGTAAAAGTGTTGGATGATCATTTTAAGGTGGAGAAAGGTTTCATGATTACTGGGCATTCCTACACTGCAGATCAAAAGTTGGTTGACGGTCCACATAAAGATTTACGAAGAGCAAGAAGTGCTGCAGTGTCTATCATTCCTACTAGCACCGGAGCTGCGAAAGCAGTAGGTCTCGTGTTGCCTCATCTTAACGGCAAACTAGACGGTGTTGCGTGGCGTGTCCCCACACCTGATGGGAGCATTGTCAACCTTACGTGTACGGTAAAAAAGAAGGCCACTATTGACTCCATCAACAAGGCCTTTGAAAAAGCTGCAGAGCACGAGATGCATAACATCTTGGAGTATAGTGACGAGCCTTTGGTTAGCAGAGACATCGTCCATAACCCGCACAGCAGCATCTTTGACAGTCTCTCCACAAGTGTCATACAAAACTTGGTCAGCGTGACCAGCTGGTATGACAACGAGTGGGGCTACTCTACTCGCATGGTTGAGTTGCTATGTCGACTGTTTGATAAGTGACTGTTCACTACATTTCTTGCTGGAGCGCGTACATTTCCTTTACCATATTTGGCGTTGGGAAAAGAATCGATCTTTCTCTTACTTCGAGAGAATCTTTCGCAAGAAGCGGTGCTGTACTTTCTGCGCTAGAAAGAATCGCTGGTAGATCGCGATGGTCGTACTCGTCAACAACAAACCCTGCAAGGTGTGCTGCTAGAGGATCTCTCTTTCCGTTGACTATGGGAAGTTGAGGTGCCTCCTTTGTGCGTTTGACAGGCGTGTATGTTGCACCAAATCGTTCGGCTTGCTCAGCATGCAGGTCATTGATTAACTCTTGTGTGATGTCTAACTCTTCCTGTTGCTTTTCCTCTTTGAATTGATCAAATAATGCATCTTCGTACGCTTTAACATCGCGGGTGATGTCTTCGATGAGCTTACCTTGTTCGATGCCTACCCACCTTCCGTGGATGTGTGCTTGCTCGACAAAGCGTGCTAGCACGGCGTGTTCTAAGACTTCGTCGTTCAGTTTGAGACCGTACTTGTACAGTTTGATCATGCTCGGTCCTGTCTCAAAACTGGTAGGTCTTGGATGGGTGTAGATTCCTGGTTTTATTTCTTCGATTGTCATTGTTCTTCTCCTAGATAGTTTCTATGCGATATGTTAGTGGATAATTTCGTCCTGAAAGTCTGGCGTCTGAGGATTTTAGACGTTGGTGAGTAGGGACAGGCGTGCCTAGGTGTGCTCCTCGATGGGCACATAGTGGTATGGCGGGGGTTACGTTTTCCGTACCTAAGACATCTAACACTAAACTGTGCGGGTCTGCCGCGTTGTTGATAAGCAACGGGGTTACTTCGGTGATGGTGAATATTTTGTCCATTCGCTGTCTTCCCCAGATTGTTGTATATTGGGTCCCGCTGGTGTGTAAGTTATCCGGGAATTTTCCATGAATCAGGGGAACCATGGTGCCGTTGTCAGAAACTGTTGAGTTTCGATAGCCTATCACTACTTTAGGTTTTAGTTCTCCTCTCACTTCTGGGTTATAGACCAAAATGCCGAACTGGTCGCCCTGTCTGCCCTGTGCTACGATGACTCCTTCTTGTTGTTTTTCTGGAAGAAGGTAAAGCTGAGTGTTTGGGCTGCACACAAAATTGTCCACTGGATTGTTGCGTACTTCCCAATCAGGATCGTTAGGTTTTTGGTTAAACGCTTCTGGTGGTGCTGCAAACAAGCGTACTATGGCTAGCTCGTTGTGGAGCATTGCCTGTTGTGCGTCTGTGCGTGCGATGCCTGTGCTGAAGACCGACGTTTCAAGTTCTGTTCTCTTGGCGTTCAGAAGATCGTCTCTGTTTTGTATCATTTGCTAACCACCTCCGCAGTGTATCCTTCGTCGCTGAAGTCTACACGGTAAAGAGCACCTTCTCTTTGTTTTCGTTCGTCAATGAAGAGTGTTCCATCTTTGGTGAAAATCTGGTGGGGTTCTTTCCATCCATTGCCGACAAAAGGATAAATCTCAGGTACGATCTTTCCTGTTTGTGTGTCTAACAATAGTGAACTTCTCCCAGATTCTGAGTAGATAACTACGACGCCATGATCGTCTTCATTGCTTGCTAAAACTTGTGGGTGGATTACTCCGTCAATGGTGACGTCCACGTGTTGTTGTTTGGGTATGCGTTGTTTAGGCAAAAGTTTTACAACATTGTCAAGTGCGTCTTTGTGTTCTGTGACGCGGTCGCAATTGATGTACGTAACAAACCCTTCGTCATTATCTATGATGCCTCTAGCCATGTGGTAGCTGAAGGGTTTTCCTTCAAAGAAATCATCTATGTTTGCATTAGTTCCGGGGAAGAATAGGGAGTAGTGATTGTTATGACCTGAATCTATGAAGGCAGATTCTGGTTTTCCAAATACCCAATCGACGTGTCCTGGGCAATTTTGTCTTCCTAATCTTACCATGAGGATGTCGGGAGGGTGTCCAAAGGCTTTTGCAGTGATATCTCCAGAATACAGTTGGCCCTTTTCGCCGTTTTCTATTCGGATGTCTACTTCTCCAAATGCTTCTTGTAATTGTTCAAATACGTTCATGGTGATTCTCCTAGAAATTCAATCCATTCTTGTGCTTCTTCGAGAAGCACTTCTGGTTCTTTGTATAGTGATGTTGTTAGGGCTGTTGTATCTCTTGAAACTCTCATTCTTTGATCCTGCTCAAGAATCATTTCTTGGTACAACTCCCTTACTGTGGTGTTTTCTGGGAGGTACGCAACTTCTGCTTTTACTTCCAGAAGCTTCTTGTGGATAGCGCCGCTAACATCCATCATGGTGCTTACCAAGAGATCCAGTTCTGAGGGGTCTGATTCGAGCATTCCCAGACGGTTTACTGCGACTTGCATTTGGTCACTTAGTTCTGTAAGGGACGTTTCGTAGGGACTCAGGGGTAGATCGTATAGTTCTACCTCTCTTTCTCCTGACGGGGTTCGCACCATAACTTTATCGGGAGCTCCATCTAGGTAGTGTACCCATACGTTGGCAGGATCTTCTGCTTTGAGTGCCTTTAGCTGTTCCCATTCGGTGTTTGTTATTCTGATAGTCATTTTAGTCAAACACGAACGGAAATTCGTAGTTGTCCTCCGGGCTTTCGGATCCATCGAACGCTCCTATGGGGAGTGTGACGTCTACAGCGTATGAGCCACCAATACCTACTCCTCTACTGGCGATCATCGGGCTTTCTACGGGTGTGGGCTCTCGGAAGTCTGGAAGCTTCGCGCCTTGTAGTCTCAGTACGAGGTCTGCACTCCGCACTCTCTCTTGCTTGTTTACGACGAGTTCGTCCACTTTATTGACGTGTCCGTGGTAATCACTGTGGAGTCTCCCAGGAAAACAATCCACAAAGGTGCCCTCTCCTTCTAGGATAATGTCGCTTGCTCCTGGTCCGTATACGATGTTGGCAGGTGCTGAGGAAATGCCTCGGGTTCCTGTGGACATGGGTGTGTTGGGTAGAACGCATGAGTTTTGCTTGAAGAGCAAACTTGGCGTGATGTGTCTTTTTTCATTAATGTTTGGACTGGGCGCTCTTGCAAAGAGTATGCCTATGCGCATGTCTTCGTCAGCGAGCACGTGGATGTTTCCGTCTTCGCCTAATGCTTCTGGTAGTAAGAAACAATTTGGGTTGTAGGTTTCAACAAGTGCGCTCTCTACGCCTCTTGAATCGCCTCTTCCGTTGTATAGTGTGGGTGTGGCGTTCCAGTCTGGGAGACGTTCGTAAGAGCGATCGTCAACGTTTCCTCTGCGTGCGCCGATAAAGCGTACCATGGTGAGTTCTCTTTCCAGCATGCGCTTTCGTGGTCCTGTCCATGCTGTTCCTTGTGCGAGAGCGTTGCTTTTCAGCATATCTCTCATTTTTGTGACTTCTTGTAATTGGTTTGTTTGGTTCATTTGATTGTTACTCCTTTAAAGATACGACGCACTGCACAAGTATTAATTCTCCGCATATGGGGCATATGGGGCATAGGTTTATATACTTTGAAGGTATACATATGGATATGAGAAGGAAAGTAATCAAGCAGAGGGACTCGTTCACCATGACGCTGCCTATGCCTTGGGTAAAACAACACGCTGTGGACAAACACTTAGAGATCGATGTCGAGATGGAAGGCGAACACCTCCTTATGAGTGCTAGCTCAGTGGCCTCAAAGCAAGGCAAGGTGAGCATTCCTATTGATAACGAGGCATTTGTTCGTTACGTGTTGAATAACGCCTATCGTTCTGGTTATGACAGACTAGAGATAGAGCTATCGCCAAAAGCACAAAAGTATGTCGAAGCACACCTTTCTAAGCTACTCGGATGGAAGATCGTACGGCGTACTGAAAATCGCCTTGTCTTGGAGAATCTTGCAGAGCCCAGAGCAGAACGCTTTGAGAGTCTTCTGCGAAGAAACTTTTATGTTCTCCAGGAGTCTCTCCTAGCACTACAATCCTATTGGGACAAAGGAACGAGTGTTGAGTCTATAAAGATTGGCGCAGAAGAAGTAAGTACCACAGACAACTTTCTCAGAAGGTGCATAAGCAAGCGAGTGGTTGATAACTCAAAAACGTATTTCTACTGGCAGTTCATTAGCACGATTTCTTGGGTGTACAGGGCGGCGTATTTTGCCAGCCAAGAGCCAAGAACGAATGACCGGCAAGTCCAAGCAATGCTCTCTCGTGTTATAACTTCTTTCAAGGACTTGCACACTGGCTTTTTTGAGAAAAACCTGTCAAGAATCTCGCAGAGCTTTGAGGTAAGCAGGGCGGTGTTGAAAGCAAAGCCAAAGATTAAGGATGCAAGATCTTATCATTACGTGATGGAGATGGCAAGAATGCTCAACCTAAGCTGTAGCCCGGGCGTTGGCATTTGCGTATGAACGGAAGCCCATCATGAAATCTTGGGTGGCATTTGCCTCAACGTTTGCAAACTCTGAGGCAAGGTGGTCCCACTCGTCGGTTCTCTGCATGACTCTTTCTAAGTACCCTTTTGCTCGTTGTATTCGCTTGTAGAGTGCGTGGCCCTTCTTTGGTTGTGCGCTCTGTATCGTGCTGACGTACAGGGAAAGTAATGCGTCGGTCATGTTGGGTGGGTTGATTTGATCCATTAACCAGTCGCGATCTTCTTCGCTTACGGTGTCGTCAAAGTCGCACATCTTTCCTATAAAGCAGTCTTCGCTGCCCACCATTTTTCCACCTTCGTCAATTTTTACGCAGGTGTCTTTCAAGAAGAAATTGTCTGGCCGGCAATCTGGAATGTACGTGTTGAATCTGTTTTTTTCTTCTAGGTATGTTACTAGTTCTCTGCTTGCAGGCCCCATGCTGCGTACGGCATCTACGTTTGCAGTGGGAAGCACTGCTCTAACCATGCTACTTTCTGCCTGTCGGTTGTATGCTTCTTGGATGCCTTGGGCTGCTCTAGCTAGGCGTAAAAGATTTGCTCTTCGTGTTTCGGGGAAGGCGCGCATCTCGTCCCCTGCAGTAGGTCCTGCTATGAACTCAGTCCATAGGGTGTCGTCGCTTGTGTGGTACACTTTTGGCACAGTCACGTCCTCAACAGGGTTTTTCCCTAAGTATTGTAGTCGTAGGCTTTCAAGTGCGTTTACCTCAAATGATCTGTTGACCTTTCTGGCCATGTTCGTGTGTTCTTCTCCGTTAGGCCCGTATGCGGTGGTAAGTAAGAGGTGTACGCTTTCTGCGCTCGCTCCATCGGTGTTTTGTGTGCCTCTTAGTGCTATTGCTGAAGCATCCTTTTCATGGAGGATGAGGTGGTCTTGTGCGTCGTATGCTTGTCCTTGTTCGCGATCGTCTACTAATGCTATTACTTTGTCGCGATCTAGGGGTGCATTGTCTTTGTGTATTCGTAGGTGGAAGTATTTTCCGTTTCGGGTAAAAAAGACATTATCATGGGGTATTTCGCTCATATCGTAGACTATGCTGTCTGCGTCTACTAAGTCTGCAACGCGGTCTGCTAGCTCTTGATTCTCTATAGAATGCAAGCCCATACAGCCTCTTCCGAAGTCATCGTCAAGAGGTGTGCCTAAGAATGGATATGTCCCCATACGTCGATAGTGGGTTTTGCCCTTTATAAATGTTTCGCTAAATTCGCTACTTAAAGGTGAAGATTTTCGTGCTAACGGCACCGAAACACTTAATAACTAGGGTTCCCTAGTAATCTTCATGAGTGTGTCTAAAGTCACAAGGAACTTCCAAGTCACTATCCCCCAAGATGTGAGGGAGCGCTTCGGTGTTGGCATCGGGGATGATCTGGTGTTTACAGAGGTGGATGACGCGCTAGTTATTTCCAAGGCGGATGATATACTTGAAAGGGCTGCAGGTCTTTGGAAAGGCATGAAGGAAACGGGTGTCGAGTACGAGAACCGCCTCCGTAAGGGTTGGGCACACAGGAGACTTCCATGATTGTTATTGATTCGAATATATTGATTGATTATCTGCGAGACTTCGCGCCTGCCAAGCGCTTCATTATGAGTTTGCCTGATCAAGGCGTGTTTTTTTCAGCTGTGGTGGAGACTGAGCTTCTAGCGGGGAGAGAGAATAATGATGTTGTTCTTCGAGCGATGCTCCTCCAGATGCTTTCAAAATGGTCAAAGGTCTCGGTAGATAATACGATTGCTGTGATTGCAGGAGATATCGCCCGTGAGTATGGTGTGCAGACACCGGATGCGTTGGTTGCTGCAACTGCCCTTGAGTCCGAATCTATTCTTTATACCAACAACATCAAGCATTTTCGCCATATCAAGAATCTTAAAGTCAGAAAGCCTTATCCACAATCAAATACTTAACGCTTCCATCACGTCTTCGGGGTTGAAGGGTTGTAAATCATCGTAGGTTTGCCCTGTTCCTATGAAGAATATGGGCTTCTGGGTGACGTAGCTTATGCTGATGGCTGCCCCGCCTTTTTCATCCACATCTGCTTTTGATAAGATGATGCCATCCACGCCTATGGCGTCGTTGAAATGTTTGGCTTGCTCCACACAATCATTGCCAGTGATGCTTTCTCCCACAAAGATTTTGAGGTCTGGCTTTGCCACGCGTACTATTTTTTTCATCTCTTCCATCAAGTTTTGATTAGAATGCAGTCTTCCTGCGGTGTCGATAAGAACGACATCTTTGTTGGTTGCTTTTGCGTGTTGGATGGCGTCAAACGCTACTGCTGCAGCATCCGCACCATAATCGTGAGAGATGACCTTAACGCCCAACTTGTCGCCGTGCACGTTTAACTGGTCGATGGCTGCTGCTCGGAAGGTGTCTGCTGCTGCTAGTACGGGTTGTAGTCCGTTGTCTAACATTTTTTTGGCTACCTTCGCTATGTTGGTTGTTTTGCCACTGCCATTCACGCCCACAAAGCATATCACGTATGGTTTTTTTGTTTTTGCTTTGGCCACAAGATCGTCTGCTTTGATGAAGAGCTCACCTATGCTTTTCTTCAAGCTATCGCTCACGATGGTGGCTACCTCTCCTCTTGCTACGGGTTGGTCGATGATCTTTACTTGCAAATCTTCTTTTATTTTTTCGATGACTTCCATGGCTACGCTGTTCTCTAACAACGCAAACTCTAGGTCTGTAAACATGTCTTCGAATTGTTCTTGAGAGATGTTCTTCTTGGTAACTTTTTGGGTGAGTCTGCTGAAAAATCCTGGCTTGTCTTCTTTTACTTCTTCTTTGGGTTCTTCCTTGGGTGCTGCCTTGACTTCTTCAACTTTGGGTTCTTCTTTTACTTCTTCCTTGGGTGCCGGAACTTCCTTTGGCTCTTTGATCTCTTCCTTTGGTTCTTCTTTAACCTCTTCTTTGGGTGGCTCAACTTCTTTAGGTTCTTCTTTTACTTCTTCCTTAGGTTCTTCTTTGGGTTCTTCAACTACAGGTTCTTCTTTCTCAGGAGCAACTTCTTTTTCTGGTTCTTTTTTTTCTTCAGCAACTTCTTCTTTCTCTTCTGGTTCTTCAGACTTTTTCGTAAAAGAACTGACGGCTTTTTTTAGCTTGTCTTTGAGGAATCCAAACATCGTTATTCTACGAGCTTTCGCAGGTCTTGTTGTATGCCTTGCGCGTGCTCGGCTAGCTTGTGTAGTTGTGCGGTAAGGTCTGTTTTTAACTTTTCCATCTCGTTTACTTGGTCTTGTAGTAATTTCTTGCTCTGTTCTGCTGTCTTGTCCACAACAGTACTGTTGCCTACGTTGACTAACAACTTCTTAGGATCGCCTATAGTTGCAGGGATGAATATTCCTGATGCTACTGGCACGTATAGCTCGGTTCCTGGCTTGACATTCTTCAGCTCATCCAAATGTTTCATGGTTTCTTGGACGTCTGTTAATTGTTGGGTTACTTGTTGCAGCTGTTCTTGGGTTTGTGTCATGCGTTGTTCTAGCACTTTCATTTCCATGTACTTTTCTTTGGCTGCTTCTTCGTTTTTTTCTGCCATAAACTTTCCTTTTAAACAGGCTTTATTAATCTTCGTGTGGTTCTTCTTTGAGAATTTCTATGGGGCCGAAGGGCTTGTCCTGTTTCAAGTACACCTTTCGATTGTGGGCTAGGTGTAATAATGGCTGGAAGACTCCTATTTTCTCTTTTTTGGTGTCTTCTTTGAGCAAATTTCTAAAGGTGAGCTTCTCTTTCACGCGGGTAAACCAGTCGGTGATCCTGCCCCATACGCTGTCGATGGCTTCGTTGATGTCTACATGGTCAGGAATCTCTACATTCACTTCATCGATGCGGTTGATTCGCCTATGCTTGACTTCGAGTGCTTTCTCTAAGGCATTGACTAAGTCAAAGATGCTCACTTTCCTCTTTCTTGGCTGTGGAATTCTTGGATGCAGCTCATAGTTGTGGTCGTGGACTTCTTTGGTGCGTAACTCTTGCTCTAAACTATCATAGAAGGCTTCTTCCTCTACTGGTGGGGTTAACAACTGATCAAACTCTGCTAAATCATCGTTCACCAACCTTGTGCTTTTGATTCTTAGCAGTATTGCTGCGGCTAGTAACACTTTTCCAGAGATGTTAAGATTGGCTTCTTTCAAGCTCTTCACGCTTTGGATGTATTGTTGCGTTAAGTTGCCTATATTGATGTCC
This sequence comes from Candidatus Woesearchaeota archaeon, assembly GCA_030750765.1. GTDB lineage: Archaea > Nanobdellota > Nanobdellia > Woesearchaeales > ARS49. The sequence goes on along the minus strand of JASMHM010000002.1, from coordinate 201,926 downwards.
CAAGGGTCCATCCCTTCTTCTTTCACCAACTTCATCAGTAGGGCTTTCCAGCTTACCTGCTCGTTGATAACAATATCAAGAATCTTCTTTTCCACACACGACTTCCAATACTTAAAGTATTTAAGCGTTTAGTCTTCCTTACTCTTGTGAGCCAGTACCAACTGCCCTTTGATCCTAAGGCTGTAGCCTTGATGCGCTCAGCGGGATCGTTCTTTGTTAAGCATGAATCGCGCTTGATGATCTTCGAAGATGCTATGCTGGCCATTCCCAAAAAAAGATGGGAGTTCTACACTCACGAAAATCATCCGGTGGTTGCTTGCCGAGAGGGTCGAGTGTTTGACCTGCCAAGTGACCTTCGCAATGAGCATTCCTTACAACTCAGGCACGAGGATGATACGTTTGCAATGTATACTAACGTGGAGAGTACGTTGGAGCAGGGTTATATGGTGGAACAAGGTGAAGTTATCGCACAAAAGAGGGATGGTTTTAACGTAGGAGTGGAAGTGCATGTTTTGGCAGGTTGTGTTATGCATATTTTCGGTAAGCGACGGTGGGCTGTTAAGATCTCTTTTGATTATTAGAACGTGTTTGCGTCCATGGCCTTCTTCACTAACTTTCTTTGAAGAGAACTGCCGGTTTCCAGTTTTGTTGCCAGCCTTTGTAGGTTTTGGTTGTATGCTGCTAAGAGTTCTCTTCGGTATTTTTCGGTGGCAGGAAACTCTCCGCTGTTGATCTTGAGTAATCCTTTGTAGTTTGCTTCAAGCGAACATATTTCGTACAGCACGGGCTGATCTATGAGTCCTTTTCTGACTCCGTCAACGATCTTGTCCGTCTTCATGTACTTCAGGCCCTCTGCGTGTATCTTGACGTATTGGGCTTGGATAGCGCCTATAGCGTGACGTTTGTCTTTGTCATCTGTATAGTTTTCGAAGAATTTTCTTCCGACAAAGATCTTGGTGCTTCTTCCTTGACCTGAGTACTCAAACATGTCTAGCGTGAATGCATGGAACTGTCCGCCAGCACCAACGCGGGTGTGCTCTTTGATATGCTCTTCAATGGTGGCGTCAGTTCTGTCCACCTCTCGGTATTCGCTTCTGGCGTATGCGACAAGTTTCTCGCCATTATGATCATACTCCACGCTCTCACAGTTCGGTATGTCGATACCTGAAAGTATACTCTCCAAGTGTGCTTCCCTCTTGGCGATGGTGTCGTCAGGAGCAACAGTGATTTTCGTGGGGATATGTTCAGGCGTGACTCCCTTCATTTGGGGGGGTTTGGTACGCACAGGAGGAGACGTTGGCAAGAAAAGTAGTCCGGCAAACACGGCCGCCACCGCGGGTAACACAAAGTAAAGACCCTTAGGAATCTTTTCTTTCTTTCTTCGCTGATATCTTGTTTTGCTAGCCATTATCGTCGTGGAAACTCATTCTCTCCTGACTAAAGTAAGTCCCCTCACCCTTATAAACATGTCTTAGGCCGAGTCCTGCCATAACGCTTATATACTAGATCGTCGGTTTTTATAAAAAAGGGGTTGAGCGTGAAGCAAGGACAAGTAACAATGTACGTACTCTTAGGAGCCATTATCTTGCTCTTACTAGGTACTACGGTCTACTACACAAGACAGGTACGCGTCGTACCTATCGAAGAACAGCTAGACATACCACCAGACGCACGACCTGTGTACGACATCGTTAGCTCTTGCATGGAACAGCTAGGACGACAGGCAATACTCGCATTAGGATTACAAGGAGGGTATGTGGAAGTTCCACCTGCACTCAAAAAACAACCTCTTGGACGAATATCTTTAGATCCATACAATGAGTTCGTCGTGCCGTATTGGTACTACAAGGAAGAGCGCAGAATTCCTAGTCTTGCAGAGATGGAGAACCAGATCTCCAATAGAGTGACAGCAGGCATGCCAGACTGTGTACGATTTGATGAGACCGGCCTGCAAGTGAAGGAGAACAGCGACTTCGCCATGGTGGCAAGCACTGATGATAATGTGATATTAACAGCAAAATGGGATCTAACCATTATTGAAGGAGATAAGTCAACACCTTTAGACAAGTATATCGTTCGCATCCCGGTAGCACTCAAAGAAGTCTATGATGCAGCCATAAAAATCTACCAAGCAGAAGGAGATGGGTTATTCCTTGCAAATCTTACGCTAGACTTGATGACCATCAACGAAAACATTCCTATGGCAGGAATGGAGATTAGCTGCCAGAAAAAACGATGGAGAACAGATGAAGTTTCAGCAGAAATCCAAGACATGATGAAAGGATTACTCCCTCTAGTAAGAGTGAAGAACACCGACCACAAACCATTCGAAGCAAGCAACAGAGTGTATACAAAACTTGCCAAAGACGCAGCATTATTACAAGAGATGTTACTAGACGAACGCGTCCAAGATTTGAGCTCAGACTTTGACAACCCAAGACAGTCTGGGGACGTGAAAGCATTAGGTAAACGGTTGAAGAAAGCACCAGAAGATTCGTATGAATTCTTCAACATGTACTTGGATGCAAACCTACCCAAGAACGACTTCCGCGTTACGGTGGAGCACCAACCAGAATGGGGCATCCTCTTCAACGTCCAACCACGAGATGGACAAAAAATGGTGAGCAACCGAGCCAAAGTAGGTGCCATGCTCAAATTCTTATGCTTCAACCAGTTCCACTTCAACTATGACGTTTCCTATCCTGTCATGTTTAGGATTAACGACCCAGACTCTTTCACAGGGGATGGCTTCACCTTCCAGTTTGCCATGCCTGTCAGCATAGATGACAACCAAGCAATAAGGAGAGACGCCTCCTTACACTTCTTCGAAGGCATCACGCCTGGAGCAGACTTCTGCGAAAAGATAGGCACTAAGACTGCAGACATCCGTGCACAAGGAGCCCTAGAAGGCCAAGACTTCTTCGCAGAACTAGAAGGAACGAACATTACCTATACTTGTTTGAACAAGGAATGCGAAATAGGCACGACAAGAGCAGATGAGGGAGGCTACAGACTCTTTACATTGTTACCAAGAGGCTGCACAAACCCCTTCATCACTGCCCAACATAGTGGATATCTCACCAACACACTACAGCTGAAAGAGGACAAGCTCACGATACCGTTAAAACGACTGAAAAAACTCCCTGTGAACATCGTGAAGCATACCTACGGCATCGACGAAAGCATAGGCGAGGGTCAGAACCTAGAAAGCTTTGAAAAAGCAACCATCGCGTTGTACATGCTAGGAGAGGACAGTGACCAGTTCGGCGAAAGCATCGACAAAGAAGCCGTGGCTAAGACTATCGTACGGTTAGAAGGAAGGCCCACACCGCCACAAGACGAGATAGCAAGATTACGAGAGACCATAAGAGGCATACCTATGTCCTTTGCCGAACAAGACCAACAGTACGAGCTATCCATATACTTACGAGACGACTTCGGCAACGTTATAGGGGGGTACCATAATGATAATTTGACCATCAGCGGCCAAGCCATCAGAAACGCACAAGGCGTAGACCTCCACGTCTTCCGATTTGTACCCACTCCATCTAGTGACGAGGAAAAGATCATTATGACCACGCTCATGTTTGAAGGAGAAAGCAACGAGGAGGTAGCCCCAACATTCACCTAAGAACCGCAGTATTCATGGTCTACCTTATGGTCAGCCTTCCTGTAGTCTTTGCTATAGACCTATCCGCAGACATACCGCCAACAAGCAAGACCGGAAGCATCACCATACCTGGATTCACCGAGCCAGACGCAGACATAGTCGTGTTGGTGAATGGGAAAACAGAAAGAGCCTTCAAGACCGAAACAGGCGATTTTAGAGTCAAGAATCTAGCCGTACCACCTGGCACAAACCAAGTACTAGTACGCGCCAATGATGGAACAGAAACAGCAGACGTCAGCCAAGAAGTCATTGTAGACACCACGCCGCCCAAGGTAAGTGTCACCATACCTATCTCACCCAGTGCCGTACCCATACAAGTCAACGGAACAACAGACGAAGCCATCACCGTAAGCATACTCACCACAATCCCTGACGAAACACTACCTGATCCAGTAAGCGGGTTGGCTGCCACCAAAGAAGACAACCGGGTACAGTTAAGGTGGACAGCAAGCGCGAGCGCAGACGTCAAAGGTTATACCGTTAGAAGAAACGGCAAGTTGATAGCCACTGTCGCACAACCAGAATTCCTAGACGAACAAGCAAGTGCAGGCAGAACCTACACCTACACCATCCAACCAGTAGACAACGCCTGCAACATAGGTGGGGAAGCCACCATCCAAGCCACCACCACTGGCAATTTTGTGGAAGAAAGAAGCGCAACCAACCTCGCACAGCTCGACTGCGAACCACAACAAAGAGAGCTGCCCGCAGGACCCTTCAGCATCCCCGTAGATGTGGTTGCAGACCAACCCACAAGGGTCATTATTACTACGTCAGACAGCGCAGGCAACACCCAACGCTTCCAAGAAGTCGTGCTAGCAGACATCGCACCGCCCACATTCTTAGAGACCAACCTTCAAAGTATCAGCCCCAGCTACTCGCCAGTTGTTAACGCACGTGGAAGAGTGTCAGAAAAAGCATCCGTCACTGTGTTTGTTAATGGTGACGCACAAGATACTGTAGTAACGGATGATGATGGCAGTTTTGTCGTCAAAGTAAAACTAGAAAGGAAAACCAAGATCGGAAGCAGTGGCAACAACACTGCTGGACAATCAGTCAACGTAGAATTCCGAAGCGGATTTGTGAACGAAGTAAAGCTCGTGGCAACAGACAAATCAGGACAGATCGGCACGGCACAACAAACCGTAGAGTTCCTACGCTGCGGAACTACGGGACCGTTTAGAATGAACTTCCAAGAACCCTTTCCCGCCGCCTTAACGCCACACTTCTTGCAAGAACAAATCCAACAAGTAGGCATACCCTTCAACGTTACTTACAGAGGAACAAGAGAGATAGTCTTTGGAGAAAGAGACATCGCACTTACGCCTATCCAACTAGCAGGAGACGCATTAGAAGATTATGACAACGATTTTGTCAGCACAGAAGCCATCGTACGCAAACGAGGCAAAGAAGCAATAGGCTTTGCACAAATCAAGTTTGATAGTGTGCCAGACCTTGTACCAGAAGAAGTCAAAGAGAAGGGGAATGTTACCGAGTTTGACAAAGAAAAAGCTCTAGCAGAACACCGAAAAGGACAGTGCAAAGTTCCTGGCTTTGGCTGCATGAAGTTGTTACTAGAATTAAGCGTTCAAGCAAGAGAAGTCAGCAAAGTACGACGAACACCCGGAGCCGTCAAAACCACCGAAAGTCCCATACAAGTGGATAATGTCCTCCAAAAAAGCTGCATTCAGCTAGAAGTGTTGATCGACCAGCCCATCCCACGAGACAAAATACCAAAAGGCTTCTTGAAAACAGTCGTAGAAGTCTTCCAAAGAATCACTGATGCAATAGACGTGGTTCTTGACCCTGTCCGCACCATAGGAACGTACACCCTGTACGGCTGCGGGGTAAGCATCATCTTCAAGTTCGTCCAGAAAGTCAAAACGCGATTTGCTTGCGAGTTCAGCGCAGGACTCTCCCAAGTGACTGGCGTTCTAGCGGCGGGTTCAACATGGGAAAGCAGCGTAGCCAGAGCAGGCATGTGTGACTACGCCTTCCCTGAATCTGCTGGCGATCCAGAAATCAACAAGGCAAGAGATTCCTGCAAAGCCTGCCAATCCACCGTGGCCGCAGCCAAAAAATTCAACGACGACGTCTACAAACCTGTATGTGACAGAGTGTCCTGCCCAGCAGCACCCACCACACAATTCTACATTAAAGATGCGGAGCTCGACCTACAAAAAATACCTCTACCTTCAACAACCTCAGAAGATGAGTTAAGAAAGAGGTTCCCTACAGCACTCGTTAAAATACCTGCGGCCAATTTGGACGGCTACTACTTAGGTAGCGATTGTGCTGTCAAAGCTGCTGAATTACGAGGCGGCTCACGAAGACTACGCGTAGGCTCAAATGACATGGAAAAGATCTACCGCGAAGCACAAGAAGCCAAAACGGGCAGCAAAGAATGTGAAGGACTGCATCCTGCCATGGCAAAATGTTGCGGCACAGAGTACGAAAACGTTTGGGGAACCGCATGCGGACTAGGCAAAAGCTTTGACGCCTTCAACGAACTCAAAGAAAGCACGTGCTTGGCCGAACAAGCCGTAGGAACGAACGAAATTCCAGGAGCAGGCGGCAAGAAAGGCATCAAGTGCGGCAAGCTCTTCAACGCCGTAGCAGGATTTTGCGAACCAAAAGGACAACCCTCCCCTGACCTCGTCTTCCTAGGGCCCATACGCACACCAGGAGCAATAGCAAGAACCTTAGGCATAGTCCAACCACTCAACAACGACGCATACATCTTTGTCATACCCAAAGGCGACCCTGCAGCAACACCAAGCTCCTCACAAGCACTTGCCGAGTACAACATCTTTGTAGGTTATCCCAAGAGCACGGTAGAGATCCAACGCTTGCAAAGCAGTTCCGCAGCAGGAAGCCTTCCACCCGCTCTCCGAAGAGGAGCAACCCGGCCAAGACTATCCGTATCCTTAGATGGAGTTCCACTGACTGATCTTGGTTCAAAGAACCTACAAAGCGACGTGTTCAGCAAGGCAAACGTGGATGCTTACCTCAAAGCCAATGGCGCTCCAGGTACGCCAGGGGAGATCCTACTAGGAGACCGACTCAGAAGTTTTGGCATGGACCCTCTCTCGACCATCAACAAGAAAACTCACGACCTGTATGGTGAAGTCGTAGACATCATAGGAGAGACAGACCAACAATACATCGTCAAACCCAACAGCGGCTTCCTACGAAGCGCACAATGCCTCTGCTTCCCCGCATTAGTAGGATATCTAGAACTCTGGAGAAACGTGCTAGGAGCAGTCAAAAACTGCTTCAACAGCGTGTTGTTAACCGGAGATGGCGATACTGAGCTTTGCAGAGCAGTCCTTGACAGACAAATCTGTGACATGCTCTATGAGGTTGTAAGATGCTTCGTCCAAAAGTACAACAAAAGCGGTAGTGGCAAGCGCAAGTTTGAAAAAGGTGGCATCGGAAACGTCATCGGAGCCATCAGCGGAGCCGGCCAAGACGTTGGAGATGAGGTACGAGGAAGATATGGCAACACCGGACTGTATAGAGCACTCTTTAACGATAGAAAACTAGCAAACGCACTCTGTGCCTTTGCCTTCACCGGAACATGGAATCTCGACCCAGAAGCCATCTTCCAAACAGCAGTGGATGAAACTCCTATTGATTCTATAGGCTTGTTAGAGCCTTGCGAGCGAAGATTCATCGCCTTTGATCCCACAACAGAACCAGGTGGACTAACCACCTGGACCTACCGTTTGGGAGTAGGCCTAGCCGCAGGAGCCAACCTACAATACGAGCTAGACTTGATCTCTAGCAAAGGATTTGGCTGCGATGAGACAGACGGCTTTGTCAACGGAGAATGTGACTGTAATAGACGACCAGGAGGAGACTGCACCGTACGCGTCACTGAAGGCAGTGGCACGCTCACCAAGAACGAAATATTGCAAGATGAAGTAATTTCGACCATCCAAAGCTTTGATCCAGAAAGTGGGTTACGCTATGACACTGCAAGATTGTCCTGGACGTTTACGGATAATCAAGACCAAGAAGTTCCTGAGACTGCAGAGTGCAAGATCAACCATCTAGGAGCGCAAGTTCCAGTATTCTGCAACTTTGACGTATTCAGCCTCTCCTTCAGGTGCGAGTTTGGCGAAACCGAAGCAGGCGTTAGAATAAACAATGCTAGAGCACTCTTCCCCAGCAGCTTTGGAGGTACCTCTCTCTTTGGTATTGGTGATCCATTAGAGTTCGAGCTAGACATCACGCAAAGAATTCCTGATGATCCGCGCAAGCAAAGACAAGCGCGTAAGATACTTCTCACAGAGGTTAGAAACCAGAACGGACAGATCATTCCTACACTATCCGACAGACCTGAGGACGTGCGCACGAGTGCCAACATCCTCGACCAGAACGGCAACTTCCGCCACATCGTCAAGCTAGGCGGCTTCCGCCAATCCGACTTTAAGGGTTCTGGAAGAAGTTCCGGCAAGACCGTTACCATTACCGCGTTCAGTAAAAACGAAGGTAAGACCCTTGCAGAGACGCAACTCTTGTGGCGCAACTCTATCAGGAATGTGGATTTGAGAAGAGAGACTGCAGGAACCTTGGACCCTAATGCCCAACAAGATGATGGCAAGACCGTCAACCGATATCTGATCGTAATCGATGGCACACAAGGCCGTGCAATGACTGCTTTCAAGCATAATACTCCAACAACACCTGACAGAGATCGAGGCTTTGGATCCCCGACACCAAATCGTCTCATATCGGATATTGGGACGGCAAGTACCAGTAGATCTGGGGTTACCTTCACCGAAGTAGAAGTAAGACCTCCGGGTGGTACTACTTCAGTATCGCCAGGAGAAATCCGACGTACCGTAACCTTTGACTTAATCAACCCGCCTAATATCCTAAACGATGAAATCGTGCAGGTCATGATTGAAGTTCGAGATGAATCTGCAGCGGGATCAGGAGCGGATGGTTGTCCAGTGGAGGCAGCGGGAAGCAAGAATGCGGTACCTGCATCTCCTGTAACCTGGCGAGCAACCTTTACCGCGTTCGACGAACCTGGAGCAGGTAGTGGACAGCAGGTAAGCATTGATCCCGAATCGGGTCTTCCTGCACAAGAGACCTTGTCCTTCCGAGTTATATGTGATAACGCTGATGATCTTCAAGGACCTCCACCAGAAGCGCCAGACGCAGGTCAGTGCCGCAGTGCCGCATCCAGCGGAGACAGAATACCTACTCCTTGTTCTTGTGGTAGTCTGCAGTGTGGAGTGGGCCTGTTCTGTATAGCAACCAATGTGTTGCAAGGAGACGTTCGAAGGAAGGAATGCAGTGATCTGCCGCCATGCGTGAAGAGCGTGAGTCAAAACGATCGCGTGACCTCTCGTGAAGCAGGAAGAGATGGATGCATATGTCTTGCTCCGAGCGGAGACCCTAAAGATAGGGCGAGCAAGGTCGCGGATGAGGGTGATTTCTGCTGCAACGACGGAAGCACCCCCGATCGCTTTGAAGCTGGCTGTGGGGCTGAACAAACCAACGAAGAGAAAGCCGCAGACAGTGAGATTCTGCCATCCGTAATTGAAGCCAGCAGACCTTCTCTCAAGAACGGTGCCACTATCACAGTAGGTACTCCTGTTCGTGTAGATGCTACAAAGATCCGAGTGGATCTCAACTTTGTTTTCGAAGCTGGAGTTGTATCCAACAAAGAGAAGTTCAGAGTGTTCAGCAGCCGCACAGCTAGCAAAGTCACTCTTCAGCCTAAGAGCAAAACGTTGAGAACCCAACGAGACGTTCAGTTGCAGATCAAAAGTGACGCAGGATTCCAAGTAGGTGATACTTTCTCGATCGCAGTGAGTGGAGAAAGAACAAAAGACGGCGCGCAGCTACCGGCTCAAGACCAAATTATTGACTTCAACGTCGAAGTAGTGTCACTCGATGACGGCCTAATAGACCCAAGTGGCAGAATTGCTTAAATCATCATTACTTTTATAAAGGACGTTTGCTTATAAATGATATATTAGGAGGATTCAATTATGAAAGAGGATTACGCACGAGAACAGGAAGCAAGACCCGGATATTTCACTCGCATTGCTAACTGGGTAGACCGGAACAGAGCAAAGACTGCTGCAGTTGTTTTCTTAGCTGTGGGATATGGCGCAAGAGAGATCGCGGAGTATTCAGCAAGAGCAGTTAATGAGGCTATTCCCTCAGCACATGCTACCGGAAACGGCCAGGCAGATTTTGTAGATTTCTCAAGATTCGGCACACAGAACCTTGAAAACGTAACGCAGGTCTTGGGTGTTCAACTAGACGGAGATAATGCCATGGACTTAGCTGTAGTGGCTAATCGCAAGCTGATTTTGTTAAGAAACCAGATCAATCTGAAAAAGTAACTTCCTTTTTTTCTTTTCTACCATGTCCTTTTATATAGGTGTAGTCATGCCGTATTCTCATGAGGATCAAGGGGGTTAGTAAGTTTTGGAAAGAGTTGGTGCTTTCATGGCTGCTAGATTTGGTCATGTTTGGGTCATTAATCTACCTCAACGTGGCCTTGCTCGTACGCCTAGGCCCGTACTTTACTAACGCTCTACAACTCATCCAGGATGCCTCAGAAAAGGCTGCTAGAGAAGAAATACCCAACCTGAACGCTTTACTCACGAACAATCAGATGTTCATGAACAACTTCAAAGTCATAGTAACAGGAATACTACTGGCAGCAGTCATTCTCTTAGTAATATGGATCATCACCCAAACCATCAACTGGGTGCTAGCATACAAGATAACAAAAAAGAAGAAGGTATGGTGGAAGTTCGCACTCCAAACCCTAGCTTCCTTTCTATTATTGTTAATCGCTAACCTTCTAGCAGCTAGTATCTTCCAGAACGCCAACAGCATCATGCCAACAATAGGTACCGGAACGGCAATCTTCCTAACCGCACTCATCTTCTTGGTATGGTCCTTGATCACCACGGCTATCCTTGTCTTCCCTAAACTGAAGGATATCAAGATTAAAGGATCTTGGGTGAAGTATTGGGTAGGCATCACTGCAGTAAAGATAATCCTGGTCCTAGACGTCTTCTGGCTTTCTCGCTACAACGGCACGGCAGCAGCCATCTTCTGTGTAGTAATCCTGTTCCCGTTCATCACGTACGGAAGATTGGTCACCTCATTAGCAAGTAAATAGCACCAGCAAGAGCTAGACTTATCAGGTTGATGAATAACCCTACGCGTAGCTTGTGTTGTTCTTCGTGACTCAAAAAATATCCAAGTATGGCAACACTAAGAAAGCCCCCCAAATGAGCAAAGTGTCCGATACCTGAATCTAAAGGATGTATCACGCCTAAAACATCTGCAGCAAGCGCTATCCACCCATACACCATGATGGGTAGAGGAATACCAAAGTCATACGTGAGATAGAAAGGTTCTAGTAATATGGCGGTTGCCACCAACCCCATCAAGCCCCCGCTAGCACCCAAACCTGCGATGTTTTCTTGGAAGATAAGCAAATGCACAAGACTAGACGTTGCCACGGCAATGATGGTGGCACCAAAGTACACGCCTAACATTTTCATTCTTCCAATCCTTCTTTCCACAACCCTACCAAAAACCCATAATCCTAGCATGTTTGCTGCAAGATGTCCAAGGTCTGCGTGGAAAAAGCTAGTAGTAACAAGCGTGTAGATTCTTGAGGAAAAAATATCAACGCTCTGGTTGATCAACCCGTCTACAGGAATGAACATGCTAACGATGAAAGCAACGACATTCACAAAGATCAACGCCACCGTCGCTCTAGGTGCTAGAGCGTAACTCCAGAAGTCCTTCCAAGGATTGAGCAAATCCTGCCAAGGACGCTGCTTCCTCCAAATCGAGAACAACAAGTAAGGCAAGGTTACCAAGAACTTTAGTTGGCGAAGAAACAGTTGCGTTTCTGAAGGAATCTTCGTCATATCCTGCAGCCAAGCGTTCGTGTTTAAAAGCGTTACTCGGAATACTGCGGCGAACCCCTTTAAAACCACCAGGGTGATTCTTTTAAACAATGTACCAAAGGCCGGTCTATGTCCCATTCGTTATCCAAAATCTTTCAACACCATCCAGATGGGGTCCAGCTCAGTGGTTTCAAACATGCAGACGTCCTAAGCAAACTGGAGCTCTTTCTTGGACGAGAGAAGAGCCTTGAATATGCACGAAGAAGAAAGCACGGGGAGAAGAGTACGGTTCGACTAAGCTTCGACCCTGAGTTTGTGCATAAGCGACAGAAGTTTTTCCAAAGACTCTACACTTCCCCTACTGTGCGGAAGACGTTTTTTGACAAGCCTTTGCCTGCTTCCATGGGGAATCTGCGACGTTTTGCGGCGGACAAACGGTTTTTTGGTTTGTGCAACACAATAGAAAATACGTTGGTGACTGCGAAAAAGGAACTGGCAGGTTTCAGACACCTTCCCGAGGCGAGAAGAATTCTTTCCCAAATTGATCTATTTAACGGAGAATACGAAGGAATGCTCACGTTATTGAACTCCATTCAGGACATGCACAGGTTTGCGGTGGATACAGATACTGGAGAGATTGCAAATCTTGCGAAGATGCCTCCGGCCAGTGCTGTCTACATACCTGAGAAAGGCGAATCCAGCACTCCTCCGTGGGGCAAGCATGCCGCACAAAAAATTCGTGTTAAGATGAAAAAACATGCGCTAGGCCTCGCGAAGGATGTGGGGATAGAATTCAAGCACAACATTTTGTGTTTCGTTCGCGATCAGTTTCGATGCAAACCGGGTGTACGAAACTTGAGGGCCGACTTTGAAGAGATCGCCCTTCCAGCAAGACTCTACTGCCAGTATGCAGGATTTCTAGAACGGTGTGAAAAGTACAACTACGAGTTGTTCGCCGAAATCCACGGCAGCCTGGAAATGGATGACTTTGTTGCATTGAAGGGATTCTGTCCACCAGATCTTCCAGAACGAGAAGACCTGGAAGCGATGGCAAGAGAATTCTTTTTGAAAGACGTAGGCCTCATATTTGAACCCGTATATCCTACCTTTGGCAACCACTTTGACATTCAAGGGATGTTCCCTCCGCAGGGCATGGGACACTGGGTCCCAGAGGTATTCGTACCTATCAATTTCAAAACCAAAGCAAGAGAGAGGCATTATCTGCTCGCTGGATTGCACAGCGGAGGAAAAAGGTTCTTCCTAGAAAATCTTGTGCTAACGTGTATCCTAGCAAACCTAGGCGTGAGCATGCCGGCAGAATCAATAAAGGTACCTAAGTTCAATAGAATTTTCTACTACAAAAGTGTTGACAACTACGGACGTTCGGGCCAGTGTGAGACTGAAGTGGATGAGATTAACACAATCATTGACAATGCGGAAAGAGGAGATCTGATTGTGATTGACGAATTCCTGAAAGCGGCAGAGTTAGAAATCGCAGCAGCTCTCGCGCCAGAAGTACTGGCAGACTTACGAAAATCAAAAGCAACCGTGATCATCACCTCTCACAGAACTACGGACTATCAAACGCTTGAAGACGACGGCTGGAAATTGATGACTCCTGCTTACGAAAATCGGAGCGGCAAAATAGAACCAGCATGGAAGCTACAATGGGGCCCTCCCGATCCTGGTGTGAACAAACAATACATCATGGGCAAATACCGGGCTTCTCGTAAGGGAAGGTAAAACACTTAGTACTAACTCATTCTTGATAACACTTACATTTTTATACTTCTCAGAAGCACTCTAGCTATGTGCGATTTGATTAGTGAGGTTGTGGTTATGCGTCTAGACAGAGAGGATCCCCGCCTGAAAACTGACTTTTTTGTTGTTGGACCAGATGACACCATACTGAACGCAGGTGGTGAAGATTATGAGCTAGAAACGCATCCTGGTGTGCCATTAGATTGGGACCAAAACGGAGGGCCTCCTGATTCTCGTCTACGAGTGATATCAAGCCAAAAAGTCCCTGAATCCGAACAACCGCTTTACCAATCTGCCGCCTGGCCGGTGGTGAGAAGCAACGAAGCAGTAGACCAAAAAACGTACGACTGTTGGGTTGGGAAGTACGACGAGGCCAAGAAGGAATATGGTAGTCAGCGGGCATCAATCCTGGTGGATCGATTACACAAAATGCAGGAAGTAATAAAAGCTGCTGATGCCGCTATAGGTCGTTTGGGCAAGGTTCCAGAACTCTCCGATTTTCTTGAAGATAAAGCACAAGATTAGGCCGGAAATCTTCTGGAATTTCTTAGCAAACGTATATTAAGCCTATCGCGTGGCTGGTGTTTGAGAGAAACATTTAAATATAACAGAATTATCTCACTAGTATCATTGAGAGGTGATATCATGGAAGCAGAAATAAAGAAATGGGGCGGTTCTAAAGCAGTCATAGTTCCAGACGAAGCCGCAAGCAGATTGGGGTTGTCAGTTGGAGATAAGGTAGAGTTTGCGCTAACAAAAAAAGACAAAGTAGACGGTTTTGGACTGTTTGCAGGTGCCAAGGTTTTTGTTCGAGAAGACCGTCTTGAGAGGAATCTACCTTGAACGTTCTTATGGACACGCATGCGTGGATTGAGTATTTTTTGGGCTCTGCTCAAGGGGCAAAAGTGAAGTCGTTGTTGGATAACAAAGCAAACGTCATCTATACGGCTGAGCTCTCTTTTGCAGAGTTATGGGATTGGTCAGAACGCCACGATGCAAATTTTGATCAAATTTTGCATGTGGTAAACTCTAGGTCTACTGTTATGCCTATCGTTGCCTCTACGTGGATTGAAGGTGCTCGGATGAGGCATGAACGAAGAAAGCACATGAAGGATTTTGGACTCATGGACGCTTTGTTACTTGCGATACATGCCTCTCTTGGTGGTAAGATGGTTTCGGGAGATCCACATTTCAAAGGCCTGCCTGGAGTCGTTTTCTTGTAACTACTTCCGTATGACTGGCTCAAGTGATTTCATCTTTTCCTTCAACACTAACGCAGCGGTCTTACTACGATGCAAGCCCTGATTGTAGATGAACAAGATCTTCATACTAAGTCAATGACGCTCTCGCATAAATATCTATCGACCGAAAATCCTCCGGTTTTTGCACGAGAGCGCATATAAAACGTTTTTTGTGATTTTTTTCTATGCTTGAAGCACTAGAAAAAGCACTCTCAGGATTCAAAGACGAATACGAAGGAATTGTTCACTCTTTGAAAGCCTTCAACTTGGACCACTGGCAAGGCCAAAACTACATCATCATGGACTACTGGCTAGCAGACATCGTAAAGGGATTGACTCCGTTAAAGGGCCACAAGTTGAAAAGCAGCAAAGCATACGCCTTCAAGATGCACGCACTAGATGCAAAACTATTAAGCACGTGCCTAGCAAGGTTCCCTGTTGCTGCAGCCATGGCAAAATCCATCTTCATACCCTACACCTTCCACAACAAAACATCAGAACCCATACTCCCCAACCTCAAACAAATAGGAGTACCGCAAGCACACCAACAAACACGAGGAGAAGGCACGTTAGTAGCAATACTAGATACAGGAATAACAACACACAGAGAGCTAGCAACATATGAAGGAGGCAAAAGCTTTGTTGGCGGTAAAGAAACCGACAGAATAGGTCATGGAACGCACGTAGCAGGAACAGTATGTGGCCAACGCACCGGAGTTGCGCCAGGAGCACGGTTCATAGCAGGAAAAGTGTTGAACGACGAAGGTACAGGAAGCGAGGTGGACATCATCCGAGGCATTGAATGGGCAGTCAAGCAAGGAGCCAACATCATCAGCATGAGTCTGGGCAGTACGAGAGACAGCCCCTTTGAAAGACGTGCCATAGAGTACGCCATCAACAAAGGGGTGCAAGTGGTGGCTGCAGCAGGCAATGACGGCAAAGAAGTCTACACCTATCCTGCGAGTTATGAAGGCGTGTGGAGCAGCGCCGCAGTAGACGTCCACAACCATCACGCTTCTTTTTCTAACAGAAACGACCGAGTACAGCTATCTGCCCCAGGTGTTAACATTGTTAGCGCATACTTGAAGAATGGTTATGCCTACATGAGCGGCACGAGCATGGCAACCCCTCATGTTGCAGGAGTGCTAGCTTTGGCCCACAGCCTACAACGCCCCTACCGAAGCATAGCAGACACTGCCCTTCCGTTAGGAGATGTCAAGGAGTACGGTCATGGACTAGTGCAAGCACAGGAGGTGGCCCGTGCCCTACGTGTGGCTTAAGCCCTTGCACGATCAGGAGTTGGAGGACCTTCTAGACGTGCTCCCAGAAGACGCAGAGGTAATCGATCTTAGAGAGTCAGCAGGGGCGTATGCTTGGCAGGTGGAAACCACCGTTTTTCAACAGTATGCGCCAAAGCTACAAGGGTATGAGGTATCAGAGGCAAAAGAGGATATCGTGCCCCTAATCCGTGGGCCTGTTGTATGAGGCGCAGATTCTGGACTTTGACGCGATTGTCCAGGACTCTTTATATCTTACAAGAGTTCCAAAACCTGCGAGAGCTTTGGCAGGACGAAGTAGTGAACGGTAAGCGTGCTGCGATCAAAAAGGTAGTGCTCTTCAATAGCACTTTGGTCGATCTCATCTTCTTTAACAAATCCTTCTGGTTGTATGGCGCTCCCGCATGCGCTTGATAATGCTTCTGCAAACGACGGGGGTAAATTCGCGAAATGATTCTCAATCTCTTCACAAGCGATCTCAACACTGCCACACTCAAAGCGGCGATGCAGTTTTCCTCTTCTGCTGCGCATAGGGAAACCCTCCAACTGTGTGTTTATGTACGGGACGCCGTGCTCTGTGATCTCGTCAAGTCTATTTTGTATCGTCTTTCTCATGCTATCTGTGAACGCCGCTGAGTATATAAAAACAACATAAGGTTTAAAAATCTGCGGTGTCTCTATATGCTATGACACAGACGTACACGTTTTTCCTCAAACCCATGATTTCCCTGACAAGTTTCGACGCCGATGAAGTGGAAAGTAGATTGAAAAAGCTTGAGGATTTGCTTGGAGGAGATGTTCAAGCAACAGAATATGAAGAGGGACATATGTATCAGGGTGTCTGGAAGTGCACATCAAAAACGGATCCTACAACCCTCGTCGCCCAATTCAATAAGATGGGTCGCTCTTATCACGAACCAGCTTCTTCAGTAGATGATTTACGAACTATACCAGTCCAGTCTCCAGAATCTGAGCCAGCTGAGTCGCATTCTTCTGCACTGCCGGAGCAGTAACGGGTTCGTACAGCGCCCAGATGAGTGCTGCAACGATGACTATCAATAAAATAGCATAAACAAAGCCAGGCAACTCCTTTTTTGGTGCTTCTGGCTGTTTTCCCTTCTCAAAATCCACTTTTGGGATGCTTTCTAATTCAGTATGCGCGTCATGGTAGGCCTTCACCTTTTCTTGGGTGGTAGGCTTGATTTTCACGTTTTCTTCAGCCTCAGTTGCCTGTTTGGCTGTTTCTTCTTGTTCTTTCGCGTCTTTCTTGTCCTTCTCTTCCCCAATATCTAGGCTCTGTGACACACGCATGGCATGGCTGGTAAGGCATGATTTATAAATCTTGGCAGTTCTGCTTTTGTATGCACGTCATTTCCGACCTTCACATACATTCTCGGTTCTCTAGAGCCACCTCTAAGTATATCACGCTTAAAAACCTCGCAAAATACGGTGCAATGAAGGGAATCCAGCTTTTAGGGACAGGAGACTTCCAGCATCCCGAATGGTATGAAGAGATCAAGGCAGAATTGCAAGAAGATGGGGGAATCTACAAAGCGCATGGCATGCATTTCATGCTCACCACCGAGATTAGCTTAATCTACACAGACAAAGGGAAAGGAAGAAGAGTCCATGTTGTTGTATGGTCTCCAACTCTTGCGGTGGCCAAGCAAGTACAAGACCAGTGCTTGAAATGGGGCAGGATTGATTATGATGGAAGGCCTATTTTCAAAGTTTCTTGCGCACAATTTGTTGAATCCATGAAGAGCATCAGCAAAGACATAGAAGTCATCCCTGCGCATGTTTGGACGCCATGGTTTAGCATGTTCGGGAGCATGTCTGGCTATGATTCGTTCAAAGATTGCTTTGAGGACCAAAGCAAGAACGTCCATGCGATAGAGACCGGACTAAGTTCTGATCCAGAGATGAATTGGCGGTTTCCAGAGTTAGACAATAAAACCATACTTTCGTTTAGCGATGCGCACTCTCACTGGCCTTGGAAGCTAGGAAGAGAGGCTACGGTGTTTGATGTCAAAAAACTCACGTACGATGATGTTATCAGAGCAGTGCGCGACAATCACGTGGTGAAAACCATAGAGTTCTTTCCAGAAGAAGGGAAGTATCACTTTGACGGTCATCGAAAGTGTGATGTTTGCATGCATCCTGCAGAAAGCATCAAAATAAACAATCTTTGTCCTAAATGTGGCAAACAAATGACTATAGGTGTTGCTCACCGAGTAGAGGATCTGGCAACAAGAGAGAAAGGACAGGGAAAACCGTACATCAAGCTCATTCCGTTAGCAGAACTGATTGCTGCCTATCATGGTAACGGTCTTCAAACGAAGAAAGTGCAGGAAGTCTACGCACAGTGCATCAAAAAGTTTGGCAACGAATTTAAGATCTTGTTAGACACGCCACAAGAAACGTTAGAACGCTTTGACAAAGGATTAGCAAGACTTATAGTTGCGACTCGCGAACAAAAGATTCCGTTCAAGCCAGGGTATGATGGTGTGTTTGGCGAGCCACAAATTGAGGGTTGGGAGTGCAAGCCCTCTGCAGAAGAACAGACACCTGTCAAGCCTTCACAAAAAGGTCTTTCAGAATTTTAATCACTTAGCGTTATTTGTTAGTTCGTTAAGTTTTTTGGCAGAATCAAAACTGTCTTGGATGGCTTCCTTTTCTGTTTTTTCTTTCTTAGCAGGTTTACTTTCTGGCTTTGCTTTTGGTGCAGGCTTGTCAGCCTTTGGAGTGGGTTTGCTTTCAGGTTTTACTTCTTTAGGGGCAGGCTTTGTTTCCTTAGCAGTCTCTGCAGGTTTAGCTTCAGATTTTGCGTCCTTAGCTGGTGCCGCAGGTTTTTCTACTTTCTTATCGTCCTTCTTTGTCAAACCAAGCTTGTCAGCAAGTCCTTTCTTTACTTCTTCTTGCTTCTTTTCTGGGAATTTGTGACCGTGTAACTCTACAAGGCAGTGATCGTCTTCTGTCTTGCAGTTCACTTTGATTTTGTGTGGTGGGTTCTTGATCCCTCTCTCCCATAGTGCGTGGTTGAGGGCCTTGCCGATTTTGACAGTTTCTTTCTTCATGTGTCTTTGGATGAATTCTTTCAGAGCGGTGACTGCCTTTTTCGCTCGCTTGTAGCGTGGTGCCTTCAGCCACTCTCGTCGTAAAGGAATAATATATGTTCGTTCCATCATGCTTTCAGCTTACGCCGCCTCCAGCTTCTTTTCACGGTAGTGTGTCGTCCCATGTGCACCATTCTTCCCTTGCCGTACTTCTTAGGCACGGTCCAGAACGGAGCCCATCGTGTCTGTCTGGCTGCTTTGGCTAGTCTTTTTTTCCGGGAGGGGTGTTTATGCCTTGCCATCTTTCTCCTCTTTTGGTTCAGCCTTGGGTTCGGCTTTTGGTTTTGCTGCTGGCTTGGGCTCTTTTGGTGCTTCTTTAGCAATCTTTTTGGTCTTTTTTGCTTTCTTCGCAGCTTTTTTCTTGATAGGTTTAACGTCGTCTTTCTTTTTTGGTGGAAGCACGATGTTCTTCTGCTTCATGATGCCTACAGAAACTTTATCCAACAAGGCCATGCCTTGTGGTGTGAGCTCTCTTCCTCTGCGAATCTTCTTAGCCTCTGTTTTGGTGAGACCTGCAGCGTCTAGTTGTTTGAGAATAGCGCGGATGACGCTTCCAGAGGCACGAACAAAGTGTTGTTGTTTGTATCCTCTTCGCTTTCTTCCGCCGTATAGAGTTCGTAGCTTGCTGGTACCGATAGGTCCTCTGATTGCTACCTTTCTGAGAATGCTCGCTGCGCGTACATACCACCAGTCAGGATTCATGGGTGGTCGCGTTTTATTTTGCCCTGTTTTAGCAAAGACACTCCACTCTGGTGGAGTCAGTTCCTTCACGCTTTTCAATTCCTCTGCCGTCTTGGTGAGTAACTCGCCAATCGGCACATCGTATATTGCCATGCAACCTCACGGTTGGTAATGGGCAGTGTATGCCCAGTATTCGTAGTCTTATTTTCAGTGCTTTGTTTATAAAGGTTCGCCTTGGTAACAGCAATTATTATATGTGCTAGTTCTGGTGAGTGTTTATGAAGAATGAAGAGTGGCAAAGAAAGGTAACTGCAGCAAATAATTTGGTGGGCAAGGATAATGATGCTTGCTTGGTGTTGGTTGAGGAGTTGGACAGGCAAAAGGAAGAAAAATTCCATCGCTTTCTTACCGTGGTCAAGCTATACGCTGAATTGGAAAATTGGGCAAAAGTGGAGGCCTTGCTTGATCGTTATTATAACGAGCGTGTCATAGGTACGGGTACGTCAGTTTTGCGATTGGCCTCTGCTTTGGATCAGTATAAGGAAACGGTGGGTACGGTTCTGAAGCGTGCAAGAGCTCGGTCCAATTTTTGTATTGAAGAATTGGATGCTGCAGAAGAGATTCGCAGCACTATCGAGCGCAGGCTTGGTCGTTTTTTTCCCAGATTTTTTTAGTGGCGCTTAGAACGGAACGAAATCAAACGCGCTCTTTTCTTTTGCAGTCATTTCTCGTTTGTATGTCCTGTTGTATCTTTCATCTCCCCCAAGGGATTCGTGTTCGAAGTGTGTCTTTGATTCTCCAACTCGTCCTTCTAACCCGAAGCCATCTAAGAGCGCATCAGGATCGTCATCAACTCTTGTGTCTGTTCTGATTAAAACGTAATGGGGGCCTTCTGTTCTTTTCTGATATTTTTTAACAACGATGCCCGGAAACCACCCCCCATTAAAATGGGCCCTCACTCTATCACCTTTTTTGAAATTCCTTTCTTCAAAATGCACGATGATCTTTGGGTATTTCTCTGATCCCATCGCGGATTGAGTCGGTTTTTAGTTATAAGGGCGATGTCAGGTTTTGCCTTTGACTGTAGTACTTGCGGGCATGACTTGGATGTTTTTTGTGAATATTTATAAATGCACAGAGTCTCTAGGCAGGATGTTGAGTGAGACGCATAGGGAAGTTTTCGGCGCTTTGAATTTTTACTGGGAACCTGGGAGAGACGTCAGAAACAGGTTAGAGAATTTTGGCATACACTTATCGGGAACTGAATTTGGTGAGAACATGACTCACTTGAAGACTGAAGGCATTGCAAACAGAAGGATGGTGCTTTCAGATGGTTCTGACAATGTTTTGTACGTGAAAAGGTGCATTGACGGAAACCCCTCCACGCAATGGTGACTTTTGTCTGGTGAGTGTGCATTACCCGCTGTTTTTATAAAGAGAGAAGTCCTTTGTAATGTCATGCCAGTGTGGCGGAATCCGGTAACGCGGCGGTCTTGAAACCTTGGGCTTTGCTCGAGGTCGGAGAACCGCTGTCCTTCGGGACGTGCAGGTTCAAATCCTGCCGCTGGCGTAATATTAATATACTTGCCTATTTGATCTCTCTTCATGAAACTCGTCACTATTTACGGACCGCCAGGTGTGGGCAAGCTTACCGTAGCAAGGGAGGTTGCCAAAATTACCAAATTCAAGCTCTTCCATAACCACTTAGTGTTTGATCTAGTAGATAGTTTGCTGGTTCCCTCTGTGGGAGATTTTTGGGAGGTGGTTACCAATATGCGTACAATTATGATTGCTGCTGCAGCCAGGAACAAGGTTGAGGGTGTTGTCAGCACATTTGTGTATGTAAAGGGGGAGGATCATCCTATCCGAGATATTCGTACGTTACAAAAGAAGAACACCATTCAACCGTGCTGGGTGCAGTTAACCTGCTCTAACGCTGAGCTCAAAAGGCGTGTGGTCTTACATGATAGGAAGGCCACCAAAAAGATATCCACGGTGAAAGGTTTGCAAAAACTCCTAACCAAATGGACCATGAATGAGGCTATCCCGCTCTCGAATAGTTTGGTTGTTGACAACACGAATCTTACGCCCAAACAGGTGGCCAAAAAAATTGTGAGCCATTTTTCTCTGCAATAGGTGCGCGGCGTAACATATATATACTAGAATGGTTGTTTTGTAGAATGTGACGCCTTTGGAGATCATCGCGACCGTGTTTGCGGTCATCATTCTTGTGAAGCTTGTGTTGATCATGATCAACCCTAGTGGTTGGATGAAGATGGTTAAGCCATTGTACGTGCAACAAAAGAACACGATCATGTTTGTGTATGCTGTTTTGGCAATCGTTCTTGGCTACTACATCTTTCAATCTATGTCTATCGTCCAGGTATCTGCAGTAATGTTCTTCACCGCTGCATTAATGGGGTTAGCCGTGGCACCGCATGGCAAGGATATTCTTGCGCTAGCAGACAGCATTGTTAAGCGTCGCATACAAGGGCTGTGCTGGATTAGCTTTGCAGTATGGGTGTTGATAGCGTTATGGACGTTGAAGGCTATTTTTGGGTGAAATTCATTCTCTTATGGTGTTAGACTTAAGCGCATACATTTAAAAACCCTATTTTTCTCTAAGAGTCATGCGTGTGAGACTTGCTGATCATATTGCGTACATCCGTAGTGCGTGGGACGTGTCTTCGTGCGAAATCGCGAATCCTGCTTGCGATGATGGTGGTTGGGCAGAACTCCATCTTAACGAGATCCCTGGTGAATGGCAACATGCTTCTCTAAAAGGTTTGGAGCATATGAATATTCCGAATATCGATGTTGGTGAATTGATAGTGGGCCCGGCTATTGCTATCGATCCACGATTTGATTATCTCTTGTCTCGTACTTGTATGCCCGGGTTCAGATTTGGCGTGTTTGAGGTTGGAGAGTCGGTTGAGTTAATGGCCAAGGTTGCACGACTTCCTAGCTGGCGTGCGCATAAGCTGGTCGTAGAGTATCATGCTCCTGTTAGAAAATTCTGGCAACCAAGCGATGAACCTGTGGCTGAGTTCGCTCCGGTGTATAGATCTGCCAGCAGTACTCCTATGCCATGTTAAACTTGGGAGTATTGTGTCGGTTGCGTCTTTTGGTGGACGGTCTGAAGTTTTCTTGCCTTTCCTCTAGGTACGCGTAGAATTGTGTATTTTTACACCATGCGGGTACGCTTCGGTTTCCGACAAAATGAGTATCTTCCCATGTCTCTTCTAGGAATTCTTGTTGTTCTTTGGAAACACGGTCTCCCACACTTGACTGTGCGTGTTCTGCCCAGGGTAGTCTTGCAAGACGTGTCTTAGCGTCACTTCTGCTAGATGCAGAGAGGAAGATGTTTACAGGATTTACCGGCGAACCGTTCTTACTACGAACGCTTGCCTGATATAGTCTATCACTCATGAGTTAATAATGGGGGGAAGACTTAAAAACCTAAGGTTTGGAGACTTCTTTTCGCTCTTCCCCATCGTAAAAAAACAGCTTGTCCCCTTTTTGAGGGTGTTAAGACAGGGTTATGTTCGGTGGTGGGTTTTGTTGCTGGGATCCCTTTGGCTGAAACTATAGCTCCGTATCTCATGTGGAGTATTTATATAGAAAGAGTTCTGCGTTCTTGTTATGAAGCTAGAGTGGATTGAGAAGATTGTCGATAAGGCAATCCCGTACGTGGTCATCTTGCTGGGTATAGAAATCGTTTCCTCTTTCATCTGGGACTTGCACGCCTATGAGCACTACTTGCGTTATTTTGATTACTTCGTCATCACTATTTTCATCATCGACCTTCTCTTCAAGTGGACTAGAGTGAGAAGCATGAAAGTGTTCGTTCGCTTGTACTGGATCGATCTCTTAGCAGTCTTCCCCTTCTACTGGGCCTTTGCCGCCTACGAAACAGTGGCAGGAGTCACAAGGATGGCAGAAGAAGGACAAAAAGTGGTACATGAAGCCTTACTCATCAGGGAAGTGAGGATAGCAAGAGAGATAGAAGCTATTCGTGTTGCAGGAGAGAGCGAACGCTTCTTCATACGCATGTTCCGGTCTGGCCAACGCATCCTAAGACTTATAGCGCTCCAATGGGAGGTTGCGCATGGTCATATAAAACGAGCACATGTCTATGTCCACCACGCTCCCTCATCTAAAGTAAAGAAACCGCGTCCATAACACTTTAATACTGGAAGCCCGGCTTGTTCACAATGGATCCTTTTAGATCTTATGATGTTAGAGGCTTGTACCCGCAAGAGCTCGATGAGGTGTTGTTTGAAAAGATAGGTCGCGCCTTTGTCCTCCTCTACAAGCTAACTAAGGTCTACGTAGGCCGTGACTGCAGAAGAAGCAGCGAAAGCCTCAGCAAAGCATTCATTGCGGGAGCACTAGCCCAAGGGGCTGATGTTGTGGACATGGGACTCTGCTCCACTCCTGTAGCTTATTTTGCCACCCAACACGGTGCTGCAGCCATGATCACTGCTTCCCATCTAGGCAAAGAGTTCAACGGGGTGAAGATGGTGTTGAAAGATTTGGCACACGTGGATGACATTCCCGGCATCAAAGCCTTAACCCAATCTAGTCAATGGCCAGACGCCTCTCCAGGAACCATCTCCGAAGGTTCCTTTGTGCGTGAATATGTTACAGCCTTAAACAAGGAAGGCATACCTTCTAACAAGAAAATCGTGGTGGACTGTGGGAATGGTATGGCCAGTCTCACCGCAACACCCTTCTTACAACGCATCGCAGACCCTACCTTCTTGTACTACACCATGGACGGGTTGTTCCCTTATCGTGACCCCAACCCTTTGATAGATCCACTATCAGGGCTACGAAAGCAAGTCCTCAAAGACAAAGCGTTGTTTGGCGTTGCGTACGATAGTGACTGTGACAGATTATGCTTGGTGGATGAGTTAGGGGACAAGATAGTGGGAGACCACACTGCCTTGATGCTAGCACTCTCTATCGCAAAGAAGGGAGACATCGTTGTCTTAACGCCCAACCTGAGTGCGGTGGTAACGCAAATCTTAGAAAGCAAAGGTATCAAGATCCATTATTGTCAAGTAGGCCACATCTACATCAAAAAAGCCATGAAAGAGACAGGAGCGGTGTTTGGCGCTGAACTGTCTGGACACTTCTATTTCAAAAGCATGAACGGTGAGGATAGTGCAGACTTAGCCATCGTACACCTACTCCGTCTCATCGACAAACCTGTCAGCCAGCTTATCAAAAGGTATCCTATGCCTCCGAAAAGCCATGAGATCAATTTTGAGGTTAACCGAGAGCAAGCGATAGCTGCCATGGAGAAAGAGTATGGAACAAAGGAAGAAGAATGGGGCATCTGGCACAAGGACAAAAACTTTTGGTTCTTATTCCGCAAGTCCACCACAGAAGAGTTAGTGCGTCTAGTGGCAGAAGCAGATACTCAAGAGATTCTTGACGAGTTGGTAAAGAAAATATCAGATATGGTGTTCGCTTGTGGTGGGAAACTGCAAGTGCTACCTTAACAACCTAGTGGTCCTTCGATAGGGCAGCTAGTGTCAGTAACATTCACCATGGCGTCGCCAGGTTCTGTTCCTGTCCAAAGATAGTCCTCAACATGGGTGTTGTTCCATTCGTGTGGGTGGTTCCACATCGTCCAGAAGTATCGCCACTCGTTCCATCCTACGCCAAGATGTTTCACATAGACGCCATTCTCTGCAAGAAGATTGCCTATCTTTCGACCGGTCATGCATGGAATGCTGTAACAATACACAATCACTTCTTTATCTTTAGGTAGGGCTTTGAAGGAGCTCACGATGCGTTCTACGTCTCCGTAAGCGCTTGTGTCTGGATCTTTGTACGCAGGAATGTTTATCGCTCCACGAATGTGCTCTGCCTCGTATTCCATAGGTGAGCGAAGATCGACTAGGATGAATGATTGATCGCCTTTTGCCATGTGCTTTCTGATGTGGTGCGGGCTCACAGAGACTGCGGTTTCTGCAGCATACCATTCTGCAACGCGATCTTCATAACTATCGCTGTCAAACTGGTTGACTAAGAATCCGCCTAGTAATCCTGCGATAAATGCTATGACAATAATTTTTGCGTTCATAGTGGGCATCCTGTCAGGTGTGATAACGTGCTGAGTTGTTGGGTGCCTGGATGGCGTACCCCTTTAATTTCCCAGGTGGGGTAGCTTTCGATGTTGGCTACCTTACACACCTCTGTCTCGCCTCCTCTGTTGGGTAGGCTGCATTCTACGTAGTTGAGTAATTTGACACTTTTTCCAAACATCTCCTTTTGTGCGGTACAGTGCGGGCACCAGTATGCTCCAAACATGGTGGCGTCATTTTCTGTGATGCACTTGGCAAACTCGTCATGCTCGCCTGGTTGGGTTGCCAAAAAGTAGGAGAGCGCACCGATAAGTACGATGCCAAGGATGATGTATCCTAATAGTTTCCCCATAATTTACAAGCTTTGTAACACTTCTTTATATGTCTTTCCTTTTTGCGGGGAACAAGCTTTATAAACCGCTCTCGCCCCATACATATGTGACTGACCAACCCGAGTTTACAATAGGATTAGTAGGCCATGTGGACCATGGAAAGACTACGCTAGTACAATCCTTATCTGGCAGATGGGCAGACACCCACAGTGAAGAGGTAAAGCGTGGAATCACTATCCGTTTGGGATATGCAGATGTGTCTTTCTACGAATGTGGGGCCTGCAAAGGGGTCGAACGATTCAGCATCTCGGAAAAGTGCGCTTGCGGTAAGAAAGGGAAGGTATCGAGGATTGCAAGTTTGGTTGACGCACCAGGACACGAAAGCTTGATGGCAACCATGCTATCAGGAGCAAACATTATGGATTGTGCCTTACTTTTGGTGAGCGCCACAGAATCCTGTCCGCAACCGCAAACCCAAGAACATGTTAAAGCACTAGAGATCATGGGACAAAAAAACGTGATTGTGGTACAGAACAAGATTGATTTGGTGGATGAGAAGAAAGCAACCCAACACCACAAAGAGATACAAGAATTCCTTTCCAAGACAGAATACAAGAAAGCACCTATAATTCCTATTAGCGCATTGCACAACATCAACGTTGACGCGTTAATTGAAGCAATCCTTGCCATCCCGCTACCAAAGCACGACAAGAGCAAGCCGCCTTTGATGTTTGTGGCTAGAAGCTTTGACATCAACAAGCCGGGAACAAAACCCGACAAAATGCAAGGAGGCGTTCTTGGTGGTGTGCTCAGACAGGGCAGTTTGAAGGATGGAGATGAGATAGAAATACTTCCTGGTTACAATGTTGAGGAAAAGAACATGCAAGTCTGGAAGCCCCTAACGAGCAAAGTGACTGCTTTGATGGCGGGTGGAGAGACAGCCAAAACCGCAGTGCCTGGGGGTAGTTTTGCGTGCCTTACGATGCTCGACCCGAGCGTGGTGAAGAGTGATAAACTTGCAGGAACCGTTGTAGGCTTGAAAGGAAAGCTTCCTCCTGTGTGGAATGACGCAACCTTAGAGACACATTTACTAGAACGCACTGTCGGAGCCAAGGATGGATTGGTTATCGACCCTATCAAGATTGGAGAATTACTAATGCTTAACGTGAACAGCACGGCTACAGTAGGTCATGTTAAGGAATTAGGTAAAGGAAAGGTTAAGGTTGCTTTACGCAGACCTGTCTGTGCTGATAAGGGAAGTAGGATGGCAATTTCTAGAAATCTTGGTCAACGATGGAGATTGATCGGCTACGGAATCCTCGCGTAAGCTTTATAAGTCTTCTCTAGGTCTTTCTTTTATGAGTGGAGTCGTTGCACTAGATGGTTTTGGGGTGTTTTGGTACCAAGAAAATAAGCCAGTTCACGTTGAAGCTGTTGGGTTGCCTTCCTTGCGGAAAGAGAATGAACCTATAGGTTCTGTTCCTGGTTGGATCGCCTCTTCTGTAGAAGAAATCAACGGCGATCGAATCGTGGCCGTGCAACCCTGTATCGCTGAGGAGCATCTTGAAGAGCTCTCTCCTTGGGAAAGAAGAGTGCTGCCTTATGTTGGCGAGGTCACGCCTCGTGATGAAACTTTCCGACAAGGCAAAAAAGAGTTGTTCTGTGTGGACGTGCACGCCACAGAGATTGCAAAGCGGCCTATCCAAGATAGGGAAGAGTTATCCATCTCTTTGGATGCGCGAGCTCAGCGAATGTATGCCTGTAGCGAGGCCAATGGTTTCGCAGTGGGTGCCGAGGCTCGACAGAATTGCGAACATAGTTACGTAGCCGTCACTTTTGGAACATTTGTCCCCTGGAGGGGATGACAACCTTTATAAGGGGAGTATTAGTTAATACTTGATGGCAGTATCAAGCCCGCGTAGTACCGAGCGTCTCCTTGAGGTAACTATGGATGAAGAGGGTCGCTGGCTCGCAGATGATAAACACGTAGGCATCCTTCCCATGAGCGGACCCGTCCTCGGCATGAAGGAAGATTTGGATTTCTACATCAAGAGTATGAGAGGTCACTGCCAAGGCTATATTATTGGCGAGAAAAGATATTGTGTGCGTACGGTACTTTTTTGTAACATCCAGGAGCAGGTCGATCCTAATACTAGCACAAAGCTTGCAGGGTACCTTCTTCCCTCGGAAGATCGCTTTATTGGTAAACACGATGTCAGATGGAGGTGCGCCAGCGTGGCCAAACCTCCTAGTCTTTTGATCATGCCTGGGGATAGCGATCAAAAGGCCATGCGAACCATCGAGCAGAAACACTTGGCCCCTCAGCTAAAGGCTAGCGTTGCCAACGGTTACATGTTAGGCTGTGCCAAGAAAGAAATTGCAACTGGAACCGCGTTTTCTGTAGTGTATGGTATGTTTTTGCCTATTTAACTTTCTCAACTTTTGCTTTGTCAGAAACAATGGCTGAATTTCCACTTTTGTCTTTGATAGAAATAGTGATGCTTTCCTCTCCCCACAACACTTTTTGTATTTTCTTCAACAGGTTCTTTGCTTTTTTCCTGTCCTTAATATCGTCTGCACTGTCTCGTAGGTGTTCTACTTGTTTTTGAAAGCGTTGCAACACCCCTTCAACGTTGCTCACAAACCCTTCTGCGTTCTCGCCAGGTTCTATGCTTCCTATGCGAGGAATATCCACACTTCCTTCGCTGCTTCGGATAACTCTAACCTTGAGATCTTCTTTGCTTGCCACCTCAAACGTGTATTTGGCTCCTTCGCGTTGCTTTTCTACCTCAATATCTGATTTGCTGTACTTGCATTTGCTGCAACTCATGGAAAACACGAAAACCTTGCCAAAATAGGGAACCTCTGTCTCATCCTGCGTCAAGGTGAGCCCTTTCTTGTCCATGCACATCATGCAAGGTTGGTCTTTGACTGTTTCCATTCCCTCTAAAGAAGAAATTCAGTATAAAAAGGTTTGGCAAGCCCATTCCCCAAATGTTTTTAAGCTGAGGCGGTATAATCTTGGGATCGTGGGTGGTGAAATTGGACATTTGGAGATGAAGCTCAGTCAGATGATTGAGCACTTTCATGATCCCACAACTACCGTGGGTGGGCTTGCCATCACGGGATATCTCTACCGGTTAGCTCGGAGACGAGGTATCCCGCCAATTGACGCGGAGGACATCCCACAAGATCTTCTCATGACCTTTATGAAGCGGTTGCACGATGGTAAAGACAGCGATATCCCGCAGGTGGGTACTTTCCTGTCAAGGTCGTTGGACAACAAGATAATTGATCATAAGCGCGCCACGTTAGGCAGGGATGGGCGTAAAGCGAGACCCACGCATGAAATCTCTGAGGCCATATTCCTTTCTGACACATCTCTAGGGCCTGTGCAGACCGCAATCATGCATGAATATGGGGAAAGAATCAATGCTGCTATGCACAATCTCAGAACAAACCATATCAATCTTTCGGATTTGGCCTTTGAAAGAGTGTTTCGAGGAGTGAGTCCTTCAAGGGTTCCTAAAGCCATGAGAAAATTTGCCAGCAAGGTTCGCCGTATTAGTGGAGAGGAAAGAAAGGTCTTCGATCTTTGGCTTACTGGCATATCTTATGAAGAAATAGCTGCAAAAACCGAGAAGGGGCTTGACACCGTCGCAGCTCTCGTTAATCATGCTCGCGGCAGAATTGATGACGATATGTGTCTACAGCGTTCTATGAGTGCTATGGAAAGTATGGTAAAGTTCCATCACTATGAGATTTCGTACGAGGTTCTTGGAGAAATGCAAAAAGCCGCGAGGGGTTACCGATCACTATTCTTGGAATGGTCCCATGAGCTTGGCGCAGTACCGCATAGCATCAATGTGACCAATACTGCCTTTCAAAAGCAATATCTTGAGCTGTCGTTGCGGTCTCGAAAATTTTACCATCTTCTGAAGTTGATAACCGACAATGACAGCAAGATCTTTCCTGGAAAGTTCGATTCGGCAAGGACAAAAATGATCGAACACTTGACCAGTGTTGAACATTTTGTGAATGATTTGTCCTTGACGACAGATTTACGCGTTAGTCTGGACGAGTACTTGGAAACCGAGGACTTGCAACTTGATGCGCCGATGCAGGTTATTGTCCACAAACTGAGGGTTTCGGCAATACAGGCTCATCGAGATGCCTATGAAAAACATCCCATGGCTGCAGCTAGAGAGACCCGGAAAGGTCAGAAAGGAACTATCGCTGACCGTTACTTTGGCGTGCGATTGGGGGTGCTTCTTGATGATGTTCGAGAACAAAAAGGATGGGACTGGGAGCAGTTTGTACGACAGTTGAGGTATGTCGATTTAGATGCCGCATGCCAGTACTACCTGCGCGAAGTTTTTGATGGGGGCGTCCGAGACATGGTATGCTTTGCATTGCCTGATGTGTTGCTCCCTGAACAAGAGCATGATCGACTGATGAGTGGGGGTGCTTGCCAACGCATAGCCTTCGGTCATATGGAGGGCATGCTGTTTGAACATTACGAAATCACAGATAAAGTGTTTGAATGCCTCCCTACTTCGCTAGGCAAGCGAGCGATAGCAACCTCTTCATCGCGGTCGAAAGGTGCAGGTTCAATACGAAAATTGAACAGCCCCTTCTATTCAAGTATCCAGCTCAACGATCGACACCGACAAATCGTCGCCATGCTCGTACGCATCACTGATAATGATAGCACACTCTTTCCTAGTCACGCTTCCACAGGCTCTCAGCACTTAGGGGAGCACGTCAGCATGGCCGAGGAAATGCTTACGCGGGTCACCCTCAGCAAGAGTCAAAAGACTGCTCTGGAATGGCACCTCGATGGGCGGCCTGAGATAGAAAACCCCGAGGCATACGCGATTGAGTATGGCATAGCCTGTCGTAAGTTGCGTGTGGAGGTCATTCGTGAGTTTGGTGCGATCTTTGAGGAAAACGCCCCCGACCTCAAAGATGAGGAAGGTGGTGTTCCGCTAACCGATCGCTTCTACAGGCTCCGTCTTGCCAAGCATCTGCGTGATTTTAAGAACAAGAAGAGTTGCACTTGGGACGAATTTGCAGTGCAGGTCACCCAAAAATCCTTGTCTACCTTACTGGAACGTGAGCTGAGGGAGGTCTTTGACAACTCTTTGTATGCGCTGGTTGATTTTGCGTGTCCTGGAAAAACAAAGGAGTGGCAGTATCGTACCAACGGCAGATTCCAAGGACAGCAAGGTCGCAGACGCGCCCTAGAAGCTATGGACCATGCTCTTAGTCAGAAGGCTACGTATTTTTTCACAAAGCAAGACGCTCGAGATCTGCACGTATTCACCGATAACCGACCTATGGGGGGAATCCTAGGTGGTTTTCAGGAAGCAAACAAGGAATATGCCTTAAGGTGCTTTGGCAGATTGGCAAGGCCAGGAGATTCACAGCAGTATCTGACCAACAGAAAACTGTTGTGCTTGTTGTTTGGAGTAAGAGGTTCTGTTGGGCCCCTAGCCACCACACTAACTGACGACGAAATTCACGATATCAACCGCTCTGATTTGTACAAATCTGCAGGGTTAGGTCCTCAGGAAAGCGCGATCTGGGAGCAGAGACTCAAGATTTGGGACTTTAAGGATTTTGATCTAGGTGATGCGGCACTGGCATCGCAAACTGGCCTTCGAAGTACAAACTTGCGAGAACAGCTAAAGCAGACTCGTCCAAAATTAGCAGCAGCTATCGCAGATCAGTATCACGAATAATTATTCAGCAGCAACCGTGTCGTCTTCTTTCACAGTTTTGACTTGCTTAGAACTTCGATGGATTGTTGCGAAGCTTGGCGTGACAACGATGTAGTCCTCTCCAAAGCCTGCAATCTCTCCTTCGATAGCGTCAGTGGTTTTCTTGAGCTTGTTGATGGCTCTTTTCAACTCTACAAGATCTCTATCCTTGAGAGGCTTGATGTTTACGAGCGCAATAGTCTGTCCTGCTCGTAAGCTGTCAAGAACTCCCTTAATGTCATCAAATTCTTCTAAGAGAAACGGGTGAACCGTGATCTTACCTTTGTCAATTGCTCCTGCGTTGTCTAATTCTAAGTATTCTTCTTCTGCTTCCAGCTCGTCGAAATTGCTTCCCCCGAGTTTGTCTTTTAAACTGTCAAAAATGCCCATTGTGTACCCTCCGAAAGTGTTCTGTTTGTGTGGTAGTAATCTCCTTGCTATATAAATTTTTTGTATTCCCGAACCTGGGGGTTAGAGTATACGAGTGATAACTATTATATAGGTGGAGGCCTCAAAAACTGGCATGAAACAGTTGATGGCCGTGTTTGGCATGATAGCCATCGCCAGCATGGGGTTATTATTCGTCACGATCTCAGAGACAGAAGGCCAGTTTGTGTTCTGGGACACGTTCAGCAGAGCTAAGGGTGGCAAGAATGTCAACCAAATGGGAACTCCTTATTATGGCATTGACAATAGAGGGTCGTACAGGTATATCTATAAGGATCTCGGAGTGAAGAGTAACACCACAGACCCTGCAGAATCTTCCTTCAAACCCTATGAGTACAAGGCTGCACGACTACAAAAGGCGAGTGCGTACACTCAGCGTATGGAAGTTATAGAGAAAGAAAGCAACTTCACCCAGCGAAGACTAGGATCTGGGGAATGGTATCCGCCACCAGAAAGCAGTGCTGTACGCAGATTGACCAGTAGGTAAGCTTTATAAACACGCTCGCTTTTTATGAGTACATGGTTAACCGCACAGGCGGATCTCGCAGAAAAACTCGACACATCTTGAGAAAGCATGTGAGAGAACGAGGAAAGATAAGCATCGCCAGATTCTTCGCCGACTTCAAAGTTGGCGACAGAGTGGTGTTAAAAGCAGAACCTGCAGTACAAGGAAGCTTGTACCACCGAAGATTCCATGGAAGAATAGGCACAGTTAATGGCAAGCGAGGAAAGTGCTACACTGTTGCTGTTAAGGACTTGAACAAGCCAAAAATGTTAATCGTTCACCCAGTACATTTGAGGAAAGCATGAAAGATCAAATAATTAGCGAAAATCCAGTAAGCCTGCCCTTCGTACGCGAAGCACTAGAAAAGGTGCAAAAGAATGGCGAGCTGAATTTCAGAGCACAAAAAACACTAGAGCACGCAGAGACCTGTCTGCTCAGCGTGAAAGAAGCAAACACGTTGATTGAAAGTTTAGAAAAGATAGGCATTCCTAGATGGAAGGATGTGTTTGCACACAAAATTATTGATTCTTGTCCTTTAACACCCGAACAAGTAAAAGTAGTATTATCTTGCTACAATGTAACCTTTTCTAAAGAGCACACCCAAAAGATTGCTGAGGCAGTCGTCGCGGTAAAACCAAAAACTTAAGTAGTTCTCAATCTGCCCCCTCTAAGTGGTAGACACCAAAAAATACAACCTCATCACAATTGCATTAGAAGAGGTCACCCAGGAAATCGGAGCACGCGTGGGCGTCATGCGTGTCCTCAGAGGAAAGCTGACAAATGCTCTGACAAAGGGGGGTGCGACTTTTGATTCGGGGATAGAAACTGAGTTTAAAACCGTCAGCATTATGTGGGCGTCCGTGGGTGCAACCCCCTCCAGGAAACAAAAAAGGTTCTTGGCTAACGTGATAACGCTCGCAAACAGTTGGGCCTCAAAGGAGGTCATCAAAGAGGAGGTGGCAATGCTGCGATCAACCGCCAAGGATCTTGACGAAGGACCTTGGGCCTCACAACCAAGCATTCCAGAGCTCAAAGTCACGCTCACCGACAAGACTCTCACCAAACTTGAGCGTTCCAACAACCTTAACACGCTGCTCGCGCATGCACAGAAAGAACTCTTCTTATTGTCCACCATTCAGGAGGCCTTGGAGATGGCATACGAAGGCCTAGCCAACAACCCGGATACACCAATAAACATATCCTTAAGCTTTGGGGAGGACTTTGAGCAGTGGGGCGTTGGAGAGGACGTAGAGTTTCTCTTGGACACTGACTTCGCCAACGTACTCATGGACCGTTGTCAAGAGTCCATGCAAAAGAAAGACACAACCAAGTTCACGCTTGATTTTCAACCAAGAAAACTAGTGCTGCTTGGCAGGGTGAAAAAGGAGATGGAACACCAAGGGTGGAGAATCAGGGACAAACGATGGTTTGTCCAAGAACTACAGCGACTTTCTACTGAGCTACAGGTCACGCTGACTCCTGAACAAGAAAAGATCATCCACGGCCTTTGGGAGCAGAGTCATGGACCGACAAAGGAAACATGGGGTGCCATGAAGCAAGGCGCAGATCTGTACCTGTTGGCTCGCGCACTTCAAAGAGGCTCAAGGCAAACCATCATACTCTCCAACGATGCCGGTTTGAGAGAGATTGCGATTGAATTACGAAGAAGACATGGTGTCAACGTGTATGTGCACACGTCAGACATACTGGATAAAGTCTACCTCGTGGCCTAGAGGTGCAACCGCGCGCAAGTCTGCTTCCAACGAAGGTCTCTTAGCACACAGTTGTTCTATGGTAGAATGAAGAAGGGTGAGAGGTTTGTAAGAAGCATTGCCGCATTTTTCCTGTCGCGAGTACACTTGTGGGCGGGGATTTCCAGGAGAGCGCACCAAGAATACTTCCGCCCCTGTTCGTTGGTGGTCTGGCTCACATGCCAGAGCGGCAGAGACAAGGTCGTCGCCCTTCGCCTTGAGCAAGGGTACGTCCACAAATCCTGGTGCCTTCACCCGCTTTTCGTGGGCAATCACGGCAAAATCGCAAGGGCGCCTGTTGATAAACAATCCTTCTGGCTTGAACAATACTGTTCCCCAATCTTGGGTGATGTCTACGACCTCCTTCACCGCCACCAATCGAGTCTCTTGGTCAAGAGTGGAATGATGTTGCGTGGTCAAGCGTATGGTGGAAGACATAGTATGGGCAAGTGACCGCGCCTTTATTAACCCCTCCATTTCCATCGACATATTTATATACAAGCTTCGACTATGACTCTTGAATAACAACATGAATAGGAGTAAGGGGTATGGAAGAGAAATCAGCGAGGGAAGAAACGGCTATAGTACTAGACTTCTTGCCGAACGGCTACCCCAACGATCCTACACCTAGTCATAGAAAACAAGCCATAATCCAAGCTATAGGTAAGAAACATTTTACACTCCTAGAGTTGACCGCAAAGAAGGATGCTTTCTTACAACCTCTAGAAGAGATCTATCTTGGAGAGGGCAAACGCGACAAAGTACAGCACATAGTTGGCAAGCTAGACTCTGAAAAGCTTACCGCAAGTGGTAGAAAAGAGGTAGAATTTGTAGTCCAAGACATGGTCAGCAAAGGTCAAGAACGGTTTGTGAGCTTCTTCAACACAGCACAACCTTTGACTACCAGAATGCACCAGTTAGAGCTACTTCCAGGACTAGGGAAAAAGCACATGTGGGCCATCATCCAAGAAAGAGACGAGAAAGAGTTCGCCAACTTTGCTGACCTACGCTCAAGAGTACACTTAATGCCTGACCCACAAAAGATAGTTGTGAAACGCGTACTCAGCGAACTTTGGGGCGAGGAAAAGCACAACGTGTTCGTTAACAGTCCTGAGTAGTTAGTTTTTTAAGCCAGCAAGGCAGAGAGATCTTATGATCCTTAAGCCAGAACAAGTTGCTTTTTCCATGCAGAACGTTGTATTCCCAGACGTGGCATTAGGTGATGTTTATGGGACTAAGGGACCAACGGGTTGTAATTATGGTCGACGATTGCCGTGGGATGGGGATGTGCCTATGACGCCTTCGGGTGTTGAGGCTAGAGTTGAGGAATGTCGTGGAGGTACCTACCTACAAATCCAAGGAACGAGCCATCCTTCTGAATGGGAACAGCTCCATGCAAAGATTGAAACGTTAGCAGTCAGCGTGGGTGCTCCTTCAAGAGCTAGCGTTGAGTGGCATTCTCTCGCTGAGAGTAAGGACGATTTGCCAATAGGTAGATCGGGGCGAGAGTAAGACTTACGAAGTCTTTACATGCCTTAAATAAGCGTTAATTTTAAATAGTCTTAGTCTTGGTTAAGTCTTGAGGTGGATATCTATGGATGTTGAAGGAAGATGCATGCGATGCAAGACTAATCGCAAGATGAAAGACGTTAAGGAAGTAATTATGAAGGGAAAAGTCAAAATGAAGGCCGCAAAGGGCGTCTGCACAAAGTGCGATTGCACGATGTATAAAATTTTGGGTAAGGCGTAAAGCCTTCCCTTCTTATTTTTCTTTCTCTAGAAGTATTGTTTCTTTAAACTCAGCAAAATGATGATCGTTCGTAAGAATGCGTGCCTTAAGCCCTTTGGCAGTACAGTACAGTGCTGCATCTGCTAGACCAAAATGCTTTCTTTTTTTCCTCATACTAGTATGGAATCTTCCTGTTTCCTCGGCGAGCGCCTCGTCGAAAGGCACCGCCTGCGACAGTGCATGGATAGCTTCTATCAGTGGCCGAGGGCTTTCTCCCTCTCGGAGCACTTTACTCACGCTCTCCGCCACAGTAATACTAGAGGTGAAACAGGTGTTTTTGAGCAGGTATGTTTCGATGATCTCTGCGTACTTACCATCTCTGCAGTAATGGATCCACGTGTACGCGTCCACAACTATATTAGTCATGGAAGAACTTGTCCTCTTCTTTGAAGTCCGAGATTCCCTTGAGCACGCCACGGAAACTCTTTTTTTGCTTCTTGACTGTGAAGGTTATCTGGTCTCCAGGATGTATGCTTTCCTGACGTACCACTCCAGAGGGGATGGCCACAACTAGGCTGCCGCCAAGCTTTCGTGCCGTACCTTTGTTTAACTCCATGTTAAACATATGATGTTTTTATCCTTTATATGTTTTTCGCCTGTAACTTGGAAAACCTTCCGGATCCATAAAACATAAATACTATGCTCTTATTCTATCCTCGGGGTGATGATCATGCCCGGAGAAGAAGATTGGGAACCGGAAGACGAGGCCTAGACACCTAGTCTTCTTAACTCTTCCTTCCACATGATGCCTATCTTCATCATGTCTGATTGGAAGTGTACACTAATTTTGTACGTCTTTTTGTATAAGTCATACTCTACAAGACCCATGGCTTTCATGGGCGTTAATATCCTATCATAGAACTGGCGTTTGTTGTAACTTAGCTTGACTTCTTTCCCTTTGTACTGTCCGCGGTCAAGAACGGCTTCGTAATCTCCGTCGTGGAGTTTAGTGGCAAAAACACTCATCTCTGTTTTTGTTATTTCACCCTTGTTCCCTATAATGTACTTGACCAATTCTTTCGCGACGATAATCTGCTGTTCTGTAGCAAAGATTAACTCGAACACGTTGGGCGGCAGGTTGAAGCGATCAAACAAGATAACCATACTAGGTGTGGGAAGATGCTCGCTGTATATAAAATTTTGTACCTCCTTGTCACCTGACGGAGCACTACATCTGGCGGCTAAGGTCAGTTTACTGCCACTAGAACATGATCCCTGGTGTTTTGCTTAAAAATAGAAACGTTTAAATATGGGTGGGGTCATCCCATACATCAGTATACGGAAGTGTGATATTACCACACTACTATACTAGTGACATTGCGTCGCAAGACGCAATTGATGCTCACAGGCTCTCCACGTTGTTTCTACCAAACCCCCATCCAAAACTGGAGAGCCCTTTTTACGCTCATAAAAGAGGAGGAATCAGAGCATGGATCTAATAGTTGAAAATGCGTTAGAACAGGAGCAGCAAGCTCAAGAAGCGACCGAATTCGGTCATGCAAACATTAAAGTGGTTGGCGTCGGAGGCGGCGGTAACAATATGATCAGTTGGTTGTATAAGAAAGGCATTCGTGGTGCAGAAGTCATCGCGTGCAACACAGACAAGCAACACTTGGACATTACAGAAGCTGATAAGAAAATTCTACTCGGCAGAGAGATCACCCGCGGTCTTGGGTGCGGCGGTTTTCCCAACAAGGGAACAGAAGCTGCGCAAGAGAGCTTAATGCAGCTACGAGAGGTGTTACGTGGGAGTGATATGGTATTTGTATGTGCGGGAATGGGAGGTGGAACCGGAACTGGCGCAGCCCCAGTGATTGCGCAAGTAGTGAAGGAAAACGGTGCTATCGTTATTGGCACGGTGACCATGCCGTTCAACATTGAACGAGCACGCATTGACAAAGCCGAATTTGGTCTACAACAGTTGAGAAACGTTGCAGACACGGTGATTGTTGTGGACAACAACCGCTTGGTAAAGATAGCTGGTAACTTACCAGTACAACAAGCCTTTGCCGTAGCAAACGAGTTGGTTGCAACAATGATTAAGGGAATCGTCGAAACCATAGCCATACCTAGTTTGGTCAACCTTGACTACGCAGATGTCAAGGCAATCATGACAAACGGTGGAGTGGCAGCCATTGGTGTAGGCGTTAGTGACACAAACAACAGAGTGGAAGAAGCAGTGAAAGGTGCTTTGAGTAATCCGCTCTTGGATATCGAGTACACCGGAGCTACCGGTGCGCTGATCCAGGTTGTTGGCGGTCCAGATCTAACCCTTGACGAGATCAACACGGTGGGAGAGTTAGTAACTGCCAAAATGGATGAAGACTCTAACGTGATCTGGGGAGCCAGAATCATGGAAGAGATGAAGTCCAAACTCATGGTGATGACGATAGTCACCGGAGTGAAGAGTCCTTGGATTCTTGGCAAGGCAAACCCCAGTCAGGCAACGCCCCGCACTAAAGTGTTTAGTGACGAATTGGGCATAGATATGTTGTGATGACACCACCCATACGAGGCTTAAGCCTCTATTTTTCTTTTCTTTATGAAGAGTTCAAGAAGTGACTATCTTTTCAAACTGCTGAAACCCTTTTGGCAGTAATTCCTGAGCTTGACATGATCGAGGGACAGTCGTTCCAACTGTAGTTTTACTGCCAGAATTTTGAATTCGTTACCGTGCATTTTGTCCAAGAGATTTTGGTACATGGAGAGTCCTGCCAGGATGACCCCTGCGGCAGGAATCCCTGTCTCCAGCCATGCGGGAGAGTTAATGACGCCTACTACCTTCAAGATAGTCCACACTGCTAGCACGCCTAATGAAAAATAGAAGGTGTAGTGCCACATGCTTTCACGATGTTCCATACATGTCTTCTTGGTTTTACCCTTTATATGCGTTGCGCATTTCATCCGGAAGATTTCCGGAGTAAATAATCACTTGATTGTTTACTCTCTTTTGTAAACGTTCTGATGCACAGAATCCTCAGTCTGGCCCTCGCCATCAGGTGAGTCCGTCATGAAGAAGATCTGCATTGACATGGCGCTTAATCCGTTATCATCGTGCTCAACAGAAATAGAGTATCTAGTAAAATTACCTTGCACGCCCATCAGATCTTGCATGTATTGTACAGCAGATGTGAGGGCCTCTTTACCACCAGGTAACTCAAACTGTTGTGCCAATGATTCTAAATGTTCCACGGGCTGGCTAATATCCTTCATTTTCTCTAACTGCAATTGAGGGATTACTTTAAAACCCCACTAAACAACATCTAATTTTTTAACTAGAAACTCTCGAGACTAAGAACTGCTTCTTTTGCGGGATGCTGATTACTACGCAGAACGAATACTTCTAATGTGGGCTCTTCTTTCTGTCTGTTTGCGGACCATCTCTTCCATGGAAGAATTATCGACCATAAAGGTCACACTGTCGGTTCCATACAAGCTTCCTACTAGGGCGCCTCTATGTGGGCAAACAATCCTGACCTCTCTTCTTTGCACTCCCCAATCTTTGGGTTTATCAACACCGTAGTCAGTTCTTCCCATTCTATCCACTGCCTGGTGAAATATTCTAGCAGAATCCACAAAAACATCTGAATCTCCTACCCACAAAGTTTTGTTGTCATGAAAAAATGGTTCTCCTGGTTTCACAGTTTCATAATTGTTTCTTATAGAAGAAAAATTCACGGTGTTCGGATCGTCATTGACACAAAACACGAAAATCCTTGGATAGCCTTGTCAAACAGTCTTACAAACGCCTGATATGGGGGACTGTCTTCGTTGAATTCAGGAGAGGAAGATGCGTTTCCAGACGGCCCATACCAATACTCCAACTCAGAACCTGCTGGAAAATGTTGCACTCTCCCTGAGAAGTCTTTAAAGGTATCCCACCAATTTTCCTTTCTGTCTTTGGATTCAATATTAATGCCCATATTTCTAAAATAAACCCAAATCTTTTGTGAGCCCCATCCACAAAGTTCGCGGACCGCTTCTCTCATGGGGGCAGGATTAAAGAAGCTTGAAGAGTTCAACATTGAAGGCTGGAAGACCCTTTTGATTTCCCTAATATCCTCAAAAGCAATATCCCTTCCAAAGACCTCGTGCTCTGGTTCATCCCGCATGCGACCAGAAATAGAGCATCGTTAATAAACATTTTGGGAAAAACTCGTTTGTGGAAAAAGAGTTTGGTTAGGCTAGATCAGCAGGAATCCTTTTTTCAAAGGAGGGGTTAACAAGTTCGCCATCCAAGGCGGTCAGCGACATTCTGGCTACTGGGAAAACACCTGAGAATCCTTCTACTTTGGATGCATCAACACCCAGGTAAGCGCGGACCATGTCGGATCTTGCAAAGCTTGCACCGCGTACTAGCCCGCCTCCTTGTGGGCCGTGGATGATTGCATACTGAGTTCCTGCTTCAAACACGAGTAAGGTGTGATCTCCGCGATATTCGTCCTTAATGTGGCCTCCCACGAACGTTGGAGGGGGAGTGCTAGCAGAAACCAAGGCGTCAATTGCCTTCATGGTGGGTGCTTGGTCAGGTTGCCAGGTGGATCTTTTTTGGCCAATATGTTCTAGCATTCCGCGTCTTACACCTGTGTACACGCGTATGACTGGTTCTTTATCGTCGTATATCTCGGTAAGGCGAATAAAATCATCGCTGCCAGGCTCTTCCCTGTAGAATTTGCGTTCTCCGTCTACTTCGGTAATTACCGCGGCTTGGTCTCCCTGCTCTGTAGGTCGTATGAGTGATCCGAAATATACTCGCATGGACGTTTTGGTCTTGGATGCCTTATAAAATTGTACTATCCTAGGTCGTCAACCTTGACTTGTTCTTCCTTGCCTTTGGCAAGATCTCTTACTGTGACTAAACCTTTCTCAAGATCTCTGCTGCCTACAACGATGATCTTTTTAGCACCGATGCTTGCAGCATATTCAAACTGTTTGCCGAGCTTCCTTCCAGAGAGATCCACTTCCACGTTGAACTTTTTGCGTAGTTTTTCTGCTATTCTGAATGCTTCGGGAACGACTGCTTCGTCTACTGGTGCTACAAAGTATTCGATGACAAAGCCGGTGTTTGGTAGTAATCCTTTTTCTTCTAAGTAAATGCTAAATGGTAGTATGCCAAACCCAAATCCGGTAGCTGGAGTGTCTTCGCCTCCTAGTAAGGTGGTTAGGGCATCATACCTGCCGCCTCCTGCTAGCGCTCGTAGGTCTCCTGCTTTGTCAAACGCTTCGAAGACGATGCCGGTGTAGTAGTCTAGTCCTCTTGCAAGGCCTAGATTGACTTCTACCCATTCTTTGGGTATCAAAGCACAGGCTTGCTTCATTTTTTCTAACTCTTCCTTTCCTTCTTCAGTAATGTCACAATTTTCTATTTGGGATGCAACTTCTTGCATGGTTCCTTTGATGCTTGCTAGTTTGATGATCTCATCATTCTCTACCCCAATATCTTTGAGTGCTTGTTTGAGCGTGCCTTCTTCTTTACCCTCTGCTTGGTCTATAGCTCTTATGACTTCCACCATTTTCTTTGGAGGAACAAATGCTTGCAACAACCCTTCTAACAATTTTCTGCTGTTGACTTTCATGACAACGTCTTTTTCTGTTATGCCAAAGGCTTGCATGCAATCAATAACCAGATTGATCACTTCTGCGTCCACTCGTGGACTTTCTGAACCAAACACTTCTACGCCAAACTGGTAGAACTCTCTTAATCTTCCTTTTTGTGGAGCTTCATACCTCCAGTTCTTGTCTACGCAGAACCATTTTACGGGTTTGGGCAATTCTTTTTGCTTGGCCACAAACAATCTTGTCATGGGTATGGTTAGATCAAATCTCAACCCTAGCTGTTCGTTGCTTCTTTTCTCTAGCACAAATATTTGGGATTTCTTGTCTGGCCCGCTTTTTGCAGTAAGATTCTCTATGGTTTCCATGACTGGCATCTCTACCTCTTGGAATCCGTAGGCCTTAGCCCTGGCTTTGAAGGTCGCGTACATCTTTTCGCGTACTGCTTTTTCCTCTGGATAATAATCCTTCATTCCTTTGGGCATTGTGCACCTCGAGGGCGGCTGCCGGGAATCGAACCCGGGCCAGAGGCTCCACAAGCCTCTACGCTACCATTACGCCACAGCCACCATGGTCTAGTTAGAAGAAGTTTTTGAGCCTCAATGAAGACAATCAACTCGCATACGGCTAAGACAAGTGGTGAGTATTTAAGCCTTTCTAAGTGAGAAATCTCCGCACTTTAGTGCGTGGGATGAATCGCGATTTCCGGAATATTTCCGGTTTTTCTCGTCGATAACCGCTGGACACTGGACATGGTCGCGTAGCGCTTATTAGGGAGTAACGCTTACGGTGTTTAGAGGTGATGGAAGATGTGAGATATTAACCGAGAATGAATCCAATGGCAAAAAAACTAGGATAAACAGGAATGCTGAAATTGCTCCCAAAAACATTACGTAGATACTTATTATTTTAGTAGGGCAGGACTTGCCCGAATTCACGCCTGTGGAGACCGGACCTCTACCCTTCGGGGCAAGTCAGTCTATGAAGCAGGAACTGTTCCAGATGTTTCCTGGAAGCCCCGGACTTTAGTCCAGGAA
This sequence comes from Candidatus Woesearchaeota archaeon, assembly GCA_030750765.1. GTDB lineage: Archaea > Nanobdellota > Nanobdellia > Woesearchaeales > ARS49. The sequence goes on along the minus strand of JASMHM010000002.1, from coordinate 159,002 downwards.
GGAGGTCACACGTTTTGTTCGTGTTTTGCGTATATATTTGTTCATACTAACCGTTATGGGTGTTGTTTCCTTTTGTATTCTTCTAGAGGGGACTCTAGGAGATAACAATGGACGAAAAAATGAAGAAAATCTGCATACTCGCAGAAGGAATAGAACCGCTTCTACAACCGCAAGAGTGGGGAGACACAGTAGAGAAAAGCAGGGCAGTGGTCCAAGATGTCTGCTACGTACGCACAGACGAGCATGACATTGTTGGAGCACGCTGGCACCAGCACTACCACAAATTCCAACGTCACGGTGTAGAGTGGACTGACTGGGTGGCCGTCTACCACAGAAAGCTAGGTGAGAAGGACTTCACAGAATGTAATAGTCTTAAGATCATCACGCGCCACCAGCGCGACCAAAGCGAGGACCGCAAGGACTTGTGGGGCTACAACAAGGTGGGCATGAAGGTTGAGGGTACAAAGGTAGAGATTGCCTGGATCAATGAAGATCTAGAAGGACCTGAGGAAGTGTGTTATAGGCTGGAATTGTAAGAGATCCATTTCGATCTTGTCGCAAGACAGAAGAAGATCAAGCAGAACTTAGCTCGGTAATCTTCAACGCAACCACTGACTCGAGGAGGTCATCCACTGTCTGCGCAATCTGTGCAAGGGGATGGCCTCTCACCTTTAACTTAATTTTCTTGATGCTGTCTCTTGTGGACAGCATCCGCTCCATGCTTGGCTTGGAACGGAACGCTTGCAAGTCCTCAACTGCTTTCTTGAGTTCTCCTAGCAGCACTTTATGCGCTTTTGGCTTTGTTTTTACATTCCTGTTGTAGGTCTTGAGTGTGTCGCCCAACGCTTCAAGAATGCCTGCTTCCTCAAACATCATGAACAATTCTTGACTTCTTGCGTAAAAAACGGCTATGGAACGCTGCAGAAACCAACTCAATCGATTAACTTCCATGTCTAGCTGGTGCAAATCGTCAGGTTTCATGCCATTGATGGTCTCATCAAACATATTCAATAGCTTCCACATCATCTGTTGCTGGGCCTTGTCTATGAGTTCTTCTGCGGGCCTGCTTACATCCACCAAGCGCATACTCGACGGTCCGGTGTCCAGTTTTTCTAACCCTATGTAGGAGGATAGTGCATGTTGCACGTCCTTCTTTTGTGTTTTGGTAAGATTGATCAAGGTTATGTCTGTGAGCCCCTGTTTGTAGGCTGCGCTGAGCAATAGGTTCATCGCTTTATTTTTCAATCCTTCAAAGTCAAAGACGGTAGTTTCCGTGCTTGTCTTTGCTTCTGTGCTCACCACCAACCAAGTATCCTTTTCTTCAACAGTGACCTCATCTCCTGAGGAAAGGTTGAAGCGGTCCACCCATTTTTTAGGTAGGGTCATAGCGAGACTGGTGGGCCCTAGTTGGACGAGTTTTCTTGCCATTTTATGGTTTTTACTCTTAAGAGTATAAAAATCTTTCTTAAATATATATTATATGAACAGACAGTATATGGCTCTCTAACCCTTCCTATCCTTGAGGTGAGCAAAATGGTAAACCAACGAGTGCAAAAACTGTATGACTTAGTAGACAACGTGCTGCACTTTGTCGAGTATAAACGGCAAGAACGCCAAATCTATCAACGACAGATGGACTGCAGACTGCAACGCGACAAAGAAATCGATCAAATGTACGAACGGTATCTTGAACAGTGCTTACAGGAATAGTAAATATATATTGTATAAACTAAGGATCTATGGGGCTTCCAAGCCCCTCTTTCTTTAGGTGATGAAGATGAACAATCAAAACATAGACGAAACATTGGAAGACTTTGAGCCGAGAGGACTCTATCAAAAGTTCAACGACTTTGTGGGAAACATGGGTACTTTTGCGTTGGCTAACGCGTTACCTATCACGTTAGGAGTCATCATACAGCAATACGCTGAATTAGTTCCTGATGAGATGCAGAAGTACAACTTTCCTGTAGGGTTTAGTACTTGTACTGTTGTGTATCTGTGTGGAATGGTCAATTGGATCAATCATAACATAGACCTGGAAATTCAGGAGAAAAAAGAGCACCAGTACCAGAAGGAGCAGGCTTTGAAGGAGTACCAACAATAGGCGAGGCAGCAACCCTGCCTCCCTTTATACTAAAAGGAGGATTTTCGAATGAAAACACGATTACTATTTTACAACCCAGGGATAAGGGACCGCAACATAGGGGTTCCGGAAGTCCAGGATGTTGAGTTAGAAACTGTCTGTCTTGCAGGAGATTGTATAGAGACACCAGGTACTGCGTATGCCGTTCCGAAGAAAGTAGAAGCCAACCACGATGGGCAGGGCATCATAGGTAAGTATGACTACAACAAGGGAATGGTCGCGTTTGTGAAGGCTAACGGGGAATTCCACGTTACTGCGCAAGATGACGCTGTGGCTAAATTAGAAGATGCGGGCTATCAAAAGGCAACAATTAGGGTACCGTACACCGATGGAGAAACCGAAGGCGACAAGCGCGCTGAAGTGTTAGAACATCTTGCCAAGAATACTAAATGGAGGATTTTAGAATGAAACAAAAAGTAAAACACTACAACCCTTGGTTGATACATGGTGACATAGTGGCACCCAAAGTCGAAGAGGTTGATTTAGAAACTGTCTGTCTTGCAGGAGATCACATAGAGACACCCACTAGAGAGTATATCGTTCCAGAGTACGTAATAACTAACCATAATGGTGATTGCATCATAGGTGCGTATGATTACAACAACGGAACTGTTGCGTTTGTGAACGCACAAGGAGAGTTGCACACTACCGCTCAAGAAGGAGCCATTCCCACATTGAAGGAAGCTGGCTACCAGGAAGGATGCATCAACGTGCCTTACACCAACCCAGAGAAGGGTGACATGTACGCTGATGTTCTAGAACACCGTGCAGTCCACTGTGAGTACACGCGTAAGATGTTAGTACAAGAATTCCTCGCTTAGGCGAGGATTTTTTTCTTTTTATAAAAGAAACCATTTTATACTGGAAGTCTTGGTTTTGCTCCATGGGGGACCAGCTGAAGGAGTATATCGCCGCTCGCTTGAAGGAAGGCTACACTCCAGACCAGCTCAAAACCTTTCTGGCCCAATACTATCCCGAGGCAGACATTGCCAAAGCGCTCAAGCCCAATCATACTCTTGCGATACTCCTGAGCTTGCTTATCGTATGCTTGCTGTTTGCTGGAGCGGGTATTTTCTTCACGATGATGATGTTTTCGAGTGCTCCAGAACTTGAATTGCAAGACAGGCCATTTGATGAGCATTTGAGCGAAGAATCTACCGCCACGTTTGAGACTCCTGACACGTTTACGCCAGTGGATGAAGCACAGAGCGATGATCTGCCTTTAGGCACGATCAGTGATGATGAGCTAAGCACCACGCCTTTGGTGACGCAAGAAGAGATTCCTGAGGCCCAGGATCCCATCCCTATTGAGGAGCCGATACCGGAGCTAAGTGATGATCTAGAGTCCGACCTTGGCTTGGGATTGGACGATGGTCTAGACCTTGGAGGATTGGAGGACGACTTCGATCTGGACTCTTTCAACTTTGATGATTTCGACGGTCTTGATGGTGTAGCTCCAGACACTTCCCAGAGCCCTGCACCCAATGGGGGAGATGACTTAGACCTGGATTTAGATCTTGATCTGGACCTCGATGTAGATCTTGGTGGCACGCCTGCGGGTGGGAACAAAGTCACCGTCACTATCAAAGACTTCAAGTTCATCCCGTCCTCACTGACTATTTCTCCAGGTACCACGATAGAATGGGTCAACGAGGACACTGTTCCGCACACCGTGGTGAGCGCAGACGTAGGCGTGGACAGTCCGACCATCACTCCTGGAAGCACCTTTACCGTGGTGGCAGATGACTCGTTGCAGGATGAGCTAGGCACATTCGACTACGTATGTGGCCTCCACCCAAGCATGACCGGAAGCGTCACGGTAGAATAGTTTCGCATATACCAACCTATTAATGGCTTGGCAGCTTTTGAGATGTTATGAAATGGAAAGGATGGACATCCCTCATTATTATCCTAATTTTTCTCGTATGGTTGATCGGCACAAGCATCAACAATCAAACAGAAGAAGTATACACTATAGGGAGCATACAAGCGTTGACGAGTGATGTTGCGTCTATTGCTAATCGTGTCCGACAAGGTATCGATCTTGCTGTTGAGGACTTGAACCTTGAACCTGGAGTTAAGATTCGGGTCTTGCATGATGATGGTAAGTGTGATCCTCCAACAGGCATTGCTGCCTACCAAAAATTGGTTGCTGTTGACCACATCCACGCACTCATCGGCCCTACCTGTTCAAGCTCAGCGATGGCGGTAGCTCCTATAGCTGAAGAAAACAAAATGGTCATGATGGCTACTGTAAGCTCTGTGCCTGCATTGAAGGACGCGGGAGACTACATCTTCCGCAACAGAGTGTCTGGAGGACCTCACGGTGTCCAGATGGCGGAGCATACCTACAACGTGCTTGGAAAGCGAAAAGCAGCCATTCTTTTCATCAACCAAGATAACGGTGTGGGGTATCGAGATGCATTTACTAAACGATTCGAAGCACTCGGTGGCAAGGTGCTCACCTCCCAACCCTATGACAAAGGCGAGATAGACTACCGAACGCCTGTACTCAAGGCACAACAAGGAGACCCTGATGTTTTGTACGTTGGCGGACAGCAAGCTGAGATGGTGGTGAAGCAGGTACGAGAGATGGAGTGGGATGTTCCCATCGTGGGCACACTTGGCTTTGAGGTGCCTGAAATGCTAACGGTTGCTGGCAAGCACGCTGAAGGCGTTTTGTATACCAATCCTGCGTTTGATCCTGATAGTGGAGATCCTGTTGTTGCAACCTTCCAGGCCAAGTACGAGGCAAAATATGGTGAGAAGGCTGCGGCCTTTGATGCGCTTGCTTACGATGGCGCCATGCTGGTGGGCAAGGCATTGCGAGCCTGCAAGGGAGAGAGTGACTGCATGCGGGACTACCTGTACGCTGTCAAGGATTATGCGGGCGTCTCTGGCACGACCACGTTTGACGAGTATGGAGAGGTTGCAAAACCTTTAGTGATCAAGACTGTGAGAAATGGTGAGTTTGTTTTGCTTACGTAACCTTTTTATTACGTGTTTCTTCATTTTGCTGCATGTTATGGTATTCCAGTTTTTATCGTTGTTTCTGTGAGGGGGACACTAAAGTAGATGCTGCGAGCGAAGGATTTGCCTTGAGCCCGGCAATTCTTATTCTTAAGCACCAAGGTTTGGAGGTTTTGGCCAGAGTGAACGACCTCGTGGTGGGTAACTTGGTGGGAGGTCGAAAATATGCTCCGGCTGAAGAGGCTCAAATTTTTGGTCATCTAGAACTAGGCATCTTTGAAGAGTCCGGAGGAGAGGATGACGGTTTTGGAGATGATGCTTTGGAGCACGACATCATAGCAACAATGAAGTATGAAAACGGATTGCTGCTCGTGACCTACCTTTCGGCGGCGCAGGATTTCTTAGTGCAAGATTAGAACCCTTTCAGACTTGTCTGTTGCGTTGCTTCTGTGATGCTTTCTGGGCTCACGCCAAGCACATGAAGAATGTTTTCTACTGCGGGGATGACGCTATGGGAGATGTAGTATTCGCCGTCATATTGGCTTTGTTTGGCGTCTTCGGCCAATTCTACTCGGTCTCTGATCTTTCCTTCACCTTTTTTGACGATGTACGCAACTAAGGTTCCTTTCTTCACCGTCATGCCTTTCTTTTCCATTAACTTTCCTGCTGCGACGTGTGGTCCTATGCTTTCGTACTTGTCGAGATTTTTTTGTATTTGTGTTTTGATCACGACTTCCTCTACGGGCAGCTTGTTCTTTCTTAATTTTTCTACTGTATCTTTGACTAGTTTGACCGCTTTCTTTTCGTTTCTGTCTTTCAACACTATCATGAGGAGTTCTTGTTGAACTTTTCTTGCGATGACTGCTGCGTTCCTTCTCACGCTCTCAAATCCTTTTATGGTTAGGTTGCCTTCTTTGTCTAGCAACGCATACCTTTTCTTGGCTCCTGTAGTGCTGCTTTTGGTGGCCACCCAGATGCCGGCGGGGAAGACGTCTTCTAATTCTAACTCCATGGGGTCGGGTAGGTCTTTGTTAACAAGGTCTAAGAACTTTTTTGCGTCCTTGGTGGTTTTTTTGCCCAACTCTATCATGCAGGAGTCTGTGTCTCCGTAGCGGACGGTGAAGCCTTGTTGTTCTGCTTTGGCGATGACGTCCTTCACGTAATGTCTTGCGTAGGCGGTTATCGCTTCTACGCACTGTGCAGAGTACCATCTGGCCATGGCAAAGCCTAGATAGCCGTAGAAGCTGTTGAGCAACACTTTAAGTGCGTATGATCTTGCTTCTAGGACGACATCTTTTTTCTTTTGGCTTTCTTTTTTGATGTTTGTTCTGTAATCGAGTAGTTCTTTGATGGTGCCGCTGATGAAGCCTTGTTTTTTCTTGCAAAAGTGCATGTCGTGTTCGGGTATTTTTCCTTTGCAGCAGGCGCAGTTGACAGTTCCAGGGCTGATGTTGTGCGACACTATGATGCTGGGGTACAAACTTCTATAATCGTAGACCGCAATGTTGTCGTACACGCCGGGTTCTGGTTCAAACACGTACCCTCCTTGTGCTCTTTGTCCCATTCTTCTTGTTTGTTCTTTGTAGCCGGGTTTTGCAGGAAACAATTCATTCATGCTGAACGCTTTCTTCATAAGATACCATTCTACGAATTGGGAGAAGCTTAGTCTTGATGCGTCAAACAAAGGTAACCCTACTATTTTGGTCATCTCTAACAAGGACGGCCACACTTTGTGCATTAAGTCGTACGTGAGTTTGGTGTCGTGGAGGTTGTACTCAACAAACTTGTCTATCTTTCCTGCATTCCATGCAGTGCCTATGCTGGCTATGTCAACATCCTTCTTTCCTTTCCCCAAGAGTTCTTTGCTTACTGCGTCTAGGCTGAAGCTTTGGGTTTTCATAGTTCTTCCTAGAACCCTTCTTATGAACTTGTACAGGTCTACATGTGCTATGCCGATGATTCTTGCTTCTTGTCGGGTTCTTCCTTTTGCTATCGGGCTGGAGTTGTCTTTGCCTATTGCTAGCTCTACTTTCAATTTTTTGCATCTTGCCAGCAAGTAGGGCAAGTCAAAGCCGTCGCTGTTGTACCCGGTGAGTATGTCTGGATCGTATTCTTTTATTAGGGTGACGAAACGTTCGAGCATTGATTTCTCACTGTCTAGCACTTCTGCTCCTTTGGCTTTTTTCCACGTGACCACTTTTTTGTAATCGGGAGCGTACAACGCTATCATGATGATGGGGTTGTCATAGTCTATCTCCATCCTTCCGGGTGGCGTGTAGGTTTCGATGTCAAACGCTAATGCTTTGGGTTTGTACTCTCCCTGTGCTGGTTTGATGCTTTTGATGGTGTCGTTTTCAACTTCTGCTTGTACGAGCTCTAGTGGGGTGAGTCCTTTGTCTATCAAGTATCGTCTGGTGAAGAGAACGTCATCTTCTAGTGTGTCGCCAACCTCTTTTGCTAACTCTCTGAGTACGGGTACTGCGGTGGGAAGGTTGACGGTGACTTTGTAGGCGGTTACGGGCTTTTCTAACAACAATTTCTTTTCTTTCTCTACTTTCACGACATGATAATCTTCTTCTTTCAACTTTTCTAGGGCTTTTGGATCTTTAGTAAGAACATAGAAGTAGGGTTGGAAATTTTCGTCCTTGAGCGTTATTGGCTTTCCTTTCTCATCCCTTCCATACAGGTGGATGATTGCTTTGCCTGCTTCGATGGTGTAGTGGGTGTCTATGAGGAAGAATGTTGTCATAAACGTGCTAAGGAGACGGAGTTTTTAAGTGTATTCAGAAAGGCGCCTCTACAGGGGCGAGTTTCTCTCCCAAAGCTTGGGCGAGGTCTGGGCCGGGTGGGAAGGCGCATGTGTTGACTTCGTATCCTTCAACGGGTTTTTCAGAAAGTAAGATGTAGGGTACGCGGCATTCTTGTGCTACGTTCTCGGCTAGCTGTGCATTGCCCTTATCTTTCGCGTGGGAGACGATGGCTGCGAGGGGTATGTGGGTTTTAGCAATTCTATCTACGAATCCTGTCCAACGATCGTTTGCTGAGGCGGGAATCACTCTTGCCAGGCCTGCATTTTCAACGACAACCTTTGCTTGGTGTTGGTCATCTGTTTCTGGCGTGTAGCTCATCACAACCGGCAAGGTGGATGTGTAGAATTTGTCAAAATTTCCTATTCGGTGTGCTACCAATTTCTGAAGGTCGCTCATGGCAAAGGGCTTGCATAAGATGTGAGCTCCCAAATCAGGATTTTGATCAATCATGTCGAATCCGTCTCCGGAGGTCAGGAAGTACGGCACACCGTATGTTACTGCTTCCATGATAATATCGCTTCCTTTGCCGTCTGTAAGGTGGTAATTGGTGATGACTATGTCATTCCTGGATACTTGAGGATTTGCTTCTGTTACGCTGAAAGCCGAGGTGACGTCACCTACCAAAGAAAGTGCGCTGCTTAGGAGATTATTGGCGCCTTGATCGGCCTCTACAACAAGTATTTTTGGCATTCTCTTTCTATTCCCAAGCGCTTTATAAGCTTGAGGGCGTGTCTATAGCAGGCCTACTACTTGCTTGGCCATGTTTGTTGGTGTGCCCTTAAGATAGGTGGCTTTCTCTCCGTTGGCGTCTGTCTTGCCCTGGGTGGCGACGTAAGCAATCTTTATCTCTAACGTTCTTGCCTCTTCCACCACGGTTGCGGCAGCCTCTGCATTCCTTCCGTTGAGGTACATCACCGCAACATCTATTTTGGCAATACTTTGCCCTACTTGTGGTTCTGCAGGTTTTGAGCTGTCAGCATGCTTCTCAAAAAAATCTTGTGGGCCGGATTTGTAGTCGCCACTTACCACCTCGTCCGGTGCGTTGGTTGCCGCTTTGAGGGCTGCAACAAGACTGGCTACCTTTCTTGGGTCTGTGCCTAATACTGCAACTCGAGACATTACGGTGTTGTGGTTGAGTTATTCTTAAACCTTTCTAAAACTCGCCTTTCATGTCACAAAACATCCTTACAAATTTCCTGGTGGCTTCTTTGACGGCTAGCCTTCCTTTGGTGGTTAACTCGTACTTTTTCTCTTTACCTTTGCTTATGATGATGATCCAGCCACTCTCTTGTAAGCTTTTCAGTACGGGGTAGATGGTGCCGGGGCTAGGTCGTGTCCCTTTTCTTTGCTCTAGTGCTTTCCTGATGTCTTCCCCGGACATTGCTTGCTTGCTGATCAAGCGTAGACAAATAAAACTGAGCATGCCTTTCATGTCGCAGCATTTCTTCATACCTCTGGAAGAGATTTCACGTATATAAACGTTTTGGGTATATCGCATAACCAATATCGCATAACCGATAAGCTTATATACATCTATCGTATACCCGATAGTAGGGGGTGGTACACATGAAGTGTTACCAAAAACTATGTGAACAGTATGCGTGCGGAGAGAGAAGTTTCCTCACAAAGGAAGAAAAGGTAAATATGTTGAAGGAATATAAGGAACAATTGGACAAGGAGGTCCAAGCGGTTCAGGAAAAAATAGAGGGTGTGGGAAAGGGCTAAGGCCTTCCTTACATTCCTAGAGCTTTAAGCTTCCTATGTAATGTTTCATACCGTATCTTCAACGCTCTCGCTGTTCTGCTCACGTTGTGGTCGTGCTCGTTGAGTGTTTTAGCAAAGAAGACCTTTTCCCATTCGGCTTCTGCATGTTCAAGATCCCACTCTTCTGGCAATTCCTTGACTAGCTGCCTGCTAATGTCTGGCACGTTGTCATAGAGCATTCTGACTTTAGCAGGGTTTAGTGCTGGCTCGTATTTTCTAATAGACTTTTCCACAACATCCTGCACTAGGGTGTCGCGTTCATACGTTTTGGCAGGGTGGCTGCGCAAACTATCCACTTCGATCTTCAACTGCTTGATCAGTCTATGGACGGTCTCTCGCTTCACGCCGGCAATGTCTGCCACCTCGCTGATGTTGCCAAGATGTCTTTGTATCAAAGCGGTCAAGAACACTTTACGGAATTGTTGTTTGGCCTCACGATAGGGAAGATTGGTATCGATGGGTGTGGGGAGCAAGGGCTTATTCAATTTGTCGCTCACGTCTTGTTCTAGCTCTGAGACGTGCACCCCTAGAATCTTGTGGAGCGCTGTCCCGACGATGGGCTTGATGTCGCCTTTCATAAGGTGCTAACTAGTGAGAGCTTTAAAATTGTTGCGCTCAACGATTACATCTTTTGAAAATCGGAAACTATATAAGGAAGTTATGCCGACCTGTCTAGTGTCGTCGAGACAACCAAATACTCCATATGTGGTGTTTACGACGATAAAAACAACAAAATGCGCTGTCCGTACTGCCTCAAGGAAAAAACAAAAGTTCTAGAGAGCAGACGAACCCCGGACAACGAAACAAGACGTCGTCGAGAGTGCCTCACCTGCAAAAAACGCTGGACCACCTACGAACGCATCGTCAGAACCGACGTTTTCATCGTCAAGAAAGGAGCAGAAAGAGAGCTCTTTGACCGATCCAAAATACTCAAAGGAATGGAGTTAGCCCTAGAAAAAAGAGGGATCAATCAAGAACGCATTGACAAGGCTACCGATCGTATAGAAAGCAAGATCTTAGCCATGAACAAAGCCCAAATCAAAAGCAAGACAGTAGGTGAATTAGTGATGGAAGAACTGAGAAGTCTTGACGAGGTCGCGTACGTACGCTTTGCCTCGGTCTACAAGAAGTTCAAAGATCCCACTCAGTTCGTCAGCACAATCACGGAGTTAAAGAATGGACCAAAGATTAAGATCTAAGCAAGGAATACGAGTTAAACCACTACTAGCAACCCCCAACCCGTTTGAGGAACTAGAGTACGTTAAGCGCTCCACAGTAATCACGGAACCTGATGGTACGGTGGTTTTCGAGATGAAAGACATAGAAGTACCAAAATCTTGGTCACAACTCGCCACAGACATTCTCTCCAGCAAGTACTGCCGAAAGGCAGGCGTCAACGGAGGCGCAGAGACCAGCGCCAAGCAAGTCACCTGGAGAGTGGCCCACACCATACGCACGTTCGGAGAAGAAAACAACTACTTCAACAGCAAAGAAGACGCGCAAACCTTTGAGAACGAACTACTACACATCTTAATCAACCAAAAAGCCGCCTTCAACAGCCCGGTATGGTTCAATTGCGGATTATACCATGAGTACGGCATCAAAGGACATAGTGAGAACTTTGCGTGGGATGCTGACAAAGAGAAAATCGTGAGCATCACCGACGCCTACACGCGACCACAGTGCAGCGCGTGCTTTATCCAAGCCCTAGGCGATGATCTTAGCGATATTTTCGAACTCCTAAAAACAGAAGCAAGACTATTCAAGTATGGATCTGGCACCGGAACAAACTTTTCCAAACTCAGAGGAGCAGGAGAGCTCTTATCTGGAGGCGGACAAAGTTCCGGATTAATGAGCTTCTTAGAAGTCTTTGACAAAGGAGCAGGCTCAATCAAAAGTGGCGGCACGACAAGACGAGCAGCAAAGATGGTCGTGCTCAACGTTGACCACCCAGAGATACAAGAATTCGTTACCTGGAAGGCCAACGAAGAAAAGAAAGCCAAAGCACTGATCGCATCTGGTTACCCATCAGACTTCAACGGAGAGGCATACGCCACCGTCTCCGGACAGAACAGCAACAACAGTGTACGCGTCACAAACGATTTCATGAAAGCGGTCTTAAGCGACAGCACCTGGCACACGGTAGAAAGGACCACGGGAAACAAAGTGAAAGAATTCCGAGCAAAGGAACTCTTCAACACCATATGTGATTCGTGCTGGCAATGCGCAGATCCAGGAATACAATTTGACACTACGATTAATGAATGGCACACCTGCCCCAACACGGACAGGATCAACGCCTCCAACCCTTGCTCAGAATTTATGTTCTTAGACGACAGCTCGTGCAACCTGGCCAGCTTGAATATTATGAAATTTACCGACCAAAAGGGAAGGTTGGATGTTGAAGCGTACAGACACGCAGCAAGACTGATACTAATAGCACAAGAAATACTGGTAGACCTCGGAAGCTATCCTACCAAAACGATAGCCGAGAAAAGCCACGACTACAGGCCGCTAGGATTAGGATATGCAAACCTAGGCACGTACCTCATGGTTAATGGCGTACCGTATGATTCGGACGCAGGAAGAACCATCGCGTCTGCTTTGACCGCCATAATGTGTGGGGTGGCTTACTCCACCAGCGCAGAACTCGCCTCAGCAGTAGGAGCCTTTGCAGGGTACGAAAAGAACAAAGAACCTTTCATGAACGTCATGCGTAAGCATCGAGATGCAGCCTACGCCATCGACGTCAAAATCTGCCCAGAAGACCTGCTCAAGGCATCCAGAGAAGACTGGGATCTTGCAGTCACCATGGGCGAGAAGCACGGCTACAGAAACGCCCAGACAACCGTCTTAGCACCTACCGGAACTATCGCACTCCTCATGGATTGTGACACCACAGGGGTTGAGCCAGAATTTAGTTTAGTCAAATGGAAAAAACTCGCAGGCGGCGGACACTTCAAGATAGTCAACAAGAGCATCAGCATGGCCCTTGCCAATTTAGGATACACAGAAGAACAAACCAAAGACATCATAGAATACATACTCGGTCACGGCACCCTAGAACAGGCGCCGCACATCGGCCCAGAACAACTAAAAGAACTTGGCTACACAGACGGTGAGATCAAAGAAGCCCAAGAGTATGTAGCAAAAATGAAATCATTAGATGAGTGGACGCCCCACCTCAATGTGAAAGCACTCAAAGATAAGGGACTTTCCGACGCCCAAATCCAAGAAGCCACCATGTACGTGGGCGGCTCCCAAACCATCGAAGGAGCACCACACGTCCACCAAGACCATTATGCCGTGTTTGATTGTGCAAACAAGTGCGGAGATGGACAGCGCTTCATCCAAGCACTAGGACACGTGCGCATGATGGCAGCCACCCAACCCTTCTTATCTGGGGCTATTAGTAAAACCGTCAACTTACCTAACGAAGCAACCATAGAAGACATCTACACTTGCTACATAGAAGCCTGGAAGACCGGTGTCAAAGCTATTGCCCTGTACCGAGACGGCTGCAAAGCATCCCAACCCTTACAATCCGTAACAACAACAGAAGAAGTAGCCATCAGTCGTGGCAAACAAGAACACCTGCCGCAAGAACGCACCGGCAAAACGTACGGTTACAGAGTGGCAGGCCAAAAAGTGTTCGTCCGCACCGGAGAGTACGAAGACGGAAGGTTAGGAGAAGTGTTCTTGGACTTGTACAAGCAAGGTGCCACCTTACGGAGCTTGATGAACTGCTTTGCCATCGCCGTAAGCATAGGATTACAACATGGTGTTCCGCTAGACAAGTACGTCAACAAGTTCACCTTCCAAAGGTTTGAACCTATGGGGTTGACCGACCACAAAAACATTCGCACGTGCACTAGCATGGTAGATTTCGTATTCAGGTTGCTAGGTAAGGACTATCTTGGAAGAACAGACTTCCTACACACCCAACCTGAAGCACCCAAACAAGCAGACCAACCCGGGAAAAAGGAGAAAGCAGAAAAACCCACTGATGCTTTAGATAACCAATTATCTGGCATGATGGGCGACGCACCATCCTGTCCAGGCTGCGGCCACATCACCATACGCAATGGTTCCTGCTACAAATGCTTGAACTGCGGCAACAGTATAGGCTGTAGTTAACACTTTTATACTCTCTACGCCTGTTTAGTGTTATGAGTTATGCGCCATCTTTACAAGATACTGTGTTGATTGTTCGCGGAGCTTGTCTTTTTGCTCCTGGACCAGACTGGGATGATATCATAAACTACCTCTATGACCATAACTATCATGTGACTGCTCGCCCCTTCTCCCACGTAAAGGGTGCGGCAGCAGAAATCTATCTCTGTCAGGTCATCGACAGCATCACTGCAGCAAAGGTAGAATGGGATGTGCCCATGAACGGCACAGAAAGGTACCTACAACTACCTCACCATGCTAGAGGGGCGCTACTAAAGGAAGTAAAAACAAATCTCAATCTTGAGGTGGATGCCCTGTTCAAGGCAGACGGTTTTGTGTTTGCTGGAGAGGCAAAATCTGGCTCAGGACCAGGATACTTGCGAAGGCCCCATGCGCAGAACGTGTTAGAGGGCTACCGTGAGTCATTTGCACCACATCAAGAATATGTCCCGTGGGTTTTGTTCTCGCCCGCAGACCGTGTGCGTCAAATGGGCGGTCAAATCCTGCGAGAAGAGGCAGAACAAAACGGTCACATAGTGATTCCTATGGCTATCGAACAGGGAGTTTTTGAGATTGGCCTGGAATGTAGCTGCCGTGAGACGGGCATACCGCTGGACATGGATCGATAGCCCCCCTTTTAAAGCGTCTGTAGATGGTTATTCTATGTCGATGGAACCTCATTTCCGCACCGCAAGGAACCTAAGAGACTTCTTAAGTACCCCCCAGAGAATGCCTTGGGATCACATGCTTACGGAGTTAGAAGGAGAAGGAGCTTTTGAGGCCCCTCGTGATTTTGACTACCTAGCTGCGTGGGCGGCCAAAGCTTACGTGGTGTCGCGGATCCGAAAATTTGGTTGCGGAGGAAACAATGTGCGACGCCCGCGGATGTTGTCGCCCGAACACCTGGTAAGAGAGGATGGTTTGGGGTTACAAATTCGTAAGCACGGCGAGCCTGCCTACGGGTTACAGGCATTGGCGATCGTCAATAGTATGTACGTATGTGCGGACGCAGTGTTCGGAGGCCCTCCAACCAAGCAATACCTAGAAGATTCCTCAAACGCAAGGCTGGTGGTGCGAGATGCGTATGGAATAAGTAATCCGCTTATGCCATGGTTCTTGTTCGTGCCAGAGCAAGTACACACCAAAAAAGACCAGTATCCTTTTTTAGTCAGGTGGCAAACATCCGCAAACATTCTTGTGTCTATGAACATCACCACGCGAAAATATCGTGGCAAGCTCAAAGAGTTACTAACCGAAAGAGATCTTCCCTTTTTTGGGGGCGAGAGATGACACTCTACACAAGAACCGGAGACGAAGGCACAACATCCTTGTACGGTGGTAAAAGGGTGAAGAAACAAGATCCTATCATCCATGCCGTAGGCACAATTGATGAGTTGAACTCTGCCATCGGAGTGGCGGCCAGCTTTGCCAAAGACAAGCACATCCAAAAAGTGTTAGAACTCACCCAACATAGACTCTTCCATGCACAAGCAGAGATGGCAAAGGGCCCAAACATCAAGGTAGAGACGCCCGTCCTCGAACTCAAGCATGTTGCGGAACTAGAAGAATACATTGATTTTTACGAAGCAAAACTTCCCAAACAAACAGGGTTTATCCTCCCTGGAGGGAGCCAACAAGCAAGCTTTTTGCACCTAGCAAGGACCATTTGTAGACGTGCAGAACGCATTGTGTGGAGTGCAGGTTTTAGAGGTCAAACTCCACAATACTTAAATAGGCTCAGTACATTATTATTCATACTAGCACGGGCCTCAAACAAGGGCGACGTGGGGGTAACGTATGAATAGCTGCGAAATATGCAACATTGAAGGGGCTCCTTACAAGATGAAGAACCCGGAAGGTGTAGTGGTAAACCTATGCGAAAATTGCCAGCAAAGTTGCGCTGAAGACTACGAAGAGGTCTAGATGCGCATCTTGATGCATGAGCGCTGGAAATGTATAGGGTGTGGTGCTTGCGCGGCTGTTGCACCCGATTTCTGGGAGATGAGTGATGATGGAAATGCAGACCTCATCGACTGCAAAAAAGAAGACGTAGACGAAGGTATCAAAGAGACACGTCAAATACAAGACAAAGATGTTGATGAGAACCAAAACGCAGCAGACTCTTGCCCAGTAGAATGCATCCATGTGAACGATGAAGATTAACGTACCCTTTTTGGAAAATAAAGCCAACGATTGCGGACCGACAGCTCTGCAAATGGTGCTAAACTATTTTGGAAAAGAAGTTTCTTTACAAAAAATTCAACAAGCAGCAGAGATAGAAGCAAGTGGCATCACCTGGACAATTGGTTTAGCAAAAGCCGCAGCAGAACTAGGATGCAAGGTAGAATTTTTCACGACAAAATTAGGAGCGGTACACGACAATGCCTACTACAAAGAGCATGCAGACATGAACAACGCGCAGGAGAAGTTGAAAGCGCTCGCAGGTCAATGCCGCGCTCTTGGCGTTGGGATAAAAGAAGAAAAATTACCTCTCCATGATCTTCTAGCAAAGGTCACCAAGACAAGCATACCTATCGTTCTTGTAGACTGGAACGTTATAGCAGGCAAGGAAGGCTTTTTGGGCCATTTCCTTCCTGTAGTAGGCTATGATGACAATCACGTTATCGTCCACCAACCAGGACCCTTCCAATCTACTCCTTTCCTCAAGATACAGAAGGAAATCTTTGACAGGGCAAGAATGGCTGAAGGGACTGATGAGGATGTCGTACTGTTGGATGCGAGATAAAGCGTCCCTTTTAAGTAACAAAAACCTAACATTTTTAAGTCGCCTGTCGATTTATCTAAGCATGAGACTTGTACTTTCTGTTCTTGCAACCGTCGGCGCAACGTTATTATCCATACTACCTGCTAAGGCAGAGGATTCAAAATACGCAGAAGGTCCCGCACCCCAAGCTATGGCTGCAAAGATAAAGAATTATACGAGCGCGCGAAAAAAGTAACAAAAACTGATACAGGCACAACCCATACAATTAGTGGTTTTCCAAGGCTTGATTACGCACGTCCGCAAGGCGCGTTTCATTATGGGCCCTTTGGTTGGAAACGAGTAGAACACGCTGAATATCATGACGAAGGCAACGATGGATGGGGTCCTGGAGATTATGTTCTCATAATGAACAACGATCGCGAAACGCAGACTCAGTACAGAACTGTTGATGGCAAAAAAGTAGACACTGGCAAATTGGCGATGAGAGGTCCAGGAAGCAACATCAGACGCGCGTGGCGCACCCAAGTGGACGTTCAAGGAAATGAAGTAAATACCGTAAGAATCGAAACACACGATGAAGACCCTTGGAAGGATTCACTTGACCCAATTTCAGAGGGAAAATGGGAGCCCGTTGTAGACGGCACAGGAAACAGCTCTATGATTCAGTACGGAGTTGAAAGATGGCATACTAACTGGTATCTTGACAATGAACCTGTAGGCGAAAAGTGGTTCGCAGACAAGGCTAAACGGGAAGCTGAAGAATCTAAAGCTGTCCAAGAATAGTTCTAGAACCTATCCGTACCATATGCGGGAGTACAAGGTCTTTGTCCCCAGTTCAGATTCTCACCATCATAATTTCTCAACATGCCGGTAGGTTCTGGATCGCAACGAGGGCCTGATTGCTTCTCTATTCTCACACAAGGACCAAACTGGTCCTCCTCAACGTAATGACAAGAAATATACTTAGTGTACAGTTTGGGATAGAAAGCTCCCGTATTGCTTGATTCGATTATTGAGAGTGCTCCCACCCCTGCTACAATAACAACACCAAAAAAAACAGAAAGAAGTAGTTTATCCATCAGTAATATCCGTAGTTGTCCCCATATTGAGAGGGTGCTACTCCACGGGCTTCCTGATTGACGCGGTTAACGTTGTCTGCGCCTAATATATCATCGCAGTAACGGCTGAATCTGCCCTCGGCTGCCTCGCCTTCGCAGTCTGCCACAATGTCAGACCACGCGTTCCCTGTTTTTTCACTAGTAAACAGCAAAACAAGTCCAAATACCGCCACAACGGCCACAATGCCTAATATTGCTAATGCAACACCTTTTGATTCTTCCATAGTGCTCACCAACTCGAAAATCAGCGCCTCGTTTATATAAAGCTTTCTATTCTGATGAGAAAAGTTTATAATACTCGGATGTCTCAAAAAGTAGATGGGAAGGTTGGTACTCGTAAAAAAGCGAGATGGAGAGATAGTGCCGTTTGAGGCCGAAAAGCTCGTTTTAAGTATTGAGAACGCTGTAGATGGCAGTGGGAAGAAAACCGCCCAACAGGTAACTACAGCACTAGAAAAGGCCTGTTCAGGCCTTGTTCCCACGACAGCCCAGATCAGGGATGTAGTACAAAAAGTGCTTATAAAGAACAAAAAGGCACTAGAAGCTTACGCACAGCATAAAAGAGACCAAAAAGTCGAGTTCAAGACCTATGCGGGCATCAGGAATGATCTCAATCTTGCTGGAGGAGCCATGGAAGCACTTGCCAACGGATTATTACAAAGAAACGACCAAGGCAGAGTCACAGAAACACCCGGAAGGTTGTTCAAAAGGGTTGCAAAGACCCTCTCCATCCCAGACAAAGAGTTTGGTAGCGCAAGAAAAGCAGAAGAAGACTTTTACGCAGTCATGTCCAAGCTAGAATTCCTTCCAAGCAGACACATCCTCTCCAGTGTGGGGTTAAGCAACCACGCTTGCCAGCTTTACGCTCTTCCAGTAGATGATGATCTAAACAGCATCATGAAAACTGCAAGAGATCTAGTAACACTACACAAAACAGGAGCAAGCACGGGCATGAACTTCACCATGGTACGACCTGCAGGAGCAAGCATCAAAGGCAGCCAACGCAGCGCAACCGGACCACTCTCCTGGGCAACCATCTATGACACTACAACCAACGTGGTTACCGGTGAGAAAAGAAATACTGCCACCTTAAGCATACACCATCCTGACAGTAGAGAATACTGCAAGAACGTCCTAGAAACCTTCCAATCCTACATTAGTCTGAGTCCGGCATTCTTAGAAGCCGTACAAAAGAACGAAGAGTTTGAGGTAGTGAGTCCAAAATCTAAGAAAGTAATCAAGGCAAATGCTGAGGAATTGTACGATCACGTTTTGGAGCATGCAGCCAATGGATTAGGCATTGCGTTCAACGACCAACCCATCTCTATGGGACAACCACTAGAAGCCTACCAAGCCCTACCTACCGGAAGCATCAACTTAAGCATCATGATCAAAGAAGGCAAGCCCGACTGGAACAAACTCAAACGAACAGTCAGAGTGGCAGTCAGATTACTAGATAATGTTATTGACATTAACGCGTACGACATTCCCGAGACAGAACACGTTACTAAAGGTCACAGACGCATTGGTATTGGTGTGACGGGCTTTGCAGACATGCTAGCCAAACTAGACATACCCTACAGCAGTCCCAAGGCTATCAGCTTTGGAGAACAACTAGCAAAGTTCCTACGAGAAGAATCCGAAAAGATGAGTTTAGAGTTGGCCAAACAACGAGGCGGCTTCCCCTCCCAAAAAGAAGGCAAATCTCGAAGAAATGATACACTACTAGCCATCCTGCCAACAGGTGTTGAAGGAATTACTGGCACTGCACCAAGCATCGAAGCCTTCAGTTATGCCGTCAGAGTTGTTGGGGAAGAACATCCATTACTAGAAGTCCATCCTATACTGGATCAGTTATTGCGAGACAACAACGCCTTTGACCTCACTCTTTTAGCAAAAGCCTTGAACAAGCCACTTACAGGTGTTCCGAAGAAAGTCCAAAGCATGTTTGTGACGAATGATGTTCTTGGTCCAGACCATTCTCTAAAATTACAGGCAGCCTTCCAAAAGCATGTCGACGGTGGAGTTCTGAAAACCATCAACGTGGCAGGAGCCAAACCTGCAGATCTTAAGAAGCTTGTACAGGCTGCTTCCAAGGCAGATCTGAGCACACTTACTTTCCAAGCATAAGCTTTATAAACGGCCCACTTTCTTTTATAGCAGTGAAGCGTAGTTCTCGACGTTGGAAAAAGAAGAGGCAGATGCGATGGAAGTGGCAACGGAAGCGCATCAAGAAAGAGCGGCGAAAGCGCCGTGCTAGAGCATCAAGCTAAACCTCGATACGGAACGCTTTTTTTCCATCAGGAGTAATGCTGACTTCTTGTCCTTTCTTCAGCTTAATGAGTTTTGCAAGATCCTTAGGAATACGTACTGCAAAGCTGTTGCCCAACTCTGCGATTTTCACTTTCCTACCGAGTCCAAACAAGCCCGCCTTCTTTGAGGCAGCCTGAATCTTGTCCGCGGTGGCCTCATCAAAGAATTCTTCGCCGCATTTTTGACAGACGAATGCGTCAAAACGACCTAGAGGAACACCGAACTCTGCGTATGCGACCTTTTGCCTTTTGATTCCTCCTCCGCAAAAAATACACGTTTTCATTTTTTCCAAGCGAGGTACAACGTAATCACGGTGATACTTCCTCCCTTTTTGAGGAAGACGACCTCCAATCCCTCCATGTTTGCGTGCCACTTTCCACCATGATTAATCCATTTCATGCCTTGGCGGATCACGCGGCGTACTGCCGCCTTATCCAAACCCAGTGCATCTCTTTTGTAGATGGCATGTCTTGTATATATAATCATGGATATCCGAGGATATCTTAAACCTTTTGGTTTATATGCGTTGTGGTAGAAATACTGGAAGATTTACGACAATGCTGCTTCTTCCACGACGAGCAAACTCGTATGCTTATCTTCTTTGATGGTGGTCTTTCCGAGCTCTATTCGCTTGTCAAAAAACGGAGCAAACGTTACTAACGTTTCGTATTCTCCACCTTCACCCGCGATGTTTACTCCAGGAACTCGCTTTAACCTATCAATATCTTCTTTTGTTAATGGCTTTCCCAAAAAGCTCTTGTCCAACCCATCTGCTGCGGTGGAAACGATGACTACTTCATAACCTTTGTCTAGCACTTCAACCAATTGAGCCTCTTGTGGCTTGTGCCACAATGGGGCAAAGAGTACCAATCCTAGTTCTTCACAAACCCTTTCCATTCTGTCTCGTTGGTATTGTGAGAACAACGCTCCGCAAACGACGCCTTCGATGTCGTGCACTTTCTTTGCCTGTACTAGTGCAGTTTTCAAATCTTCCAACTCAGCATCTGGCTCGCCACGTGTTTGCTGTTCGAGCAACGGAATCTTCATGGCTTCTGCTTGTAACTTTACAAGATGCGTGTTGGGGGTGTGGTACAAGAACGAATCCTTGTTTTCAGAATGTAGCGTGATGGCACAACCAATTTCATAGCCCATACTCTTCATGATGTCCAACGCATGTACAGAGTCCTTTCCTCCAGAAAGCAGTGCGGCAATCTTCAGATTGGGTGGTGCGTAGGTTGCTTGATACTTTTTTTTGTCCTTGATTACTTTGCTTATGCCGCTGCCGTATTGTGGTGCGGTTCTTTTTACCAAAGAGATACCTACTTCTTCAGCTAGTTGTTCTTTGGTGGTGGCGTTCACCAAGCACGAGCTCACAAAGCCCGTGTCTAGGAAGGGTAGGCGGATTTCTACGGCGTTCACCATGCTCACCACGTCTTGTGCGTACAAGTTAGTGTCAAAGAGTCTTCTCAAGAAGGACAATCTTTCATTTTTTGTGTCGCCTTCTTGCTGTCTTTCATAACTTCCTAACACTTCGTCTGCTCCCATGCCGGACAGCATTGCTTTGCAATCATTCTTTGCTGCTTGTGCGGTTGCCAAGAACGTAATTAAGGCGCTTTCTACCTCTTGTGGTTGGGAGCTTTCTGCAAGATCGCAAACTATGGGTAAGGTTCGCTTCACGACTTCAGGACTGATCTGTATGATGGTGTGGTCGAGTTCGTTAACTTTTGCAAACTCTACCGCAGTAGCGATATCCTTGCTGCCCTCCAAGCCTACCGTGTAGTATTTTGCTTTGATGTTGTTGTCTTGTAACACTTTACTTATCATGAAGCTGTCGTTGCCTGACAGCATCACACCAAAGGGTTGTTCTGGCACTCTTTTCAAGACCGCGTTGGCAAAGCTATCCTCTCCCTTGCGCGACTTGCGTGCTTCAAAGCTTATCGTTTTCCCATCATACTTGAGTAGTTGTCTTGGGTGTAGTGCTTTAATCCCTCTGCATCCTTTTAACAAATTCTTTTCAGAAGCAAACGCAAACGGCCTGGTGGAGTAGTATAATGGTTTGACGCCCCAGTAATCGCGAGCAAGAATCACTTCTTTGTCTGTGATGTAGGCAAACGCGTACACGCCATCAAGCTTGTCCAACCCGTCAATGCCTTCTTTGTCCAAAACATTGAGCAACACTTGGGCGTCGTTGCCTTCTCCTAACTCTTTGTAATTGTAGATTTCGCAATTTGCCACCAACACGCCCTTTCCTTTCAGTGGCTGCTTGACCTTACCAGTCATGGCATGCAAGCAATGTCCGATAGCACCGTTATGCAGCTTCATCATGGCTTCTCCATCCTTGCCACGATGCATGGCCTTCACTGCCTTAGCAACCGCCTTCTCTGCTCCTGGAGCAAACAACCCTATAATACCGCACATGGAGTCTTAATGTGTGGGCGGTTTAAAAACGATCTCTATTCTACTAGCAATCTTTATATATAACTTCAAACTCCCCACGAGCATGAAAAAGGTTTGGTTACTAATCGGAATATTATTGCTAGCATCGTGCGGTACGCCGCAAGAAGCCGTGCCAGGCGCACCCTTCGAGGTTGAGACACCTGTAAAGGTCGAAGAACCTGCAGAGACACCTGTCGAAACTCCTACCTCTAGCGGAGAGATCGTCATGGGCGCAATCATGCCCTTATCAGGAGACGGAGCAGCCTACGGCGAGCCCATCTCCAGACAACTCTTAATAGCCGTTGACACACTAAACGCAGAAGGTGGTATCAACGGTAAGAACGTACGCATCATACTAGAAGATGGAAAATGCAATCCTAAAGACGGAGCAACCGCAGCTAACAAGCTAGTCAACGTGGACGAAGTCAAAGTAATCTTTGGCGGAGTATGCTCTGGCGAAACGTTAGGCGCAGCACCCATTGTTGAGGAAGCAGGAGTCATCATGATTTCTCCATCCGCAACAAGCCCAGACATCAGCAACGCTGGAGAATACATCTTCAGAACAGCACCTTCTGATGCCTTTGCAGGCGGAGTGGCAGCACAAGCAGCCTACGACCTAGGCTTCAGAAAAGCAGCCATACTATCAGCAAACACGGATTACTCCCAAGGCCTACACAAAGTGTTCAACGAGGTCTTCATAGACTTTGGCGGAGAGATCGTGGCAGCAGAAAGCTACAACACAGAGGACACTGACTACAAGACAACGCTCTTGAAGCTCAAAAAGAAAAACCCTGACGTGTTGTACTACGTGCCACAGTTCCCTGCAAGCGCAGTAAAAGTGATCACGCAAGCAAACCAGCTAAAGTTTGACGTGGCCATCTTCACAGCAGAAGTGTTGATCGGAAGAGACATCGTCAAGGAACATGCTGTATTGTTTGAAGGCATAACTGGCGTAGAGGCAGCCTTTGACGAAGAAGGCGAGATTGCAAAGAAAGTGATGGCAGACTACCGAGCCAAGCACGGCGAACCTGCCTTCCCCTTCTACCAAGCAGCAGCCAGAGACGCACTCTACCTAGTGGCAGACGCCATGAAGGAACACGGCGAGGACACTGAAAAGGTAAGAGATGCCCTAGCAGCCACCAAAGACTGGGAAGGTGCTATCGGTAAGCTCACCATGGACGAGTTCGGCGATCCCATACTTGACTTTGCTATCCAGCAAATCCAAGACGGAAAGGTAGTCAAGATCGAATGAAAAAATTATTTTTTCTTTTATTATTAACCGCATGCGCAGGTAACACTATGACCGGAAACGTAATACTAGAGACCAACCACGGCGACATCGAGGTAGAACTCTTTACAGACATGCCAGTAACTGCAGGCAATTTCAAGAAGCTTGTAGAAGAAGGCTTCTATGGTGGCGTCATCTTCCATAGGATCATCCCTAACTTCATGATCCAAGGTGGAGACCCTACAGGAACCGGAACAGGAGACGCTGGCTACAAAATCAAAGATGAATTTACTGACCACAACCGTAACGAGCCAGGCACGCTCAGCATGGCCAATGCAGGCCCGAACACGGGTGGAAGCCAGTTCTTCATCAACTTAGTAGATAATGGCTATCTGGACGCCAAACATCCTGTCTTCGGCAAGGTAGTCAAGGGTATGGATGTTGTTGAGAAGATTAGTAAAGTAGAAACCCAAAGCGACCGCCCAGTAGAAGATGTGGTTATTGTGAAGGCTTACCTGCAATAATGGTTCTCTAAAAGTTCATATGGTTTCCGAAAAGTTTATATAGTTCTCTTGGTTACTATAGGGTATGAAGAGAAAATCAAGAAAAAGAACCCGATCCTTTGTATCTGAGGAGGAAAGTCTTCTGAGAGTGATATATTGGTTTTTTGCACATCCGGAGGACCCGGTAGGGTTAAGTGATCTTGCCGAAGCCGTACGTATCGCAAAAACCACGGCAAACCGTGTGGTGACGCGGCTTGCGGCCGATGGTTTTCTTAATATTGATGTTTTGGGAAGGGTGTGGAGAATCACGTGTAGCCTAGATCATGAATACAATACTACTCTGAAAATTCCCTTTAATCTGAGCGAGCTTTACGCATCGGGACTTCTACCTGATATTCAACAACAGTATCCACAAGCGAGAGCTATAGTGTTTTTCGGAAGTTATCGTAAAGGTCAAGACACGACCGACAGCGACATTGACATTGCTGTAGAGTCTGAGGGTTCTTCGCGTCGACCAATTCCGTTTGGACACATAAAGGTAGGTCATAGATCCTCCGTCCCTGTAACGCTTCACGTCTTTTCAAGAAAACATGTGGATGTAAATCTGTTTGCGGACATAGCAAATGGAATAGTTCTTGACGGTTTTCTGGAGGTTCGTCCTTAATGCTTAGTCGGAAGCCCCAAAGCATTCTTGCGGCTGCGGAACGGGACATGCAATTTACGCTATCACTCAAGACTTCATCACAATCAAACGCCACCATTGTTCGTAATATTTACGAATGCTTTCGTATGCTCGGTGACGCGGTTCTTGTCCACCGAGGAATTAAATCAAAAGATCACACCAGTCAACTAACGGTCTTAACCAAGCTGGATGTGAAGGTGAATAGGCCCCTAAATGTTCTTTACAATCTCCGAGACTTGCGTCACAACATAAACTACGAAGGGTATGCGCCTACAGATGAGGATGTGGAGTATGCCGTAGGTGTGGCTAAATCATTGTTCGCGATCTTGGTGAAAGAAGTAAAGGGTATGGTATCGCACTAACAAGCCCCTTCTTGCCACCAAAGCACATCCGGATTCTGACACGCTAAGCATTCATGATCAAAGGTTTGACCACAAGGAGCCTTAATGCATTGTATTTTTGCGCCATCCCACAAGCCACACACCTGGTGCAGTCTTTCTGGGCAGCCCTCAACCAATCGGTCTTGTGGCGTGCATGCTGCTTTTTTCGTTGACTGTTCACATCCGCAGCCACATTAGTGACCAGAGAAGAAAGTATTGCTTGATCGGTATTATGACATCTGAACCAAACGCGAGACGAATAGTCCTGAATATAGTGAGGCATAAAGGTTTGGCGCAACACTTAAAAACAGGAGGACGAAACGACTAGTATGTCAGTTGCAGTGCAGCTCATCATGAATGGGCTGATAATAGGCAGCATCTACGCGCTTGTCGCAACAGGCTTCTCTCTGATATACAACGTCACAAAATTCGTCCACTTCGCTCATGGAAGTGTTGTAGCATTCGCAGCCTACATCTTCTACCTACTAATCAAGCTAGGATTAGGACTTCCTTTAAGCATCATCCTCACCATAATCATTGCAAGCATCTTTGGAGCAGTCATTGACTGGATAGTGTACAGACCTCTAAGAAAAAGAAAGGCCTCGGCAGCTGTTCTCTTAATAGCAAGCATAGGCTTAATGATACTATTGAACTCTGCAATACTCGCAGTAGCAGGTGCAGACGTCAAAAGCATCCCTATAACCAATCCTGTGTTTGATGTATGGGGTGCAAGGATAACACAACTACAAGTGATCATCATCGCCATGGTCTTCCTCCTACTGATAGGCTTATACTTCTTTATGAAGCACACAAAGCTAGGTAAGGCGATGCGTGCGACAGCAGACAACAATGCGGTGGCGCAAACCGTAGGCATCAACCCACAAAAAATGTACACCTACGTCTTCATGATAGGCTCAGGACTAGCAGGCGTGGCAGGCATTCTTGTAGGACTAGAACAAAATTTATTCCCAGAAATGGGCACGAGCATGATCATCAAGGGCTTTACCGGAGCAGTCATCGGAGGCATGAGCTCTGTGCCAGGAAGCGTGGCAGGATCATTATTCGTAGGCTTAGTAGAAAACATAGGCATCTGGTGGCTACCTAGTGGCTACAAAGACGCAATAGCATTCGCCCTATTATTCGTCTTCCTCTTATTCAAACCTAAAGGTATGTTCGGAGGCAAATCATGATCAGTGCTTACTTCATCCACCTAGGAATCATGTTTGGCATGTATGCATTACTGACATTAAGCTTGAACCTTACTGTGGGCTACACAGGATTGTTGAACCTAGGCCACATCGCCTTCTTTGGTATAGGTGCGTACGTCACTGCAATACTTAGCCCACACATGCCCTTAGCAATCTCTATACCCTTAGCAGTCATCCTTGCTGCAGCAGCAGGAACACTACTAGCATTACCTTGTGGAAAGCTAAGAGGGGATTACTTAGCACTGGCAACACTAGGCTTCACGTTCATTTGCGGAAGCATAGCAAGAAACTGGATTAGTCTGACAAGAGGCGCCCTAGGCATTGCAGGCATCCAAAGGATGGGCAGCAACACCATGATCGTGGTAAGCCTACTCGCCCTGGTATTAGTAGTCTACCTCATCCTAAAATGGTTCGTCAGCACACCAACCGGAAGGGTGTTGCAAGCAGTACGAGATGATGAAGTAGCAGCAGCAACACTAGGAAAGGATGTCTTCAAGCACAAAATACTCTGTCTAGCCATCAGCGCAGGCATTGCTGGCCTTGCAGGAGCCTTTTACGCACACTACATCACCTTCATAGATCCTAGCGTTTTCAGCATCAACGAGTTAATCTTACTCCTCAGCATGCTTATTGTTGGAGGGCTAGCAAGCCTAGAAGGAAGCATACTAGGAGCACTCATCCTTGTATTAC
Source organism: Candidatus Woesearchaeota archaeon (assembly GCA_030750765.1). Lineage (GTDB taxonomy): Archaea > Nanobdellota > Nanobdellia > Woesearchaeales > ARS49. The sequence continues at coordinate 131,859 of JASMHM010000002.1, read as the reverse complement.
TGCCAGAACCCTTACGATTCATCGGCTTCCCCAGCTCATTAGTGGGGCCCATGCGCGCCATGATATTTGCATTATTACTATTGCTTATCGTACTCTACAAACCACGAGGACTCTTAGGGAAGGTGGACTTAGAATGATGCTCCAAGCAAAGAACATGAGCAAAAGCTTCGGTGGAGTGCACGCAGTCAGCAACTGCTCCATCAAGATTCCCAAAGGAAAAATAACTGCCTTAATCGGACCAAACGGAGCAGGGAAAACGACTTTATTCAACATGATCAGTGGAACACTACCAAGCGATGCAGGCAAGGTAAGTTTCAACGGAGAAGACATTACTACGCTAAAAGTCCACGAACGAGCCAGAAAAGGGATATCTAGAACATTCCAAATGACGAGAACGTTCAAAAACATGACAGTGCGCGATAACCTCAAACTAGCACAAGAGACAACCGATGACAAGCTTAAGATAGCCCTCTCCAAAGTACGCCTACAAGGATTCCTAGACCATATAGCCGGCGAACTATCCTACGGACAAGGAAGGTTGCTCGAACTAGCCCGATCCATGCTCCTACCTCACACGTTCTTGATGTTGGACGAGCCAACCGCAGGCGTGAACCCGCAAATACGCCAAGAGATGAAAAAGATTCTCACAGATCTTAGAAAGGAAGGAAAAACTGTCCTCTTCATAGAACACGACATGGATTTTGTCATGAGCATCTCAGACCACGTCATTGTTTTGAACGAAGGAAAGTTGTTAATGGAAGGCACACCCAAACAAGTAAGAAGCAATCCAAAAGTGCTGGAGGCGTATCTTGGCAAATAAACTCATCGACGTACAAAAACTCAAAAGCGGATATGGCAAGCTAGAAGTGTTACGAGGAGTGGACATTCATGTCAACCCTGGAGAGATAGTTGTTATCATCGGACCTAATGGTGCAGGAAAAAGCACCTTAGTAAAGAGTATCTTTGCGTTGAACGACATCTACTCTGGAAGCATAAACTACAAACACAAGAATGTCACCTTACTACCTACGCACGAACGCATAGAAATGGGCATTGGCTACGTACCCCAAGGAAGACAGGTCTTCCCCACGCTTACGGTAAGAGAAAACTTAGAGATGGGCGGCTACCTCACCCAAGAAAAGGATTTACTCAAAAAACGCATGGAAGAAGTCTTCAAACACTTCCCCATCCTAAAAGAACGACTCAGCCAGCTAGGCGGAACCTTATCCGGAGGCCAGCAACAGATGCTTGCCATCGGCAGAAGCTTAATGCAAGACCCCCAATTATTGTTACTAGATGAGCCAAGCCTTGGCTTATCGCCCAAAGCAATGAAAGAAGTCTTCCAAAAAGTTCTAGACATCAGAAAAGAAGGTTGTTCTTTCCTGATTGTTGAACAAAACGCAAAGCAAGCAGTCAAACTAGCAGACCGCATCTATGTTTTAGAAGAAGGCAAAGTAGGATTGCACGGCGACAAGAAGATTCTAAAGAACCCAAAGATTAAGAAAATCTACCTAGGCGGCCACGGACACGATTAACCCTTTTTAAACCCGGGCGCAAGTTTTTAAGCAATGGCTAGGTCGGTGACCTATGCTTTTAGCGGACTTGCCAGGAGAGACAATGTTCGTTCAGGAAGACTTCCCTGATCAGAGCGTGGTAAGGGATCGATATCTCCAGTTTTGCGATAAAGACATCCGAGTGTTTAGCCACCCACGAGATAACATCTACCACCGTCCCTGCTTCTTGGAAAAGGACAATTTTGGTCCACTGCATGCTAAAGACAGGGTCCGCTACAGACAAGAGGTGGCACGTGCGCTGAAGGATGACATTGCCGGTCCCAAGGACTTGCACAAACATTTCGACGCCCTACAGTTTATCATAGAATGGACGACAAGGCAAAGAGAGCACGAGGCCACCCCCTGATGAGGCTATAACAAGATATTACGGCGAAGCAGAACAGCTACTCCTGAAAATGCGCAAGAAGGGAGGCATTTTGGAAGATGCCGCCATGAGCATGTACAAAGCACAAGAAGCAAAGGATTTGGTGTTCTGTCACGAAGCACTCAATCGAGGGATTGATTACGTCGTACAAGAAATGGAGCCTACACTTGAAGATGAAAACCGCACCCGAAGTGATGTTTTCCGAGTGTGGATAGGTTTGGACAAAGGAAAAGAGGGACCCTCTATGACCTCCCGCCTCCCTGCCGGAAGCAACACAAACATTAACATGTCGCCAAGTGACTTAGTACGATACATGAAGAATGTTGCCTTAAGCAACTTCACGACCCTACTAAACCCTCTCGCCACACTCTACGTGGATTCGTTCTGGGCACACCAGCGAGATATGGCAGGCATGCCCGTTTGCCAGGCAGAATTCTCCAATGATCATTACGCTCTCATTCAGGCAGAACCTATCTACCTGTGTGCAGACCCTAGACCGTGTGATATAAGCTATGATGAGGGCCGTCGTGTGTTGCTCAACGGATTGCATAGCGGAGGAAAAACGTTACTGCTTGAGACTATGGGTCACTATCTGATCGCAGGCTGGTCAGGGAGATGGCTTCCCGCTGAAAAGGTAATCCTTCCTCGCGTGACCCATGTCTGGCATTCATTCAAAGTAGACCAAGGCCACAGAAAGGGCAAGGTGGAATCTGAGCTCAAAATGCGAGCTGAAAACCTCTATGATCTTACGCCACACCACGCACTTTTCATAGATGAGTTCCTTCAACACGCAAGCGAGGAAGCAGCAGAACCTTTAGAGCCCGCGGTGATTGAAGACATGAGAAAAACAGGAGCCCACCTGTTCATCATCACACACCGTGGTAAACACATCAACCAAAGAAAGTGGAACATCTTCTCGCCAGGTTATGAACGAAGAAATGGAAGAATTGAGCCAACCTACGCCTTCCATAGATCCTGGCCAGATGAATCAATACTTGTCGAGCATGTCGACCAAATTCTTGAGGATTCCGAAAAACAAATGGATCTATCGTTCTCCAATCCTAGGGACAGAATGTACGATCACAAGGACAAGGAACCCTACTGGGAGTGGTACGAGCGGTTGAGGCCTATCGTGCTAGGAGGATCATATGCGTTTGTTTCATGATTTAAACATTGAACACGAAAATGAAGACAAGCTCGAGCCACTGACGACATTCTACTATAGTCACTTGGTCCGCGCAGGTTGCACTGAACAAAGGTACGCAGGGAAACGCGATCATATGAACGCTCACGAGAGCGATCATTGGTATGGCAGCGCCCATGGGCACAAAACCTTGAATAAGATGCTCAATAATTATGAGGGGGACAATTCGTCCAGACGCGCTTGCATTGAGTATTTTCTCGACATGTTCGAGCAAAAAAATACCAACGTGTTCAGTGCTATGAGGTCGTTACTATTTCACAAGGCGCAGATCTCCGATGATCTCAGACCCGACCGCTCATCGATCCTGACAGTCCGGAAACACTACCCTGGCATGATGCGTGCCTACACTACACTAGAACAAGAGTTCGCGCGCGACGAGCGAATGCACCTTTTCGCGAACGCCATCCACGCCTTGACTGAGGACGACGAGGAAGGCATGACGTATGCGTGGTATGGCCACGCGTTTGAACCTAAGGCGAGTCGGATAGTCACACGCCTCCAAACGGGAGAGAGATACATAGCAAACACTTCCCTCAAGGGCATGAAGGTGATGGAATTAGGCTTGGTGAAGTTAGCAGATAACGAACTTCAATATGGTAAGGAATATGAACACGGCAGAGGCATTCGCGATTTCCTGACCAGACATGATTACTTTGTGGACCCGCTTACCGTCCTTTTCTCCCAAGCATTGTGCTACCGCAATAGAAAGCTATGGGGGTTGCCTGTCTGCCTTCCTACATTCAATGACGAAGGCAGATTCATGGTGCGCAATGCGGAACCCTTAGCATCGGATATTGACGATCCTACGCTGTTCAGTCTTGAATACTGTCCGGATGACAATAAGATTATCTTGGGAGGGGCACACAGCGGAGGAAAGACAGAACTGCTTTCCAACATTGGTGTCTACCACAGGATTGCCATGGCAAACCTGGTCTTGTTCTGTGATGAGGCCCACTTGCCAAGAACAGATAGCTTCTACCTAAGCTATGACAAGGAGAGCATGAGGGGCCATGGTTCGCTATCCGCGGAGATCCATACCTTACGACGGGATATTCAAATGTGGGATGAGCACACTCTTGCTCTGCTTGATGAGTTCTTGGATACCGCAAAACCAGAGATAGCCGCTCGCGCAGAAAAAGTGCTCCTCAAAGAGATGGCCGCAACACCCGGACCGGTGATTATCGTAGACCATCGCGCCTCCTCACTCACTGAGGACTCTGGTTTCCGCTTCAAGCACCCTGAGTTAATCCTTTTTGAGGACTACCTCAGGGCTAAGGAGGTACCGGAAGAGTAGATTGGTTTGTACCTGGAGGACAGAGGGAACATTTTGAGAGCCACGTACAAATTCTTCGATGGCCATCCCGATCCTCGAGAGATGCGACAGCACGCAAGGGAGATGTGGGATAACGTAAAGGCCCGAGTCGAATATGAAAGAGATGATATGTACGGGCAATATTATTAAGGTGCAATCAAAATCCAAACATTTATATAGTCAAAAAGACGGCACCTGTTCTATGAAGGATTCGTGGTTCGCATTGACCAATCTCTATATCATATGCACGACTGTTAAGGGCGATGGGGGTCGTTCTGGTGGTCGTGCAAAATAGTCCTCTTACCATCAAGCATACTGTTGTCAAGGTGTCGAAAGACCGCTTGGGAATGTATTTTAACGCCAACATCATCAGAAGTTTGGGCTTGAAGAAGGGTGAAGAATTGTTCATCTCTGTGCCAGACAAAGATACTATTATTATCAAACGTTCACAAAAGTAGGCTCATGATGGTGAGGTCCTCACCTTCTTTGAAGTGATCTAACAACTCGCCTTCCTTTTTGAAGCCTAGCGCAGTGTAGATTGCCGTGTTGTTCTTCAACACTAAGGAGTATAACTTTCGTACGTCGCCCATCTTGCTTACCTCAATAAGTTCGGTGAGTAGGTTCTTCAGCACAACACCACTATCCGTCAACTCTATACTATCTCGGATTTCTGCAACGCCGCCTTCGAAGGTTACTAAACTCACCATACCTAAGATTTTCTTGTTCACTTTGTACGTGTAGAACTCATCCCCAACTATGGTGCGTCGATGGCCGTGCTGTAGGCACTCTTCTGCCCAGCTTTGGTCAAAGTTTAGGCCTCTCTCTTGCCAGTTTTCTGCCAACTTGGCTGCCACGAAAGGTTTTTCGTGCTCCTGTAAAGGTTGTAGGGCCATGTACTTGCAGAACTAGTCTTGCTTAAAAACCTTCTCCAGTTCTTGTTCTTTGTGAAGGAGATCTCGGAATATGTTTTCGTACGTTCCCAACAACATATATACATTCTGGATGACTGATGATAGTCGTTTGTCCGTGGTCTCGCGATCCAGCAAGCCTGAGGCCTTGACGATGCGCATGATGTTGATGAAACAGGAATGGATGTCTTTTATTTCTTGTTGTGTTGCTCGATCGTGCTGGATTGCTTCCCCCTCAACCTTTTTCTTTAGCTTTTTTGCGACGTGAAACTCTCTCTGCTTGACTGATGCTTCTAAGGCTAGAATGTTTTCTTTGGTCTCTGCAATGAGTGCGATGTCCTCCACTTCATCCGTTTGTATTTTTTCCTTCAGTTCTATCAAGGCCGCGCTCACCTCGAGTATCAGGTTTCTAACATCCTCGTCATCGCATTCTTCAAACGCCCAGCCCACCAGATTATCAAAATTATCAAGGTGCTCGAACAAGGTATGGGTCTTGGCCAAGGTTTGGTTGGCAACGTCTAAGAACGTGTGCATGTCCATGATGACTTCGTTACCTATCCATTGCTCGCTCATGGATTATGTTTAGAGGGGAGGTACTTAAGAGTTACTCAACCATCTTTCCCTTGTTGCCCAACGCAAGGTAAGCGCTTCTCATGCGTTCTAGAGGTTCGAAAAATCCTTTCAAGGGTTCCCACATGCTTGGCTCTTTTGAGTACTTTTCTCCGTTTACCATGTTTCGAGCGTTCTCCAAGATCATAGCGTGCGCACGTTTTTGTCTCTCCGTGTTTTGTGGTGAGTTGTTCAAGGTTTGATACCATGCTTTTACGCCTAGCAACAGACCGCCTTTGATGCGTTCTGCCTTTTTTGGTTCATGACGGCAGACGTACTCGCAGTACAGGTCAAACATTTTGCTGTTGATGTCGCTTCCCTTAATCGCTGCTTCGTGTATGAGCTGGCCTATCTTTCCTCTCCGGTCGAGTTCGACCATTCGAGTTTTGTTTGTTTCAATACTTGCCCATGCTCGATCTACGAAGTACCCGCTTGCTCGGCTAACCGAAGTTGCAACGTTGGGGTTACGGACGTACTCCAGTCGAAGTTCTGTTCTCTGATGGTGAAGTTTTGCGTTGTGTAGTGCCGCGCCTCCTTTTTCCTCAAAGGCGGTCACTGCGCGTAACACTTTCTCTAGTGATGCTGCTGTGTACTCGGAAGAACTGTTTGCATAGGTGTAGTCTGCTATGGCTTGCTCTGACCATGCACCAAGAACGCTTAATCCTCTGAGCATGACTTGGTTTTGTTGGCAGCCCTCTGCGAAGGTGATGTAGTCTTCAAGCAAGGCTAATGATTTTTCTTTGTCTCCGGCATCCATGGTCTCAACGAATATTGTTTTCCGAATTTCTGCTTCTTGTACTTCTTTGATGTCTCTCTGTGATAGGGGTGTGAATAGCCCTCTGCGGGACGTTACCGTGCGATTGTGGTCGATGGCAGGATACCCATTTTCTCTGCACCAGTTCTCAAAGTGAAATGCTTGGTGTTGGATGAGCAGATCTTTTGGCCGGTCTGTATGGGTTTCGACCTTCCATTCTACCATACCTGTGCCATCTCCCTTTGGCACCTGTTTTGTGGAGTGTTCCACCTCGCGGAAGGCGGTGAATTCTACCTCTTTGTTGGTGGCTATTCCAAACATGTGCTCGGGTTGTAGGGAAAGCTCGAGCTTTCTACCGTACCGCATTGCCACGTGAGCCCCACCTTCTGCGATGGTGTCACAATCTAGACTTCTGCAGCCCCGGCGGTGTAGGTCGGTGCTGAACGCGCTGCTCATTAGCGTTACGGGTTTGTAGGCGACGTTAGCTAATCTGAGTACTTCTGCAAAGGTTTCCCAGAACTCGGTATCCGTTGCCCGGGAGTTTGCGATGCCATAACTTTGCGTGTTGAATTTTTCCTTGAGTTTCAATCCAACAACATTGCTTATGTTGTCCCAAAAATTGATCACTGCCTGTTTTGGAACCTTGTGCGGGCTGAGTCTTTCTTCCAATTCTAGGCCGGTCACGACGGGTGACACTTCGTAAGGTGTGTTGTTCACGCCTAAATCAATTATCCCTTTAGGCTTGCTAGTCCACTCTCCACTATAGAACTGTTCGAATTTGTAGATGAAGCCATTGTCTAGGAACTCGTTAGGTCCGAGTGGCTTTCTGTTTGGATCGTCCCAGATGAAGTCATATATTCCTCCTTGTTCTAGGGTGAGTCTTGCCTCTCCCCTGTGTGTTTGGACAGGTTCAGACAGGGCGTGCTCTCTCTCGGCAGGCGCGGGTGGTGCTGCTTGTTGGACAGGAGCACGTCGCGTGGCTCTTTGGACGAGACCACTAGTTGCTAGGAATAATCCCGCCGCTCCGACAATGGTGATTCCCATCAGTGTCGCGATAGATCGAACGCTCCAGCGCTTTTTTGTCATGATCTTGTTATCGACGCTGTCTTTATAAACCCCTTCCCAACCTTTTTAAGTCCTGTTCATGCACATAATACATGCCAAAATTGCAAGCTTTCAAGGAACACATTTGTGACACGACCACGCAAATCGTTGTTCCCCTTCCTTTGTTGGCTGCTTCGGAAAAACTCATCGCGGATATGCCGGACGAGGCGTCTATCAAGACCAGAATGTTTGCGGGGGGATTGTTGTATTTTGGTCTGGGTTGGCTTTACGAGAGGGGCCGGAAAGCCGGTCGGAGGATGCTAGATATTACGGATAATTCTAGTGAGTGGGTGCAAGGAGCTTACGATTTTGTGTACTGTGCTACCGCTTTTGGTGTATCTAGTCCGCCTATCTATTACATGATGGGTGCGAGAGATCCTAAGGAGATAGCTTTGGGAACGTTTGGTATGGTTGTCATTGGGTCTGCATCTGGTCCGTTTATTGGTGGATTCACGGATGGCTTCAAGGAGTTGATGGGTATTGGGGAGTGCAAGAGATCATGGTTCCCTGAGATAGTACGCAGACAGGGAGCCTATGTGAAACGAGGTATCGCAGCAGGTCTTGTGACTGCCTCTCTACTGGCAACTAGCTTTCTCTATCATGTGGTGGATGACCCTGTAAAACCAAACGTAGTACAATCACAACCTTTATATGCGCCCAACAATCCGGATTAAGTCTTGGGGTCGTAGTTTAGCTTGGTAGAATGCGCGGCTGGGGGCCGCGTGGTCGGGGGTTCGAATCCTCCCGACCCCATCGAAGTCAGGGGTTCAGATCCCCTGGCGGTCTTGACCTTATTACGATGCGGATGCGAGGTGGTCCTTGAACCAGCTTAGCGAAAGTTCAATGACTTTTTGTTCATGTCCTTTGAATTTGTGATCTGCACCTTTGAGTATGCAAAGTTTTGATTGTTTGTTCAGCTTCTTTATAGCAGATTCTGACATTTCTTTAGGTATTGTTGTGTCTTTGTCACCCTGAATAATTAGTACGGTAGTAATTTTTTAGCTTTAAAAAGGGGTGTTGTTGGATTCTGGTCTGCATAGATTATGGAAAAGCGAGTTTTGGGCACCTAAAACTTTATTAGGCCCTTTTACCTAAAACAGAGCATGATCAAAGCGGTTATTTTTGAAGTCGATGGCGTGCTGCAGGATTCTCTTACTGCACATAGGGATCACTGTCGAGATCATGCCGTTCGCTTGGGACTTCCGTTTAACTTTACTATTAATGAATTCCAAGCCAAGGCTGCCAGTCCTATGGCAGAGTATTACAGAACTCTAGGTTTTCCTGAAGGTCAGATAGATTCTCTGGTGGAGCATTATGCAAGCGAGGTCGGATCATTTTATTCCCCACTTTTCCTAGGAATACGGGAATTGCTCGACGGTCTTCAAGGGTACAAGTTAGGTATTGCCACCTCCAACGTGCGGCGTAGCGTGGATTCCATGCTTGCAGAAAACGACCTAGATGGAAGGTTTGTTTCTATAGTAACAAAGGATGAGGTAACGAAACCAAAACCCGATCCAGAATGCATAAAGCTATGCATGGACGAGATAGGTGTTGGCCCTCATGAGACTATCTATATTGATGACACGCCCCCAGGAATTATGGTTGGACATGCGGCTGGCGTGCGTACGTTTGCTGCGTATTGGGGCTGGGGGATGGCTAAGGACTTGGACGAGGTCTCGTTCTTGCGCGTTAATAAAGTTGAAGACTTTTTGCCAGCATTTATGGGGGAGGTAAAAAGAGGTAAGCCACAGCGCGATGACATCTATTTGGTCACCAATCCTGAACACAGGCGCTATGGCCAGATATGTGCGCAGAGGTTGTGGGATCAAACAGGCTCGGGGGATGTTTGGATGATGTTTGCAGAGGGCACAGATAACTTTCACGATCAAGGAGAAGGCCGCAAGCTAGCCATGTTTTCGCTAGAGAATGGGATCTACAGAGGAAAAACGCCGTTCATGGAAACGTTCGAGAGTTGCGGAGGTACTTTTGAACAATTACAAGGACAGTACCGCATAATTTTTGACAAGGAACTCACGCCCGAAGAAGCAGGCGTTACTGAGTAGTGCGAAGCTTTTATAAATGCCCAAACTTCTTTGTGTGTATGAATTTCATTGTAGTCGGAGATCTGCACGGGTGGAAGCCTTCTGTAAAGTCCAGACCAGGGGAAATCTTGTGCGTGGGGGATGTGTGCTCATCTGAACTACGGCCACGGATTTTCAGAGCACTCAAACTTAGAATGAGGCATCCGGAGCTTGACCTCACTTGGTGGGATATCATCGGCAAGGCTAAGGCTAAACGGTTGGTCCAAAAGTCCTGGAGCAAGGGAAGGAAGGTGTTAGAAGCGTTTAACAAGACCGGAAAAAAGACATATCTTGTTCCTGGCAACTGGGATTGGACGCCCAACGGGCTGCCGTGGAAGTACAAAACGTATGCAGAAATGGTGAAGGGATTGAAGAATGTTGTTGACGTGCACATGAAAGCAAGAGTGGCGGGTGACTACACGATCATAGGGTATGGGGACCATTCAGGTCCAGAACTCCCACAAAATAAAAAGGACAAGAAGCGCGCTAGGGACAACGACGTCATGGACTTGTTGAAGCAAGACTATCGATACACCAAAGGAAAGCTAGAACAATTATTCAAGAAGGCCAAAAAGCCAGTCATTTTCTTAACCCACAACGTACCGTTTGGAACCAAACTAGACATGGTCTTGGACAAGAATAGTCCTCGCTACAAAGAACACTTTGGAAGTGTTATTGTTAAGGAGCTGGTAAAAAAATACAAGCCGATAGTTTGTGTGGGCGGCCACATGCACTCGCCGTTCGCCAAGATCAAAATTAGTAAAACCGTATGCGTTAATGCGGGCTACCGGGCCATCACCGGGATGAGCCTACCCGGACCTAAGTTTAAAGCGTATAAGAAAGCAGATTATTGAGCACAACCATTTTTTTATATCTCGTTCTTTTTTGAAGCTCCATGAGCGACCAAGCCACATGGGATTTTTACAAGGCCGGAAAACCTATACAAACGGGTTTTCATAAGATTTTAGAAATGGTCCACGGTTGCGGAGTTGGTTTTGGAACCTACCAAAAGCAAGCGGGAGGGGACACAACAGTCACCGTGGATGGGATGAGAACATCCATAGATCGTGCCAGCGAGGTATTGGATGCTCTTCCGCCGTTGGATACTCAAAGTGGCAAACTTGTCCAACCAGCACTAACATTGCAAGCAGGTATTGGCGCGATCAAGGCAGCGGTCCACGAAGAACCTCCTGGGGTTAAGGGATTAGAGGATCGATTCAAGGATACTACGCATGCAATTGGGCAATGCCTGGTTCTTTCTGACATTGCGACCCAATATGCTGCTTTCTAGGTTTTCTTCTTGTATCTTCCACGCTTTTCTACAACCGCAAGACGATCAAGTACTACTTTTGCATCAGCAAGCGTCTCACCATAGCCTTTTAGCACCCCTTCCATGATGGTTTCGCAGTGTTCGTGGTGCTTGCTTGCGAGAGCTTGGTGAAGTACATGCAGGTCTACTGCTCTGTGTTCTTCGTGGTCTGAGAAAAAGCTTAGGCCAAAGTCGATCAGCGTTAGATTGTCTGTAACCATGACGTTGCTTGTGGTTAAATCTCCATGAATGACGCCTGCAGCATGGCAATCAGCAACAAGTTTGCCAAAATCCTCGCCTTGAGAGGGTGTGATGACATCTCTTAGCTTTTTTCCCTGGATGTTTTCTAATTTTATTGTGTAATCGTCATGGGAGATGATCTTAGGCACATCCACGCCTGCCTTGGCGAGCGTTTGCAAGACTTTTACCTCTCTCTTGGTTCTTTGCTTCCTAAGCCTGTCGTCAATCTCTTTGATTCTGTACGCCTTAACAGGCCGTTCCTTTACGATGGTGTCCTTGTCTTCGTACAGGATGGCTTCTGCTCCTTGAGCGATCTTTTGCATAAGCTCATGAGTCTATCAGAGTATTTAAGCTTCATGGCAAGATTTAATAGTGATGGTAGTTCACAGCTGACATGGCAGAGGGTGATTACTGGGTGTTCAATCATTACGCAGATTACACTGGTGAAACGAGCGCTTTGGCAGTCATGCAAGAGCAAGATGGTTAGCTGGTTAGCCTGTGGAACCCTTGCGATCACCATGTACAGGATGAACTTTGTATGGCAGTCAGCGAACTCGCTCTTGAGTGGTTAGTAAAGAAGGGCGTGAAGAAGGTTCTGTCTACAGACGATACCACTTTTTCTGCCTTCTCAACAATCTTCAAAGGGTGTACTTTGCACAAATGCGATGATGATGGTTGGTGGCATTATGATGGCATCAAAAATGACCATTATTGGCCTTCTATTATGGCAGAGTATGATATAACTCTAGAAGTGGTAAACCCTCAAGACGATGCTTGAATAACGGTACCATTCTTCAAATCCTTGTACGCAATGCCTAGCTCTTCCACTTTACGGAAGGTGTAGACGCCATCCTCGATAGAACCTACGTCTCCCCAAAGCTGGTCTAGGAGCTCGTACGCGCCTGCTTCCTTGTCTAGCTGGTAGGTTGGCACTTTGTCAATATCGTACTTGCTTACTAGGCGTTTGCCGCGTGTGCTTCCCACGTCAACATACTCCACGTTTTGGAATTTCATCCCAAAGTTTTGTGTTAGTAATGCTTGGTGTAGTGTTACGTTGTAACATTCCACACAGGTATCATCTTTTAGGAGGGTGAGTTCTACCAATCCGTGTACTCTGCCATCCTTAACGTACGGTGCAGGGATCTTCCGCAACACGAATGCTCCGGTGTCTGAGGTTCCTACTTCTGACCATACTTCGGTGATGAATTCGTACACGCCTGCTTCTTCTGACAGCACTATGCTTGGTAATGTGTCTATATTGTGTGCGTCCACCAAGAGTTTGCCTTCTCCTTCGTCTGCAGGTATGCTTTTGATCTCGCCAAAATTGATCTGTGCTTGGGTGAGCTGACTTACTAGATCGTTCATATCTGTGCACTCCTCACATCCTGCAGTCAAAATAGTGGCATCAACGATGCCTCGTAATTTTCTTGTGCTGGCTTCTTTGTAGGGTGGTGGGCTTTGGAACACGCTTGATCCTTCCACTTGGTCCATGCCGTCGATGACTTGTCCATTCACTATTACTGCGGGCAGTCTTTCAATGCTGTATTTGGTTATTAGCTCTCCTGCGTCTTCCCAGGCTAGTGTCTCTTCTTCGATAATCATTCCTGACCCTTCCTTGAGGGCAGTGGTGACTTTGCTTACGTCAAAACATTCGTCACAATCTACAGTTATTGTTGTTAAGCTAAGAATTTGGGGCTCTACTGGAATAGGCATGAGCTTCTTTGTGCTGCTCATGGCCAGAAAGAGATTTATGGCTAAGAGTACAAACAGGGCCACCATTAGGTATTTGTGGACCTGTTTCCACTTAGTCATTAGCAGCCGCCTACCATTCCTGGCAAGTTTTGAAGGTTGCTTGGTAGTTGTGCTCCACCGCCGCCTCCGCTTGCTACTGGCTGAGCTACTGCTCCGCCACCTGACTGTACATTACCTTTCAAGCTTGCCATCTGGAAAGCTTGTACGCCTGCGATGACGACGAGTACGCCTAACACCACTGCGATTATTACGTTGTTGTTTATTTCCATGTTAACATCCTCCTACCATTCCGGGTGCGTCTGCTAATGCGGATGCATCTCCGCCGGTAATTTTAAGTGCTGTTTCAATCATGCCTCGTGGGAACCATAATGTCTTCCAGAGCATGACTTCTCTCATGATTTCTCCGTCATTCATGTCTGTGTGGCGTATCAGCCACATGGTTAGTCCTAACAGTCCTGGGTTGTGTGCGCATCCGCATTTCATCTCTCCATTGGCGGTGATGCCTTGTGCGCCTATTCCGCAGCAAAACTCACAGTCAATTCCTGATGGTCTTGCTGCTAGGTGTAGGTATCTTTCCCAATTTTCGGGTTCTGCTTTGATGAGTGCTAATTCTTCGTAATATACTTTTTTTGCTATAACGTCTAAGGATCCTTGTGCGTCGTCAAAAGTCACGCCCATCTCTTGACCATACGATGGAATGCCTGTTGGTACCATCATGTTGATTGCGTCTTGCGCTGAATTTACTTCGTCTAATGGAAACACCGCGGCAATGGTTTGCGCCGTGCTTTTCAAATTCTCCACGTTTACATTTTCTAGGTCGCCTCCGGATAGGCTGATTTTTTGTCCGGGCGTGTACGATCCTGAGGATGCAGGTGCGTATTGGCTTAATTGTGATAGTTGGTATTGGTTAAACAATAATAGTACTGCTGCCACGGTGAGGCATACGTACAACATGGTTCTGTCATCCTTCTTAGGATGGCTTTTGTGGTGCGTGGAGTGCACACCATCATGATGTTTATGTTTATGCCCTTCGTCCATAGTTTGGTTGTGAGCTTGCTCTCGTATATAAACTTTTTGGTTGCTTTACATCCATTGTAAATCAATACTCGTCGATTAAACCAAATGTTTTTATAGCTTCCACTTTCTGCTCAAATCATGCGTTGGTCTGTCCTCCTGTTTTTGCTGCTAATCCCTGTAGTATTGGCGCAAGATCTTGATTCGTTACAACTTCCACCCAACCTTCAAAAGCTTGTTGATGCAGAGGAGGCCTCGGCTCTTAGCTTAACCATGCTAATCGCGTTGTTTGCTGGGGTGCTCACCTTTGTTTCGCCCTGCGCCTTCGCTATCTTGCCTGTATGGCTTTCTTTGGTGCTCTCAGAACCTAGAGAGGCAGGAAAAAGGGTTGCTGCTTTTGTTGTCGGCATGATTGTTGTGTATGCCTTGCTGGGACTACTTGCTGCTTCTGTGGGGACGTTCTTTAACGCTTTCAAGATTAACATGTCCAGACCCGCAGGGCTTGTTCTCATCATTTTTGCTTGCTTGCTCTTCGTAGGGAAAGGTTTCAAGGGAGTCCATGTGCGGTTCGTTCCCAAGAGTGTGTGGGGTTTTGTGTTGTTGGGAGCTGCCTTTGCTCTTGGCTGGAGTCCTTGTGTGGGCCCAGTGTTTGGTGGCATCATCGTACTCGCGAGCATGAGTGGCAAGCTGCTCAACGGCGCCTTGCTTTTGGTGTTGTATGGGGTTGGCGTGGCCATCCCTATGGTGTTGTTAGCAAGCAGGGCCTCCAAGCTTTCTTGGTTGGACAAGCTGGCAAAGCTAGAATGGAAGGGAAAACCTGTTTTCAACATTATTGGGGCTTTGCTCTTGCTGTGGGTGGGTGCTATAATGGCGCTTGCCAAAGGAACTTCACCTTTTGAGACGTTCTTTATGAAGTACGACTGGACGGTGCAGTGGTTGTATGATGCCCAAGATTGGCTTATGGTCCTTCCGGGCGTTCGTTCTTGGTTTGCCGTGCTACTCGCGATAGTGATCCTGGCTATGTTTGTAAGGTATATGTATAAGAGTCTTAGATGAGTAAGTTTTTATAGGCAGATGTTACCCTATTCCTATGCTCGTATCTGAAGCGTTTGCTAGGAAATCATATGCCTTTTTTTGTAAACATTGGATTCCTGCTAACTCTGGAATAGTCAAGGAGCATGGTGTTTCCACCCTTACAGAGATGGCCAAGACGGGTGAAGACTTTCTACTCCAACCACAAGAACAACCTACTGATTCTTGCCTTCATGTGGTTACCACTCGAGAATAGCTGAGGATGAGGAACCTCCTAGCGTGCACGATCATGTTAGGGTTTTTGTGAGTGTTGCATCAGGTTCATCATATACGGGCACGCATCCTGCGAAAGGTAGATACTCTTGCTCAACCGAGAAATTCCCTGCGTCATAAAGTTATCCGAACTCAATCCTTATCTCGTCACCGTCTATCCAAACGTATTTGTCATATTCTGCATTAACTTCACCATTGACTTTCATGCGTAAGCTTCCTGGATTACTGCCGATGCAGCTATCTCCATTACAATAACTGCTAAAGCAGGTGCTGTTGAAAGCAATACCTGTCTGTTGGAAGACGTTCCCTAGATGGTGGATCTCTGGTGTGAGCAACGCTGTCTGCTCGCCATTCATTTTGGTCATGGCGTGCAGGTGTAGCCTGTTAGAATCATTGTGGGTGTGCTGGGTGTTAAGATCGCCTGCTTCCTCAGGTAAGAATACTTCTTTACCACAAACGCTAATGTTGAGTTCCGCGTGCCAGTGGATAGGGAGCATGCAGCCTTCTTTGTCACAATCCAACAACTGTGGGGGATATAGATAGATGCCCATGGCTATCACGATGAGTATGATGGCAACAGGGTAACCGTACCACATCTTGCGCTTAAGACGCCATCTTCCTACTGCAAACAAGATTCCTAGAACGCAAAGGATGATCTCCCAAGGTAGGCGTGAGATGGTGATGTTGTAGGTTGGCTTTAACAAAGCGCCATCAATGCGTGTGATGAACTGGATTTGGTAGTCTCCAGGTATTCCTTTCCACGTCATCCAGTACGTTTTGTTTAACTCTTTTGCTGCGGTGTAAAAGATTTCTCTTCCGCCAGCATCCATTATCTGTGCTTGTACGTTGAGATTTTCATATTCGGTTACGAGACCGAAACTGTTGCCGTCGTTTATGAGTTCAAAATTTTGTCCTTCTACCGAAAGATGCTCTCCTTCCGAGTGTGCTAGAGCTAACGGTAGTATTAGCAGGACGATTCCGATCCATGTGTATCTATACATACTTCACCTATTATTGACGCAGTGTATGGTGTGTGAACAGTCGCCACTAATATATCTTTGCTTGTTACATCCGAATCATACGTGATCACGGCCTTGTTGCCCACTCTGTCTACGTTTTGGACTCCGCTGATGGATTTCAGATCAAACATGATTGCAGGTCCACAACTGCCGCAGTACAGTCCATCAATCTCTAGAGTTACTTGTTTGATGCCTTTCCCTTCGGGTACCACCTCTATGTCTGCCATTTCTGGCATGCCGTGGCTTTCTGCCATTTCCACAAGGTTTCCTAGTGGTTTTTGTTCTATCTCAAGATTGCCGTACACGGCATCAGCTATGGGTTCTACAACGAAGAAGTTCAATCCATACGCGGCTACGAGCATGATGGCAAACGCAAAGACAATCTGCTGCCAGTGCTGGCCTATGGTTTTCATGTTGCACACGCCTGCTTTTTGTTTAATTGCGTACAAAGATACTAACAATACGAGAATGATGCCTGCTACAACTGCTGGCGTGTGGAATTCGTGCATGAATGCCATGGCTGTTGCCGCTCCCACACCAAGTATGATGAGCACCACAGGTGCCACGCAGCAGACGATTGCGGTTAACCCACCAAGTATGCCTGCCTCTAGATAGTGTTTTTTCCCCTTTGTATGCTTGTGCTTCATGAAAAGATTTTCCAGCCAGCGAGCGCGAGGCCGATTCCGACTACGCTCATCACCCAGCCAAAGGTTTGGTTTTTTGCGTGAGAGGCGTGATCCATGCCTTCATTTGCCATACCCTCATCATGATCTTCGCCCATAGTCATCTTGTCGCTCTGCTCTCCGCTTAGTTGCGGGTGCATGTCATGAGGTAGCATGGCGTAGACTGCTCCTAGGATCGCGATAATAATCCCGATAATAATCATTGCTTTCATTGTTTCCTCCTATGTGTTACACTAGGTGTAATGCTTTTGTTTATAAATTTATCGTTTAACAAAGGATCACACTTTATGAATGTAGTGGCTTGCCGGTGTTCTGGGCAGGTAAGCGTTGCTTTCATAGGCTAATTGGGTTGGTCCGTAACTGACGCCGGTGGGCTCATCCTTTTTTTGCTCTTGCTTCGGAGGCTTTGTTTTCTCAGGCGCCTTTTGTGGCGCTGCACAACCTGTAAGCATTGCGGCCAGTGTTACCGCGAGTATCCATCTCATGATCTTTCAAGACTTGTTCCCCTTTTATGTCTTGTCCTCGAAACCTATAAATACTCTAAGACGTGAAAGCAGGGCATGGATAGGGTCATTCGTATCAAAGGCATGCACTGTGTGAGCTGTGCAGGCACGATAGAGAAAGCCTTGACCGCTCATCGTGGCGTTCAGAAAGCTGCTGTAAACTTTGCTACGTCCTCGGCCACCATAACCGCGGATAAGTTACTGCCTGTGGAAGACTTACACAAGATTGTGACTAGTTTAGGATACGGCGTGGGAGGTCATGATAGTGAAGACCGAGGTTTGAAGCGTCGTCTCACACTGAGCATCGTGTTTGCCATCCCTTTGCTGATCGTTGCGATGGGTCCACACCTCGGCTTGGGCTTGCCTTATTGGGTGGGACAGAATCTTGCACTAGTACAGTTGCTCCTTACGCTCCCTATAATCTACGCAGGCAGAAGTTTCTACAAGACAGGATTTAAGCTCAAGAATGGAGCGAGCATGGACACCTTAGTAGCCCTAGGTACTGGCGCTGCCTTTGTTTACAGTCTTGCGGCAAGCATCGGTATCTGGTTGGGCATGCCTGGCTACGGATTTAGTGACTTGTATTATGAGACTGCAGGCGTCTTGATTACGTTCATCTTACTAGGAAGATACTTGGAGGCAGGAGCAAGAAGAAAGACCGGCGGGGCAATAGAGAAGATGATGAATCTGGCACCTCCCATAGCTATAGTTATCAAGAACAAGAAACAGGTGGAGGTTCCACTTTCTGAAGTCGTCCAAGGTGACACGCTTATCGTAAAGCCAGGACAGAAGGTGCCTGTAGATGGGGTTATTCTTGAAGGACAGAGCAGCATAGATGAGAGCATGGTGACAGGAGAGAGCATGCCTAAAGATAAATTGAAAGGAGACAAAGTTATTGGTGCCACCTTGAACAAAGAAGGTTCTTTTACCATGAAAGCTACTGCTGTTGGCAAGCATACCATGCTCGCACACATCATTGAGATGGTGGAGCAAGCACAAAACAGCAAACCACCCATCCAAAATCATGCAGACAGGGTTGCCAAGATTTTTGTTCCTGTTATAGTGGGCATGGCCTTTGCTGCCGCCATCATTTGGTACGGCTTTGGCCAACCGTTTTCCTTCGCGCTAACCATACTCATTAGTGTCTTGATTATAGCTTGTCCTTGTGCTATCGGGCTAGCAGTACCTACTGCTATTGTTGTTGCCACAGGCAAAGGAGCGCAGAACGGTATTCTAGTAAAGAGTGCTGCAGCCTTCCAAAATATGTACCAAGTCCAAACAGTCGTATTTGATAAGACAGGCACGCTGACTACAGGAAAGCCAGAAGTGACTGATGTTGTTGCAGGGGCAGTTAAGGAAGCAGAAGTGATTCGCATTGCTGCCAGTCTAGAAAACCAGAGCGAGCACCCTCTTGCCAAAGCAGTCGTGGAAAAAGCCAGACGATCCAAAATCAAGACCTCCACCCCCAAAGAGTTTAGAGCGGTGGTGGGGAAAGGGGTGCAAGCAACCATGCAAGGGAAGCAGTACGTGTTGGGTAGTTTGAGAATGTTGAAAGCACGAAAGATCCCGTACGAGGAGTACAAAGATAAGATTGCTGCCTTGGAAGACAAAGGCAAGACAGTTATGGTTCTGGCTCACAACAAGGTCTTAGGATTGATCGCTGTAGCAGACACCGTACGCTTCCGAGCAAGCGAAGTTATAGATGGGCTGAAGGAAGAAGGCAAAAAGGTCGTGATGATTACGGGAGATAACGAAAGAACCGGCCGAGCTATCGGTGCGCAACTCATGATTGATCACGTGGTTACAGAGGTAATGCCACAAGAGAAGGCAAACGCCATAAAGGAACTACAAAAGAAAGGAAAGGTTGCTATGGTTGGAGATGGCGTTAATGACGCACCTGCTCTGACTCAAGCAGATGTAGGTATTGCCGTAGGTAGTGGTACTGATATCGCTCGAGAATCCGGAGACATTGTGCTCGTACGGGATGATCTGAGAGACGTGGTAAGAGTTATGCGGTTGAGCACGCACACCATGCATAAGATTGGAGAAAACCTTTTGTGGGCAATGGGGTACAATGTTCTTGCCATACCTCTAGCTGCAGGCGTTCTGTATCCGTTCACAGGATGGTTGCTGAATCCTATGATTGCAGGAGCAGCCATGGCGCTAAGTAGTATAAGCGTGGTGACGAGCAGTTTGTTGCTAAAAAGAGTGAAAATTTAAGAGGGAAGCAGACTTCAAAACATTCACTAACTAGTAGTAAATAGCGAAAGGTTTAAATACTCTAAATCCCTTATTTAAAGGTGTTAAATCGAAGAAACCTTTGTAAAACAGGAGCTTTGGGCATATTAGGTAGTTTGGGGGGCTTTGGATGCACACTAGTTAGACAACAAGCTGCTAAAGATTTCAAAACAGGTAAGCGTGCAGCAACACAACAGTATTCGATAGCCCAAATTTTTAACGAGAAAAACACGCCGACAACCACAGTTATGGGGATGCCAGTAAAATTAAATTATCGTGGATTTCCTGCACAAACAACACGTAGAGGATTCTCAGTACAAAATCTTACGCAAAAAGGAACTGCTGAAGAAGCAATAGTGTTTGCCGAAGACCATGTTACCTCTCCTAGAGGCGTACGTCCGCTAGTAGACAGACTTGCGTCTCACTATGGATTTGATTCGGTAGCAGTTGAAGGATATATTGGCGATCCTTCTACTACGTTAGTACAACAGACAGATGAGGTGGTTAGGACACACCTGGGAGACACTTTTGTAGAATGCCCTGGCGGCCACCAACCACTCACAAATGCTGATGGTTCTTTTGTGAAACGGGAGGATGGTTCTGTTATTTTTGGGGAAAATCTTGTCCAAAGAATCAATCCTGTAGAGTATGCGGATTTGTATGATCAAAAAATCTTGCCGACTTTTGGTATTGAAGATAAAGATGTCTTTCTAAAGACGCGGGCTGTGGATTTGTATGTTCACGCACTGTTCAACATACTACAACTTACAAAAAGAAAAGGAGGCATCCATAGATTCCATAAGTTTCCCAAAATCACTATGGACGCTCTTGAGGAAGTTTTGAATCGTACAAGAGAGAGAAATGGAGACGTGGACCTGCCACATTTCTGTCCTTATGATTTTGTTACTGCACACGACATTAATGCCGAGCATGATACTTCTAAAGGTTTTCATTATTGGCACGACAAACATCATGAACAATTTGGCGCACAATGCCCGATTAAGGAACCTTTACGCAATCAATCCGAGTTAAGAGAGCATAGAGCAACATTGCTACAACAGTATGAAGATCTTCTAGCACGTGATAACGAATACACAGGTAACAAGAGAAATGATGCATGGCAAGAAACCATCCCTGCAATTATGCGTGATCATGGTTTTAAGAAAACAGCAATAATTGTTGGAAGAAACCACGCCTTTGTGGGAAAGAAACCGAGAGTGGATGAAGATAAATTGCTACAAAATGTGCTTCCCTTTTCCACATTCGCGGTGAATGCCACTTGAAAAACTAACCCATGTGCTTGCCATGGCCGTGTTGTAGTATCTGGTAGAAAACGTCAAAGATCTCTTCATCTGTCTTAAAACCATAAAACTTGCCGCCAACCTCATCACACGCTCTGGTGATCTTTGCTTGGTGACTTTCCATGTTGTCCTTGTAGCGTTTTCGTAACCAAGGGCTAACGTAGGTGCGTAGGAAGCCTTTGCTCTCTAAATCTTGGAGTTTATAATCTCCTTCAATGTTCAAATCTTTCTCGACTGGGTCAAGCACTTGTATCAACCGTAGGTCGTGTTTTCTGAAGCGATGAATAATTCTTTGGATTTCTTCTGGAGGATACAAAAAGTCAGAAACTATAACCACAAAACTTTTGGAGTTGATTAGGTTACGGTACTTGATTAAAGATTCTTCAAACTTGCTGTCTCCTGTGGCTTCTTTTTTGTTCAAATCATCCAACAACATCATTAGTTGTCGTTTTCCTCGTCGAGCGGGGAACACTCGGAGTTTGTCTGAGAAGGTGGATAGCACGAATCGCTCGTTGTTCTTTAGGGCCATGTAGCAGAAGCCAATGGCCACCATGCTGGCAAACTCGCTCTTCTTCATCTTCTTGCTTCCGTAGTTCATGCTGCCAGAATGGTCCAGAATAACGTGTACGGTAAGATTTCTTTCTTCTTCATATCTTTTTGAGAATAGTTTGTCTGTTCTTGCAAACACTTTCCAGTCTACTGCTCGGAAGTCATCTCCAGGACTGTAGATGACGTAATCCTTGAAAATTAGCCCTTCTCCTTGCTCTTGGGTTATTCTATCTCCAACGTATTCGCTGGTGACTTGCTTGTTAATAATGACTGCTAGCCTATCTAGGTGGCGTAAAAAGTCTGTTGTAATCATCGCAAAAGCTTTTTGATCACGTCATCGGAATTCATATTTTGTCTTTCTGCCTCAAACGTGAGAATGATTCGGTGTCTTAGTACGGGTAATGCTACCGCGTTAATATCTTCCTTGACTACGTACTTTCTGCCTGCAAGGAGTGCTCGTGCTTTGGCTGCTAGCACCAATCCTATGCTTGCTCTGGGTGAAGCACCAAACTCGATAAGATCTTTCTTTTTTCTTGTGTTATCCACAAGAGTTACGGCATACTTTTTCATGTCTGTTGCTACTGGAATCTGTCTGCACAATGCTTGGGCCTCTGTCAGATCTTTCTTTGTTAAGACTGGCTTGAGTACGGGAGGTTTAACGTCTTCTGCGTACTTTTCCACTATCTCTAACTCTTCTTCAAAGGATGGGTAGCCCACGAGTATCTTGAGTAAGAATCTGTCTGCTTGTGCTTCTGGTAACGGGTATGTATTCTTGTTGATACCACAAGCTCCAAATCCCGCAACATAATTGTGCACTTCTGGCACGGTGAGTCCAAAAGCCATGGGTTCTTGTTCGGTGTAATGGATGGTTTTCACACGATCATAGAAAATGTCCGTGCTAAGGAGTGTTTCACAATAGCCTAGGATCTGTCTAGCTTCTTGCAGTACGTTCTGGTGTTTTGACAGCAGGCACTGGCTTACTTGTTGGTGAGTTTGGCGTCCTGCGTAGACCTCCGCTACGGTGTATTTTGAAAGTTTGAGCTCATCAGCAACCTCAGTAATGGGTGTTCCAATTCCTGCAGCGAATGTGCGTACATCACTTGTACTGTTCTGTTTGAACTCTTGTTTTTCTCTGGTTTTGACCTCTTTTTGTATGTCCGCAATAAATTCTCGGAGACTATCTCGGGCCATGAGGGTTTCTCCTTCTTTAATTCCTTTGTAGCTTCCGTACCAGGATCGAGAAGTGATTGATTGTCTGTCCTTGAGCGTGTGGAAACTGTTGAGGCCAAGACACTCAACCAACCTAAGGATTCTTGATCTATCTACCGGTACTACACGGTGGGTGGTTTTGCCAACGCTAGGAAGTGGGGTCGGTTTTAACCATCCGACTTTGCTGAGGTAGGTGAGGCAGTCTTCTCCTTGTATTTTCAACCGCCATACCCTTCCGTCATGCCGCATCCAACTCAGGATACCCAATCTCAGTAGCATATATGAAATCGTGTTGACATCTTGCGACTTCTTCTGGGTAAAGGTAATCCTGTTGTCTCGGTAGCTGGATTCTAATCCAATGAACGTTTTTACGAACTCCTTGAGCATGTTGTGTGGCCAGCGTAGGAACCAAGAAGGTATCGTTTTCTTTGTGCCTATACTAATATCAAACCTTTGCTGAAGATACTGGACAAGGGACTTTGAGTAGATCGTTGCATACCTGCACCCTGACTTGTCGGTTCTTACTCCGGTCTTGAAACCAAATGAGTTTGAGATGGTTACCCAACGATCTAGTGCAGTAGGATAATTCTTTTGGCAGACTTGGACACTCTTATCATTAATGCTGCCGTCAGATAGAACAAAAGCAATCCAGAACGCGAAATCATCGTTAAACGGCAGTTCAGACACTCCTGCGGTCATGCTGTGCTTGGGAGCATCTACGACGTCAACATCCAAACGAGCGGGACTGACCAAATAATCTTCCTTTGTCAGCTCTTCGGCCTTTTTCCAGATCATATGTCCGTTTTCGTTTACTAGGAAGGGATGGTTTTTGGTGACTGTGATACTTCTTCCTGTTCGCGTACTCACCGTTACGTGTTCGTCTTGATACGGGAGGGTGTACAGATAGCAGGGTGTCTTGACAAGTTTGCCTTCCTTGTTCAGGCACATGGTCCAACCGTCAATATCATAGAGGCGCACGCCTCGCTCGTCCTCAATAAGGGGAGGGGTGGTAAGTTTGCTGATGAGCTCTTTGCCTGTTTTGAGCTGGCCGTTAATGAATACACTCTCGCTTAAGGCTAGACTTCCCTCTTGTTCGATGGGATTCTGGGTGGCCAACACGAAGAAGGGTCTTTCTAAGGGGTAGGTAACTCCACCTACGGTTACTTGGCGTTCTTGCATTGCTTCAAGCATTGCAGATTGTGTTTTTGGTGTTGCTCTGTTGATCTCGTCTGCAAGAACAACGTTTGCAAAGATGGGTCCTGGCTGGAATTTGAAAGTGCGTTTTCCCCCTGCTTCCTCTATGATATACGTTCCAGTAATATCTGAAGGCATCAGGTCGGGTGTGTTTTGGATTCTTGCGAACTTCAGGTCCACCAGTTGTGCCACTGTTCTAATCATTAATGTCTTTGCTAGTCCAGGAAAACCTTCTAAGAGTGCGTGACTGTCTGTGATGAGGCTAATCATGACTTGGGCGATGGTTTCTTCTTGTCCCATCACTTCTTTTTGGATTTCCTTAAACAGGTTACCAAATACCTTCTTTCCATCCTCAACGCGCATACCCCTTGCGTAGTCTTGGTGTTAATAAATGTTTTCTTTACGAGAACAACTGATCGAGGAGTACGGTGGCATAACATCCCTTAGGTAGGCTGAAGCTAACAGTGACCTTCTTCCTGCCCTCAAACGCTTCGTCAGGCTCTGCAGGGCCCACTTCTAGCTTTTGGATCTTGATTCTTGCCTCTCTGGTGTCTCCTTCACTGCGTAATTCGGGCATTCTTTCACATTCAAAGTTGGTGAGCAACACTTCTTCCTTCTCGAGAATGGCTTGGACGTTTTTTGAGAAGTCATCCCTTCCCAACACGGTCTTGCTTCCTGGTACTGGCAGTAATCCTTCTGCGTTGGGTGTTTCTAGTAACGCTTTGTTGAAGATCCAGCTTTGGTAGGCGTGGACGTACAGTTTTCGTAGGTGTTTTGGCAGGTTTCTGATGGCGCCTGCAAAGTCTGTGGGGTTGTGTTCTAACCATTTGAGCACGTCCCCTTCGATATGCATCCCTCTTGGGAGTTGTGGTACTAATTCTGCCCACTTTCCCCAGTGTGCTTTGATGCGTTGTCGGAACTCTTTCTTGTCCAAGAACTCATTATCCGCCACAAAACATAATATCTCTTCTGCTGCTTTTTCTAGCTCGCCAAACACGATTGCTTTGCCTATTAGGTGGGTGTTTCCCCTTCCAAAGCGTTGGCTTCCAAACACGTTCAAGAAGCCTTTGGTGAGTATTTCTTCTACCTTTTCTGGATCGGGCTCTCCATCAACATCTCGCACGACGATCGTGAATTTGTTTCCTTCTAACGATCCTAAACTTAGAGGATCCTCTCCTGTTCCTATTATCTCAATGGTTAAGTCTGTTATTTTCAAACCTTCCAAGCGCTCTGGAGATATTTTGAAGGCACTCACTGCTTGTTTTGTGATTGCGTGCTTGTCTTTAGTGCCTGCAAACTTCAGTCTTCGATAGTTGATGCGCATGGCTTTGGCGATGGCTCGCAGCGCACCTTCTGTAGTCCAACCCTTCTTGGTAAGCCAGAAGTAGGTTAATTCTCCCTCCCCTAACGTGGGTCGGATAAGTTCTTCTACAACAAAATCTTCAGGAATGTGTTTGAGTTTCATGCTGCAAGGGTATGCGATTTATACGCTTTAGGAAATACTAAAGCACCGATACCGGTGACAACTGCGGATCCGCACGGTCTTGAAGAATCACTAGCAACATGGTCTCTAAGATTGCTAATGCCTATTTGCATTTCTCTTACCATGCTATCTCCAAGAACGACAACTCCTGCTATTGATGATGCAGCTCCTAGAAGGTATTCAGAGTCGATGCCACACAAGCTGGCGACAATGCTGCTGGCGGCGTATACTCCAAAAGCCATATTGGCCATTCTACTTCCTTCACTCATAAGGGTTGCTTCTTCCACATCCTCGTCCATTGCCCACATTTGGGTTCTTGCGGGTAGCAAACCCCACATGACGCCAACTCCTCGGTAAAGTGTGTTATGTGCTAAGCTCATAGTGGGAAAAACTAGTGTTGACTTATAAATCCTACCAGCCGCCAACTGCTTTTAGAAGTATGACATAGGCAATCGCTCCGATAAGGAAGTAGAAGGGTTTGCCTGCTTTGCCTTTAGGAATAGAATGTCTTGTTACTGTGTAGAATAGGGCGCCAATGATTAGTCCGAGTAGTGCTGTGGAAACGATAGGATTGATGGGTTGTCGTTGGGCAAACCACACTCCTGCCAGGGTTGAAAGTGCTATCACAAATCGAATAAGCTTATACTTAGGAGGGTGTACGTGTAACGTGCTCAAGGACGTGTAGAGCACGATAGGGAGGAAGAAGAGAATTGCTTCGGTAGTATTTTGAGCCGCAAGGGACACAAGCACGATACCAATAAAGAAATGGTACACTGCGGTGACGACGCTACTCTCTATCGACAGCTCCTTACGCAATTTGCTGCTTGAGTAGTGCTGGTAGAGGAATTTCTCAATAATGTGGAGTAGGGTGAAGCCAATCAATACGGTGAGGAAGAGGGAGGCGTGTTCTTGTGCAAGACCGTTGGCAAATCTTGGAAAAAGTTCCATGAAGATGTAGGCTATGGCAACGCCTGCAGAGATGGACATGAGCTCTGTGTGATATTGCTTTATTGATTTGATGAGCTGTGGGCTGTAGTAGTCCACTATTCCGATAAAGAGTGCCATAAATTCGGCCAGCCAAATCACGGCAGCACCTTCGGGAGAGTAATCTTTCTTCCCATAGTCGAGATCCAGGTAGTGGCCTATTTAAACGTTTGGTATACAAAAGGATACAAAATTCTGGAGGATTTCCGATGAATCCGGAAGAACCCACTGGACATTCCGGAAGATTTCCGTGACTAAAAAAGCCACTGGACATGGACGCGTAGCGCATATAAGGATGAAAACACTTCTTTGTACATGCGTGTTAAGTGGGGTCGTCATGCCATGGAAAGATTGCGACAGAGAGGCATCACGCGTATGGAAGTTTTGCACGTATTACAATATCCAGATCAAGTAAGAAAGTCGAGAGGCCTAAGCATTGCACAGGGAAAAGTAAACGGTAGGGAATTGCGTGTTGTCATCTCAGCACACAGAACATATATAAAGGTGGTTACGGTACTATGATCATGAAGCTGGAGTATGACCAGGAAGCCAATGCAGCATACGCGTACCTTAAGTTCCCTGTGAAAAAGGGTGAGGCAAAGAAAACGATTCCAGTCAACGACAACATCATTATCGATTTGGACGAAAAGGGAAGGCTCTTGGGTGTAGAAATCTTGAACGCAAGAAGGTTGCTTCCTAAACAAGTGTTGATGAAAGCGGTCTTAGCGTGATAAAATTTTTCGGGTCTCCTTCTTGTACGCCTCTACATTTTCTTGATTGAACGGATTCACGTTCAACAATGCCCCTAGATACATCATCTCGATCATCTTGAACTGTAGGAGTGCTCCTAGGTTGTACTCGTCCTTGGCAGGAAGTTTTACCTCACAGAAGGGTCTTTGTTGTTTTGCAAAGGATGTTTTGACTCCCTTCAGTATGGCGTCCATGATGCTACCCATGCTTTTACTTTGGATGTTTTTGACTAATCCGTCGCACGCCTTACAGTTTGGCAACTTTAGTTTGTTTTTGGTGGGTACTGTGACAAACGTGGTGAACTTGTCGTGTGGTCCTCCCAAATACAATTGCACCATGCTGTGAAGGTCTGTGCTTCCTACTGATACCGTGGGGGTGATGCCGGTTAGGCTCTTTTTCCCCGACCGTGTATGATCCTTTCCGATACTTTCTCCCATGAGCTGTCGGTACCATTTCCCTACCATCTCTAGATCGTTAGAGAACAAGAACAGATTGCTCACGTTCATACCTTTCCGGTAATGCGTGTATTGTATGATTGCGCTTTGGGCAGCGATGTTCTCCTTTAAGGAAGTGCTGGAGCATTGCTTGCGCATGTCTGCAGCCCCGTTTCTTAGTTGGGCGATGTCCAACCCTAGCATGGCTAGGGGAAAGATGCCACATGCGCTAAACACTGAATATCTTCCTCCAACAAGCGCAGGTATGGCAAGTTTATGGAAGTCTTCGTCCATGGCGAGATTCCACAAATTTGAACCATGATCTGTCGTTACCACCACCCACTTCTTGTAATCTTTCCTATACTTTTGTAAGGTTTGGAGTAACACTTCAAAGTTCGCGATTGTTTCAGTCGTGCTTCCAGACTTGGAGACCACGCTGAGTAGTACGTTGTTCCCCTGCTTCAGGTGTGCCTCCATATTTTCTTGGATGCTACTAACACTGTCTGCATCCACGGTATCGCAGTACAATATCTTTGGTGTGGGATCTGTGGTGTTGTACAACTTTCCTAGTATTGCTTCTTGGACTGCCCACGTTCCGAGATTGCTGCCACCAATGCCAACTACGATGAGTAATTGTACTGGTCCGATATCTTTAGCCACTCGCCGTACCGCTTCAGCTGTTGTTGTGTCATCAGGCATGAGCAAGGATGCGTGCTCATCTTTGAGATTGCGATGGTTGCGCACAGCTTGGACTTGCTTTTGGAGTTTTTTCCATCCAGCGTCCATTTGTGCCTTGCTTACAAGACTGTTCCTTGTATCAAAAGCAAGTTTGGCCATGGAGCTGCTTTCACAGTTAGCGTATTTAATCTTTGTGGCTGGGCGGTCAATAGACCGCCGAAACCGCCACAAGAGTTATCTTCGTCCATACTCCCTTCATGATGTTTGGACATAATTAGTTATGGTTGAGTATTCAACTTTTGGTTGCACTCACAAGGAAGAGGGTGTCGCTGTGCAAGGATTCCCTTTTGTCCACATGAAAGCATCTTTTGAGATGATCCATGGTGGGATTGCCTAGACGAGCGTGAAAAAGGAAGCGCACTAATGGTGAAAAGAACATTTGGACAGCTCTACGCATAGGTTGCTGACTGTACTGGTAGTGTAAGAACACGAGGCTCCCTCCTTTTTTGAGCACTCTTTTGAATTCTTCGATAGCCTTCTGTTCTTGTTCAGGGCTCAACACGCATAAGACGAAGGTTGCTATGACTGTGTCAAAGTAGTTATCTGGAAATCCTAGACTGGTGACGTCTTGGTTGCTGAAGTGTATGGTTTTCTTATAATTCTTTGCGCGGGTTCTTGCTCGTTGTAGCATGCTGTCGCTGTTGTCTATCGCGTACACGTTGCCTTTGTAGTGCGGTATGTTTCTGCCAGTACCTACGCCAGCATCTAAGACTTTTCCTTTGACGTTTGCCCACACCTTGGGTCTGATGTGTCGATAGCGGGTGCTCTCCCAGTACCAGTCAAGGATGTCGTAAACCTTTGCCACCAACCCGTACACTTCTTTTGGAAGGTCTGCGACCGTGTCTATATCTGTGCGTCTGGCCAGAAGCTTGTAGGTGAGATGCTTCTTTCTTATTATGGTGAGTGTCTGCTCCAGTACTTTGTCGTGACTCCACTCTGCAAGACCAAAAATGTCATTATCTGTATGCATGCCAACGAGGTAGTACCCTCCGTCTTTGGCAGGTCCAAGTATTATGTCTTCGTTATCTAGCTGTTTGAAAGCGTGATTGATCACTTCCGGTCCTAATCCGGGTAGGTCAGAACCAATGATGATTGCCCTGTCGTACTTTTTGAGTTCATTTGATAGTGCGTTGCGCATGCTTTGCCCTAGATCCTTCCCTTCCTGGTTGTGCGTGCGTACGTTGTATTGTTTGAAATAAGAACTTCCACCTTTGGTGTAGACAACGATGTCGTATCCTTGATGCTGGTTGTGCGTGATTAGGTCATGCAACCATTGTTTGTAGAGTTTGGTTGCCTTTCCCTTGCCTATGCTCTTGGCCAGCCTTGTCTTTACAGGAGTGGTGTCTGGGTTTTTTGCAAAGAGTATGAGACAGTTCATTGTATTAGGGTGTAGAGCCATTTGGCTACGGTGAGCATGCCTAGAAGGTAGGCAACATGGATGCCACCCATGATGGCGTGGGTCTTGACTGGTCCGTGCTGCTCGAAACGCCGTGCGCTGGTGAGGATGTTAGCTTCTTGCACAGTGGGCGGGTGGAGTTTCTTGAGACTTCTTCCTAGTGTGATGTCTTCAAAGAGTGCACGTTCGTCATATTGGCCTACTTTGTTGAAGTAGTTCTTGTCTACGAAGATTCCTTGGTCGCCATACGGGCCTAGTACGCTTGCTCGTAGGTTACTCCAGTATTCAATAAAGCGATAGTACTTTCCAGGATGGTCAAACCGAACAGGGAAGTATCCCCATGTTCCCCCCAGTACGGGCAGCTTGCTGAGTTTGCTGTCTGCGTGTAGGAAGAGTAGTTTGTCTCCTTTGGCGTGGTTGGCTCCGAGATTCATCTGTTTTGCTCGGCCCTTCTCTCCTTTGTAGGCTCGCACATGCTTTGGTAAGCTAGTGAAGTATGCTGTCTCGCCACTCTCCACAACAACGATGTCCTCTTTTGGTATGCGTTTGACTAGTTGCTGGACATTCTTCCCATCGTTGTAAGAAGGTATGATGATACTGATCAATACAGCCACCTTAGTAGTTTCTTGTTTCCGGTTGTAAGCTTCTCTGAGAAGTACTCGGTGATGAGTCTCTTGTTAATCCTGCTTGCGGTGGGATAGGGGTAGACCTTGTTGAAGATGTTCTTCACCTTCACTTTGGCTGTCATGGCCAAGCTCAATTCTTGGAAGAGTTCGCCTGCGTTCTTTGCCACCATTGTTCCGCCTATGATGAGGTCTTTGCTTATGTACACGATAAGTTTGGCATGGGTTGTTTCATCCACGATGGCGCGATCGTCATCTTTGAAGTCGATCACCCTTTTTTCGTAAGGAATCTTGCGATTTTTTATTTCTTTTTCTTGGAGGCCGAATGTCGCGATCTCTGGTGAGGTGTACGTCACCCAGGAAAAGTAATCGTTATTGACCTTTTTCTTGAGAGGGCTGAAAAAGTTGTTCAGCACGATACCTGCGTGCACCTCTGCAGCATGGGTGAACATCATCCCTCCTGCTGCATCCCCTACGGTGAAGACGCGTTTGTTTGTTGTTTGTAGGTACCCATTGACGATAATCTTATGCTCTTCGGTCTGGATGCCTGCCTTGTCCAAGTCCATATCTAGGTTTATCTGTCTGCCAATGCTGGCCAGCACGGTGTCAAAGGTCAAGGTTCTTTCTTTGCCTCGTTTGTCCCTCACCACTACTTTGTTTTTTCCTACGAAGCGAGTAGGCTCACAGTCGAAGCAGAATTTCATGCCTTCATTCTCTAGATGGTGCTGGAGTACGCGTGCGACTTCGGGATCTTCCTTAGGGAGGAAGGTTGCTCCTCGCTGGATAACGGTGACGTTGCTTCCTAGATTTTGGAATGCCTGCCCTAACTCCACACCTATGGGTCCGCCCCCAATCACGACCATGTTTTTTGGTAGTTTCTCTAATCCAAAGATGGTTTCGTTGGTTTCTACCTTAATATTTTCCATGCCTGGAAGTTTTAGTGGTCTAGGCCCGCTTCCTGTAGCTAGAATGATTCGTTTTGCCGTGTACTCTTTGCCATTTACTGATACGTGTTTTGGTGAGGAGAATCGTGCTTTGCCTAGCACCACATCAATCCCTTGTTTTTTGAAGTAGGAAGCATTCTCATGTTTGCGTATGACGTCCTGCTTGCTTTTGATGTAGGCCATCACTTTTTTTAGATCTACCTTTCCAGTTTGTTTCACACCAAAGGCTTGGGCTTGCTGACCTGCATGTACTTGTCTTGCTACGTGGATTAGGGCTTTGCTGGGAATGCATCCATGGTTGAGGCAATCTCCACCAATGTGCTCGTCCTTGGTGTCGATAAGCATCACTTTGAGTCCTACTTTGTTCATGAAGACAGCCATGTTTAACCCTCCACTTCCTGCTCCGATCACTATTACGTCATGTGTCATAGTTTTGCCCTCTTTTTGAGTATGATTGGGATGGCGATCAAGAGCGCAAACACTCCAATAGGTATTAGTATGGATGGGGTGAGCAAGCTTTGTAAGGTGATGCCCTCAGTGAGCGCTTGCTCTCCAAGACTTGCGAAGAGGAAGGTGTAGGCAAAGCTTCCTGGAATCATCCCTATCAATGAGCCAAAGAAGTAATCTTTGAAATGCATTTTGAGCAGTCCGCTTGTGTAGTTGATGGCAACATAAGGAAAGAGAGGTACGATGCGGACGAAAAGAACACCTTTGAAGGCGTTTTCGTGCACCATTTTCTCGAACTTGTCCATCTTTCCTTCGATCAGTGTTTGGACGAACTTTCTTCCTAGGAGACGGGAGATGAAGAATCCAACGACTGCTCCTGATGTCGCGCCTGCAACGTTCAATAATGTGCCGAGCCAGGGACCGAACAGGATCGCACCGGCAAAACTCATCACTGTACCAGGAACAAAGACGGTGACTAAGGCTGCGTATATGATGATGAAGATGGCCCAACTCCATACCCCAAACCTTTCAACAAAGGCCTTTACCGAGGTGTAGCTGAGTTGGTCAGCCAGAGATGTAAAGCGGAAGATGTAGACTGCCGCTGCTATCAGCAGGATTAGCAATCCAAATTTTACCATCTCTTTTTTGTGCATAGTGATCGGTCCGTCTATGTGAATATAAAGCTACCCGTAATAACCTATTTCTTAAGGTTAAACTTTTTCTTTAATTATTTAAACATCAATATTATATAGCGTGCGTTGCTGTTATACTGTATGAGATATGTGGTTCTTGCACCGGTCGGAGACAACATGGAGGCTCTCTTTATAGGGATAAGAGAGTTCCTCACTAACGAAATCATACTCTTGGCTCCTGAGTCTAAGAAAGCCTTAGCAGAGAAGACCAAAAAGGATCTAGAACGCTTTAGCATACCCTGTACGATAACCACGTTAGAAGGAGATATATGGGAGAGCATGTTTAGGAAGATTAGCGAGCTCAGCCACGCACTCAAAGGAAAAGAACTAATCATTAATACTGCTACTGGAGACAAGATAACCACTTGTGCTGCAACCTCTGCAGCGTTTGTTAACGGACTAAAAGCGTTTAGCGTGAACAACGGCAAAGCAATGTTGCTTCCGGTGCTCAAGTTTTCGTACTATAAAATGTTGAGCGACAAAAAACTAAAAATCCTACAATTATTAGCAAAGGATAAGACGTGCTGTCAATCGTTGGATGATCTTAGCAAAAAGGCCAAGATGAGCCTGCCATTGATCAGCTATCATGTGAATGGCAATTTCAAGAGCGAGGGCTTGCTGAATTTGGGCTTGGTGGAGACACGAGAGGCGAAAGGAAGAACCGCCATAGAGCTTTCCATGTTAGGTAGAATGCTCATTGAAGGGTTAGTACCGTACGAGTCTGCTTGAGGAAAGACTGTCGTGTACTTAGATGTTATTGGTACTCCTATCATCCTGACACAAAAGTTATCAAGCAGTAGCTTGCCATGCACCATCAAGAACGGTCTGGTTTGTGTGCGGCAGTTTTTGCATGCTCTTTGGTCGTACTTTGGGCCGTGGAGGCATGACGCCATGTTGGAAGAAGCTGAGCTGTCGCTGTCCTCCCTCTTGTTGACGTGCTGACTGCTTATTTGCTGGATCAAACCAGTAGGCAAATCGGTCACCACTTTCTAAGAATCTGCTTTTTCTCTGTTCCCACATACAGCATCCCCCCTATGGGCCGGTTTAAGAGGTACTAGTACTAATACTTTTCGCTTTTTGTAACGTTTCGGATGCGAGTAACAAGCAAACCTTTTTATGCGTTTCTTCACCAGTGCATGTATGGCAGTGCGTGTTGCGTCCTATTGTGATGATATAGCGGGAGATCGAAAGCGAGTAATCGTTCCTTATCTACACACAGAATTCACATTTGATGAGGCGCTGGAGATCACGATTGACTTTTTGGAACACGCAAGGGGCGGGGACGAACTACCTGCCCATCTTCTTCAGTACAAGGAACATGCACATTTGGCAGAATCCCTGACTGAGCCACAGGTGGCGGCAGTTAGATCAAGGGAGGAGTTTACGGTTAGAACCCTGCGAGGTAACGCGTGCATTCGCTGGCGCAACGATGAAGGTCCCCAATCTTTCCTACGCTTGGATGCGGGTTACTTCAGCAATGATTTTGTGTGTGAGGGAAGGGACGAGCTGGCTTTATCGCTGGAACAGGCCCGTGGACAAAAGCATTTCAGAGGAGGCTTTGTGTACCTCGCTCGTCAGAGTGGCGAGTTGAAGTATCCCTTAAGCACTGTTGTTGATCTTGTCCAAGACCATGGTGTTCGGAAGTCTGACACCCTCATTGTCGAGAGACTTTCTCGTGGGGACGCAATTGAGGTTATCAAAGTAGGGTACAACGTCTGGCGCCACCACCTAGAGTCGCTGCCTGATACGAAAAACAAGTACATGGCGAACTCTGTACGTGCGATTCTGCGGTGTGCAGATTCTGTTGCCACATCACACGTCTAAATCAGTAACTTCTTTTGCGTGTTCTAGAATGAAGTTTCTTCTTGGCTCCACATCGTCACCCATGAGCATGCTGAACACTCTGTCAGCGATGACTGCATCCTCTACTGTGACTTGTTTGACCATTCTTACGTCTGGATCCATGGTTGTCTCCCATAGCTGTTCAGGGTTCATCTCTCCTAGTCCTTTGTAGCGTTGTAAGCCCACTTCTTTGCCTATCTCTTCCAATATTCGATCTTTATCATCCTCGTTGTAGGCGTATTGTATTTTTTTGTTCTTGGTGATCTTGTACAATGGCGGCATTGTTAGGAACACCTTGCCTTGCTCGATTAAGGGTCGCATGTGGCGGTAAAAGAAGGTTAACAATAAGCATGCGATGTGGTTACCATCCACGTCTGCGTCCGTCATGATCATGATTCTGCCGTATCGTAGCTTGGTCATGTCTAGTTCTTCACCAATACCTATACCTATGGCAGTGATGAGCTTCAACACTTCCTCATTTCGTAGTATTTTGATCAATCTGGCCTTTTCGACGTTCAATATCTTTCCTCGTAACGGTAGCACTGCCTGGAATTCTTTGTTTCTGGCCATCTTACTGCTGCCGCCTGCAGAATCTCCCTCTACTAGGAAGATTTCGCACTTGTCAACCTCTTTGGAACTGCAATCTGCGAGCTTTCCTGGCAACACTCCTGACTCTAGTGCTCCTTTCCTGCGCACTAACTCTTTTGCTTTGCGTGCAGCGATTCTTGCTCTGGCTGCATCCACACACTTGCCTACGATACCTTTGGCAATGGTAGGATTTTCTTCCAAAAAGCTAGCTAGACTCTCCTGGGTGGCACTCTCTACTAGGCCTTTTACCTCGCTGTTGCCTAATTTGGTCTTTGTTTGTCCCTCAAATTGGGGTTCTTGTAACCGTACGCTGATGACGGCGGTTAATCCTTCTTTGAAGTCTTCGCTTGTTAATGTTACATCCTTTGCCAGGGTGTTGTGTTTGGTTGCGTAGTTGTTCAGCACTCTTGTGAGTGCTGTTCTGAAGCCGGTTAAATGTGTTCCGCCCTCTATTGTGTTGATGTTGTTGGCAAACGTGTGGATTGTTTCGACATATCCTTTGTTGTACTGTATTGCAGCCTCTACATCTACGTTGTTTTTTTGTTTGATAAAGTGGATGGGTTCGTGTACTGTTTGCTGGCCCTCATTGAGGTAGGCAACAAAGGCTTTGATACCGTCTTCGTACAGAAACTTCTCATCCTTATCCTTTCGCTCGTCCTTAACATTCAAGGTCAGGCCTGCGTTTAGGAAGGCCATCTCTCGTAAGCGTGTAGCGATGGTGTCGTACAAGAAATCTATTGTTTCAAACACGTCTGGGTCTGGGTAGAACGTGATTTTGGTGCCGGTGCCTTCTGCACCTTCCTTTTCTGTTACAGGACCGTCAGGAATGCCCTTGGAATAGGTTTGCTGGTAAGTTTTTCCGTCTCTTTTTACTTGAGCAATGAGCTTTTTGGACAGAGCATTTGTCACGCTGATGCCCACTCCGTGAAGTCCTCCGGAAACCTTGTAGGCTCCTTCGTCGAACTTGCCACCTGCGTGCAACACGGTCATGACAACTTGCAAAGCAGATACCTTATGTTTTGGATGCATGTCAACAGGGATGCCTCTACCATTGTCAGACACGGATAGTCCACCATCAGCTTGGATGGTGATGTTGATTACAGTACAATGACCTGCCATAGCTTCATCTACTGCGTTGTCCACTGCCTCCCACACTAAGTGGTGCAATCCACGCACGTCAGTAGAGCCAATAAACATGCCAGGTCGTTTCTTGACCGGCTCCAGTCCTGATAGGACTTGGATCTTCTCTGCGCCGTAATCTCCCATAGTAAATACGTGATCGAAAACTTGCCGTTCTCGTCGAGAATAACAATCCTTTACTGACTTATAAATGTTGCTGCAATGAATTTATAAAGCACAAGTGTGTGATACATCCATGTCATGCTACCGAAATGTACACTATCCTAAGGGAATAAGGCAAAAGGAACTCCTTGAGGAGGTCCGCCTCTTCAGTGGTGGCTGGATGTCAGCACATGACGACCTGCCTGTTGCTATGACTGACCGTGCCATACGGCAATATGTCGATGAATGGTACGGAGAAGAGGAAAGCACTGATATGTTCACAGTTGGAGATGCTGTAACCGTAGAGGGTGAACTGCAAGGTACACCAAAGGAAGTAGGGGTAAAGAAAAAAATACGAAGATACACAGGTGACCAGAACATATGTAAAGTGCAGGTGCTTTCTTTGGATGATAAATTAGTAGGATTGGTCGTTGGATGCACCATCATTCTTGGTGGGGTTAAAGAGAAAAGACATCGTACCAAGGCGAGCATCAACAAAGAAAACCAGGATAAAAGGAACGGCGGAGGATATTCTATGGTTCCTCGTGGTCGCGTGGGTGTTAACATTCCAAAGAGCGCAAGCAGTGATTCCATGACCTTTTTTGATGATTAATTGAAAACATGAGTTACGCAGGTATAAGTGAGGAGGCGGTAAATGATGCGTGTGATGCGTACGGTGGTCATTCACTTCTTGTAAAAAATCGTAGGTACACCTTGTCAAGGAAGGCTATCAGGAACTACTGTGCCCAATATGAACCTCCTGAGTTTGGTGCCAGTGACCTTGAATGGTTTGTAAAGACATTGGAAGGTGCCACATTGCTTGTATCTAGGGCCAAAAAAAAGGCAGTGCCGACCCCAGTTTCAACAAAGAAGACAGACAAGAAGGAGATCGTGCCACTCGTCAAGTGGAGAAATGAGGGTGTGGACTTCCAACTGAAAGGTAATGAGATCTACTCTCTGAGGATCAACCATAAGTATTCAAGCAGGGCAGACGATCGAACAGCAAATATGACTCCTGAACAGAAACGAGTACACAAGAACTTACAACGAAAGAAGAAGAAAGAGGGATACCCTAGAGAACTTCCCGTAGTGAAAACCGGGTCGTGGCCAGGTTCGAATGAGGGTGGTGCCTCGCTAACCTGGAATGATGACTGAGGCAAGCACTTTACCCTTAGAAACGTGCACGCCCTCTGCAGCGAGCTTTTTGATCTTACTTTGAACACCCTCTCGAAAGCCTCCAATGCTCCCATCACTCATGACCACTCTGTGACATGGCACTTTTGGGTCAATGTTTTTGTTGAGTGCTTGGCCTACTGCTCGTGGCCCACTCTTCAACTTCTTTGCTAGGCTACCATACGTGCTAACTTTTCCTTTTGGGATTTGCTTGCACAAGAGGTGCACTCGTTTGGTGTAGTTCATTCTTTCTGAAAATAAAGGCGCCTGCTACTAGGAAGAGAGCCATGGTCAACACAGCATAAGGTGTGTAGGGAGTGCGTCCGCAGTTGCTGTGGTAGAAGGCGGTAGTCACAAGCACGCCCAATAGTATGATGGCAGCAATAATGCTGTGAGCATTCTTGTGCTTCAGTGCCAGGGCAAGACTGCCGAAGGCACACAGCACTACAAGGAAGGAAAGTATTCGCAGAACTCTTTGTTTGCTGTCGCAGAACAAGGGTTCCTTGCTTTCCAGCTTGACCACGGGAACGGGAGCTTCTAACTCTACCGTGCTGTTGTCCTCTACAGGAGCGGGTTCATCCGCCTTTGTTTGTACGTTTTGTGCTGCTTGTTGTGTCTCTTT
This sequence comes from Candidatus Woesearchaeota archaeon, assembly GCA_030750765.1. Lineage (GTDB taxonomy): Archaea > Nanobdellota > Nanobdellia > Woesearchaeales > ARS49. The sequence continues at coordinate 93,636 of JASMHM010000002.1, read as the reverse complement.
GCGCACGGCTAAGGATTGTGAGACACTTGCTGAAGGCGTTCTTGCATACGCTGGAGGCGTCTGGGTCTTTCCTTGGCTGCCCCCTCTACTGCCGCCAAAGCCACCTCCGCCTCCTGAGCTTGAGCTTGAAGTCGTACTTGCCGTGGGCGAAGCAATTATTCCTAGTGCGTTGGATATTGTGGCGTTGCTATCATCATACCCGTCATTGGTGGTAGTGTTGGCTGTCCAGGTCTGGACAGCCGAGGTCTGTTCGCTTACCAAGAGTTGGGCGTTGTCACCGTACTGCTCTCGCAACCGAGTTTGGATTATCTGCTCATTGGTGTGGGAGTTCCACACGCGTAACTGGTCAATAGTGCCGTCAAAACTAAAAGTTACGTCGCCAGGGGTCTGTGTCTCGGGTGTGGTGTTGCCTGCAAACACCCCATCAAGAGCTAACGTGATGGACGAGTCTAACCATATGATTGCGACGTGGGTCCAATTGTTTTGGACATAGGGTCTGGTGACTTGTGAGTTGTTCACCACCAACGTCATGAGGCCTGCATTAGTGGTGAGGTTCAATCTGGGGTGCTGGAGAATAATTGCTCCGTCTGACACGTTAACCCAGAAGTCTATCGCGTTCAGAGTGGCGTTGTCCAAGGTGAGCGATGTACTAGCGTTGTATGCATTACCTACCTTACCTGGCACTAGGTTGCCTCCGGTGAGCGTGTGGCTCCTTGCGTAATCCCTTAGTGATGTCTCAAACGGAATATTATAATCCAAGATAGGGGTGCTTCCTACATACCACGTGGTGATGTTGTGTAGTGAATCATTCTCTGGGTCTGTGCTTGTCACGGTGAGTATGAGGTCCTCTGAGTCATACGCGCCTCCGCCAGTGTGTCCAAGTTCAGTGATTGCTCTGGGTGGTTGGTTGGTCACCGTGAAAGAAACGCTTACCGAGTCGTTGACGCTGAAGCTGTCGTTTGCGAAGATGGTGACGAGATAGCTTCCCACAGTGGAGGGTGTGTAGGTAGTGGTGTAGTTGGCACTCACGTTAGTCATCGTCAACGTTGCACTTTCTACCCCTGTAATGAGGGCAAGCACGGTGTCTAGGTTGTCGTCAGTAACATTGGCGGTAATGAGAACTTGACCAGCCCTGAACGCAATCGTGGGGTTGACGTCCAGGTGTACCCTCGGCAGAGGATCAACGCTAGTAACGTTGAAGCTAGCCAAGCTCTCATTAGTGTTTCCGCCAGTGTCATTGGCAACGAAGCGTACGGTGTACGTTCCTGTTGCATTGGGAGTTATGTTGCCTACGTAGACCTCTCCGCCTACGAGGGGAATGATGGATTGATTGGTATCAGGATGGGAGACGTTTGCCACCACGCTATCAAGACTGAGGTTGCTAGTAACGTTTGCAGTCAGGTTGATCAAGCTTCCTTGGGTGGCCTGACCAGGCTCGATAAGGATGCTCACAAAGCTTGGGGGTTGTGGACCGAAGATCACGAATCTTTCATTTATGCTGTGGTTGGTGTTATCGCTGGTGTCATTCGCTTGTATCCATGCGGTATGGGCGCCTGCGGCTATTGCTTCTAAGTTGGTGGTGTGGGTATCGTTGGTCTGGCTCATAGTGAGTATTTCGCTTGAACCGTTTGTCCATGTGATGTTCACCACCACATTACTCACGTTGTGTTTGTCTGTCACTTGAGCTGTTACCGTGATGTTGGTGGCGCTGGTTTCATTGCTGCTTAAGTTCATGCTTACTGAAGGGGGCGTGACGTCTTGTACGGTAAAATTGGCCACCACGCTATGGTTCAGATTGTTGTCAGAATCGTTGGCCAAAATCGTGATGTTATGCACTCCTGTCTTGGTAGGTTCGACAATTGTTTGGTAGACGTCTCCAGAAAGAACCATTTCAATGGTTTGTGTGGTGCCATTGGCAAACGTGATGTTAGCTTGTACCGCGCTTACGTTTTCGCTGTCCTGGACAGTTGCTTGGATGGTGAAGTTACCCTCGCCACTTGCAGGATCCACGGTTAGTGAAACATTAGGAGGAGTGATGTCTGCCTCTACTGCTTCAAACTCGCTAAAGTGGGACACTACAAAGGTTAGGTTCTCTCCGTCGAATGTTGCGTTAGTACAGCTAGGGTCTGTGTCTGCAGCGCAGATCGTGCTCACACCATCAACAAGTACGTGTGGGCGTGCGCCTGCGAACGGTGTGGGGATGGTGATGGTGGCGCTAGCGTTTAGGTGTGGACATAACGAGGAGTTGACGCGCACCTTTCTTGCATCAAAGGCAAAACATTGGTCAATGTCTTGCTGGTTAGCTAGGTCGGGGTAGCTTACCTTGCCGTGCTCGTGAGTGAGGGTGTTGCCATCAAAGGTGATGTTGTGGTGAAGGCTGAGCAATGCAGCTAGAACGTTTACTCTGCTTCTTGTGATGCTGTTGGTGTCTGTGATTTGCTTTCCTGTATCTTGGAGCAAGCTTAGCACTTCTGCATTGGTGAGGTTCAACCCTTTGAGTAGTGCCACAATCCCTGCTACGTGTGGTGCTGCCATGCTAGTTCCTGAGCGCTTGACATAGGCTGCCCCTGGATTGGTGCTGTTGATGCTTGATCCGGGCGCTAACAGGTCGAGCAATCCTCCACTGTTAGAGTAACCTGCTACTTTGTCTGCCTTTGTGGTGGCGCCAACGCTGGTGATGTTTCCCTGGCATGCAGGATAGCTAATGCCGTTCTTTCGGAAGTTGTTTCCGGTTGCAGCAACGAGGTACAAGTCAGCCAGGCTGGCGTTGTTGATGCTTTCATCAATGGCATTAGGGCATGTGCTGCTCGTGTAGCCGCCCCCATCGCCCAAACTCATGGTGATGACGGTTATGTTGTAGGTTTCCTTGTTGTTCCTGCACCACTCGATGCCTGCTCTTACCGTGCTGTAGTAGCCTTGACCTTGATTGTTCAAACTTTTTACGGCTACTAGCTTAGCTCCTGGTGCCATGCCATTGTTGCGCGTGCCGGCCACGATGCCTGCAACATGGGTGCCGTGACCGTGCCCATCTGCTGGAGTGTCATCACTGCCTGTGCACTCGGCATTGGGACAGAAGTTTTTGCCTCCAATCACCTGACAGCCCTCTCCTAGACACCCTCCGAGGTCTACATGGCCGTAGTCTATGCCTGTGTCGATGATGCACACTGTTCCTGCCGTGGTGTTCCTTCGATCTAGTATGTGGTTGGCGTATTTGCTTCCTGTCAGATGTTTGGAATCTTGTAGAAACGCGCTTACCGGGCGATCGGTGATGATTTCTTCCACATCAGGGTCTAATTCTAGCTTTTCTATACCTGCATCTGTGATGTAGCCGGCAAAGCCATCCTCCAGGTCCACAGCCTCATCAAACTCCCACTCTTCTGCGATGGCTCCCTTTTCGATGAGTCCTTGTTTGATGCTGTCTACCCTGAGCTCTTGCTGTTCTGCTCCTAACTCCTTCTTTTTGAGCTTGACTATGACTCTTGAGTATCCTTTTGAGCGCAACTCTTGTAAGACTATTTCATCCACTTGTTTTTTTGGTGGTTTTGCGAGGCTCACCACTACGTCTTGGATTTCTGTCTTGTCTAGGGTGGTGGCCATCACCTTGACGCTTGCTTGCCGTGTCACCAGGCTTTCAGCAGTCACGATGAGTGTTAATCCCTCTATGCTGGCTTGTTCCGTACTTGTTACCGCAAAAGTAGTGTTTTCTGTGGTGTTGGGAAAGAAATCTAGCAAGCTCACTCTTCCTTCGGGTGCGTAGCTTGCCAATCCTGTTATGCTGGGATTGAGAACACTAATTATGCCGAATACTACTAGGCAGAGTAAGCTTACGCTTACATAGACCGATCTTAACCCCACACGACGCTGGCAGATAAATTGTTATAAAAGCTTTTTGGCCTAGATGCCAGGTTTTTTGGCTTTGGGTGGTTCGGTCTTGGAGGGCTTAAGCTTGTCGGGAAGATCTTCGATCACGACTTCAAGAGTTGTATGCCGAATTTTTTGCGCAAACCTGTCAAGAACGTTGATGGCAGGATCGTTAAACATGTACGCTTGTAGCCACGTCTCGTTGGCCTTGTTGCGGTACGCAGTGGTTACTCCTCGTTTTGTGAACGTGTCTCGGTAGACAAAATTCTGTCCTTGATACGGGTTAGCCCTCCTTCTACGTGATAGAATACTTGGTCTCCGAGCGAGGGTCCTAGTTTCGAGGACTCTGTTGATTCACGCGAGTACTGATAGTTGTAAACGTCTTGTCTGAAGGATTATCTTTGTACGCTTTTGTTTCTTTTCTGAGTGGGATCTTGTGACGGTTCTCCAAATATGAGCAAAACTGGCTTACGTTTTGTGGTCGTTTTTCTGGTTTGGATCGTTCAAAGTCTATCAACACGGGCTTGCCTTTATTGATGATCACGTTCTTGTACGGGCGGAGCATCTCTCCCTTGCTAAATCCGAGCAAATCTAGTTGACGCGATTGTTGCAAGAGATTTACTAGTATTTTCTTGGTTATAGGGGTCTCCTTGAACACCTTTCCAGGTACAAACTCGTACACGACGTACTGCGTGCCGGACATCACGAATCGTGCACCAATGTCTTTGGTGTTGGCAAGCTTCAAAAATCTTGCTTCTTTTGCCAAAGTAGAGTTATCTACCTTTTCGTGCTTTACCTTGATGGCCACCTTTTTGCCTTTGTATTTGCCAGTAAAGATCCTGCCTCGCTTTCCTTTCATCCAGTGCGTGATATCTGTGATGCCCTTCTGGCTAAGTTGTAGCCACCATGCTGGTCGGTATATCACATAACAGTATAGCTTCTCAAAGAACATGCTCTCTTCTTCTAGTAGATCGCGTATGTAGCCTTGTTCGTGTATGAGCTCATCCACCAATCCTTTGTCAGTAAGGGATGAAAAAACCAAAAGTAGCTTTCCTTTGGGATTGAGGTGCTCGTGCAGCTTGTTTAGTAAACGTTTGATGTACTCCCAACCTTTCTTACCTCCTTCTAGTTCTACGTGGCGTTTCTTCCCTTCCTGTGGCAGGTAGGGTGGATTGCACACTAAGGTGTCATACTTTCCTCGCACGTTCGAGAACAGATTGCTTTGTTTGTATTGTATTTTGGTGTGGGTGAAAGGTTTTTGTTTGAATCGGTCTATGGCGGTTACTGTTGTTCCAGATTTTACTGCTGCCTTTGCTTGGATCCCGCTTCCTGTGCCAATGTCTAACACTTTTCCTTTGGCTAGTTTCTTTACATACTTGGCTAACAGGTAGGAATCCTCTTGTGGTTCGTACATTATCTTGCTAGTAGGAGCATAAGCGCGCAGAGAACAACGATGGCTAGCACCCACACCCACTCATTGCGCTGTCTGACAGGGCTGAGCATTTTTTCAAGCTGTTTTTTGTTCTTTTTTCGAACTTGGATGTGCTTGATCACCATGAAAACTTGAAACATGACTTATTCCCTTGGTAATTCCTTTATATACCTTTCTATGCGTGCTATTCAGCCAGGTCTGCTTCAGTGTAGTCTGCTGCCTTGCCGAGGTCTTTGTTGGCTATCTCTATGCCATAGAGCAAATCTCCGCTTCCAAAATTGATTTTTTCTGTTACAAAGACTTGCCTGTCGACGTAGAGAGGGATCTTTAGTAGTAGTGGGCAGACGCAGCCGGGTTCTAGACCAACAACCTCTTTTACTTGGTTGAATGGAACAAGACGTACCTTTGTTCCTATCGCTGCTGAGGCTTTGGCAAGATCCACTCTTGATTTTCCTTTAAGCATGAGTGCGTAGCTATCTTTTCCATCTGTCACCACCATGGTTTTGCAGATTTCATTCACATCCATCTTTTCTTGGACGTGCCGCATGACATCCTCAACAGAGACTGCCTTGTCTGCTAGCTTGATGAGACGGTATGCAACGTTTTTTTCCTTGAGAAGTTCCTCTACTTTCATGGTTGTATGTATAATGTGAGTTCCTTTCCCTTTATTTTTTGGTCAGCCTTGTGAGGGTAATTGACTGGATCTGTATTGAGGGTCACTGTTTTTGCTCCGACCTTTTCCGCTATCTGCACGTGCTGATGTTGGAGTCGTTCTACCATGTTTTTGTCTGCTTGGATGTGTGCTTCTATGGTTTGGTCTTTGGTGAGGCCTGCTTCTTTTCGTAACACTTGGAAGCGTCGCATGATCTCTCTGGCAAAGCCTTCTGTTTCTAGTTCTTCGCTCACCTCGCTGTTTAAGTAGACGTGTCCTTTGCTCCAGCTTGCCTCGGTGAACGGTTTAGGCACTATCCTTTCCAGAAGGAAGTGCTCTTTGACGAGTTGGAATTCTTGTACCTTGACCTTGTTTTGCTGTACGCGGTCGTAGATGTCTGCAGAGGATAGCTCTTGTGCAAGTTTGGCTATTATGGCTGCGCTGTCCTTGCCAAAATCTCTCTTGATCGTGCCAAAGTTTGCTTTCACCGTTGCTTTCAATCCTGCTAGCGCAGGCTCAAAGCGTATCTCTCTTACGTTGACTTGTTGCTTGATGAGGTCTTCGCTCAATTTTGCTTGCTCTAATGCTTCCTTGTCTCCGGTGATGACTAACTCTTGCAATGGCCACTTCAATCCCTTGCCTAGCTTGTCTCTGACGGCTAGTGCGCCTGCGATGATGCTTTTGGCGGTGGCGAATTGTGATTCTAGTGCAGGATCTATCTTGTCCTGCTCGTGGGCTGGCCATTCGTGAAGGAAGAGGCTTTCTTCCTTGAGGTTGAACGGTCCCTTAAGATTTTGGTAGATGCTTTCGCTTATGAAGGGTGCTACCGTGCCAAACATTTTCAGTAAGGGTAGGAAGCTTGTGTACAACGCGCCAAGAACTTGTGACTTGCCTTCATCATTTCCCGAGGCACGATCTCTTGTCCACTGTCCGTAGTCTCTGCTGAGTTCGAGGAAGAAGCTCTCCAAATGTTGCGGTATGGAGGGTAGACGGTAGGTCTCAAGATCTTTGGTGACGTTTTGGATGGTGGAGTGGAGTCTGCTTAAGATGTAGCGCTCTTCTGCGCCGTCATGCACCTCCGAGGGCTCGACCTCTTTGCGTAGTTGGAGGATGTAGCTGTGTAGATTCCAGAGTACGGCAAGATTTCTGTACTTCAATAGCACATCTTGCTCATTGTACATCATGTCTTGTGCTGGTGCAGCACAGCCTATGGCGTAGTATCTCCACGTGTCTGCGCCGTGCTTGTCTATTACTTCACTTGGTGAGATGTAATTACCTAGACTCTTGCTCATTTTCCTTCCTTTGCTATCTTGGACAAATCCGTGCATGTACACTTTCTTGAAGGAAGGCTTTTCCATGGTGATCATGCTTGCCACCATTAACAGGTTGAACCATCCTCTAATCTGGTCTTTACCCTCAATGATCCAGTCGGCTGGCCACCATTCTTTGAAGAGATCTTCTCGTTTTGGGAAGTCGAGGCAGTTCCAACTTGCTGAACCTGCATCCACCCATACGTCTATGATGTCTGGTAGCCGCTTTTTCGTATCTCCACACTCGCAGGGGTAGGTTATCTCATCTATCCATGGTTTGTGTGCGTTTGCTATCTTGGTGTTCGCTTTCTCTTCTATTTCCTTGATTGAGCCTATAACATCGTACTTTTGGCATTTTTCACAACGCCATACCGGTAGGGGTGTTCCCCAGAAGTTTTGCTTTGTAATGCTGTTGTCTCGTAGGTTTTCTAGCCACGAATGGAAGGCGTTCTTGGCTGCTTGCGGTTGCCATTCTATTTGGTTGTTGGCCTCTAGTGCTTTTTCTTTGAGATCTTCCATCAAGAAGAACCATTGCTTGGTTGTTCGGAAGATGACGGGTTGGTGGCATCTCCAGCAGTGTGGATAGTCGTGGGGGTAGTTTTCTGTCTTGGCTAGAGCACTTTTATGGTCTAGCTCCTGAGTGAAGAGCTTGTCGTCCTTTCTTGCTTTCCATCCTTTGAAGAATGTGGTGAACTTTCCCTGTTCGTTGAGCGTGTTGAAGGGAGGTATGCCGTTTTGATGCCCTACTTCGTAATCTTCAGGTCCGCCTCCGGGTGCGCAGTGTACAAGACCGCTGCCTTGCTCCAGGTTGACATGCTGGTCTGACATGACGATCGTGTGTACTTTGGGTGACTTCTTCTTCAGAGGCGCGTATTCTACCTTGTCTTTGAGTGGGTGGGTGTAGGACTTCCCTTCTAATGTTGCGCCCACAAATTCTTCTAGGATTTTTCCTTCTGGAGCAACCTTGGTGGCTAGCTCCTTGGCCATGATCCATACCTCATCTCCTACTTGTACTTTGGCGTAGGTTATGGTAGGGTTTGCCATGATGCAAAGATTGAAGGGTATGGTCCAAGGTGTGGTGGTCCATATGACGTAGTACGTTTTTTCTTCGTCTGATGGAAACTTCACGTAGATGCTTTGGTCGGTTACTTCCTCGTATTCGAGCTCGTGTTTTGCAACGCTTGTCTCGCAGTGGCTGCACCAGGTCATCGTGCGTAATCCTTCGTATAATCGCTTGTTTTCGTGTGCTTTCTTGATCATCCACCATACTCCGTCTATGAATTCTGGTGTTATGCTCATGTACGCGTTTTCAAAGTCCATCCACACGCCTAAACGTGTGAAGTCTTTGTTCATGGTGTGCATGTTCTCTAGGCAGAACTTCTCACATTCTTGGACGAACTTGGCCACACCAAACTGTATGATTTCTTCTTTGAGTTTTACTTGGAACTTGTCTTGTACCTTGTGTTCGGTGGGTAGGCCATGCATGTCATATCCTGCGCGGTCCCACACCTCAAAGCCGGCCATGCGTTTGAAGCGTAGCACCATGTCCTTCATGCTCTTGTTCCACGCCGTTCCTAGATGGATGTTGCCGGAAGTGTAGGGAGGCCCCTCTAGAAAGTAGAACTTGGTCTTGCCTTTACCTTGGTCCTTGCTTTTTTGGTAGATGCTGTTTTTCTTCCACCATTCCAGGATGGAGGTTTCCACCTTGATGGGCTCATACATGGTGAAAGCAGAGGTAGGGTTGTTTAAAAAGGTTGATGCTTAGATTCCATCCTCAAGTCGTGATGCGAGCGAGGCTGGAAATCCTGCATTGCGCAAGCTAGCTTGTTGGTCTTCGATGGGATAGCCAATACGATGGATGGTGATGGTTTCTTTTTCAGTGTCGTAGACAACGTAGCCTGTTTGGGGTCTTCGATCTCTTGGTTGGCCAACGCTAGGCACAACGGTGATTGTACGCAGACCTTTGACAGCTACCTCTTCGGTTTGCTCGTCCGCAAATATCCAGTTGGCAACTGGCCCTCCAGGCTCTTGGAAGTACAATTGTTGTATGTGCGTGTGGCCGACAAAGCAGTGTGCTTGTTTGATTTTTGTTCTAAAAAAAGTATCCTTGGCGTCATCTACGTGATTGATGTAACGCATGCCTTCGGGATCCTTGGGATTGGCATGGGCAAAAACAATGTTGTCCGCGACAGTGCCAAAAGGTCCTGCAACCAAGGTTTTCAATCGATCCATGTTGTCTGGACGTAGGTTATCTGCAGCGTAACCTATCGCAAACTCTGCAGGCACGTTACTCGACATGGGCTTCTCTGGTCCTCCATGAGCTTCGTGCCATGATTTTACTGTGCCCACATCATGGTTTCCGGGTAGGACTAGTTTGCTGTTCTCAAAGATCCAGTCGCAACACTCATTCACAAAGGGACCATACCCTACGAGGTCGCCTAGGTACATAATCGGAGTTTTAGTGTTTAGCCCTTGTCCTATCATGTGATCTGCCACAGCATGGAGGGCACTCAGGTTGGCATGGATGTCTGAAAGGATGAATAATCTCACGTTAGTCATACCTACGCTTACCTTAAGAAGTTACGCCCACAATTGCTTGAACATGCTTTGGTAACGCTTGGCAATGTCAGGATGGTGGATTAACACGCTTAGTATGGCTCCGGCATAGTAGATTGTTGCTACGCGGTCTTTGGTGATGACTAAGAAGCTTGGTGCAGGTGCTTGACCTCTTTTTGTGAGGGTTAGCTTGTCTTTCTTGCTTTTTGCCCACCAATCTTCCTTCCAGCTGGGGGCATCAGGATCTGCGAGTATCTTGCACGGTATCTTTTTTTCTATTCTTTGTTGTTGCCACTCCTTTAGAAAGCCTCCACTCTCCATCACAATGCGTTTGGGCGTCCCCAGGATGCACACTTCGTCTCCCTTTTTGAGACTGCCCAGAACTTCATCCAGCACTGCTTGCATGCCTTTAATCCCTTCAAAGGAGCGGAAGATGTGTGCGCTGGGAAGATTCTCTTTGCGGCCCTCCAACTCGGGGATGAGTGTTTGTAGGGTTTGCTTGTGCTCTTCTAGAGTTTGTTGTTGCTCCTTCACCAAGCTCGTGAGTCTTGATGGGGGTGCTGCTTCAAAGACCATTCTCCCTTGTTTTGTGATTCTGCTGACTAACCCCTTACTTTCTAGTCTTTTGAGGATGTCATAGATTTTTGAGTGGCTGACTTTGCTGTGGGAGATGATGTTACCTATTGTGCTACTTCCTAGCTCTACCAACGCTTGGTAGACCTTGCTTTCTCCAGTGGTAAGTAGAGGAATATCCATAGGTGGCTAAGAGATCCTCTCTTTATATATCTTCCCCCTCCGGTGGGGGGATAATGGTTATAGGGGCCCTTTCACACATGTTACATAGCCTCGTCAATGTTTATAAGTCGACAAGGCACAATAGGAGGAGCAAAAAAATGCCAGAACTACGAGAAATCAGGAACATAAGACAACAATTAGCAGGCAGATTTGACATCACAGAAAAAGAAGTACGACCAATCGAGATTCTCATGGCCAAGATGACCACAGACATGCGAACTCGAGCCAATAGAAACCTTATCGACCTCTACAGCCATTGTCGCCAGACAGGCAACACAGCATGGACGAGCGCCATGAAGAACATTTTTGCATTCATAGCCGCAGGATGGAAAGGGATCAATTTTACCCATAACGAATACAACAATAAGCAAAGACAGGATGAGCTAGCAAACCAAGTTTTGGAAGATGGCACACTCATAGGGGGAAGCGTGCACATGGACTTCTCCCAACCTCCAGTATCCAAGAAGGCAGGAGAAAAACTAGGAACCAGCATCACTGGAAGATCGCTACGATTTGGCCACTATGTTGATGTCTACTATGAAACAAAAGATGGAGACGTCCAAAAAACGGTAGCTGGCGCACCATACCAATACAAACAGTGTGGAGGAAGTCTGTTATTGGGCAACGACATCATCCACGTAGATGCAAGACGGCATAAAAGTGAGATGGGCCTGCCTGCATTACTCGCCTCCTTAGGCGATCCTAACTATCGCGATTTTGAGGAAGACACTGCACAGAGAATCCGAGTCCAGAGGAAGAGAGCAGAAGAAGTAGAGAAAGAGCAGAAAAGAGGGCTAACTGAAGAAGCCAAAGAGCTGCTCAATCGGCACGGCATCTACGCAGACAATTTTGTAGAAGCACTAAGTATGCTAAGACATGCCGACGGCATAGAAGATCACGAAAGGTCAGGCATCGAGTACTTGCTCGCAGCCATGGAAGGAGAAGACAGCGAGAGAAGCAGCCCCATGAACTGGCTGTACGCAGAGATGCACAAGAAAAGGTCAGGAGACAAACCTGCTGACAAACTCTTCACCAACCCTCACGTGCTAACCGCGTGGTTAAGATACCAAAACAGTCCGGCCACATGTACAACAGAAGATATGAGCATGTTGCAAGCCATCATCATGGAAGCCCGGCCAGAAGAAGACGGACGGATTGAGCTGCTCAAGCAAGACGCAGCATGGGTTTCAACCCTTGAAGACCATCCTGTTCTTGAATACTGGGGCAAGGATGTTGACGTATCTGCACCCTTTGAACGGTACCGTCTACTCAACCCTGAGATCTTCCACCAAAAAAACGAAAACAACCCCTTGGAAGAATTCCATGAAGAACAGGACACCAAACAGGATGGTAGCCACATGACTGTGGCGGAAAAGTTCGCCAAGAAAAGGCTCACAAGTGGAGAGCTCTTCAGCTTGTACAAACAAGCCATGTTCAAAGGATACCGCAAAGGACGAATGAGCTTCAACACTCACAACAGCAACGAATATCTAGGAAAACATGATGAGTTCAAAGAAGCAAACAAGTTGTTGACGTTATTACGAGACACATGCGGAGGCGTCATACATCAACAAATGGAAGACGCACAAGCAAGCACCCGTAAGGTGGCGTGCAAAGCAGCACCCATCGCGGACTTTGAACAGTACGAGATGCTACGACAACTTGTTGATCAAGGATTTGAGAGACAGGGCATCTTGCTTCCGGTGAACGAACGAGAAGGATTCTCCAGAAGAATCAGTGCCATACGCAACGTACCACTCAAGGAGTCATTGGCATGGTATCAAAACGCTGCGTTGTTACTCAAGCAAGTCCAACTACACCAAAAGGTCGAGGCGCAAGATGGTGTGACTGCTGAAACTCTAGAAGCATCCGCCATCATGCGCAAGGATTACATGCTTGCGGAGGACGTGGTGTTCAAGAACGACGACGTAGAGAATATTGATGCGGCTATAGAAAGGGTAGGCCAGTGCCACGTGTTAGAGGCAAAGAAAATCCGGGAAACCATGAACGGCAAAGACTTCAACGAGTATAAAGAAGAATTAGGCAGCATAGCCGAGACCTACAACACGTTAGGCATTGTGGAACGGGGAGTCGCACACAGGCGTGGAAAGACACCTACCAAACTAGAGAAAGCGCTCAACACCGTTTCTAGCTATGAGGATTTCAGACATCCCGGCACTGAACTGAGCACGGCCTTTACCTACCTGCACCAACTAGCCAGGGATCGAAACGTACGATTTGAGGTAGAAGACCTAGGATTCAAGATGAAAGATCTTAATGGTCACACGTACGTCTCACCAGGCGTATCCGCAGCCATCAAGGATGTGTATGCTACCCTACGCAAGGGAGATTTCAAGGATGTTGAGCCTGCACAATTGACACCCTACCTGAAACAGTTACGCAAAACGGTTACCGGCCTCAAAGTGTTCAGCGGTGAACTTCTCTGCACTATCCGAGGCGAAAGCGTCATGAGCGAGATCTACACCTTTGAACGTCCAGATGTAACCAAAAAGGCAAACATCAGCTACACCCAACCTGCAGCCTACCAAGAGGAAGCAGAAAGATTGGAGGCTTCACAAGCGTTATGAGGGATTTCATTGAGAAAGCCTCATTGTTGTGCATGCCTGGATGGCAGCAAGTGGTAGAACAAAGGATGACCAATTCCATCAAGATAGCCGGGCCAAATGGTTTGGATGCGCTCTTACGTAAGATACACCTGCGAAAGCGCCCACCAAAGATCGACCAACGCTTGAATGACAAGGTAGACGAAGTGTATGCCTTTGCTCACCAAATTGTTGACGATACCGCCGCGAAACAGGCAGAGATGGACGAAGAGTACGGAGTTGAGGTTGAGGGAACAAAATCATTAACCAATCTAGTAAACAAAGCAAGAGAGGAAAAAGGAAGATGTTATGTTCGCCCCGAATTCCAAACCACGCATGTAGAACTAGGGGGGACTATCGATCTTACTGCAATGCACGGGCAGCTGGAAGCGATTGCAGACCTCCCTCACCTATATACCGTCCAAAGGGTTCATGAAGCGATAGCAGACATTCCCGAAACGGCTGTGAGTTTTTTAGAATTCTCAGCACTCTATGGGGGTAGTTGTGTTAAGGACTTGCAAGAATTGGTAGAAGCACAAAAACTAGTGCCTGAGAATGTGAGAGGCAAAATTCCTTGGGAGCATCTTGAGCGCGCCATCAAGGGAGAGGATTGTTTGTACTTTGAACCGGAAATGGTGCAAGAGATCAAAGATTTAGTTTCCAAAGTAGCAGACAAGTCCGATGAAGACCTAATCCATCCTGACTCTCTAGAGGCTTACCGCACTGCGAAACAAGAAGGAAGAGCCATAGGTGTGATGGTCAAACCTCATGGTTGGGAATCTACTGAAACCCTGCACATGCGAAGGTATCTGCAAAGAGCTCCCTCAGAAGTGCTCTCTTCTTGCACGTTCAGTATGCTTCCAGGAAAACCAGGATCTGAAGCATGGCAAGGTTTGCTTGACATGATGGAGAGCTGGCAGGAAAAAAACGATAAAGCATTGCGCATCCATGTTGAGGATGTAATCACCGCTCAAGATGTCTATGCTAAGCCAGAGCACGTTTTGCACGTGGGACCTTCGTGGTTATCCAAACACACGGCATTGGGAGTTATTGGTAAGACTAATAGTTTCTCAGTTGAAGATGTGGATGCAAGAAAGGAACTATATGACCGTACCCGCAAGGGCATCCAAAATCGACATGCCATACGAGAGGAAAGCTGGGCGTCGTTACCCAGTACACTGGATGATTTGGCAAGCTTTACGCCAAACGAGCACCTTGCAGACGTACACGCCTCCACCGACATAAATGGGGAAGCTCCGTGTTTGTACCGAGTGCGCTTTGTAGCAGGACAAGGAAAGAATCTAAAACCCTTCCTAGGATACCTGCGCAAGCACTGGGAGGGAAGCGTCACCATGGGCTGGGATGTGAAGGACCAAACAGAAGGACGCGAGCTTATAGGCCTCACCAAGGAAGAGCTTCTATCTACTTTAGAAGTTGTCCAACAGCACAATCACCAGTACGATTGTAACATTACAGAGGCAAGATCCATAGGAAAGTACAAAGAGAACGCATATCGTGTTGAACTCCAAATAGTAAGCATAGATCGAGGAAACTATGGGTACGACACAATTGATGATGTGTGGGAGCCAGGTTCAAGACTGATAATGGAACAAGCCCTGAAGGACGGACATTCCATGCAGATTACCGCGGTTGACCCTAGCAACCCTAAGGAGAGCCACAGCTATCAGTTCAAAGCGCAGGGTGACTTTATGAAGACGGCAGTTGCAGTCGAAGGAACCAAGCAAGACGTCATTCTAGGTGAGGTTGAGATGCCGCGTCTCAAGCATTATGGGGCCCTACAAAGCTATAGCGACATTTTTGGGCCGAAGGATGAAAGGATCGCAACATTGCAAGCACAAGTATTGGAGCACAATCAATCCCAACCCGCGCTACAACTTCGAGTGCGGCAATTACTCTAAGTGTGTGTATACCTAAATTGTAGTTCATTCTTGCTGTCCAGGCGACAGAATCCAAAACGTTCGAACTGTAGAATGTCTCCCTCTTTCAGACTGCTGACTCCTTTCTCTACAAGGCCATGCACTATTTTTGCGTCAGGCATCATCACACTTGCCTTGTCATTCTCTCTTGCTGGCAGCCAGTGAATGCGTTGCTTGCCGGTGAACTCCTTGTTGGTTTCTGAGGTAAATACAAATTTTGTCCCTTCCTTCTTAAAGTTTAAACAATCCATCAATCGATATTCTTGACCATCCTCAAGGCGTTCCAGATCTTTCTTTTCCACCATGAACGCGTTCGTGGTCTGCATTCTCCTCCCGCCCTTCTTAGCGTCAGGATGCAGGTCTAACTCCACGCTTTTTTCTGGAGCATTTTCAATAGTGATGAGTGTGGGTTCGCTGATGAAAAAGAAGCGAGGTGCTATAGGATCTACTATCTTGCGGTTGATACCCTCTAATGTCTTAATGTCAATCGCACCTCCTGCTTTGCCTAATCCCACAACTAACGCTAACTCTTGTATCATTTCCTTCACAAATCCTCTTCTGCGAATAGCCTTCACAGTTACCAATCGTGGATCGTCCCAGCCGGTCACTTCCTTCTTATCTATCATTGCTCGGATAACCCTACCTTGCGTTTCTGCTCCGCTAATGCGGAATCTGCCAATTTCTAAGGTAGTGGGTCCTTTCAACCCTAGACGTTCGCGTATGATCTCTTGTAAGGGTTCTCGTAGCTCAAACTCTTTGCTTCTGATGACGTGGGTGGTCTTCCAGTGAGAGTCGGCTATCGCGTTCTCAAAGTCGTAGGTTGGCCACACTCTGAACTTGTCGCCTTGTTTGTAGTGAGGAGTGCTGCTCAGCCGAAAAATGATGGGGTCTCGTAGCACCCCATTGTTGCTTTGCATGTCCCCCACCAAGCGTAGTATGCGTTCTCCGTCTTTGTAAGAACCGTCTAACATCTTCTTCCACTCGTCCATGCTGTTGTTTTGCCGGCAAGGACAGGCTCGTTTTTGCATGCGTAAGGTTTTGATGTCTTCTTGGCTGCAACTACACACGTACGCCCCTCCTGTCTTGATGAGCTTTTCTGCGTAAGTGTAAAATATCTCTAAGTGATCACTTACCACTATTTCCTTGTCAAAACGCAATCCCAACCATTCCAGGTCTTCTTTCATGGCGTTAAGGAACTCTTCTTCGCTCTTCTCAGGGTTGGTATCTTCTATGCGCAGGTTGAGCGTGCCGTTGTGCTTTTTTGCGTACAGGTTTTGGATCATGAAAATTAACGCGTGACCCACATGAAGGTACTTGCTCGGTTCGGGCGCTATTCGGAAGACTATCTTGCCCTCTGCATTAGGTAGTGGTTTTAGATCTTGTTTTTCTTTTGGCTTTTCTTCTAGTAATTCTGGCGCTAGTTTTTCTAACTCTTTCTTTTGTTCTACTACTGATAAAAGATTGACTTCCTTGATGATACCTTGCACTTGCATGGCTAACTTCTTCATATCTTTCTTTGCTTGGGCATCTTCCTGAACAACCTTGCCTATGACCGCGCCAGCACTAGCTTTGCCATCAAATTGTAGTGCGTTGTGCAGGACCCATTTACGGATGTTCATACCGCTTTGAAAGAGATGAGTTATTTAAGATTTTCCGCCAGAAATCCCATAACGCGCGAGCGTAGAGAGCGTGTGTGTCTGTAGGCAGGGGATGAAGGAGATTCCCGGAAAATTTCCGGTTTTTTCTCGTCGATGACCACTGGACACTGGACATGGACGCGTAGCGCTTATTAGGATGTAAATTCTACAGATGTGAAGAGGTGATGGGAGATGTGAGGTAAGAACTGAAGAATACAATGGCAAAAAACTAGGACAAACCAGAAGGCTGAAATTGTTCCCAAAAAATATTTCGTAATGAGTAAGTAGTAGGGCAGGACTTGCCCGAATTCACGCCTGTGGAGACTGGACCTCTACCCTTCGGGGCAAGTCGGTCTATGAAGCGGAAACCATCCAGCAATATTTTTGCTGGAAGCCCAGTCCTTTAGGACGGGAAGGGAGTCACACATTTATCTTAGGTCATTGACTGCGTTTGTGAGTTCGTGTATGTCTTTGGCTATGTAATCAGCCCCATGACCCCACATGTCCATTGGGTCGTCCAGTCCCCACCCAACTCCAACTAGTATGATGTTTGTTCCTTTGTCCTTATTGTATGCTCTTACACAATCGCAATCCTTGACCGCGTCTGTCACATACGCCATAGTGTCACCTGATTCCATAAGCAGGTCAAAGGCTTCTTCCTTGCGAATGAATGCTCCGTTGCTAAATCCTGCGTATACGGGTAGTTGTTCAGGAGTGTGCCCATTGAAGCCGTCTACAGTGTCTCTATCTAAATTGAACTGCTTGAGTTGGTAGTGTAGTATGGTGTCTGCATTGCCTGACACGATCGCGTGCGCAGTATTGGGATCATTAAGCAATGCGTGCATGTCCTTAAACACGTGTACAGGGGCAGAAGTGTGGTACTGCAACCATGCGTTCCAGATGCGTTGCATGTCACTCCTCTCAAAGCCGCACGCCGTGTACAAATAAGTGATTCCTTCTGCACTCAGGGTCCGCTCGTACTGTTGTTGCGTGGTGAAGGCCATCTTCTTCTTGTGCCTCTTACACTGGTCTTTGAGAAATTCAAAGTTTCTACTCCACGGGTTGACAAGTACTCCGTCATGATCATACACGATTAAGTGGCCCATTACCCAAACGCGATTTCATACCTTATAAACTTGGAGCTTTGCTCTTGCGCTCAGCACGTGTTTGTTGGTTTTTTGCATTCTTGCAGCGTACGCATCCGCATCTTTTTCCTCTGAATTTAGAACTTTATGAGTGTAGAACGCACTGATAGGACTGACCAATCTCATGATGGCGGTGGTGAACTTTCGTAAGCTAGTCTTTTGTCGTACGTGACCTAACTCGTGTAACAACACTGCTTCTTGTTCTTTCATGGTAAGAATGTCAAACATTCCTACGGTTATGAAGACATCTTTTTTGAGTGCGAATGCATACGGTTTTGCCGTGTCAACGATCCATAGACGCGCTCCAGGTACTAGCTTGAGCAGTTTGTGTGTGAAGCCAAGATCTGCAAATCTTTTTTTGTACATTAAGGGAAGGATCAACCATCCTACAACAAAGGCGAGTACTACAGCGATGGGCACGCCATACCCTAAGATTTTGCTCACGAGCCAAGTGCACATGCCTAAGGCGTTTCCGCTCCAGGCGCAGTAGGATTGTAAGGAAAGAATAAAGCCGGTAAAAGTGAGCATGCTTAGGTGTGCATACGCTAGCCACACGCTTCGTGTTCGCTTCCACAACCAAAAGAACAACAAAGCTGCTAAGATGCTTGCCACTAACATTGCTGTCTCCATCATTTGAATCGCTCCTGGAAGTACGCGACGGCGGTGTTGCCGAACTTTTTGACCAACTGATCAACCACGTTGCTTATCTGCTGTTGTTCGAACTGTGATTTTTCTTCTGCCACGCTGTAGACATATCTTACGCCACCTCTAGCTTTTTCTATCGTACGTGTGACGATCTTTTTGGAGTGTAATCTATCAAGAATGACTGCTACCGAGGATAGGGCTACTTTTCTTTTCTTTTTTAGCTGGTCAAAGATCTGTCTCACGCGTAGACTTTTTTGCCTCCAAAGGATTTGTAAAACATCATGCTCTAAAGGAGAAAATACTTTGTCTACCCGCACGCGCTTCATGACGTTGCTAGAGAGAAAACCTATAAATACTTTACTATTTTTGTAACATTAATGCTTCAATGCCCTGTGTGCAAGTCTTTTGACATTACATTGTACATGGGCGGACAGTTTGGCAAGTACCAATGTAAGGCGTGCGGGTACGTCGGCGCTTTAGTGATTGAATCACCAGGCGGCGAGGATGGCACCCATGACAGCAAGAGCGACTAGCCATTGTGCGCTGTTGAGAATCCATAACTTTGATGGTTTTCCTTCCCAAAGCACGTTTCCTAAGAGTATGGTTGCTACAAAGCCTAACCATACCAAGGCAGCCAATTTTGCTCCGGCCTTTGCTCCGACTGTGCCCGTAGCAGCGATCAGCAGCGTAAGGACGTAGACCATGATGAGTTGGGCGATAAGACCGACAATCATTTTTTGTGGCATGTCTGCCTTTCCCTTCTCCATGTCTTTCTTGCTCAAACCCGTCAAACGCATCCACTACTTTCCGAACACGCCTGGCGAGTACCAAACAAAACCTACGGCCATACTTGCTACAGCGCTTACCAGCACAGCAACGTAGTTTATAGCCATGAAAGAGTCATAGACATCGAGGTATATATAATTACCGCGCTCTAACGTTAGTGATTAGCCACATTTTTCCTTCACGATGCAAGTGTACGGTGACGGCTTGTGTGCTCTTCCACTGTCTCCGTATGCGAACGTCTATGATTGCATCAACACCATCGTTTGTTAGCTCCTGCACACCCATCACGCGCAAGGAGCCTTCTGTTTTGAGAAGACTTTCTGCCTCTTCTGTGAATTTTGCCATGGTCTTGGCATGTTCGTTTGCTGCTTTATAGTCCGAAGATAGCAATGCGTACGAGGTTGTGTACTGGCGCTGTCCTATAGCGTTGTAGTACAGTTCTCCTACCTCTGCTGGCTCTAAATTTTCCAAGAGCTGACCGCACGCGACCAACAACAATAACAGCAGGTATCTTTTCTTCATGTGTCCCCATGCTTGGGGCTGTGTGGAGCTATTTAAGCGTTTCGGGATCTGACAAGCACTGCACCCTTTTAAGCGAACACCTACTGAAGATGTGATGAGGGAGACGGTAAAAGACCGGTATGAGGTAATAGAAAAGATCGGTCAAGGAGGCATGGGAGTCACGTTTGTGGCCTATGACAAATTCAATGGAGTCAATTGCGCGATCAAAAGACTGCCCGAAACATTCGACAATCTTAGGCCAAAGTTTCTAGAGGAAGTCACGTTAAGCACATCCTTTGATCACTCTAATTTGGTGCATGCGTACGACTCAGGCGAATGGAACGGACAGCCATTCATGGTTATGGAGTTATGGAATAATTCAGCAGATAGTTCTTCGTTCAAACTAGATGAGGTGGTTAGACTCTCCCAGGACATAGCCGAAGGATGTGGCGAGCTCCATAAGAGCGGAATCCTCCATCGTGACATCAAACCTGCCAACGTTTTGGTTGACAAACATTTGTACGCACTTTCAGACTTAGGTCTTGCCATTCCCATCGACAAACAAACCCGTTCGTTCAAGGGAGATCCTATTCATGGTACGCCACAATACATGTCTCCAGAACAATCACACGGATGGATTCTGGCCCCTACCTCAGACATTTACAATCTTGGTATGACGATGTACCACCTACGCTTTGGCGGCCCTCTTGTCCAGGGCGGATCGGTTTCAGAGGTACTAAACAAACAGAGACACCATGACTTCAAACTACCAATCATGAACGATCAGCACGATAGTCGGTACGTACACATCATTGAAAAATGTACAGCTCTGCGCCCAAAAGACAGATATCAATCCATGGAAGAGTTGAGAAAAGATTTAATCTCGCTCGGCAAGGACTTAGCACAGCCAAAGCATGGTTGCTTGGTGAGCGGTGTGCATATGCTCTGGAGAGGAGTTATGTATTTACCCAATAAGCGTAAAAATTATAAGTTAGTAAGCATGACAACCACCAGCATGCCCTGTCATGGCTGAGACGCTATTTGGAAAGTATACCTTAGATGAAGAACTAAGAAAGGGATGTATTACAACAAAAGATTATTAAACAAGTAGGAGCAGGTTCTTTCATGGCTTGGTTGACGCTAGCACTCACCGCAACACTCATCTGGAGCGTTGTCGCCATTCTTGACAAGTTCGTGATGCGCCACGAAATGCGAGATCCCATACTTGCCGGCTTTGCCTTTGGTGCCAGCGTGTTTGGCGTGTACACTATCGCTTCGTTATACCAAGGAACCATATCCACACAAGGACCTGTGTTACTACCTATCTTTGTGGGCATGCTAGGATGTATAGGTGTGTTGTTGTACTATTTTGCTGTGCAAAAGGCAGAGATCAGCAGGATCATTCCGTTAGTTGCTACTATGCCCTTATACGTTACCTTGATAGCGTTCTTTTGGTTAGGAGAGCGATTTGCTACCACCACCTACGCAGGTATCGGATTACTCGTGTTGGGAGGTGTGCTTATTTCTGTAGAAAAAGGAAAACACAAGTTCATCAGCGGAGGGTTGATGTTGGCCGTGCTTGCCACCCTATTCTGGGCGGTTCGCAACACCCTCATGAAAAGCCTAACTCTTGGAACGAGCGTTTGGAACCTATTGTTCTGGGTGGGCGTGGGGTCTGGCATCGTAGCCCTTATACTTCTCCTGCTGCACCATCCTCATCTTAAGAAAAAAGCAAAGAAAGGAGTTGAACACTTGTTTGTGAACAATTCCGTAGCAGCCATCGGCTGGATGTTCTTTGCGGTAGCGCTTGAGCAAGGACCTGTATCCTTGGTGAGCAGCATTCCTGCAGCCGAGCCCATGTTCGTGTTTGTTGCGGTCACTGCAATAAGCAAGTACCACCCTTCCATCGTCCAAGAAAAGCTCTCCAAGCAAGCACTCCTACAAAAGTCCTTATCTATACTTCTCATCATTGTGGGCGTGCTATTGATTGTTTAGATGATCCTTTATTCTCTCAAAGAGTCGAAAATTGTTACCTTCTCGCAAAGGGGAGCCATAGCCCTCAATAACGCTGCTTTTTTTCTTGTATCCTCGGGCGTTGCAGTTTGTATGTGTGCTCCGTCTGCCCACTCTCTGGTGTCTCTTTCCGCTACCTGGTCAAATTGCGAGCGCAGTTCTGCCAATTGCCTGCCCACAGATTCATTATCTCTTATCTCGCCAATTTTTCCAAGTGCATTCGTCCATGCATATTGAAATTCAAAGCCGTGCTCCATCGCATATGCGGTTTCTCGAAGTTGATCTGCAACACTCCCCATCTTAATAGGAACAAGTTTTGTCCTTCCCGAACCAAAAAATGCCTGGTATTCACAATTCGTTACGATTCTGTCTTGGGTGTACAAGAAACGAGGGCGCCGATTAATCAAAGATCGAGCGATAGCGCTCTCCCTAGAGTTTGTGAGATCATTGAGAAACAGGTTATAGTCACAAGTGCTCTCAGGACTTATGATAGGTACCGGTGCTTGGACGTCAGTATCCACGCCTGCACGAAGAGCATCCCTTACTCTTGGCGAATCATCAATATCACATAACTTAGCCCTTTGTACCAAATCCACATTTTCACCACTATCAACAATGAGCCCGCCAATCCATGCGTTAGCAAGATACGTCGTGAAGATGGCAGTATTAAACTCCGTCTCAAACTTCCAATTTCTTCCGTCCTCGGGCGTAGACCTTGTCGTACATATGGCTCTTTCGTAAACGTCTACAAAGCTTTTCGTTGGCTGCATCAGGTGCGTTCTAATACGATATCGAGGAAAGTCTTCATCCTCAAACGTTATCGTCCCTTCGTATCCCACTTCAACTACTAACTGCATCTTGGAACCATGTATTGTCCAGCAACTAATAAAGATTGGCTCAACCAAAGCTTTTTTGTAGAAATCGAAACGCAACTTTCTATGCTCCCGCAGGAAATCAACGTGAGCGTAAACACTTATAAAGGAGCAAGGAATTGTACGCGTTATGATAGGTAAGAAAGGTCAATCGTTTGGTTCTGTTGTAGGAATCATCGGCGTGATTCTTGTCGGTTTGGGTGTTGCCTGGTTGGTGGCACAGAACTGGCACCAAATCCCTGCCGTGGCCAAAATCATCATCCTTATCGTGGTCACCGCTGCAGCGTACGTGGCTGGTATCGAGCTAAAAATCCATCATTATTCTGTCAGCGCGGCAAGTTTGCTGTTGCTAGGCTCATTACTATACACGTCTAGCGTGTTCTTGATAGCACAAATATTTTCGACAAGCACCACCCCTCAGGGTGTGGCGTGGCTCGGCTTGCTGTGCTGGTTGGGCGTGCTACTCGCAGCGTACATCTTTGAGAGCAAGTTAAGTTTAATCTTAGCATTTATCCAAATACTGCAGTGGATGGGTGTCCAGTTTGTTGCTTTTGCATCGAACGCGCGTGACATGTTCACCCCTGCCATCCTTGCGTATACCGTTCTGTTGGCAGGAGTACTCTGGTACGGATTAAGTCTTTGGCACCGTTCGAGAGACCATCCGTTTTCAGGCGTTTACGAGTTCTGGAGCGCTTTGTACTTCCTGTTGTTTGCGTATATCTTAAGTTTCCAAAGTTTACTTCCCTTCTTGTGGCACAGTGAGACCGCGATGTCTACAGGACCCGTAATTTTCTTAGTAGCCATCGGTGTTGCTGCCTTAATCACGCTTGTCTCAGGCATTTTCGCTGCCGCACACACGGTTGACAGTAAAGAAATGCATGGTGTGCTTTCTGTGATCGTTGTTTTAGCACTCGTCTTGAGCCTTGCCTGGTTTGTGCGAGACGGAAACTTCTTCATGAGTTACGGAGAGATGGGCTTAGGCATGTGGGCGATATGGATACTTGCCAACATCACGCTTATCGGCACCATCCTTGCCACGGTAGGGTATGGAACTGCTGAGGGCAAGAACAGCATCATCAACCTGGCCATTGCCTTCTTTGCGTTATTCGTTATTACCCGATACGTTGGCTTTGTCATCAACCTATCTGGATACTTAGGATTGTCCGTGGTATTCATCATCGGAGGCATCATTCTTATCCTTGGTGGGATCTTTATTGAAAAATGGAGACGAACGCTCGTAATCTGAGGACGCGGTTAGCAATAGGTTTACTCGTACTTCTTGTAATCTTATTAGGAATGTGGGCCTACCTATCTTGGCCCTTGATTAACGGTCAAGATGTTGTTCTAGCAACAAGACCGGTAGATCCGTTTGATCCGTTCCGAGGCCAGTACATGATCGTTAATTATGAGATTGCTACCGTTGACAAGCCTGAAGGTCTGGTAAGTGGAGACCATGTCTACATTGGCCTACAAGCAGATGCTGAAGGCATCTCTCGAGCCACGACAGCCACGTTAACAAAACCCGAAGGAATGTTCATCCGAGGAACGATGGAAGGTGGCAGATTACGCTTTGGCATAGAACAGTTCTTCTTCGAACACAAAGCGGATGTTCCAACCAGAGACATCACCGTACATGTTAAGATTGCACCCTCTGGCAGGGCCGGCATTGTTAGCTTGCTGAAGGAAGGCAAACCTGTTGAGATAGAATATAAAGCAGTCACGTGGACGAGCTAAGGTTTAAATCCCGACATTTTTTGTACGTCTCATGCCCAATTTCCACCGAGCATACCACTTATCTCAAGCCAGTGGAAAGAAGAACGCGTGATCACCGAGCACAAGGTGGGTAAGATCACCCATGTTGCCAAGGTTCGCTATAGGGAGCTCATGCTGCTGGATGAAGAGTTTGACAGGGAGCACCCTTTTTTTCAACGCTTAAAAGAAAAGAGCATCAGTCAGCTAGGTCGCGTGGCAGAAGGTCTTGGGAACTACGCTATCGCAGCAAACATATACGATTGCATCCCTCCAGGCAATGATAGCGGCAAAGGAAAATTCTTGCACTATTATGTTGGGGATTGGACGCTAGAGGAGTTGTTGGAAAACGTTGACCGCCACCACCACTATCTCGGGCGTGCCTTCCAAAACAACGGCATGGATTCTGCACCCATCTACGAAGATTTGGTGGACAAGAAGTTTGTTGAAGAAGACTGGATTGAGGCAGCTATTGCTGCCCAGTGGAGCCATGAGTTTGATCTAGCCCTGAAAGCAGCCAACAAATTTATGGAAGTTGAGTGGCCTGCTGCCAAAAGTATCGCCATGTCCAATGTTGGCGCAGGCTTTTATCTTGAAGAGCTGCGCGCCATGGACGAGGGCACACGATCTTGGGGATACCGAGCGCCCCATCGCATAGCTGATATATTTATTGGCCTAGCACGAAGAGCAAAACATGACGGCTTTGCTGAATGGAAAAAGTTCTATGATCACGCAGAGCACCTTCACGCAGACTGCAAGTACTGGGCGAGCATAGGAAGAATTAACATGGAGATGAAAGACTTTGGTCGAGCGTTTGACAACCTAAAAAAGGGAAAGAACTGGTTCAGGGCAGCCATGCTGCACAAAAAAGTTAGTGCGCATCCAAGAACTATCTCGTCAGTCCAAAGAAATGCAGTCACACGACAGTACCTGAACAGATTACATGGAGAGTACACTTACAAACCAGGAATGAAGATGTCACCAGAAGAGATGGCAAACCGGGTGCGACAGCAAAAACATTACCTTGGCTTGCTCATGGAAGACTATCGATGGGCGGAAGCAGAAAGATACGCAGAACAGCAAGGCTTTGCAAAGGAAGCCGCGTATGCAGGCGAGTTGTTGCTCGCTGCTGACCGCATGCGCAACATCATCGTACCCCGCTTTATTCAAGTCAATCGCTGGATAGAACAGTATGTTCCTCTTGACAGCTTAGCATGGCTTCTACGATTGAAGAACGAGTTCTGTGAGGTCATGCTTGACGGCATCATTGAAGAATGGGAAAAACGTTTTGATAGAAAACATGTAGAAGCCATCCTGGAGGCTCTGCC
Source organism: Candidatus Woesearchaeota archaeon (assembly GCA_030750765.1). Taxonomy (GTDB): domain Archaea; phylum Nanobdellota; class Nanobdellia; order Woesearchaeales; family ARS49. The sequence continues at coordinate 67,814 of JASMHM010000002.1, read as the reverse complement.
GATCGCACAACGAGTGGCCAAAAAACATTTGCTTCCTGAACTAGACCTCAAGGATGAGGACGTCTATGCTATCATCGCTACCGCCATGTATCGTAACATAGGTAGAGGGATGCATGGCATTCCAGATCTACGTGAAGACCATGACAAGTACACCATCCTCCATAAGATTGCTGAAAAGCGGCCCCGGTACGCCAACGCTCTGGCTAGCAAACTGTGTATCGGTGACGCGGCTCGTGAAGAATGGTGCAAGCGATTGCAAAGAAAGTATGAACGGTTAGGTGTTAGCAATTGCGCATCATGGTCTAACTATAATTATTATTCATGCTGGGGAGGTTATTCTTTAGAAGAGGTCAACGAAAAGATGGACTCACGCGCACGCGTTACAGACGGCGTAGCCTTCATTTACGGCATCAATTTTGGCGTCGAAGAGTAGTCTGTGTCTAGGATCGATCTTTCTTGCAAAGAAGCATTCTCTCTGATGGACTTTGCCTGACTTCATGCTAACCACAAAATCTTTAGATTTTCTTTCTTGTTTAGGTTCTGGTGTAGCGACAGGATCTGCATTTTGTGCTTGCACATCCGTTAGAATGCCATAAAGGTTCAATAATTTCTCTTTAAGCTGGTCGATTTCTTTCTGCTGATCGGTGTGCTTTACTTTGAGGTTTTCCATGTCACGCTTGACATTTTCAAAAGAATCCTCGCATAACTTTCTCAAATCCCGATCCTTAAACATGACAAAGGGAGGCGGAGCATCCTTATAAACCTTCACCTAGATTGTTACTAGATAGTGGTTGCCTTTCTTTTGGCTCAAAAGCAGCCAATCCCAATCTTTATACACTAACAACACAAAGGTCAGATATGTCCATCAAAGTTGCGCAGCCAACAGAAGTTGATGATCGATTGTATTCTGCTGCCACACGTAAAGAGCTAAAAGAACAACTAGTCGATCCAATATATGGCGCGAATGTGTTTTGTGAGAACATGTGGCAAGCGGCAACACACCACTGGTTACACCAAGCAGGCATGGCCGTTGTTGACAACTGGCCAACTAATCCAGAACAAGATGATGCAATGCGTGACGAGCTTCGCGAAAAGTATGGATGCGTGGGAGATCTAGACGAAGAGATAGGCCTTCTTCCTACCACCCCAAACTACGCGTTGTTTTGGCCAGGAAGAGAGATACTCGCAGGCAAAGCAGGACATAACGACTGGTCTATTGCCGTTCGATGCAGTATAGAAGCCATAGACGTCTCTGCACCTCCCCTGACAAAATTTGAAGGTTTTCAAGAAGGAATCTATACACCAAAAACCTTAGAGCATGTCCGGGCACTCCGCGACATACCGAAACAGCGCAGTGCTTTTCAGGCATGCATGGACGCTATCCAGCACGCACAGGGCTTCACGCGCACCCACGCCGTGGTGACCGACAAACCCTGCGGGCTTTTCTATGCAAGAGAGGTGAGTTGTTTGACTGAGGGATCTTTGGAGCCAAATAGGACCGTTCCCACCTTCAAAAATTTGAAAGGACCTAACGCTTTGGTAAGGGGTGAGAGAAACTTCCGCTTCATACAGCCCAGCACGGGTTTTTCAGGAGAAATACGGGACGACACGTTTTCTGAGATGTACGTTCGCTTTGCACGACCAGCACATCCTTTGGACTCTCCTGATTCAGAATAAACGTTAACAGAGTTTGCCGCTCTCAAAATAGTCTTTAATGCCTGCTTCCACGTCGTAATCTGCCTCAAAACCAATCATGTCTTTGGCATGACTCATGTCACATTCTGTGTGGTTTTGGTACGCTTCGTGAGGGTTATCTATGTACTCTATGGTTCGTGAGGTTCCCATGGCGTTATTTAGTACTTCCACGATCTTGTTAAAGGTTGTAGCTGTGCCGGTTGCCACGTTGACAATGCTGTTCCTTCTTGCTTTGGATGCTAACAGGTTTGCTTTGACAACATCCTTCACATATACCCATTCGCGTTTTTGTTCGCCCATCTTAAACAACTTTGGATTGTTTTCTTTCATCTGTTGTGCTAGCTGGTAGATCATGCTCGCTCTTGGACCTTTATGGTTTTCTCCAGGTCCGTAAATATTACAATATCGTAAGCCGACAAACACTACGCCAGGATTCTGTGCTGCTAGGATCATCGCTTCCTCTTCTAGGCGTTTTTTACTTTCCCCATAAGGATTCATGGGCCGCATCTCCCCATCTTCTTTGAAGGGTACGGCGGCATCACCGTATGCTGCTGTTGAGGAAGCGTAAACAATTCTTTTGCAACCGTTTTCTATCAACTTCTTGAATAATTGTATGCTGCTGGTAACGTTGGCTCGGAACATTTCATCCCTATCCATTAATGTAGTGTCATTGATGGCTGCTTGGTGGAAACAAACGTCAATCTGCCCTAGTCTTTCAAAGTCAATACCCACAAGAGAGGGTTGTAAGATAGTCCCAGAGAAGTCAGGAATAGTCTGTTCGGCATCATGCCCTGTAATGAGAACTTCGTGTCCTTGTTTTATGAGTTCTTGGACGAGATTGCTTCCTATGAAGCCAGTCCCTCCAGTAACCAAAACACGCATAGATTGTTATCTTGTCGTGTATTTATAAACATGGACCAAGAAAAGTAAGGTAGTACCTTACTTCTTGGTTTTGCATGCTTTGCAGTTTTGTGAACCTAGTTTGCCTAAGCCCATTACTAAAAACATGGCAGTCCACCACTGGATATTCCAGAAGTGCCATATGTTCAAATCTCTAAGTAAGAATAGTATACCTAGAACAAGAACCATGGTGCCACACATTTTCATGCATTTTTCGCATCCTTGCATTATATTCACCTCGAACTTCAAGCTAAGATGGCCGTATTAAACGATTTAGTACGTACTCTAGGGGTGGAATTTTCCGAAGTGTCCTTCTAGTATGCCGTGCTTGTTTGCAAAGCCTTCGTTCACCTCTAAGACGTAGGCGGTGGGATGCTTGCTCACATAATGCTCACACGGTTCTTCCACACAAGGTTCTGCTTGTTGGATGTCGACGACTTCCCAGTTGGCATTCATAAAAATAATGTCAATAGGAAACTTCACATTCTTCATCCAGAACGCACGCGTTTCTTCATGATCAAAAACAAACAGCATTCCCTTGTCGGGTGCTAAGCCGTCTCGGAACATCAATCCTTTCGTTTGCTCCATAGACGTAATAGCTAACTCTACTTCTATCTCTAACGTAGAATCTTTCGTCTCAAAATCAATATGCGGAAACGTTCCACAGCCGACCAACAAAAACAGTAATAGCCATCGCATACACTTATTTTGACAAACTCATATAAATAATGCAGTGGTGGTAAGCGTATGATAGGGGTTGGGTTTGGAGTGTTGTTGCTTAAAGATGGCAAGATGCTTCTGGGAAAACGTCATGAAGACCCATCAAAGGCAAGTAGCGCACTCCATGGTGAGGGAACCTGGACCATGCCTGGTGGTAAGTTGCACTTCAGGGAATCGTTTGAAGAAGGAGCTAAGAGAGAGGTTCTAGAAGAGACAGGCATTAAACTCACCTCGGCTTCAGTGATCTGCGTGAACAATGATGTCGTGCACGACGCTCATTTCGTAACTATAGGTCTGGTAGCAGAAGATTTCTCTGGTGAAGCCGTTGTCAAAGAACCTGATGAAATCACCGAGTGGGCATGGTTCCCCGTCGATATGCCACCAAAAAACTTGTTCTCAGCTAGTGCGAAAGTTTTAGAGTGTTATCGCGAAAGAAAAGCCTCGCAGTGATTACTCACGTCCAATGTGGTAGTCTGAGTGATCCTTTACACCATAGAAGGCTTTGACTGCTTGCGCGGTGAGGTGGACATCAACAACAGATGATTCCTCCATTCCTTTGTGCATACATGACACTATAGGTCCTAAATCCACACCCCATGCTCCTAGCGAAGTGTGAAACGTGCTCGAAGCGTTGGGAATTCTGTTGTCTTGCGAGCCCATCATGGCTACCTGGTGAGGTACGTTTGAGTCGCGGAGCAAATCTCTAATAGCCTTTCTATGAGCAGGATGAGACGAGTATCCTCCGTAGAGTCCTTCTGAACCACCATGTTTGAGAAGGACTGGGCCTGAACCCATGTACGCAGCATTGTGCATATCTTGGTGGCCTTTCGTATTTTGGCTTGCAGGACCAATGCCATCAAGGAACATTGTCCAGCCGTTTATGAGGCCGGCATAGTGACTGGCAAGATCTTCCTTCAAAATATAGGTGATGGCAGGGGTTACCACGTCCGCGAGGAAATTGTTGCTGATACTTCCTGGGCCTGAATCATCAATCTCTTCACCAGCGTACCAAACAGCCACGTTGGTGTAGGAAGGGTTCTTAGTATCAATTAAACCTTCGAGCAGTGCATACGCGCTTGCCCAGTTATCTTGACCATAGGCAGTAATCACACTCTTTGACAGATCTGCGTAATTTGCTGGTGCAGCAGGGAAGAACCACACGTCCAAATCCTCAAATGATTGTTCGGTGAGTTGCATTCCTGTTCGCTCTCGAAGGCTGGCAATGCTTTGGAGGAGTATTCTCTTCCTGACATCGACATCCAATGAAGGATAGGGTTTGTTACCAAGCAACACGTAAAGTTCGCTTATGTCTGGGCTCTCCGCGTCAAAATGGAGTGATTGTGTGGGTGCAATAAACGAAGACCCTCCTGCACGTCCGCCCAGAAGGATTGCACGATCAGCTTCGAGATTGTCCTTGTCCCTCATTGCGCCAACCAAATACATGCACAGAGGTATGTTCGTAAAATCTGCAGGGTTCACGCCTCCATAAACCATGGATTGCATGAATGCCTGATTGAAATTCTGTCGGAGCGGATGTTCTGTCGCGATCAATGCAGGAGAATCTATGTGTGCTCCAGCTACGTGCATGCCGTGCTCACCGGGCCTACTTCCTAGATGGATGGCATACACCATCTGCTCGTCCTTGACACCAAAGAATTTTTGCTTTCCTCCAACCGGATCCCATTGATCGCCTAGGGAGTCCTCAAGACTTCCCACGCGTAAATATCCATGTCTTTCAAGCTTTTTACAAATAAAGTCTACACGCATTCTTGTATGCTTGTTTGCTAGACTTTTTCTGTATCGTTCACCAAATGCGTGCGCAGCAGCCTCGCCACCTGGGGAGAGTCCATCCCACGCGCTCTTGGCCCAATATTTTTCGGTGGAGCTTGATCGATCTGTGTCAAAAATTTCAGCTGCAAACGCTTGAGCCCTAGGCTTAGAAATTCGCCTTTTCTTTACTACCTTTTTCTTAGCTCTTTTTACCATGCTCTACTCGCGTTTTTGGTGTTGATTCAGATCCCCTTCTTAAACGTTTGGGTTTTCTAACTCTCGAGGGGGAACACCCTCCTTAATCAATAGCAAGGTTTATAAAGGCTAAACTGCTACTTACAGGTAGAGAGAAGGTTAGGAGGATTAACCAACCATAAAGATGGTCGGAAATACGAATTCTTTTGACCGAGGAGGTTAAATTGAACATAGATAGCATACAACTAAAGCCAGCTTTACAGCAGGCAGTCAAAAAAGCAGGATACACAGAGTGGACCATGATCCAAGAGAAGTGCATGCCCTTAATCCTAGAAGGCAAAGACGTCGTAGGAAAGAGCAAAACAGGCAGCGGAAAGACTGCAGCCTTCTCACTACCCGTTTTAAACAGAATACAACCAGGACAACTACAAGTATTAGTATTAACACCTACCAGAGAACTCTGTTCTCAAGTGGCTGAGGTTTTCCAAGACTTTGGAAAGGCTGTAGGCGTGAAAGTCGTACAAGTGTACGGAGGAGTGGGGTATGAACCACAAGTGCACGGTATCGAAACATCAGAAATCTTAGTAGGAACACCAGGAAGAGTGCTCGATCATATCGAACGAGGCACACTCAACCTAGCAACTGTAAAATACCTAATCCTAGACGAAGCAGATCGCATGTTTGAGATGGGATTCATTGAAGATGTAGAAAGAATCATCAGTGAAGTCTCCAGCGAAAGACAGACGTTACTGTTCTCTGCAACCGTAGGACAACACATCTACAAACTTGCAGAAAAGCACTTACGAGACCCAACCACCATCAAGGGAGAAGACAAGGTAGACCACACGCAACTAAAGCAAGCGTACTATGTTGTTGATAGACGAGAAAAGTTCTCAGCTCTTTCCCACTTCTTGAAGGAAAAGACAGACGGTTTAGCATTAGTCTTCTGCGCAACACGCAGAGAGGTTTCTCTAGTTGCTAAGAACTTGCAAAACAACAAGTTGAAAGCCATGGGCATCCATGGTGGCATGACACAAAGCAAAAGAGAACACGCACTCAAAAGTTTGCATGACGCAAAGATCGATGTTCTTGTAGCAACAGACGTTGCAGCAAGAGGACTGGACATCAAAGACGTGACGCACGTCTACAACTATGATGTTCCGCCAACCTCTGAAGAGTACATCCACAGGATAGGACGTACTGCTAGAGCAGGGGAAAAGGGAGATGCTATCACGTTGTTAAGTGAGAGAGATTATGACAATTTCAATAATGTCTTACAAGACGCGACGTTGAAGATCGTTCGTGGAGAACTACCAAAGTTCAACAAGGTAGCCTTCAACCCGTTCGCAGAAAAACCTGGCGGCCGAGGAAGAATGCCACAACGACGCAGAACAGATCGTCCACGATTTGGAAGCTTCCGTCGATAACACGTACAACACGCACGAAATTTTTTTCTTTGGTTAGTTACCACCTTCTATCGTGACAACCGCTACATACGATGGGACCGGGTTAAGCACTTCAAAAGCGATAGCGTATCGCATGATGGGCAGATCTAAAAGTCCTGACGCATGGCTCGGCGTGGTGAATGAAGGTCGCAATGTGGAAAAATCTTTGTTTCAAAGAATGAAAAGCAAAGTAAAAGAATGTTTTCCTGTTCGAGGCAACACCATAGAAGAAGACGTTTGCAATTACAATACTAGCGATCCTGCTGACACACTTGAAAGTGCGCTCTACATGACCGCAAATGACTTACGTGACTCTCAAGAGACTCTGAATGTTGACTATTTGCGCACGGCAAGAAACGCATTAGTAAAACAAGCAAAAATTTACGCGCAATCTGTAAAAGCAGGTAATATCAAAGATCCCAAGATTACCACCCGCGATTTCAAACACGTTTTCAACCTTATACAAGGAAGAATCGCGTATGAGCAAGGGATCGAAGAAAACCTTGTTGTGCGTCCACAATTTAGTCTGTTCTTTAAGGATAACCAACAATTGTTTGGCGGGATGAACTTCAGCAGACAATATGATTTCCAGAAAGGAACAAGAGAATACTCACACGCGCCTCGAGAAGAGCGCCATGTGGCTCCTGCCCCTCAACCCAAAAAAAGTCGCTTCAGAATATCTAGTTGGTTAAGAAGTGTAGCAGCTATCTAATCCACAACCTTTTTAAACTGCCCTCTGTTTTTTGGAGTTATGTCTTTATACACAAGAATGCGATTATTGTGGAAAAAGCCCAAGCAAATGGCGATGTGGAGAGAACGCATCATGGCCTGGCGTCGGGACGCCTCCACCGTACGTCTAGAAAGACCTACAAGATTAGATCGCGCTAGAAGTCTTGGTTACAAGCCTATCAAAGGATTATTCGTTGTACGACAGACAGTCATTCGAGGACCGCACAAGAAGAGCTTTGCTGGCGGTCACAGAAGCAAGAACAAGACAGGAAGATTAAACTTAAGAAAAAACTATCAAGTGATTGCTGAGCAAAGAGCTGGCAACGCGTTTCCGAATACTGAAGTGTTGAACTCATACTGGGTGGGCCAAGACGGCATCCATGCTTGGTATGAAGTCATCCTTGCAGATCCACAAAGTCCAGATGTGAAAGCTAGAATGCCACACCTAGAGAACAGGAAAGGCAGAGTTAATCGAGGGCTAACAAGTGCTGGAAAGAAAGTAAGAGGCATGCGAGGCAAGGGTAAGGGACGAGAAAAAGCCCGACCTAGCCGGCGAGCTAACAAGAGGAAACAATAATGGCAGAAGTATACGATCCTAAGGATTTTTCTGAGGCAGAAGATGACGACGAAGAAGACGTCTTCGAAGACGATGGCCACGACGAGGGCGCCATCCCTGATCCAAACTAACGTTTATAAATTCCCTATGCATTATTAGTTCTATGGTTACACGATTAGACAATGTTCTTTTGGCGCACAGAAAGTATCTTGTGAAAGGGAGACGTCAGAATCTACATGAAAAACCAGCAGATGGAGAGACTCCTAGAACAAACAATTTGTACGTAGCTTATGACTCTGCCTTAGCGAATTTCGACAGTCTGTGGCCATGTATTGCGGGAATGGAGGACAAGCAAGAATCTCCCTCCGTAGACCAGATTGACTAACCTTTTTAACCCACCTTCTGCTTTCCTCACCATGCGACGGTTACTTTTGATGTTGTTGTTAGCCACCTCAGTTATGGCTGCAGATCAACATAGAAGTCCTGACTTTATCGACGTTAAAGAAACATCAGCGACCATAGAAACCATCAAGGATGATGTCGTACGCATTGAAGGCACTACTATTTCCCTTGCCATCAAAGACATCACGAATGAAAGCATCTTTTACGAACTCTTTCCAGGACAGGTAAGCCATGAACTCAGCATTAACGCCTTGCAACAGCTAGAATTGGAGGGCAGACGCGTCAATGTTAATCTGTTAGATGTGAGTCCGTTCAAGGTAGCAACGTTATTCATCTCTCACAGCACCATTCCAGAAGCAACAAACGAACCAGTTATCGACGTTCCCGTCGAGGTTACGGTAGACGTCCCTACCCCACCAAAGACAGAATGGAAGGTGCCAACCTCAGGACAAGGATGGCTAGTGTTGTTAGGAGTCTTCATTTTTGGACTTATCGTGTTATACTTCATCCACATGATTATAGGCGTTCGTCTATTTCCTTAGCAACATCACGCATGTGATGTAATGTTGCTTCCACATCTCTTTGTAAGTCATCCATTAAGCGCTGTAATTCTTGTTCGCGAAGCAAATATCTCTTCCTTTGCTGCACTACTAGACCGCGTTCCATCAACTCGTTAAGATGGTACACTACAGTAGCTCGAGTAATCAGCAACCTGTTTGCGAGCTCATCTGAGCTCATGCTCTCTTGTGCCTTGGCAGCCTTCAATAACTCCAAAAAAAGCCTAAATGCGCTCTTATCGCGATCTCTCGGACCAAACAATCCTAAGCTTTGCCCGAACCATTGCAATTCTGCATTAATGTTTCGGCTGGGCGTGCCGGTTCTCACAAGAACGATCTTGCGCTTGATCATACGGTAGTTAACCAACACCCCTATTTAAGCTTTTCCGAAAGGTTTATATATGAAACGCATCTTACATACCATTATGTTGACCTAAGGTCAACCATTTACGATGGCGGGAAAACCAAAAACACCAAAGAACGACACGTTGGACCAGTTGAAAAGAGTCCAAGCAGACTTTGAAAACTACGTAAAACGTGTTGAGAAAGAAAGAGCATCCATGCAACAAGAGATCCGCCACAACGTCATCCATGACTTACTACACATCATAGATGACTTCCATCACGCAGTACACAACGTGAATAACGCTTCCCAAGAAGAGCTTGCCCAAGGCGTAGTAACCATAGCAAAACGCCTTGACAAGTTCCTCGAAAGTCAAGGAGTCAAATGCATACCCTGCAAAGGGTCACCAGACCCCTTCAAACATGAAGTAGTCTTAGAAGTAGACAGCAAACAATCCCCAGGAAGCATCGTACAAGAGATCCAACCTGGATACATAATCGGAGACAAAGTACTACGCTATGCCAAAGTGAGCATTAGCAGGAGAAAACAATGAAAATAATCGGAATAGACCTAGGAACTAGTAACAGCGCAGCCGCAATCTTAGAAGCAGGCAGACCAAAGATCATACCCTCAGCAGAAGGCGCAAGCCTCTACGGCAAAGCCTTCCCCTCTGTGGTAAGCTTTGACAAAGAAGGCAAATCATTAGTAGGAGAACCAGCAAAACGCCAAGCAATCTCCAACCCAGATGGAACCATCATGGCTGCAAAGCGAAAGATGGGATCAAGCTTCAAATACACCGTCCATGGAAAGGAATACACACCCCAACAGGTAAGCTCGCTAATCCTCCAAAAGATAAAGCAAGACGCAGAATCCTTTTTAGGAGAAAAGATAGAGAAAGCAGTCATCACCGTACCGGCATACTTTGATGATAATCAACGACAAGCAACCAAAGACGCAGGTGAAATTGCAGGGTTGAAAGTAGAAAGAATAATCAACGAACCCACTGCTGCAGCACTAGCGTACGGGTTAGACAAGAAAGACGGAGAACAAAAAATATTAGTGTTTGACCTTGGCGGTGGAACGTTAGACGTCACCATCATGGAATTCGGAGATGACGTTTTTGAAGTCAAGTCCACCTCTGGAGACACACAACTAGGCGGAACAGACATGGATGATGTCATCATCAACCATATTGTGGGAAAAGTCAAAGAACTCCATAACGTGGATCTGAATGATGATAACGCAGCCATGCAAAGAGTTCGTGAAGAAGCAGAAAAGCGAAAGATCGAACTTTCCCAAGTGGTAGAAACAGAAGTAAACCTTCCGTTCATCGCACAAGGAAGTTCTGGACCCATAAGCTGCAGCTTTGCACTCAAACGCACAGAAGTAGAACAATTAGTGGACGAAATCGTAGAAAAATGTCACAAGAGCGTACACACTGCGATAGAAGATGCAAAGTTGTCTGCAAAAGACATTGACAAAGTCATCATGGTAGGCGGACCCACAAGAATGCCCATCGTACAACGCAAAGTTGAGGAATGGCTAGGCAAGAAACCAGAACGAGGCGTAGACCCTATGGAATGTGTTGCACAAGGAGCAGCCATCCAAGCAGGCGTGCTGTCTGGAGATGTTAAGGACGTCTTACTACTAGATGTCACACCTCTAAGCCTAGGTATCGAAACGTTAGGCGGAGTCTTCACAAAAGTGATAGACAAGAACACCACCATCCCTGCAAAAAAGAAGCAAACCTTCTCAACAGCAGCAGACTCACAACCTGCCGTAACGATACGTGTAGGCCAAGGAGAACGACCGATGTACGAGGACAACAAAAACCTCGGACAGTTCGATCTTGTAGGTATTCCTGCAGCACCAAGAGGCGTACCACAGATTGAGGTAACCTTTGACATAGATGCTAACGGAATCTTACAAGTGTCAGCAAAAGATCTTGGAACGAGCAAAGAACAAAGCATCAAGATCACTGCACCCAACAAGCTAGACGAAGCAGAAGTGGAAAAGATGCGGAAGGATGCAGAAAAGTTCGCAGAGCAAGACAAAAAGCGAAAGGAAGAGGCAGAATTGTTAAACGAAGCCGAAACCTTAGTGTACACCACAGAGAAAACCTTAGGTGACGTCAAGGGCAAGGTCAAAGAAGACCAAGTGAAAGCCGTCAAAGACAAGGTAGAAGTGGTTAAGAAAGAGCTAGCCAAAGATCCTAAGGACATGCCCGCTCTGAAAAAGGCAGTAGAGGCAGCAAAAGAAGTAGCCCAAAAGATGGCTACCGAGCTGTACGAAAAAGCTGCAAAAGAGCAAGAGAAAGCAAAGCCAAAAGCAGACTCAAAGGCAGACAAGAAGGAAACCAAAGAAAAAACAGTGGATGCTGACTTCAAAGAGAAGAAGTAATTTAAAGGCATTCGGAAGCAAGCGCAAGAATGAGTAAGGATTACTACGAGCTATTAGGTGTAGGCAGAGACGCAAGTAAAGAGGAGATCAAGAAAGCCTACAAAAAGCTCGCAAAAAAGTACCATCCAGACATTTCTAAAGAAGAAAACGCAGCAGAACGCTTCAAAGAAATCTCAGAAGCAGCAGCCGTGCTAGGGGATGAGAACAAAAAACAGCAATACGACACGTACGGCACTGCAGACGCACCCAACTTCCAAGGACAAGACTTTAGTGGCTTTAACTTTGGCAATTTTGATGACTTAGTAGACAGTTTCTTTGGCGGATTCGGCTTCAAAGGATTCGGAAAACGACAAGGACAGCACGGCAATGACCTACAAACAGAAGTAAGCATTACGTTAAAACAAGCCAGCCAAGGCCTCCAAAAAGATATATCCCTCAGTACGTTTGTATCATGCGAAGAATGTGAAGGTCAAGGTGGCACCGGAGAGGAAGCGTGCGAGCACTGTGGAGGCCAAGGAAGCGTCCAACAAGCCCACCAAACACCTCTAGGAGTGTTTGCCACGCAAAGGCCATGCAAGCCCTGCTCTGGAAGTGGTGTTACCTACCAAAACGAATGCAAAGAGTGTGAAGGACAAGGACGCGCAAAAAAGAAAAGAAAGATAGAAGCAGACATCCCCGCAGGAGTTGAGGACGGCATGCGCCTACGCCTAGCAGGACAAGGCGAAGCAGGATTGAAGGGCGGCAGAGATGGAGACCTTTTCGTCTTCATCCATGTACAAACAGACGATCGCTTTGAAAGACGAGGACCACACTTACTAGCCGAACACAGAGTGCCATTCCCCATACTATGCTTGGGAGGCACGGTAGAGATAGAAACCTTAGATGGAAAGGCAGATCTTAAGATTCCTGCAGGCACCCAAGACAACACCGTCTTCAAGCTCAATGGCAAAGGCATGCCCTCGGTGCGTGGCGGTCAAGGAGACCTCCATATTCGCGCACTCGCAGACGTACCAAAACGCTTATCCAAGAAACAAAAGGAAGCACTAAAAGAGTTTGCTGGCTCTGCTAAGAAAGGTTGGTTTTCTTAGATCCATAAATTTTGTATACGCTTAAAGGGTGTTTTAAGTAATGCATCCAGCTGAAAAAACTACTGAAGATGTTGTTCAGTACGGTCGACTAATCTTTGTGGCAATGGTTATGATTGTTTTAATTTATAAATCTGCTAAGGCGTTAGCAGGGGAAGTCCCGGCAACGATCAGTACCGTCATTCTAGGACTAGATAGCACTTATGCGTATTCAACCAATAAAGTAATAAGAAGAAAAGTTAACAAATGGATAAATAAGAAATGATAATCTTTAGGGTAGGATGTTAGTGCACTACTCATCTCAACGCCAAAGGCAGCTCTATATCTTCAAATTCTGTAACATCCTTCTTTAGGTTCAAACTTCTCCAAAAACCTTCATGATGATGCACTTTGAGCTTCATGTTAGGGAAGACATCATACTCTAGCATGCCGTTTACTGGCAGCAACGGTAGAATGTCTTTGGTTTTGAAAACATACCACCCCATGCTGCAATACGTATCCAGCAAAGGTTTTTCGGTAAACTTAGCATACCCTTCATGTTCTTCCACCAACCCAAAAGGAAGATGAGGGTGCGCCAAACAAATAGTAGGATCTTCACACTTTTCTAACTTTTTGAGATCAACATCTGCAATATCATCACAGTTTTGTACGACAATCTTGTCAGCATCTGTTTTAGCCAGCGCTAATCGCAATCCGCCTGCAGTACCAAGAGGTTCTTCCTCAACAACCCACGTTACATTCTTGTCAGCGTGCTCCTTTTTGAGGTGTTCTACCACTTCTTCAGCACGATGGCCCAAACTAACTATGATGTTCTCCACTTTATCATTAAAATAGTTTATCTGCCTGTCAAGAATGGCGATACCTTGTGCTAGCACTAACGCCTTAGGAGGACCTTCTCCCATTCTAGTACCCTTTCCACCTGCTAAGATCACACAATCCATAAACTAACCTCGTAATCATGATTTAAAAGGTTGATGGACCTATTTTCTACTTCATTTTATATAGCAAACGCTGATCCCGCACCCATGGACAAGCAACGACCTCGCCTTGGCGCAGCAGTGTTAGTGATGAAAGATGGGAAATTCTTGCTTGGTCTAAGAAACAAGAAGAACGCTAACAACAAGTGGGTCATCCCTGGCGGCGGTGTACAATGGGGAGAGTCCTTGCAAAACGCAGCACTAAGAGAGATCAAAGAAGAAACAAACTTGGATGTAGAAATTCACAAGTTGTTATGTCATAAGGAAATCATAAACCTTCCAGGAGACTACCATTCTATTGTGTTCTTCTTTCTCGCCTCACCACGATCTTCAGAAGTGATAGCGAGAGAGGACATTTCCGAAGCAAAGTTCTTTTCTATAGCAGAGATCAAAGAATTAGACAAGGTTGACGGGGTAGAATGGGTGCTGAGAAAATCAGGATTTTGGGCGTAGTGAACTCTGCTGCTTTTAAGCAAAAGGCAAAGAAATATATATGACGTGCCCACCATAAGCTCTATACCTATCTTATCCAACAAAAATAAAGTTATGTTGGCAATTGCGGTTATCGCAACAGTCTTGGGATTCACCGGAATTAGGTACAACAAGAAAAGGGCAGAAGACGTGGCACTAAAAATGCTCAGCGTAAGCAGTTTGCATGGCGAAGGAATGCTGGATAGGAGACTCGCCATATCACTTGCTAGCTATCTTGGATCACCCGACATTGTAAAAATTCGCTCCCGGCTGCAGCGTGGACAATATTCCATGTCTGCTGAGGAGAGGGAGAGAGTTTTGGCTCTGTTGGAAGTCGAGACGGGTAAGGTCCAGAAAAAAGAAAATCTTGAGAAGGGACTTATAGCACTCCTAGCTAAGATTACTGGCAAAGAAGAAGACCAAATCTGGGTGGACTTCATTTCAGAGATAGGTTTCAGTGAGGCGGCATGGAAGCAAGCCCTAAAAAGTGCTTCTGGCAGCCAGAGAGAGGAACTTCTGGCACTCCTTACAGAGTTAAAGCTCATACTTGTGCAGATAGGCAGGGACGGCAGCGGCCTTGTTCAGGCAATGCAAACACTTGTGGATAATAGCAACCTAGAGTATGACCCTCTCTTGAACAAGTTAGTTATGTCCATGCGAGAGCAATTGAAGCGAATAAACACCGAAAGGGCACAAATTGAGATGGCCCAAAGTCAAAACAATCCATAAATATCTAGCTACTTATCACGCAATTGTTTCAACAATTCATTCACATCAGCTATACGCTCACTTAACGGATCGGCCATGCTAGCACGAGGTCCTTGTTCGGTGTCTGCAAATTGTATATTCCCTTGAATATGTGATGCAGGATCTTCTGGCATCAAAAGGCGCATGTGCTCGCCTAGCTTTTGTAACAACGCAGGATGGAACGTGCTTGTGCCCGCAACAACATCCTCTGCTAGACTTGCATCAACAACTTTCAGGTGTGCAGAATAAGAAGCAAACGTCTCAGCCAAGGGCATCAACAACATTAACTCTTGTTTTTTTGCCTCAAACAGTATGGAACGCATCTGTGCAGGGCTTCTGGGGAATTGTTTTCTTGGTGCTAGTCTTTTCGTAGCCACATCCAAGTTTTCTCCAAAACGCTGACAAAACGCTCGTTCTGCAGCAGCAACCTGGGTACCCCTTCTTTGGGCTTCCTCAAAAATGTGCTGTAATGGTGGTCGCATAGTGTAACGCATGCTCTTTAGTATTTATGGGTTTCTAAAAAAAAGAAAAAAATTAATCGTGACTTCCAAACGCCACACCTAACGTGGCTACGGCAATCACCAAGTGCAGGATGTTGTCTGCAGCATTCAGGTTCAGCAAGTTAACCATGCTGGGAATGTTCAACAAGCCAACAACTGTGACTAAAGCATACACTATACCAAAAATCACGTTGAAGGTCTTTGCTTGCGCTCCACCAGCAGTCAACCCTGCCACCAATCCTAGCACACCAGTAACGACGTGCAGAATGTTGTGGGGAGTGTTGACATCAAAGATCAACACGCTACCTGCCACAAAACCCCAAATACCTACAATCAATAACAACGCACCCAATCCGGTTGCGAACTTCTTTTGTAAGCTCATGGGAATGGTACGCTTGAAGACATATATTAAGCTTAGTCTAGACCGACGTCCCACCATCGTGATAACTAAGGAGGTCTTTATAAGGCAACGTTTACCATTTTAGAGATGAGCAGACCAACTCGGAGGAAAAAGAGAGCCAAAAATAGGCCTAACTCTGCAGCCACCGTGCCAGCAAAGGTCCCAGCTCCAGCCCACTGGATGGGGCGCAGAGGATTCGTTTTCGGATCAGTGCTAGGAGGAGCAGGGGCAGCATTGGGTGCTTGGAATTTTTGGCCGCGCACACCACCAGAATGGAAATTTCTGTACTTACAAGAAGACCACCCAGATCGTTATGAATTAAGCAATCCCTCAGCAGGATTTGTAGATCAGTTTGTTGCGAACCAAAAAAAATACAACACCCTACATAGCGTTGACATCCTAAGAGGAGGGGATCCTGAGTACCACAAAATACTCCAAAGTGGATGGACCCCGCTCACACAAAAAATGGAACAAGAGGGCATCAAACAAGGAACGGTCCTCACCAATGTTTCCAAAAGCTACTTCGTCAGTCCTGAGGCGGTAGAACAGACAGAACACGCAAGGAATTACGCCGAGCGTGCTCTTGATTTCACGTATACCCGTTACCCCGAGTTCCATCCTTTTACAATACCGTTCATTGGTATCAACGATAAAAAAGACGGAATAGCGATGAATGAGGCGTACCTTGGCAGATACATGTGGCAGGTCACCGAACTTACAGGATCTACCAGACAAGAGCCAGAGAGGTCAGCAAGCGTTTGGCGTGTCAAACATCGACAAGGAGCGAGCGTAACCCTCGGCCGTGGCCACTCACGAGAGAACCCCTTGTTTGCTATCTTCCTTCCGGTACGCGATGTTTTAAGTTTCGCCGTGTTCTCCGAAACAATACCCCTCAACACATCGTTTTCAGAGGATGATTACGAAAAGGCGTTGCGAACCCAAGGAAGGCCACCTGCCGAGGCGCGAGACATGTGCATGAAAGCAGCAGAAGGCCTGCATGAAGGACTAGCCAACTACCTTCTTCAACACTTTGGGAAGACATTAGGCATTCCTGAGCCTGAACGATGGGCAAAAGAGCACAAAACCACAGCAACACATGATGCTTACGTTCAACTACGCCCATCTCTTGATTTCATCACTCGTGTCGGGGACAGGGAAGCCGTAAAAATCGCCATGGACGACCTTGGCGAGTACGTTCGCCGCGTGCATGCTTGAAAAACTACTTTTAAACCCTTTGTGCAGATTTATAAGGTAGAAGAAAAAACGTAAACTACTTCAAGGCAGCTAAGACCACTTCTATCTGTGCCCGTGAGGTCTCATCCTTCATGACCTCTAGCACATCAGTCAAAGCCACAGTCATTTCCGCCTTATCGCCAGAAACATCTGCTTTCGGTTCTACCCGTAGCTTGGCCGAAGTTGCATTAGACACTCTGGTAAAGGTCTGCAGCGACCTAATCCCACTTCCCCTATCAGCAGGCGGTAGGCCATTCAAAGCCACCGTCCACTTAGATACCTGGGTGGCCCACGTACCAAGATTCGTCAAGAGTTCTTCGTTCTTCGTTTCTTGGCTTTTGAAAAAATCTCGGAATGCCATAACTACTAGAAAATAACAACCTCTATTTAACATTTTCGATGCGCCAACACCAATCCTTGATAGTACTAACCATATCCTTTTATACGATGAAATCATGCATTAGACCGTAGTGGGAACGCTTTCGTATGTGGAAAAACCTAGCAGCCAGACAGACGTAGCTCGCGTGCTCACCCCTACAGTTAAGAAATGGTTCAAAAATAAGTTTCCTTCCTTCTCCTTACCCCAAAGATATGGTGTCAAGCTTATCCACGGTAGAGAGAACCTATTAGTAAGCGCCCCAACCGGGAGTACCAAAACGTTAACAGCATTCCTAGCAATACTTAACGAGTTGGTAGACAGTGCAGAGAAAGGAATCCTCGAAGACAAGGTGTACGCAGTCTACATCTCACCCTTGAAAGCGCTAAATAACGATATCGCGGTCAACCTGCTAGAACCACTAAAGGAAATGATCAAGATCAGCGAAAAGGCAAGCCAAGTACGCGTAGCCGTACGCACCGGCGATACTACCGCATCAGAAAAGGCAAAGATGCTGAAAAAGCCACCACACATCCTCATAACAACACCAGAAAGTCTAGGCATCGTACTTTCCAGCATGAAGTTCCGAGATCACCTGCACGACGTGCAATGGTGCATCGTGGACGAAGTCCACGCACTAGCAGAGAACAAACGCGGCGTACATCTATCATTATCCTTAGAAAGACTAAACCGCCTAGCAACCAGCATGTCCCGAGTAGGATTGTCAGCCACCGTAGCACCCATAGAAGAGATAGCGCGATTCCTAGTAGGCAAGAGAGACTGTAAGATCGTCAAGGTACACTTCACCAAAGATCTTGACCTAGAAGTTGTGTGCCCAGTACCGAACCTCATAGACGCCTCACACAGAAAACTACAAACAACCATGTACAAAAAAATTGATAGCTTGATACAAAAACATCGGACAACCATCATCTTCACCAACACGCGAGCTGCGACAGAAAGAGTTGTTGACCATCTAAAAACCACCCACCCAAAAAAGTACGTCAACAACATCGGTGCGCATCACGGCAGCATGAGCAAAGCCACCAGATTAAAGATTGAAAACCAATTAAGAAAGGGAGAACTCAAAGCCTGCGTCAGTTCCACCAGCTTAGAACTCGGCATCGACATCGGCTTTGTTGATTTAGTAATATGTCTAGGCAGTCCGAAGAGTGTTGCCAGATTCCTACAACGAGCAGGACGTGCAGGCCACAAACTTCACCAAACCATCAAAGCAAAAATCATCGTGCTAGACAGAGACGACTTAGTAGAATGCGCATGCTTGGTCAGAAACGCACGAGAAGGAAAGATAGATCGCTTACACATCCCCACAATGGCACTAGATGTTTTAGCACAACATGTTTTAGGCATGGCCTTAGAACAAAACTGGGATGAGAACGACATGTACAAGCTCATCAAGAAGAGTTACTGCTATCACGATCTCAAACGCTCACAGTTCGAACAAATAGCAGACTATCTTGCTGGCAAATTCGCACCCTTACAAGACAGAAACATCTTCGCAAGGTTATGGAGAGAGAAAGGACGAATAGGAAAAAGCGGCGGCATGAGCCGCGTCATCTACATGACCAACATTGGTACTATTCCAGACCAAAGCCACATCACCGTCAAAATACGCGAAGACATTGTAGGAACGTTAGATGAGGCGTTCGTAGAAAACCTGAAGCAAGGCGACATCTTCTTGCTAGGTGGCGATCCGTACGAGTTCAGGTTCAGCAGAGGGATGGTAGCCCAAGTCAAATCTGCAGTGTCAAGAATGCCCACCGTGCCATCATGGTTCTCAGAAATGCTCCCGCTAAGTTTTGATCTAGCAACCGATATAGGACAGTTCAGAAGGTTTGTGTTTGAAAGAATGCTCCACAACAAGCCACAAAAAGAAATCCTCAAATGGATACGAGAATACCTAGAAGTGGATGAGACAACCGCACTCGCACTATATAGTTACTTACGAGAACAGTACGACTATTGCAAAGTGTTAGGCAATGACAAGCTCATAATCATAGAACAGAACCCGCAAGACGGTAAAACCGTCTTCCACTCCCTCTTCGGAAGAAGAGTCAATGATTGTTTGAGCAGAGCTATAGCGTTTGTTCTAGCACAAAAAGACAAAAGAGACGTAGAACTAGGAATATCAGACAACGGCTTCTATATCAGTGGAAAGCGCGTCAAAGCAAAAGAAGCCTTCAAGATCCTACGACCAGACAAACTCCAAAAAGTTATGGATCTAGCAATAGAACGATCAGAATTGTACAAAAGAAGGTTCCGACACTGTGCAGGACGCGCCTTAATGATTTTAAGAAACTACAAAGGAAGACAAAAGCGTGTTGGCAGACAACAAGTGAGCAGCATGATACTCATGAAGGCACTAGAAAGACTAGACCGTGACTTCTGCATCCTCCAAGAAGCCAAACGAGAATGCCTAGAAGACGTCATGGACATCAAAAACACCATGAACGTGCTACAAGGAGTCAGAGATAACAAGATATTGGTGAAAGAAATACACACCAACCCTCCCAGCCCTTTCGCCTTCAGTCTAGCACTACAAGGACATTTAGATGTACTAAAAATCGAGGACAAGCACGAATTCCTACGCAGAATGCACAAATTAGTGCTAGCAAAGATAGGCCAAGAAGACCACGAGTTTGACTACCAAAACTATTGGAAAGAACAAGAGGAAGAAGTTGTTGAAGAAAAGCTTTCAGCA
This sequence comes from Candidatus Woesearchaeota archaeon, assembly GCA_030750765.1. GTDB lineage: Archaea > Nanobdellota > Nanobdellia > Woesearchaeales > ARS49. The sequence goes on along the minus strand of JASMHM010000002.1, from coordinate 47,591 downwards.
CAAGACGAGTTAAGACATGACGCCATGGAGGTAGCAAGAAAGCTACGCCTGCCAAGAATGTATGCAGACGAATTCTTAAGATTGATAGATGGAGAAGAAAAGTTCAACAACGAGTTCGTAGGCTATCTTAACGAACTCGTAGAAGGCACCATCCCAAAAGCGTACCCTGACAGGTTAATCAAGTTTGTCATGAAGAAAAAGGCAGAAGTTATTGACTAGAAACACTTATATAACCGCAAACTTTTCTCGACGGTAATGGCCAAGACAAAGCACGAAGTGTTGAGGGTTGGTGGCAAATTAAAAGAAATAATCACAGTCCATGATTCTAAAGGCAAAGTAGTCCATCACTTCATGCAACCCTTGATGGTTGAGTTCCACTGGAAAGACCTCTTCCAAGTTGTTGTAGGAGCAAGCCTTCTCGCCATCCCTGTAGCGTTCACAGAAGAAACATGGAGGTTAGGAGCTTCCCTCCCCATGAACAACATTTACGGCATTCTAGCCCTTTCCTTAGCTTTCGTGGCAGTATTCGCCTTCTATCATTACTACAAAGAACAAAACAGGATAAAGCATTACTTTGATGAGTTCCTCAAACGAACCATCCTAACGTATGTATTATCTTTTTGCGTTGTTGGATTGATACTCTTCTTAATCCAGCAAGCACCGTGGGAAACGAATGCATTACTAGCCTTCAAACGAACAGTAATTGTTACGTTTCCAGCAAGCATGAGCGCAAGCTTAGCTGACACGTTGAAGTAAGACAACGCTTATAACCAGACTAACATCGTAGGCTGAAGAATGGACAAGAATGCGGCCAACGTTGTAGACTACTACAGATATTGCGAGATTGCGTACAACTGTCTATGGCGCGACAAGAAAAGCCTCGGAACCCATCTAGGATTCTGGCAACCAACAACAAAAACGCACGCTGAATCATTAATGGAGCAAAACAAAGAGATGGTCCGTGTCTTGGCCAAGTCAGCGAAAAAGACGTCATTTTGGACGCAGGATGCGGCGTGGGCGGAACGTCATTCTGGCTAGCGGAAACGTTAGGAACAAAAGTCAGCGCCATATCCATAAGCCCAAAACAGATAGATCACGCAAAAAAATTAGCATTAACAAGAGACCAAAGGGGATTGGTGGAATTTTCTATTCGCGACTACACAGAAACAAGGTTTCCTGACAACTATTTTGACGTTGTTTGGGCACAAGAAAGCATCCCGCACGCGCAAGACAAGGAACAGTTTTTGAGGGAGGCATACCGCGTGCTGAAAAAAGGCGGCAGACTGATCACTGCAGACTATTTCATAGGAAGAGAATCGAAAAATGACGAAGAAAAGGCATTGATGAAAAATTTTATGGACTCCTGGGCAATGCCCACACTCGTAACACCACAAACGTTTGTCACGCTAGCAGAAAAAACAGGTTTCATGGCCACCCACTATGACACCACGAAACTAGCAGAGCCGTCACTAAGAAGATTGAAGCACACATGCCACGCATTCCGACCCCTGGCCTTTCTCTTAAGAAGAGCAGGTTTAAGAAACAAGATAAACGATGCAAACATGATGTCCGGCATATGGGGACATGAGGCCATGCAGAAAGGATTGTGGAAGCACGGCATGATCTACGCTGAAAAGTAATACCGTGGCCACCTTTATAAGTCTTATTTTACTGTAAACTATATGTCAAGTAGAGCTACAAGTGGCATTCCCCTGATCGGAAGGAAAAACTGGGAAGTTATCAATCCTTACCACCAGATTATCTGGGGTGGAGGAAGCAATGAAAAAGGAGCTGCTTACAAGGCCGTCAGAATAGGCACGGTTCTTATCCACTATCACCATAAAGAACCTGAGGAAACAACATCCTTGCTGGAAGTTCTTGAGCGATCTGTGGCACTATTTTGGGATGATACCTGGCTCTGTTTTGATAGGGTAGGCTTGGATGGCCACGGAACAGAACCTTGGGACAAGACTCCGTACAACGTGGTTAGCGACCACTGCCTCGGGAGTTATGGCGATCTTATCTTACGCACAGATGACCAAAGACTGGCCTCAGAACTAGCTTTCACAACTGTCAAATGGCAGGTTGATCACACCCATGGAAGATACCAGGAAGAACCTCGAGAGTTGCCGGGCGCCCAAGCATGGACAGAAAGACTCACGTCATGGAATGGCGCCAGTTTTAAGGGCGTACGGGACCGCCCTGCCTTTCAGGAAGCTTTAAAAAGAGCTAAGAAATCTGAAACTGCATGAGTATAGGGATTTGGATTGCGATCATTCTTGGAATTATCATTTTAGCAGTCATTTTCTTGTACAACAGCCTTATCAGGCTAAAAAATGAGATCAAGAACAGTCTAGCACAGATTGACGTGCAGTTGAAGAGACGCCATGACTTGATTCCTAACCTTATCAACACGGTAAAAGGGTATGCAAAGCACGAAAAGAATTTGCTCACCGAGATTACCAAAGAAAGAACCGCAGTTATGAAGGCTGCAACTATGGGAGCTAAAGCACAAGCAAGCTCAAAACTCAGCAATGCTTTAGGAAGCTTGATGGTGCAGGTAGAGAACTATCCACAACTGAAAGCTAACGAAAACTTCCTACAATTGCAAGAAGAGCTAACCGGAACAGAGAACAAGATCAGCTATTCCCGACAACACTACAATGATGTTGTCATGACCTTCAACAACAAGATACAAGTATTTCCCAACAATCTTATTGCTAACAGCTTGGGCTTCAAACAAGCAGAAACCTTTGAAGTTGATGAAGCAGAAAAGAAGAACGTCAAAGTTGAGTTTTAAATGGCTACGCTATTCCAGCAAATTCGGTCTAACAACATCAAATCCGTCGTCTTAGTCATACTCTTTGTTATCATAGTAGGATTACTAGGAAGCGTTCTAGGATCGTACTATGGCAACGTCTGGTTTGGTGTTATCATGTCCACCGTAGTGGGAGCTATATACTTCTTGATCGTTTTCAATACAGGAGGGAGTATGATCTTGGGTATGACCGGTGCAAGACCGGTGACCAAGAAAGAGTTCCCACACTTATGGCACACCCTAGAAGGGCTAGCGGTTGCTGCAGGCATACCCACCCCAAAGGTGTACGTCATCGATGATACTGCGCTGAATGCTTTTGCAACAGGCAAAGATCCCAAACATTCATCCGTAACAGTAACTACTGGATTGCTAGACAAGCTCAACCGTCAAGAGTTAGAAGGCGTTATCGCTCACGAGATGGCACACATAAAGAACTATGACATTAGGTTAATGATGCTAACCACGGTGTTGATAGGTGTCATTACCTTGTTAGGAGACTTCTTCCTCCGCAGTCTTTGGTTTGGAGGAGGAAGAGACAGGAAAGGACACCCTGCGCTCCTCATACTTGCCATCGTCCTAGCCATACTTGCACCCATCATCGGGCATTTGATGCGCCTCGCGATAAGTAGACAAAGAGAATACTTAGCAGACGCTACAGGAGCAGCGTTGACAAGATACCCTCCAGGGTTAAGCGGCGCACTCAAGAAGATCCAAAGCGATCCCGACCCATTAGTGGACAGAGCTAACCGTGCCACTGCACACTTGTTCATCTCCACCCCTTTCAGGAAAACTAAAGGAAAGACAATAGCATTGTTTGCCACCCACCCTCCTATCGAGGAAAGGATTTCTCGCTTGGAAAAGATGTAGTTAGAATTTTCCTGCAATACTCTCGAAGACGAATAATAACGCAGTGTGCGATATTTGGTATCCTACAAAGCATACTATGACTCCTATAAACAAGCAAGCTAGCGATTTGAACTTCTTACGTTTGATTAAGAATAGTGTAGGGATGAATATGGCAGACATGAAGATGAGAAACGCCACAGGCAGCCTTCCTGGCAAAGCCTCAGGAAGGAAAGAGATGGACGTAAGGCCTGCTGCCGCCTTCCCTCCTGCAGATGCAAAGGGTTCTAAGGCTAACCTCACCTTCTCGAGCAACAATTCCATCAACGTCATCACCGGAAGCAAGATCATGGATAAGAAGGGTGCTAACCCCGCCATGGTTGCTACCTTCCAAGGTCGGGTCGTGGCTCGCACTAAACCAAAGCCACTCACACAACCAATGATGAAGGCTCCTACGATCAACACCATCCATGCAATCATTCCGCCCCCTAACAAGGAAAGCAGGATGAAGGTAAGCGTAAGGAAGAAGTAGGCTGCGCTCAATCCCCAGCTAACCACAAGTAGTAAGGGAACGCTCTCTTTGACTGAGGCTTGGTCTATGTCTGTTTGATCATATCCTTGCTGTTGGAGAACCCCTCGTAGGTTCTCGAAGTAGGACATTAATTGCTTGTTCAATGGATCTCGCACACTAGGGCCTTGCTCTTAATAGCATTTCCTAGCGTTATAGCAAACACTCCTAAGAAATACCACAATACACTCCAGAACGTTTGGCCTAGTCCTTGCGTTGCCCAACCTAGCACTATCAAGTATATGCCCACCGCTACAGACAGCACTCCTGCTGCCAGTTTTGGTGCGTTGCAAGTACAGGATAATCCTCGTTTTGCCATGCGCATCACCTCTTTTGTAAAACGCCCGAATACGAGTATAAAAAGCTTTCGTGCTACCCACACAATACGTTCAGCGCATCCTCATGGAGTTTACGATTGTTAACAGACAGCACCGTTGTTGGGCCACCAAAAATATCAAAGTCGCTACCATCTGTCTGAGTTGTAATACCGCCCACCTTATCAACGAGGTAAATTCCTGCTGCAAGATCTGCCGGCTTTCCATTTTTGGCAGAGTTCACGAAGAGAATGCTGTAAACACCCTGGGCAACCTGGGCAAGGGCGAGGCCTGCTGAGCCTCCAGGACTTACTAACTTACCCAATTTCTCCTCATGTCTCAGTTCCATGAGCTTACGTACGGTATCGTAGTCGTCTGAAGGAACCCCATAGTTACATATTGCCTCTGAGCATTTTTCTGGAGACTGCGAAGGCATGGTCCCCTTGTTGTAAACAGGTCTCGTACCATCAGCAGCATACCACGACTCGCCGGTAAACGGATTGTGTACTATGCCAAGCACCGTTTTACCCTCGTTAACTAATGCCAGGCTGATGGCGATGGTGTTCTCGTACCTGATGAACGAGGAGGTTCCGCACAAAGGATCGCAATACCAAAGGAACGGCGCCCCAGGATTTTGTGCATCTCTCTCCTCACCGCAAAAACCAGTGTCAGGAAATCGCCCTAGTAGTCGATCTCTTATGATCTCCTCACTTAGGTGATCTGCTTTTGTGACAGGCGAATTGTCAGCTTTGTAATCAAGCTCAATAAAACCAGATCGTCTTACCGCTTGAATCGCTCTTCCAGCCTCTTCAACAACACCCATTCCAAAAATGAGAGCACCCTCAAGATCCATGGATTGCACAGTAGAACGCGACTTATAAAGTTCCCTATAGGATATCTTTTTGTACTCAAGATAGATTTCACCACCATGAAACTATGCGAGGGTGTGGTGGCTGTTGACGTAGCTTGCTACATTGAAGCGTCAAAAACATTAGTCATCTCTGACGTCCATATTGGGCTAGAGGAAAGTCTCAACAAGCAGGGCGTGCTCGTACCCAAACGCCCTTTTACAGAGGTGCTTGACCGGCTACAAACAATAATGGACGTGGCCAAGCCCACCACCGTCGTGCTTAATGGGGACATCAAGGACCAGTTCGGCAGCATAGGACCACAAGAATGGAGAAACGTGAAAAAACTTATTGATTATATCCAACAAAAAGCAAAGCTTGTGGTCGTGAAAGGCAATCATGACACCGTTCTTGACCCGATTGCCAAAGATCGCAATCTCTCCTTAGTCACATCCTACAACGCAGGAGGTATGACGATCATGCACGGAGACACGCTTCCAGACCCACTGCCTAAGGTGCTGATCATCGGACACTACCATCCTGCGGTGCGTCTTCGTGAAGATAGAAAGAGTGAACTGTACAAATGCTTTCTTAAGATCACGCAAGGAAAATCCACGATTATTGTACAACCCTCTTTCAATACACTTAAGGAAGGTTCAGATGTCATCAACAACCCTCCAGATCTAGCCGTGCCCGCCAAAACAGAAGTGTTCGTGGTAGACAAACAAGTGCTACCGTTTGGCAGGCTGGCCGACCTAGTCTAGGTGTTGTTGGTATTTGGTGCGACGCTTTCTGTCAAGTGCCTCGTTCATGAGGAAAGCGCGTACATCCTCAATGTCTGTAACAATAAAGGGTATGTCATCCATGTTCATGCCCCCCCAAAGCCTTCTTCTTCGGCTTCGCGTACGCCCTGCATGAAGGCCTCTTCCCATAGCGACCCTTCATCCATGTCGTTCTCCCATACGGTGTCGTCCATCCATTCTTCTTCGTTCATGGTTCTAACCCCCTTGGTGTTGATAACAAGTATGCACCATATTAAGATTATATAATTATGCTTTAAACTTTATAATAATTATATAATTGTTGAATTTTATATAATTGGAGTGACAAATAAAGAAAAAAGATAATAAAAAAAATGTAGAAATAGACCCCATCCCTCGTGAGAGGGACGGGGTAGTCTCAAGTGAGTGAAGACGCGTTATTGCAGTGATGCGCGCTGGAATCTCGCACGCTTCTTTCTGTCTTGTAAGTTGTTACACAGAAAAGCCTGGAGATCTCCGACGTCTTCAATTACCATTGGTGTTTCGTTTTCCATTGTTGCTTTCCTCCATGATTTCGTCGTCATCCAACTCCTCCTCCCAGAGATCTTCATCCCATTGGCGGCGGTTCAGATGCGGCTCGTTTATCTTTCGCGTACTCCCCATATTTCGGGTTTCCTCTAAGAAATACCGTACAAAGGGTTTTAATATAGTTATTCCTTATAATTTATAATCTTTATATAATCGCAACCTTTTTATATAATCAGACGCTATGCCTAGTGGATGAAACGAAAAGTTATACAAATAGCGAATAGTACGCAGCTCATTTCACTGCCTAGAGAGTGGGCAAAGAAAAACAACATAGCTAAAGGAGATGAGCTCGAGGTAACCCCCGGTCCAAGAGGCTTGCTGGTTTCTGTTGAAGAAATAAGAAAGGAAACTCGAACAATATCTCTCAAAATAACTGACAACTATTCCAGTTTGGCCATCCTAAGCTCACTATACAAAGCAGGATATGACGAAATGAGACTAGACGTGTCTGGCCCAGAACAGATCGCCACCATTCAAGATTTCGTCAGCCACACCTGTGTTGGATTTGGTGTTGTAGACCAGGGAAGGAATCACCTCGTCGTACGAAAACTCAGCGACAGTATTCCTGAAGAATTTGGGCACGTGCTCAAACGCTTGCTAGTATTCATAGGTAACATGGCTAAGGAAATGACTGATGCAGCAGCAAACCACGACGCAGCAGGATACGCCAACATAGTGTTAATGGATGTTAACGTTAACAAGTTTTCTTTCTTCTGTCTACGCCTCATCACAAAACATCCAGAAACAATAAAAGAATCAATAGGGCCTATGTACGATATTGTCGATCAGCTGGAAGGTATCGGAGACGCGTATAAACATTTGGCAAGATCGTTTGCACCTAGGGCTCCTAGTAAGGCGACGGTTAATGCACTAAAAAGCCTAGATTCCTTTCTGGATGAAATATTGAGTCTGTTGAGATCACGCAAGCAAGAACACATCCCTCGATTGGTTTTGCATAGTAAGCAGACAAAGGATATTGTCGACTCGCTCGTTAGTAAAAAAGGCCAGATAACCGTTCATGTTGCGTTTGTTCATGACTTATTGATAAGCATTAGAAGTCTGGCCATCCCGACCATTCAAATGTGCTTTGATGATCAGATTTTGAAATAAGTTTCTCTTACTTGAGAAGCTTCGTCAAAACCAAGCATGGTCAATGCGCTCTCACAAACTGCCCCGTAATGTTCTATTCCTCTCTCAAACTCATTCTTGATTATTTGAAAGCCAAGCCATCGTGTGCGCGTACTAAAACAATCCCAGTTTTGTGTGGTGTCTGGAGTCCATTCTTGCTGAAGTCGGTTCATGAGTGAACCCGAAGTGCGTTCAACATCATCAAGAGCTTGTAAGAAGGAAGAGTTTGCAACCCATAGATCATCTGTGTAATCATTAGCCGCTTTCCGACGGGATATTCCCATTCGCAGATTCTCGAAAGCACTCTTGACCGCACAGCCCAGAGAATGTCGGTAAATAATATCTAGATCCTGGCCATTCTCGCTCTTTACTCGTCCAATTTCACGATATATTGAGGCAGGATCCTCCCAATCAAGGTCCATCAACATCTTCCCAGATAGTTGCTCATTGTATAGCGCTCCAACACCTGCAGCAAAAGCGACGTATGCTTTAGTCATGCCTTCATTTTTTGGTGAAAAATCATATCCCGAATCCGGATGCAGTAATCCCGCCCACACCTCACTAGCAAAAAAGTATCCTAGTCTGTTCTCAAAATCGATAAGGCGGTATTCACCACCGTTCAGACTGATATTTTCAGGACTTCCATCAACCATCACACAAAGCGAATCATCGTTTATTTGATCTCGAAGATGATCAATATTTTCCAAAAAGCTAAGAAGATAGGCATACAAGTCGGTATCTCTATCTTGGAAACCGCTTTCCTCAATGGCACGGACTGTCTTTGCCCCGATGTGAGCCCGGGTTCCTCTTGGCGTGCTGAATGACCTACGCGCATAATCCAAATCTTTTTCTTTACTTCCTAGTTGACCTGCCAATTGATAACCCATATGCACAGACATCCCTACAAGTTCTCTGAGGTGATGCATTCGCGCTTCATCACTAAGGTCCGCGACCCCGAGCTCGCGGTTGAGGGGAACTCCAGGCTCGCCAGTCATTCCCATAAAGACATAATCTTCATCAGGGAGCTCGATGGTTCCGAGAACACAAGGAATAGGGATTCTGGTCAAATCCCAGTTCTGATACGTCTTGCCTAACGCAGTACAATTTGCAGCCTGAGTAGCCGGTCGAGGATCTCCCTTGGGATAACATTTAATTGCGTAATGAGGATCATCGTTGATACGTATTCGAGTTACGGGAAAAGAATCATTCAGTTTCCCAACAGCTTTAGTCTGTGCCTCCAAAGCCAGCGGGGCGAAAGGACCAACTGTTGACATCTGGAACGCATCATGGAAACACGCATAGATGTAGGGTATCAGCTCTTGTAATCTGTCAGAATCTTCACCAACACTGGCCCAAAGGTGCATACCTTGCTGCAAACGGGGATCTATGCCCCCTGGCAAATATTTCTCTGCACCGTCAGCCAACGCTACTTCAGGGGAAAATTCGTGGTCTTCGCTAGAAGCGCGTGAGACATTATCAGGAACAGTATGAGTGCCGCTAGCAATCTCGTACAAAATTCTGGGATACCCTAAGAGTTTCTGTAAATCTTCCTCTGCATCCTCGCGCGACGATGCAGCCTTACTCTCCAACCGCGTTAGTCGTTCATCTAGCCACATATGGAAATCATTCACAAACGCACCTATAGTTGCCATACTCGTAAAGACAAAAAGCGTCGTTCCATTTAAAAAGGTACCCTCTCGACGCTGCTAATTAACGACTTCGTAATCACCAGAGACACCAGAAGAATTTTCCGGTCTTGGAGACACAACATCATCTCTATCTCTTCCACGCCAGTTTGTATCTACCTTATCACGGATAAACTTTTGGATATCTTCTCGAGCTCTCAATTGCTTTTCACGGCGTTCGTACGCGGTTTCAACGTACTGCCTCACAACGCCCAAATTACCAAAAACGCCCAAATTGCCCGCCATTGTACCATTCATCTTTACTTCACTCCACGTCTAAGCACACACACTAGACTTAAAAAGGTTTTGGTGTAATACGTTCACTGATTAAAGACAAGGTTTAATCCTGCCTGGCCAGTGGAGGGCAAAGCTTTATATGCCTTATGCACGAAATCTAGACCATGCCAAGTGAAGAAGAGCTCATAGCAGAACGAAAGAAAAAGCTGGCAACCTTACGAGAGCAAGGTATAGAACCCTATCCTCATGGGTACGATGTCAAGAACACCGCTGCAGCACTTCAGGAACAGTACGAAAGCTTACCAGCAGAAGGCAAGACCCAAGATGAGGTCAGCGTAGCAGGCAGATTGCTAGGATTTAGGAACTTAGGCAAGATCACCTTTGCCCACATCCAAGATAGTACGGGGAAAATACAATTATATTTCAGAAAGGACGATCTCAAACAGTACGACCTTTTGAAAATGTTTGATGGAGGCGACTGGATAGGCGCGAAAGGAACCATCTTCAAAAGCAAAGCAGGCGAACTCTCTGTAAACGTCTCCAGCTTCCAACTACTCTCCAAAAGCTTAAGACCCCTACCAGAAAAATGGCACGGTTTGAAAGATGTTGAACAAAGATACAGACAACGCTATCTAGATCTTACCATGAATCCTGATGTCAAAGAAGTGTTCAAACAACGCCAAACAATCCTGGACACTACAAGGAAAGTGCTTAGAGACAAAGGATACCTAGAGGTAGAGATTCCAGTCCTAGAACCCATCTACGGTGGCGCAGAAGCAAGACCCTTCAAAACGTTCCTGAACGCTCACAAAACGAACGTCTACCTGCGTATCGCTCTAGAGCTTCCTCTAAAGAAATTGTTAGTAGGAGGCTTTGACAAGGTCTTCGAGATAGGTAAAGTGTTCAGAAACGAAGATATCGATCGTTCCCACAATCCAGAGTTTACCATGATGGAATGCTACTGCGCGTATGGAGATTATGAGACCATGATGGGCGTCACAGAAGACATCTATGAAGCGTGTGCGCTTGCGCTGAATGGAAAAACAAAAGTAAAGTACGGAGATCACGAGTTAGAATTCAAAAAGCCCTGGCCAAAGATGACAATGTTGGAAGCAATCAAAAAGTTTGCCAACATCGATGCAGCAAGCATGAGCAAGGAAGAGTTAATGCAGATTGCAAAAGCGGATGATGTGAAAGCAGGCGCAAGTAGAGGGGAACTAATCAACGCAATCTTTGAAGCCAAAGTAGAAGAACACCTAATCCAACCCATCTTCATCACCCACCATCCTTGGGAGACCTGTCCTCTAGCAAAGAAATGCAGAGAGGACCCGGAATACGCCATAGAGCGCTTTGAACCGTTTGCTTGCGGCATGGAACTCGCTAATGGTTATTCTGAGTTGAATGATCCGCAAAGACAAGAAGAACTCTTCAAAGCAGGAGAAGAGAAAAGACAGAAAGGCGATGAAGAAGCCCATCCTTTTGATGCAGACTACATCAAAGCCTTGGAGCACGGCATGCCACCTGCAGGCGGACTAGGCATCGGCATAGATCGCATGACGATGTTGCTCACGAACAAGCAAAGCATAAGAGATGTAGTGTTATTCCCGTTCATGAAGCAGTAGTTTTTTAAGTTCTGATGGTTTTCGTGAGCTCATGAGCAAAAAGAGTCAGAATGTTCTGCTAGCATTGATTTGCGCAGGTTTCTTTGCTGCCTTTCTCCAAACCAACCCTATGGGTAAACGCATTGTAGGGAATGCTTTCAAAAAAACATTCACCCCACCTGTTGCAGGATCAGAAACAATGGCCTGGGAGCCAAGAGAAGAGGCAAGCCTAGGGTATGCACGCGGCGGTTGGTTAGAACTTAAACTGCCCGCATATGACCGAAACGGCATGCCGGTAGTGGCCAGAGCAAGAGCTGCACGCAATAACCAAACAGACACGCGGAAGCTATCATCTTGGAGGAAAGCCTACAACAGTGAGCTGCATGATACAGACCGCGATCCCGTTGTGCTGCAGGGATACTGGGATACTAATGGAACGGTTGAAGAAAAAGAATTCTTCAGATTCACGCACTTCAAAGCAAGACAGTACAAGGACGGCGTCGTCCAGAGTATTGATAGTATTGACTAACCCTTGTATTGATGTTTCAACTTCTTTAACAATTTGTCAGGATTCACATCGCCCTTCAGGAGCTTGACCATTTTCTTTGATTGCTTGTATTGCTTGATCAATCCTCTTATGTCATCTTGCTTGACCCCGCTTCCGGTAGCGATGCGTTTTACACGGTTAGAATCGATAACATCTGGTTCTTCGAGTTCTTTCTTGGTCATGCTGTCCATCGCTCTTTTCCACTGTACGAGCTTGCCTTCTTGGACGTTGATGGCATCTTTAGGCAACTTTAATTGTCCCATGCCTGGAATCATCTCCATAAGGTTTCCTAGTGTCCCCATCTTGTTCATGGCTTCCATCTGATTGTACAAATCTAAAAGATTGAACTCTCCCTTGAGCAAACGATTCTCCATGACCTTGGCATCTTCCTCAGTAACAGCACCTTGTGCTTTCTCGACAAGACTGGCAAGATCTCCCATTCCTAGGAGTCTGCCTACAAAGCGCTTACCATCAAACTTTTCTAGATCATCTATCTTTTCTCCTACCCCTAGAAAGAGTACGGGTGCTTCTGTGGCAGCACAAGCACTTAACGCTCCTCCGCCTCTTGCAGTACCGTCCATCTTGGTGATGATGACTCCAGTAACTCCACAGTTGTCGTGGAAGGAGTCTGCTTGCTTCTTTGCGGTCTGCCCAATGTCTGCGCTCATGACGAGGATGATCTCATCTGGGTCTACGGCTTCTTTGATCTTGGAAATTTCTTCAATAAGGTCATCGCTTAAGGCATCCCTTCCTGCAGTGTCTATGATTGCTACGTCTTGCTTGCTAATGGTGGCCTCAGCATTCTTGTAGATGGCCACAGGATCTTTATTATCTCTGTCTACGATTGCCTTGACACTCGTTCCCTTCACTAACTGAGATATTTGGTCCATGGCTGCTGGACGCATGGTGTCCAAGCCAACGATAGAGACGGTTTTTCCGCGTTTGGTGAAGTATTTGGCTAGCTTTCCAGAAGCGGTTGTCTTTCCGCTTCCGTACAAGCCCACTAGTAGGATCTTGAAGGGTTTGCTTTCCGGAATCTTGAGCTCTGTGCCTTCCCCACCTAGGAAGGTGGTTAACTCCTCATACACAATGTTGATGAGCTGTTCTTTCTTGGTTAAACCTTTAGCAGCCTCTTCTTTGGCGCGTTCTTTGATGCTCTTGCTAAGGTCGAACACTAGCTGTACATTCACGTCAGACGCAAGAAGTGCCCTCTGGATGTCCTTGATGAGCTCATCTATCAGCTTTTGGTCTACAAACAAGGATTTGGCTAGCTTTTTGAGTGTTCCTCGTATTCCTAGCCCTAGTTTCTCTAACATAGAACTGGAATCGTGAAAGTATTTAAAAAGCTTGTTCGTTTTTATGACTTATGAAATGTGTGATTCTTGCTGCAGGATATGCCACTAGGATGCATCCTTTGGCCATGCACGTCCCAAAACCGTTCTTAGACGTTGGCGGAAAACCCATTATTGACCATATTGTTGACAAAGTTAAGGGATTGGGCATGACCAAAATTTGTGCGGTAACCAACCACCGCTTTTTCCCCGTGTTTGCAGACTGGGGAAAACACCAAGAGATCGATGTTGTTGATGATGGCAGCGTAAGTAATGAGGATCGAAAAGGAGCAGTGGGAGATTGCGTTCTTGGACTTGATTGCGTGGGCGATGATGAGGATGTTTTGATCATAGGAGGAGATAACCTCTTTGAGGATAATCTCCAAAATCTACTAGCCATGGCCACCAAACAAAAAGGAGTCGTTATCGGGTTGTACGATGTTAAAGAAACCTCTGAAGCAAAACGTTTCGGTGTTGTGAGTGTCAAAGAAAACCAAGTGGTAAAGTTTGTGGAAAAACCGGAAGAGCCAGAAAGCACGCTCATCAGCACGCTAGTTTATTATATTCCGAAAGAAACCCTGAAACACGTGCGCGAGTTTGCCGAACAAGGACACGACAACTCCGGCGAACTCATCAGACACTTAATGGAAAAAGGAGAAGTCCACAGCGTGGTACTAAACGGAAGATGGGTCGACATAGGCACGGTAGAACATCTAGAGCAGGCTCGTAGAGAATTCTACGGAGGATTGTGGAAGCTATGAGAGTGGGCGGTCAAGCAGTCATCGAAGGCGTCATGATGCGCTGCAAGGAAAAAGTAAGCACGGCAGTCAGAAAAAAAGGAAAAATCATCTTTCATAATCAAAAAGCCACAAGCGTAACCAAAAAACATCCGATACTCAAGATTCCTTTAGTAAGAGGCTTTGTCTTCCTCATCGAGATGGTCGTCATCGGCATGCGAAGCCTTCTCTGGAGTGCAGGCCAGCAAGACGATGAAGGAGAGATTTCAGACGTTGAGGCAAGCGTCACAGTCATAGTATCACTCTTAATCGGACTCGGCCTGTTTATTTTGCTACCGTACTGGCTTTCTACTTTCCTTGCTCCAGCAAAGACCGTGGCCTTCAATCTTTGGGATGGATTGTTTCGTTTAGTAATCTTTGTAGCATACTTACTTGGGATAGGTATGTGGGGAGACATCAAGACCGTCTTCCAGTATCACGGAGCAGAACACAAAGCAGTGAACTGCTTTGAGAGTAAGAAGAAGTTAACTGTACAGAATTGCAAGAAAGCAAACATCTTCCATCCTAGGTGTGGAACGAGTTTGTTGTTGTATGTCGTGTTTATCAGCATTTTTATCTTTGCCGTCGTACGAACACCGCACTGGTACTACAATATTTTAGCAAGATTAGTGCTCGTACCCGTTATTGTAGGGTTATCTTACGAATTATTGATGTTCACGGCAAACCATTATGATAAGAAGTTTGTTCGCTGGCTGAGCACACCTGGACAGTGGACGCAAAGTCTTACGACAAGAGAACCTAACGCCAAACAGCTCGAGGTAGCCATCGCTGCCATCAAGAAGGTCACATGAAAAAAAGCACCTCAGTCCTCCTCAGCGTCCTCCTCATAGCAAGCCTAACCATGGCTGCCATGGGAAAGATACCCTGGCTTTGGTTTTGGTGTATAGCATTGTTATGCTTTATTCTTGGAAAAGTGATGGCGCGCAAGTAAGTTATTCGCCAACGATTCGTACGGCAGGCTCTACACCTGTAATATCACCATTTTCATCAAAATGATACGTGCCTAGCATGCCTGTGTAGTCAGGCATGGCATACAACCAATCTCTTAGCTTGTCAGGATCGTCGCCCACCTCACGTAAGGCTTGGAAGAGTATCATGGCGGCGTCGTATCTTGCTGCAGCAGCGAACTCAAAGCCTGGTTCTTCACCATACCTTTCTTCATAACGCTGCCATAGCTGGTCTTTGAGTGGCGAGTCGGGAACCAGCGGATCTGCAACGTACTGCATTCCTTTTGCTTCGGGATAGTCCTTGACCGCAGCATAACCCCCAAAGTAGTTGCCATATATCGCACCCTCAAAGCCTAGCTCCCGGATTTGTTGCAAGGCTGCAAGGCCTGAGGCCGGAGTGTTAGGATTGAGGAAAATAGCTCCTACGTCCTGTGCTATGAGTTTGGTAATCTGGGTGCGCATGTCTACGGCGTCTACCCCATATCCTTCTACTACCACGTCGGGTAGGAGCTCAACCAATGTTCGTTTGATACCTTCAGGATAGCCTGTCTGTTCGTACAGCATACCTGCCGTGTCATGTTGTTGTAAGAGTTTGGCTGCGACCTCGGCAGTGTCTGCATCAGAGTAGCCATTTCTGAAGATGTAATCTCCAGCATGAGAAATGTCTGCGTGGGTGGGCCACGCGCTGTACTGCAAGACCTTGTTGGCCTCTGCTAGCGGAGCTACCACGAGGTTTTCCTCGCTGCACACCACGGAGAGTATTTTGACCTTGTCCACAAAGATGAGCTTGTTAGCTGCGGTAACCGCATCCTTTCCTTGGCATCTCCCGTCTTCATAGATTACTTTGATCGGCCTGCCATGGATGCCGCCTTCTTTGTTGAGATCCTCAACAAGCATGTCCATCACGTGCTGCTCTATGAGGCCAAAACTGGCTGCATCACCGGTAAATGGGCCAATATAACCTATCACGATGGGTTGTGATTCAAAGGGTACTGCCGCGTGCATGGTGCAGGCTGACAGCAGGATGAGCGTAAGTATAAGCGTGTTTTTCATGTTCTCTAGAGATAAACTACCTACTTAACCATACGCCCACCAGTAGTGGTAGGGCAATAGTAAGATTTTTATAGTATCTCACGCTATAGCATCTATGGACACCACCCTACTCCAGCATGCCGACCTTACGGAAGGAGAATCCAAAGTCTATCTATCCTTGCTAGAGTTGGGAGCATCCACTACCGGACCTATTGTTGACCGGTCAGGCGTTGCCAGATCCATCATCTACCAAATTCTTGAGAGATTGATGGAAAAAGGGCTGGCGTCGTTCATCACAAAAGATAAGACAAAATACTATCAGGCTGCGGCGCCCACAAAATTGTTAGAGTATATGGATCAGCGAGCGAGCACGCTCGCAGACCACCGAAAAAAGGTGGCAGATGTTATTCCACAATTATTGCTAAAGCAAGCAAGCGCTGCGAAAAGCCAGGCTAGCGTCTATATCGGTTTCAAAGGGATTAGGACAGCGCACGAGCATCTTTACAATAAGCTAGGGAAAGGAGACGAGTGGGTGTACCTTGGCGTGCCCATCTTCCAGCCAGAAGAACAGCACGCGTACTGGAAAAAAGACCATGTCAAAAGAGTGAGAGAAGGGATAAAGTTTCGTGCCTTGTTCAATAAAGGTATTGATCTTCCTACGTTGAAGGACAGGAACAGCTACAAAAATGGAGTCACAAGAGTTATGGATTCGGACATCCAAACTCCGGCAACATTCCTAATCTATGCAGACACCGTCACCATAGTGCTGCAACACCCTGAAGCTATCGCGGTAGAAATCGTCAACAAACACATTGCTGACTCGTTCAAAGCGTACTTTGAAGAATTTTGGAAGCGAAGCAAGTAACTACCACGTTAGATGTCCATCTTGGATAAGTTTTGGAATGACATCGTTCGTTATGGAAGGTGACAGCGTAATGTCTTGGTCGCGGTAATCGTGAGGCATGAACATCATCTCCTCCAACTCGCCATCCTGCAGGGTAGGCATCCCTTCTAAGTTTACCATGTAGACAGATAGTTTGACCATGGCGTCATCAAAGATTGCTTTATCAGTAAAGTCACCAATCTTTTTCCCAATAGTTGCCTCGCACCCTATCTCTTCTTGGATTTCGCGAACAAGTGCTTGCTCTTCGCTTTCCCCTTGTTCTGGTTTGCCACCTAGACCTGTCCAGATGTTTTTGCCAACGTTTCTCACCATGAGTAGCTCATTGTTTTGGATCACTATACCTACCACTTTGTGGATGGTCCTCATGAAGTAGAAGGGGCAGTGAATATAGGGCGCGCCTTGAGAGTTTTGGACTGAGAACGATCAACATAGAAAACATGCATCCCCTCGGAGACATCTCGCTCTGGCATTTTGTCAGCGTTCTTTCTCACCCACATAACGCCTACAAACTCCTCGTCATCAAGCGTCGTATCCTCGATCCCGAACTGCACCCTTGCGTTACCCATTTCATACGCCTCTCCTCCTGCGTTCCATTCTGCATGGGCCTCTTTGGTGAGATTAACGTAGCGTCTCATTATTTCTCTGGCTTGCTCGCAATCCCTGACCATGGGCGCATGAATGATCAAGAAGTATAAAAATATTAGTACTCAGAAATGCAAGGACAGAGTTAATGCTTGTTCAACTGCATCTGTGCTATCACTTGGGCTACCGGGAACACGAACAATAACAACACTAGCATGCCTATGCCGCTAAACTTGGTGACCTCTTCTAGGGCCTTGCCGTACTTCCAGCAGTAGACAATGGCGGCTATGAGGCCCACTAGTGGAACCACAAACAGTATCAAAAGGTAGGGACTAGGCGCTAAGGGCGTCTTTGCCTTGAGCTCATTGGTTGTTGAGGCAAGCCAATAAACGCCGTAGATTCCTAAAGTAATAATTGTAAAGACCAGTACTAGCGCAGGATTTCGGTGTTTGAATCCTCCACTCATGCCTGGCAAGGGTGGGTGTGCGGTGGTGGGTGGTGCTGCAGGTCCTGGACCTAGGGCCTCATCAACCGCTTTTGTATCGTAACCGTGCTCTAACAAGTGTGATTTTAGCTCATCATCTTTGTGGCCCTGACTTCGTACCTCATCGATGTATGCTTGCAGCTTATGGTCATCCATTGTCGTCGAGAAAAATGTGCTCGTTTAAATACCTTTCGACTAAATATCTTCATTGAGCGTGTCTGTGACTTCTTGTCGGTGTGCGCTGAGCGCATCTATCTTTATGCCAACACACGCTTGTCTCAGTCCGAAATAAGCAAACCAGGATTCCTGTTTTTCGCCAAATTAGTATCCCCTTTCTGCAAACTCCGCAGCTCGCCTAAAGTGGTGGGCCCCCCGCCTATACGCATTTTGAAGCTCTGGATGCTGTTCAACTATAGCGTTGTGTTGCCATTTGTAAGAAAGCAACACCAGAGCATTCACGTTTGCTTGCCGCAACATAGGCCTAGGAGAGTCTTGAAATTTATTAATGTTTCTCATAATGTTCTAACACCTCCCCACCTGTCCAAGGTTTTGTATCTTGAGGGGCGTAGCCTAATTGCTTTACTGCCTTTTGGAGTGTTTGTACGTCTTTGGCTTCGATCTCAAGAAACGTAGGAATTCCTGGCAGCGTGTCTAGCTCGTAGCGAACCTCGCCTAGTAAGTAAGAGGTTCGGTGTTTGGTCTGGGTGCGAATCTTGGTATAACCTAGGCTTTGCAGGACTAGTTTTGCTCGCTCCTTGTCTTGGACTTCTACCTCATTCTCGTCCATGATTTTTGCTCCTTGTTTGGTTATCAGTCTCTTATGGCACAGCACTGTTTTCTCACCATCTGAACGTAGGCGTAAGAGGCTTTTTGCCTTCCGAATCTGGTTGTCTTCTGTGTCAAAGATAGCGATGTCTAACTCACCATCAAAGACTTTCCTTGCTCCAAGGTCGGCCAGCTTCTGTTGTACTGCTTTCACGTCAACATCCAAAATCTTTACTTCTACTTCTTGCATGCTATTAGGAAGCTTTCTTCATATATTAATTGGTGCGATAGCATTATATACTACATCATAAGGAAATTATTCTATGAGGGCAAAGGTTATAGCAGTACGTGACGAATTTAAGGAATTCCTCAACCAGTATGCCATCATCGGCATGGCTATGGGTTTTGTCATGGGTGCTGCTTCTAAAGATTTAATGAAGAGTTTGGTGACAAACATCATCATGCCCATCATCACACCTTTTGTACCTGAGGGTGGCTGGGCGACGTCTCAGCTAGTTATAGGGCCGTTTGTTTTCAAATGGGGTCCGTTTGTGGCAGAATTGTTGAATTTTCTTATCTTAGCAGTGTTAGTATTCATCATTGCTAAAAAAGTCCTCAAGATGGAAAAAGTGGGTAAAAAATAGAGGTTGCAAAACAACGTTTACATAATAACCTTTACGATACATATGTTAGCGTTCTTCTACCCATTCGATGTTTTCGAACGGATGTTTAGTAGCGATTAGTATGACGTCTACCAACCACCAGATGCCTAGACCACCCATAGTTATGAGCTTAAGAATGCCTAAGCCAACATGACCCAAGAGGAAACGGTCCACACCCATGCTACCGAACATGATGGACATCACCAAGCAAAGCACCCAGTTAACCTTTCGTTTCTGATCTTTTGCCATAGCATGCAGGGTTGCTGACTCTTTATATGGCTTTTGGTTTTTGCTCAGGTTTATAGGCAAAGCAGTCATCGTATCAAAATGCGACTTATTGAAGTGTGCAAAGACGTGCAGTTAGTGTATGGCACTGATTTAGTATCACAAATGAACGCCTTTCTGAGAGCCTCAGAACGGTATGAAACTCAAGAGTTTAGTGACCGCGTTTTCACCGTTGAAGAACACCAAGATTGGTTTATGAGAACATACCAAAAATGTATTGATACCGGAAGAAACGTCTTCCTAGAAGAATTCAAGGCCTGGAATTTCCCTAAAATTGCACTGAAACCGCTCATCATGGGCGAATTCAACCCCTTAACGCCAGAAGAAAAGATTTTGCTGCGACTGTGCATGCCCCTACCCAACAAATCCTACATCATTGGTGTATGCAAAGAATCAGACAAGTCTGATGGCAGGCATGAGACTGCTCACGGGTTGAGACACACCAACGAAAGGTACCGAGCAAAAGTTGATGCCGTGGTAAGGAGCATTCCTCAAGCTGATCGAGAACCCGTTATGGAACATCTTCGCAGACAGACGTATGCCGAACACGTAATGCTTGATGAGGCGCACGCATACATCATGTGTGAGCTGGAGTACATGGCAAAAGATAACGTCCCTATTGAAAATCTGCGCGAGGCTAGCGAAGCTCTACACACTCTTTTCGACACACACTTCCAGCCCACCACAGAGTTTGGCGCAGATCTTGCCAGACGGGCTTAGACCCTTAGCCTTTTATGCGAGTCAACAATAAACCTAACGTGGCAAGCATGTATGATTTGGTGACAGAAGAGTTACCTCCATGGTGGAAGCTCTTGGTCAGGAATCGTGATTATTTACGACATTTCAAGCTACCTTGTACGGTTTATGATCTTCGTCACGGCCGCCACACGGGCGGACTAGATTGGCCCTTGAGGAACCGCCTTGTGTCAAGGATGAAAGAAGACGGATATGACTCCAGCCATACAGTGCTGGATCTTGCAACAGGGCCAGGTCATACCTCAATCCTAGCGGGAAAGGCGCTCAAATCACGTATCATACAGTGCGATAGATCCAAACCCATGGCAGACTTGGCGGACGAAAACGCGCGAAGGGCCGGCTTGGATGCGGTGAGCACCATCAATGGAGACATCACTGACCTGTCTCTTGCCGACAACAGTGTGGAGGGCATCACCTGGGCCTTCGGACCAGGATGTTTAGACAATGACACGCGAGAAGAAGCATTGGCTGAATGCTATCGTGTTCTCCGCCCAGGAGGAAGAATATACACCTTAGACATACTTCCACCGTGCAGGGACATTATCATGCCCGTAAGTAAGTGGTTGAACACCATGTTCTGGGGAGCGGTGTGGTCCTGGTGCGGCCGCCGTGAGAGCTTTGAGATGTATTCACAGCAAAGAGGAATCAGAAATTCCGAATACTCTCGCCACTCTCTTGATAGCGACATCAACAGGAAATGGGGAGATGACGACCCACGGGAAGAGTTTGCTCTGACAGGAGAACCACATGGCGATAGACTAACACAATACGTGTGTCGCGCGCTTATGTTCCTCCATAATCATGTTATGGAACGACAAGTAATAACCGATCCTTCAGTTGGTCCGTTCAAAGGAATTTTGGACTATTGGGAGTGGCACTCGACAGAGAAGTTACCCACCCAGATCCTTGATGCAGGGTTTCATGACTTAGATTACGATCAATGGCACGGCAGCGCTAACAGCAAGCTACCTTGGCGGGACTGGCGAGCTCGCTTTTTTTGGGCGCATGGAGTCTACGCCGGAAAGCCCCGTAACTCCTCCAGAGGAGCAACTTTATAAGTTGTCGTCGGAAGTTATGCAATATGCCAAGAGCAGTCATCATCGGTGGAGGCCATAACGGTCTAGCCTGCGGAACGTACCTTACCAAGGAAGGCATAGATGTCACCGTTCTGGAAAGCAGAGAAATGGTTGGTGGCGCAACTGTTACAGAAGAATTGTGGCCCGGCTTTAGAATCTCCCGATTTTCTTACGTCGTCAGTCTTTTGCCTGAAAAAATCATCCAAGATTTAGAACTCCACGCACACGGCTATAACGTTCTGGAAAGGAATCCTAGCGGTCTTTCCCTCTTCCCTAACGATGAGTTCTTGGTGTTCTACGGCGATGAGCACAGGCTTCACGAGCAGATATCCAAGTTCTCACCGCGTGATGCAGACGCGTTTGGAGAGTACGAAGACAATCTTGCAGAGATCGGAAGAGATCTTGAAGCGACACTCCTACGACCTCCGGCAAACCTAAGCACTTGGTGGACCGCAGGAGTATCTGCCTTCCGCGATCGTGCCTTATGGAAACATCGATTTGGACTTACTGACCTGATGGGTATGAGCGCATCTGAATACCTTAACCAATTCTTTGAGAGCGAAGCCATCAAAAGCACGCTAGCAACAGACGGAGTAATCGGAGCCTGGGCAGGCCCTATGGACCAAGGAACAGGCTACGTACTCCTACACCACGTCATGGGAGGCGTAAACGGTAAAGCAGGAGTGTGGGGATTCGTCGAAGGAGGCATGGGCGGCATAAGCGAAGCATTACTTAGTTCAGGTCAAGCCAATGGCTTGGAGGTTAGAACTAACGCCACAGCCAAGAGGATAATTCCTTATGGGTCCCGATATATGATAACGCTTGATGACGGCGGCAGCGAGATAGCAGATGCAGTAATTTGCGCTGCAGCACCAAAAGTGCTTTGCGATCTCATAAGCATGGGTCACGAGTACGATAGCCGCGTACAAGGAACGAGCCACCTTAGTGGCAGTGCCAAAATCAATCTAGCCCTGAGTGGGCTTCCGGAATTCACCTGTCAACCTCCAGCAGAAGCATTACGCGGAACCATCCACATCTCACCCACCGTACAGTACATCCAAGATGCTTTTGACGAAGCAAAAGTGTATGGTCACTCTAGAAAACCTATGATTGAGATGACCATTCCTAGCATTGTAGATCCTTCGGTTGCTCCGGAAGGAAAACAAGTCATGAACATCTTCGTCCAATACTTGCCCTACGATAGCCATCACCAAAAGGAAGCGTTCTACGACGCAGTTATAGATGCCATAGAGCAGCACGCACCTCGTTTTAGAGAGAGTATCCTACACCACGAGATCTTGAGTCCAAAAGATATTGAAGAAATCACAAGAATGCCTGGCGGCAACCTCTTCCATGGAGCGATGAACATCGCAAACCTAGGACCTAGTCGACCTGTTCCTGGCTTTGCAGACTACACCACACCCAGTGAAGGAATATTCTTGGCAGGAAGCGGCGCACACCCCGGCGGAGGCGCCACCTGCATCCCCGGCCACAACGGTGCCAAGAAAGCACTACAGTACTTGAAAAAAAGGTAATTCTTATTAAGGTGAAGACTTCGACAAGAGTATGATCCCTTGGGAAGCAATATTGTGGTATCTTGTGCTT
Source organism: Candidatus Woesearchaeota archaeon (assembly GCA_030750765.1). Lineage (GTDB taxonomy): Archaea > Nanobdellota > Nanobdellia > Woesearchaeales > ARS49. Next base: position 24,427 of record JASMHM010000002.1, on the reverse strand, counting down.
GCTGACAGTTTATGCGCCAATATTGTTGCGTGGAGAGAGCAAAAATGTTACAAAAAATACTTCCCCATCATGTCCAAATGGTTTCCAGTAACCAAAGCGTTTGGAGTATGGTACCTCATCATGGTGGCATGGGTTGGCTGCGCTTTGCTCAGATTAGGAATCTTATAAGTCTTTGAACACTTTCTTGTCTCGCCAGTGGACGGTAAAGATTTGCAAGTCTTTAGCAAGCTTGTCAAAATCTCCAGAAAAATTAACCGCCCTGTCATCCACATATGCAGACGCTGCCACCTTTTCGCTTGTTATCTTGGTAGGCATAGGTAGCTCGTTCTTCACAAACCATTCCTTGACCAATTCTACTTCCTTTCTCGTGGTGAGCACAACAAAACTGTGGCCTGCGTTCTTTACACGTTCTAAGAATTCTTTCACACCTGGAAGGGGCTTGCCGAACTTTCCTCTCCCTTGATAACCATGATACTCAGATAACACCCCATCAAAATCCATAGAAAGCACTGACATTATAGTTCGATCTTAGAGATCTCTCCATGTTTTAACTTTAAGTATTCCTCAAAGAAGTGTTTGTACATGCTTCCCGTTCCCTCAGGAACGTCTTTGAAGAATTCGTACCCTGCTAGATGGTCTGCGTTTAATTGTATGTGTTGGTCAGTGTCTAAGAGTTTGATATAATACCCAGAGCTGATGTCTTGTCTATCTTTAAACTTGCCAACAAATGGCGCTAGCGGTATAGCTACACAGCCAGTAACATCTAAACCTACTTGTTCGTTAGCAATCCTTCTTATCGCATCAGGGATGTCTTCTGGCTTGTACACGCGCAATCCAGGAAAGCCCCAAAGTCCTTTGTACGGCTCTATCTTACGTCGTACAAAGAGTATTCCTTTGTCTCCCCATTCTATTATTAAGTCAACTGTAGGGATGACTGCGTACTTCTTGAGCGTTTGCCATTGTTGTTCCGGGGCAACTAAGAGTTCCATAATCTTGAGCAAAACGTTCTAGAATATAAACTTACTTGTCAGCATCTTTTTTGACAATATTTTCTATCGCTCTCATGTGGTCTGCCTTGTCCCAAATTTGGTGGACGCGTCTGGCCTCCCACATTTCAATGTACGTGCCACCCTTCTCGAGGGCGAACTCGTCTCCTCTTCTGTCTGTTCGAAGGTTCCACTTGGTGCGGATGTAGGTTGCTGCCTGCTCTGGGCTCAACGCCGTCCCTTCAGAATCATAGAGAGACTGGAAGACTCGGGAAGCTACTTTTTCGGTTTCTTGGCTCTGGAAAAACGTGTTAGGAAAGTAGGTTGATCGGTAGGGAAGCACGACAGAACGCACGCTGTTTACAGTATGACAACCAATCGTCAACAACATCATGAACATCGGGACTACGTTCCTGAGATAGCTCGTTATCTTTGCTCACCTAGAGTAATACTCAGAGAAGAACTTGTTTATTAACTTTATGGAAGTGAAATAGCCATATGTGGACACATTTATATATCTCGAACTTATTGAGAAGAATATGAGGTTACGTATACTTGGAATCTTGGGAAGTACAGCACTCGCCGTAATCATTGCAGGATGCACGTCCGAGATAAAATCCAAAGTTACCCTCCCTACCACAGTTGTTGAAACGCCACTAGCAGTGGGTGTCCGACCTGATGGAAAGAAATTCTTGGGTAGTTACGACATTGTTAAGAACGATCAAGGTGTTGCCATAAAAAAGGTCTTCGACCCCAACGGCGAGGGTTATTTCCTCCAGAATGGTATTGATTCGATGTATCATAGTACAGAATAACTATCTTCTTAAGCCAAGCTCCATCTTTCCCACGATGTCCAACAAAGTGTATCTGATTGGTTCTTTTCATGGCTTCCGGGATGGCATCATCCAAGCGTTACCTAATCTTTCCTTTTCCGATCCTAGAAAACATCGACAATCCTCGGTACTCAAGCTTGCGTATGATGACTTGAAGGAAGCAGAAGAGTGCCCCGTCGCTCTCGCTGTTTTCCCCAAAGGAAAAAGCAGGGGTGTGATGAGCTACGCAGAGATTGGGGTGGCACAAGCGCATGGCAACCATCTCATCGTGGTGGATGAGGACACCCCCGATCCCTTACTTGAACAATTGGCAGACAGCCATTTTTCTAGCTTGGACGAAGCCATTGACTTTCTGAAAACAAACCCAAATCTTGAGAAAAAGGATGCATACATCGAAAGCAAGTACCCCGCAGGCACGGATGAGCGTTTGCTTGTCAACACCGTCTTGATATGCGGCGAGGTGGACGAGGCAATAGATAATACCTACACAGAAGTTCGAGAGGCACGACCAGATAGAACGGTGTTGTTCTCTGAAGATGCTTACCAGGAGTCTCGCCACATGCCCCGCTTTGACCTCATTGTTGCGTACTTTCCTGCGAATAAGGACTGGAATCGTCATGCGTGCTTCATGATGGGTGCAGCGTACGCGCATGACATCTCGGAGGTCATCGTTGACGAACACGGATGGAAATACCCACCTCTACAAGCGCTCGCAAGAAGGCATTGTACACTCCCCCATCTTGCCGAGTACCTCACCGAAGTTGATGATTTGCACATCACTGCAGAGGCGGTTAACATGTACGAGTTTTTCAAGAACCAAATGCCGTAATCCAGCTCATGTTTTTAAGGATGTTTTACCTTTGTATTCCATGCTACAAAAGACGGTCTCGAAGAGAAAATTGCTTGGGCGCCTAAAGCTCATGCAGCCATGCGAGAGCTCATCAAAGAATGTGCATCTATGCATGAAGTTGTTGATATCCTCGAGGAAGGGTATGACGCGCCAAGAAAAAGAAAAGAAGGCACCATCGAGAGATGGATGGATAAGGGTACAAAAACATACAACGCAGTCATTGCGAAAGACTACGACGATATTGAAAGAGAGCCATGCTGGAGGCTCATACACTTTGGAAGGTTCACAAAATGAAATGCGATAGATGCGACAAAAAAATGAAGATAGCCAAGATGCGATTCAACAGCCACCAGATCGATGGCGGGACATGTTCTTGTGGTCAGAGATACTATCACCCCGAGCAGGCGGAAAGAATCCTCTTACTCAACAAACTGAAAAAACAAGACGTGATAGCAAAGCTCGGAAGAATACGCAGCAACCTCATCCTTCGTCTGCCAAAAGATGTCGAAGTCGCTCTCGGACTTCAAGAAGGCGAGAATGTACATATACGTGTAGAAGGCAGCGGGTTTAGAATCGTACAGACCCACTAGACACTGGACATGGACGCGTGAAGGTTTTAAGCACAAAACGCTTCTTTTGTGGGTGAGCCAGACACAAATATTCGAGTACGAGCCAGTAAAGCACATCTACGTGCCCATGCTATTCATGCCCACCCAAAGAAGAGGATTATCCGAAAAGTACTTGAAAAAAAGACTAGAAAAGCAAGGGTGGGAGGTGTGGCGTAGCGCACTCATAGACATCACACTACGCCCCAACCTGTATCCGAACGTAAAGAAAAAGTACGAAAGGCTGCGTAAGCTGTTAGAAAAGCACAGAACCGGCACGCTTTGCCATCTAAAATATCTAAACATCGTCCATCACGGCATGCCCGACTTTCTTTGCCACCGAAACGGACGCTTCAAGTTTGTGGAGTGCAAGCTAGGCCACGAACAATTACAGAAAAGCCAAAAGAAGTGCATCCCAAAACTCCAACAACTCGGCTTCGAGGTAGAAGTGCACAAGCTAGCCATGCCCTGCACCAAAGTTAGGAAAGCAGAGATTACGGTGGACAACAAACAAAAGACGGTTATGGCCAAACAAATGAGCCTGCGTATGCGCAACGCTTAAATACAAAAACAGTGAGGTAAGCACATGGTTGAGTGTCATAGATGCGGAAAAGTTATTGCTTCTAAGAACGAGCTCACCACTGCTTTACAAGGGTTGAAGGTGTGGGGATACCATAACGAATGCTATGTTGAGCATCTCAGAAAAGAACCAAGCTTGTTGTTTAGGAGTATTCGTTTAAACACGCACGCAGGAAAGATTGTTTGTATTCTCGCACCCTTTGTGGGGGCGATTATTGCGTTTAGCGTCATGCTTTCTAGTTTGCAATCACGCCCACCGTTGTTAATAATGATCGTCTGGGTGGTAGTATTCCTAATAGTTATTGTGGGGATGCCGTATGCCCGCTACCGTTCTTACCATCACTTTGAGAAACCGCTTGGTTAATCGTAAAAGACCATCCTAGACGGATACCAACGAGTGTCCGCAAAGCACAATCACCTTCTTCGACTTTAGGCCTGGGAACCTTTCTCCAGCATTGCGCATTACTGCCATACCCTGCTTGGAATCCTCGGTATCTGTCGCTTTGTAGAACCTGCTCGCGAGTTACCCTCATCAGTTGTTGATCTGTCTGTCTCTCAAAAAAAATCGAATCATCCGGACCTTTAACATGAAAACAACCAGATGTGTCTAAGTAAGCATCCATCACTGTAGTGTCATGTTCTTGTGGTGTCATCGTCTTCGAAATCAGGGAGAAAGTGGAATATATCCATTCCCTGTAAGACTAAAGATAGAGTTAAGGTTTATAAAGGTTCGGTTCAGGTTGTAAGGATGCGGAACACCATCGTGCTCCATGTTCTCATAGCCCTACTCCCGATAACGCTACTATTATTAAGCGCAAATTTGGTTATGTACAACCCACTAGCCTACAGTTTAGGTTTTTGGCATGCAGGAACCTACGACACTTTTGGGGTAGGAGAGCCGGACAAGGCAGCCAACAGCATGATTGCGTACTTCTTATGGCAAAAAGAGCTTAATTTGGATATCACCGACAACGAGAGAAGCCACATGTCAGATGTCAAGGATGTCATGCACTCCATCACCGCAGCGTTTGCCCTATTCTTGTGGTGTACTGTAGGATGTGTACTTTTACTTCCTGACAAGAGAAAAGCCTTGCTGACCGCTTCCAAACAAGCAATATGGTTATTAGCACCCTTAGCCATCATCATGGTCTTTTTCAGCAGAAGCTTTGTTTGGTTCCATGAATGGTTCTTTCCTCAAGGGAACTATATCTTCCCTCCGGATGCCTACCTTATACGATTACTTCCAGAAATATTCTTTATTGATATGCTATTAATGATCGTTTTGATCTTCGTAGTCAGTTCGTGGATTCTTCAACTATGGGCTCAGGGCCGTTTCGGTAGAGCAGGAGAATGAAATGCCCACCGTTGACCTGTGAGTAACCATCATCACCACTAGGGGTCATCAAGTTTTCAAGGGTCTGATACACCTGCGAATGTGTAGTGACGAGGGCCGTCCGGATCCCTCGGGGAACCAAATCAAACATCGCCCTCAAACAACCTTCATGGTCTCCAACATACTCATCACTATCCCATGTAAGCGTGAGGACATCCTCCTCCTGGATTACTGGAAAGATCTTGTACAGCCTTGGACCTACATCCAACACCAAATCAGGCAGCGGATTCACGCTCTTCTGCACCAGTATCCCTAGATTGACTGCATGCAGAATCACAGGATCTTCACTCATACAATCTCTAATGTCAAGCCTTTTATAAAACTGATCAGTTCTCATTCCATGCGACTCACGATTCGTGTTATCCCTAACGCCAGGCAAGAAAAGCTCTCTGCTGGCAAGGCATATGTCAAGGCTAAACCAGTAGGTGGAGAGGCAAACCTAGCCGTGATTGCCTTGGTTGCCAAACAGTACAACGTGCACAAATCTGACGTGAGAATTCTTCGAGGAAAAACATCAAGGATGAAAGTTATCGAGATTACTTCCCGCTAATATCGGTGAAGTATTTTTGCACTAACTCATAGTTTTCTTTCACCTTTTCTGACTCTTGGTACGTGCCGCCAGTTTTTTGTGCTTTGCCAGCAACCCCTGCTCGTTCAGAAAATTGTTGTTGGGTAGGATCTTCCACCTGGCCAATCTCGATCTCGCTCATGACAGGACTGATCTTCAATTCCAACTCTTCATAGCCTAGCTCTGCCACACTACGATTGCCGTATTGGTATTCGCTGTCGTTTTGTAACAATTCTAGCAAGGAAGCGTTAAGGTCATGGTCTGGTCGTTCCCCAGAACGGATAGCGTCTATGGTTGTGGGCAAGTCCATGAATTGTATGTTGCTTGCACTGACAAAGATGGTGATCAAACTTAAAAAAACCAACGACATCACTCTGACGCCTATCCTTCCAAAATGGACAAAGGCGCTAGTCTTGACCTTCTTCATGCGCTGCAACACGTCATCTTGCAATTCCTTCATGACCGCGTTCTCATGTCCTTCGTTATCCGCCACCGTTCTCAGCTGCATCTCCATCTCCGGCACTTTTGCCTCTACCTCTGCCAGCTTAGCCTCTTTGAGGCCTCCCCAGCAGTGGATGAACAAGTAAAGAACAGTAGGTACAAAGGCCCATAGCCAGTTCACACTGACGAGGACTGTCGCTAGAAAGCTCAGAGAAAAAACAACTAAGGTGTCGATGTATTTTTGGAACAACACCACGGAGAGCACGCTTCGCCGCAACTCTCCCAGCGCTTGCTTGACCTTACTCATCCACTCTGACAAGCAACTCGCCTTTAAAAGCCTACTGGCAAGGTTTATTAATCATGGATGTTCTCCAAAAACAATGAAAATCATCTCGTGGCAAGACGTGCAAACAACACCCTCAGTCCAGGAAGACCTAAAGTTCGAGCTTTTGAAGGGAAAACTCCTCATCTACCCTACCGATACTGTGTATGGGATAGGATGTGATGCTTCAAATCCTAAAGCGGTGAAGAAATTGCGGGAATTGAAAAAAACAGACGCTCCGTTTAGCGTTATCGCACCCAGCATGGCCTGGATCATGGAAAACTGTGATAGTAGACACCGAGAACGTTTGAAAGAGTTGCCAGGAAAGCTCACCTTCATCATGGACAAGAAAGATACCGACCTTTTGAAAGAGGTAGCACCCCATGCCAGTATTGGGGTAAGGATTCCCGACCACCCTATCACTAAGCTTTTGCAAGCTACTGGCGTCCCTATTGTTTCTACCAGTGCGAACAAGCACGGTGAACGTGTTTGTACAAGCATATCTCAACTCGATGCTGACTTGTACGTGGACTACATTCTTGATGCAGGCGAGCTAAGCCCCATCCCTTCTGAGGTGTGGGATATTCGAGATAAGGATGCTAAGAAGTTAAGATAGCTTCCCCCTGTTCCTAGTGGGCCTAGATCCCGTCGCAGCCGCTGCCACACGTATTCTTGCAACTGCTCAATCTTGAGGTGAAGGTGTTCAGACTGTTTTGTCTCCGATCTGCCTCGCCTCGCCACCGTTCTGCTTCGCTTCTTTGGAATTCTGCTTCACGGTCTGCTCTGCTTAGCGCAACGATTGCATCCCCTAGATCCGATTCGGCTGTCTGCTGAGCGCGTACTGCCGCAATTCTTGAGCTTTCCAGTATTTCGTTCTGGGTTTGTAGGTTTGTTTTATCCTCTTCCAATCCTTTCTTCTCTTCTTTGATGCCGGTAAACTTCTCCACAATTTCATCCTCTCTGTTCTCTTTGAGCAATAGTTCGGATCTAACGGCTTCTAGGGCGGATCTTTGGTTCTCTAACTCATCGCTTACTTTGTTTAGCAGAGCCACCTTAGTATCATAGTCTTGGTTGATGTTCTCAAAATTTTGTTGGAAGTATACGGTTGCGGCCACCAATCCTGTTGCGCTAATCACGATAAGGAATAACAAGAGCAGGTTGGCGTTTTTGTCTACAAAGGCCATGTTACTCTACACGCAAGTAGCGCCTTATAAAGATTTCGAGCAAGAACACGATTATCGCGACCAAAATGCATGGCCATCTTATGTAGTCCCTTGTTGCCAGGGTACGCTTGGCTCTTGCTTTTGCTGCCTCAACAATGCCCTCAACATCATCTTGGGCAAAGATCTGTCCGGAAGTACTTCGAGTGACAAAGGTGAGGGCCTCTCCTTGGCCTATCCTGTCGTATTCAGAAGGATAGTTAACAGCAAACGTTGCTCCGAGTATCTCTTGGAATCCTATCTTGTCAGGGATGATAGTGCTAGCGTAAGTGTTCCGGTCTGCTCTGAGGAAGCTTCTTCCTTCCATCTTGGGTTGTTTGCTGCTTCGCACGATTATAGGGGTAGAACTTCTCACTCGCGTGTCTGCTATGAGCACTAACTCCTTATCTTTTCGGTCAGGTTCCCCTATTGACCAGTCTATGGTTCGCGTGTGGAAGATGTTGTTTTCAGTTCCTAACAATTCTCCTCCCCATGCAGTGCCGTCGTCTGTGCCGATGGATGCGACTCTTCCTAGGCCGACTCTGCCCACCACTAACACAGGCAGCCCATCATTGGTGCTTATCAGGAGTTGTCCGGTTGTTTTGGGTGCGATCTGGTTGTAACCGGTAATCTTTGCAGTGATGTTGTCCATGCCTCTTGTTAGATCATGATCTTTGTTGAGCACGACTACTTGCTTTTGGCTGCTGGAGTCTGGTTCTGCTTTCCCAAACAGCAGGCTTATTCTGTTGCTGTCTGTAGCTCGGAAGTAGATACCTCCGGTCATGTCTGCGTATTGTACCATGACGTGTTCTCGCGTCATTCCTCCCACACCTACGGTGTAGATCCTGACTCCGCTGTTGGCTGCGAGTTTGATGCTTTCTAGTGCTACATTCTCTCCTTGGGTGCGCCCATCGCTGATGAGTATGATGTTCTTGCTGCCTTGGACAGTCTCTAACATTTGCAAGCTCTTGAGTATACCTACTCCGATCAGCGTTCCTCCACCATCCTTGAGTCTTGCTATCCTGTCTTCTAGTACTGTCTGCCGGTTGCCTAAGTAATCAATATCCGATATGGTGAAGGCTTGTGTGTTGAATGCCACCACGCCAACTCTTGTGTCTGGGCTTATTTGTTCTGCGATGACTGCGATGGCTAGTGCCTTTTCTACGTCTACTGCTTTGTTGCCGCCAAAGCCGGACCCAGTACTTCCGGAGATGTCAATAAGCAGCACGATATTGTTGTCACCTTCCTTGCGTTTTGGTCTGCCTACGTGTACCGGGAGTAGTTTCTCAAACAGGCTGTTGCGGTACCTGCCGTTGTCATAGCTGGTCTTGCCTCCTACAACCACTAATCCATTGCCCTCAGTAAGATAATCTGTTAGGGTAGGAACGTACTTGTCTGCGTTGCCTGCAGGAACATCATTGAGGATGACGGCGTAATACGGATCTAGGTCAAAGGGTACGAGACTGTTTACGTCTACTTCATACGCTTGGCGTAGGAGAGTGAGCATGCTGCTCTCTCCTTTCTCAGTCACGAACAATATCTTTGGCGGGGTGACTGCTTTGATGGTTTTGTAGAAGACATTATTATCTAGGTAGTGGTCGTTCTTTTGTATGGAGGCAACAACGCGATGATAGCCTTCTTTGAATGTTCTCGTGATTGCCTTTGTTCCATCTAATTGTCCTTCAAATACGATGCTTCCGTCTACGGTTACTTTGGTGAGTGCCGGACCCGTAGTGTGGACTCTAAATTCGGTGTCTACGTCTGCGCTTGTTTTTTCTGGTCCGTCTATTGAAACAGCCACGTCCTCCACTAGCGTGTTGAGACGCACTCCATGTATGGTGGCGTTGATCTGCTGGGCAAAGAGTGCCACATCCCCTAGGTCTGCGCCTTGGTTGACGTTGCCATCGCTCACTAAGAGGATGCTTTCAAAGGGTGCTAAGTTTGCTAGCACGGCATCTCCAATGTCTGACACCTCAGGGCTTGCTATCATGTGCACTTCAACTTCTACTTTGTTGCGCATTTTTTCAACAACACTAAGATCAAAGTTTTCCATGGCACCCATGCTGGAGCTGTTGTCAATGAGTATTCTTACTACTGGATCTCCTTGGATGGTTTTGGTTATCGTGGTGAAGGGGCTGGCTATTGCTGTCAGCAATGCCAATGCGACGATTGTTCTAGTGAGCAGCATGAGCCATCGCACTTTCTTCTTTCTTTTACGCGTATCATCATCTTCTGTCACTTGGACGAATTGCTTTCTTAGCAGAAAGAAAAACACGATGATTAGAGGAATGATGGCTAGCAATAGTTGAGGTTGTTCGATGTTCATAGGTCACCCCGCATTTTGATGAATAACACTTCTAAGAGTACGAGAACTAAAGCAAGGCTGAGTAAGGCAAGATCAAGATCGTATTTTTTTGTCTCGGTCACTGTGTGGAGTTCGTATTCAGTGCTCTTTTGACCAACACTCGCCCCAGCGTTGATGGTGCTCTCTATCTCGTTCAAGAGACTCACACCATAACTTTTTCCTGATACGGTGTATGTTCCGATCAACTCTAAGGGTACGCTTGCGGCTTCTAAAGGTCCTGCAGGAGTTACTATAAGACTCCTTTTCCCGACGAAGAGTTGTTGGCCTGTCTTGTAGTTGAGACGTTTGGCTTCTTGATGACCAGAAAGGAAGCTTATGAGACCGTTCCAAAATATAGGGTAGTCAGGGGTGAATTTGAAGTTGGCTGCTTCTTCAATAAATCCAAAGTAGAATATGGTTCCTGCGCCCAAAGGCTTTGAGGCAAGTACAGGCGTGCCTGCTGCGGAAGCGTACACATCTCCATCAGTTATTGCGTTGGGAACGCTTTCTATGACACCAAAGTCAATATCTTTGGTGAAAGTAGATAATTGCTGGACCACCACTTTTGCTTTGTCCTTGAAACCGTCGATCTTTACCGGGTTCAATCCCTTGTAGTCAAACAAGTGCGAGTCTTTTTGTGCGTGAGTGATAACCACGCTACCATCCTTAACGTGCTGGGTGATGATTTCTAACGTTCCGCTTAAGATTTCATTCTTGTCAATGTTGTGGAGGATGTACACGTCAAACCTCTCTTTAGGTACGATGGGTGGTTCTGCTATCTGCAAACTCACCAATCCTGTTGCTTTGAGTGCTGCGGTTAAGAATACACTTTGGTTGTTGGTGATGAGTAGCACGCTCACGTTTTGGGTTGCTGAGCCTGCAACATACGCCACATCATCCACCTTGAAGTCATCCGAGCCTTCTAACTCGAGCTTGAGTACTCCTTGTGGTTCTGCAAAGCTGAAGACATCGCTCTCTCCTGGAGCGAGGGTTATCTCTTTTGCCGTGGTGCCTGCGCGTAACGTTCTTGTTTGTTCTGTGCTGCCCGTGTTGGCGATGATTGCAGTAACACTTTCACCGAAGGTCACATCAACAATTCCCATGTTGGTCTTGTCTAAGCCTGCTACGTTGATGAAGTCTACTGCTATTCCTTTTGCTTCAACAACACTTCTTGCAGTTACAGGATCTTGTCCTCCTGTGTTGACAAAGTCAGAGACAACAACAACCCTTCCTTTGCTTAATGTCTCGCCAGCCAATAGTATGGCATCTCCTAACCTTGTGGGTGTGTCTGTGGGGGAAAGACTTTGGATGTATTCTTGGGTGGTAAGACTTTTTTCGTTTTTGATACCTATCAAGGGTACTTCTTTGGCAAGAATCACCGTGTTCCTTGCTCCCACTAACCCTTTGGCTTTTTCTTTAGCAATCTGAAACCTAGTAGTGGTGCCTTCTTTGGTGTGCATGCTTGCGCTGGCATCCATCACAAAAACAATGTTTTCTGCAGTCACGTCTTGACTGTACTCAGTAAAGGGTCGTGCGGCTGCGAATGCTAGTAAGATCAACAACAACAGTTGTAACAGGAACAGCCAATCTTTGACAAAGGTTCTGAAGAGACTGGTGACTTTGTTCGCTCCTTCATGCTTCATGAAGAACATTAAGCTTGGAATGCCCATTTGTTTGGGTCTTGGTCTGATAAGGTAGAGCAGGATGAAGGGTACTAACGCGAGAAACGCCCAGAGTCCTGCGGGAAAGGCAAAATCCATGGGCATGTCTTAGTATGTATGCTTATAAACGTTGTGTCAGTTGCTGAGTAAAGATTAATATATCATTACTAGCAGAACAACAGCATGCCTACCTTTCAGCAAGCGGTGGTAGATTTTGGATAAACTCCTGGTTGGATAAACACGGTATGCGGGGAGGCTGCTAAGCCCTTCTCTTTTGCCATGCCTTTGCTGTCTGTGTCTGCTTTTGCTAATGCTACTAATTCTCCTTTGAGAGATAGTAAAGCTATCATGTCATCCTTTATGATGTTATCATCGTACTTGGCAATACCTGGAAGGTGTAGTTTTGCTCCGTGCGCTATACTATCTATAGTGCTGTCTAACAACCACATCTTTGGTAGGTGGGCTATGGCCGTTTCTAATGGTAATAATATCTCTCGTAGCATGGTCTCATCCCCTTCCTTGTAGAATTGGTAGGCATCTTCCAACTCCTGTAGGGTGTGCATCTCCGTGTCTAGATACGGGCCTGCTTTGGTGCGTATAAGCTGTGCCATGTGGGCTCCGCCTAGTGGTAATCCATAATCGTGTACGAACTTTCTTACGTAGGTGCCTGCTTGGCAGTTCATTCTAAACAAGACACTTCTTCCTTGGATGTCCAACAACTCTATCTTGTATACGGTGCGTTGTCGCAACTGTCGCTTGACAGCGCTTCTTACAGGAGGTAGTTGAGTTATCTCACCTTGATACTCTTTCAAACGTGCTGCTATCTTTTTCTCTGGCACCTCTTTGTGGAGCTGCATCAAACACACGTACTCTTTGCCTGCTAGCAACAATGCTTGGCTCACTCGTGTAGATCTTGCTAGTGCTACAGGAAGTACTCCTGTAACGCCAGGATCGAGAGTTCCTCCATGGCCTGCTTTCTTCACTTTTAGTATTTTTTTTACATACTCCGCCACCATGTGAGACGTTGGACCCTTAGGTTTGTTGATAACAAGCATACCCGTTTGTAGCAGATCAGAAATGTGCCTTTCTTCTGGTGCGCAACCGTGATCAGGAGAGGTGGTTGCTTCTTGTTTGACGGTCATAGTAGTCCTGTCCCGCCAGTATTGTCTCTTGAATCATCGTCCTTTTTCCATTTGCTTTCTTCAAACGTATTCGGCCTTTGCAAGTTTAACCTCTTCCATTTGTCTTGCAGCTGAAGAAATCGAGGCATGGTGATGCGGTGATAGATCATGCGTTGCACAAGGCCTCCCTTTTCTGCATAAGCGCCAGCAGGATCACCAAGATCTACACCATCATCTGCAACCACCCCTACGTGGAGTGCGAAACCTTCCAATTTCAGTGGAATCATGGCAGAGTCATCCTGGTCACTAGGAGGGATCGCGTAGTAAGCTATTGCGCTTATGTTCGAAAGAGAGTTAATGTTCACACCCCTACCTAGGCGCAGGCCATTTATAAGCATTGCCAGATCTATGCTACAATTGAAGTGTGCATTATTTCAATTACAAAATTGGTGAACAATCCTGGAAGATCAAACCATAATTCCTTGTCAGACCATCCCCCATGTCGAAATTTGATATTCTTGTTCCCAGCCCACCTCTTAATTTCTTCAATATCTTTTTTTGGAGTGTTTGATAAAAAAGCAATATGTGTGTTAACTTTCTGTTTTATGGAAATGGGACGATCTTTGGTTTCAATTATTTGTATAGTTAAAGAAATCGGTTTTTGTTTAACCATGCACCATCTCGCACTTTTTTCCCTGTATGCTAGCGTACACCCTAGTTTTTTCAGAAGTTCTAGAACCAATTCCAAAGTGTTCGGGCGGATAGTATATGCAAAATGATGCAGCTTTATTTTCATAAGTCATGGTCAATGAAGGGTCTTATAAATTGTTATCCTTGATTTTCTACCCTCCCGTCTAATTCCGTGTACAGCTTTATATACTCGTTCTCGATCGCCAGCTTATGGACGTGGAAAGTTTGCGCAAGGCGGGAAAGATCGCTGCTGAGGCTAGAGAGTTTGGCAAAAATCTAGTCAAGAGCGGCTCTAAGGTGGTAGAGGTGTGTGACAAGATAGAAGCCAAGATCGCTTCCTTAGGAGGCCAGCCAGCCTTTCCCGTACAAGTAAGCTTGAACCATATCGCAGCACATAGTTGTCCAGATCTTAACGATGAAGCAACATTTACAGATCAATTAGTAAAGCTTGACCTAGGAGTTGCGGTCAACGGAATGATAGGAGACAACGCAGTAAGTATAGATCTTAGTGGCAACCATGCAGACCTCATCAAGGCTGCAGAGGAAGCAAGAGATAAGGCATTAGATTTAGTAAAAGAAAAAGGAGAGAATGTTACGTTAGCAGAGATTGGTAGAACGATAGAAACCACCATCCATTCTTACAACTTCAAACCCATACGCAACCTTTCTGGTCATGGGTTGGGCGAGAATTTAATCCACACGCCACCCACCATTCCTAATCATGATACAGGCGAAGATGTTAAGCTAGGGAAGGGCGTGTTTGCCATAGAACCCTTCTCCACCACAGGAGCAGGATTAGTGGCAGAGGGAGAGCACGAAGCAAACATCTTTTCTTTGGTAGCGCCAAAACCCATCCGTAGCGTGTTTGCCAGACAAATACTCCAACACATTGAGAAAGAATACTCAACACTACCCTTCACCACAAGATGGTTGATGGCAAAGTTTGGCGAAGGCAAAACAAAGTTAGGATTGAAAGAGTTACGCCAGGTAGGCGCCATCCATGCCTACCCCCCGTTGTTCGAAAGAGGCAAAGGTGTTGTTGCGCAAGCAGAACACACCATTCTTATCGATGACAAGGTAGAAATCATAACGCAAACGTAAAGGAATCTTGCATACGTTCTAGTAATTCTTAGGCACAACCATGCTAAGGTGTCCACGCTCAGGATTCCTAGATTACGTGAAAAGAACACATTATTTATACAAAAACAGCGATTTGTATGTTGACCATGAAAAAGTGGAGAAAAGCGGTGGTTGCAGGCATGCTAGCCGCTTTGCCATTAATCCACCAGATGCGCGAGATCATTGCCAAAACGACAATGCGCAGAGTCATCCCCGACACACCCGTAGAAGGCTACACCCGACCGGAGGGTGCAAGCGATGCCGCGCTCAGCAAAGATTTACAAAAAGTAGAAGAAGATATTGTTAAAGCAGTGCAAGCGTATGAAGAGGACGATCTTCAGTCTGCAAAAGCATTCATTATTGACGCCATTGATAGATACCACGATAATCTGGAGTACGTGAGGGAGAGCGGTAGGGATACAGGCACCCTGAATGAACTGTACCTCAAGCTTGACGTTGCGAGCGTGAAGATCACCCAAGCGCTACTAGACCAACGAGGCGAAAAGCTACTCCAAGAGACAGATGCAGTTATCGCAGGTGCGGAGAAGCAAATGCACGTCAACGGCTACCTAAGTTGGGCAAGAAAAACCTTGCAAGAAAAGCAGCAAGAACTCTCTAAACTCCTTGCGGATCTGAAAAGGGAGAGCTACAGCATAGTTGGCATCAGTAAAAGGGTTGAGAAGATTTCAAAATTGTTAGAACAATTAACACCTCTTGAGAAAGTGCAGGCCGCGAATAGTAAAGTGCGCGACTGGGTGCTCAACCATTTTTGCCAAAAATCCAGCTTTACCGATCGCCTCTTCATCAATCGCGTTAAGGATTGTGAGAGCCAGTTCAAATTTCACGAGACAGGGGATGACAAACTGTACTTTACCCATCCCGGTCCTTTGGCAAAGGCACAACAGGACGTAAAAAAACTCACTCTCTATCCGGGTAATGTTGAGTACGGTGACGACAGAGCGGCATCTTCCCGTTTCAGTGACGGCCTAAGGTTAAACCGCGGCATGCATTTTCACGGTGTTGGCTTTCGGTTTCCTGCCAAGCACCTTAACGTGGGACCGGACGACAGGTACGTAAGGGAGATTGGCGGCGTTCGGTTTGAGATAACCATGACAGAACTGATCAACGCTAAGAGGTACGTGTACGGAGGATCGCGAAGGCTGGAAATCACGGATAAGGCATGGATCTACAATGTTGGATCAAGGATTTCGGCAAAAGGAGATCAATCCCTTATTCGTCTGGTGAAGCGGATCGGTGGATGGAGTAAGGAATCTAAGATGCAAAGAGCCATGGATTTCGTGAGCAAAGGTATCCCCTACACCAGTCAAGAAGGAGAGGTGTTACAGTACATGTTCGAAGTGCTGATGTCTAACGAAGCTGACTGTAGCAGCCACATGGTGGCCTATGCTAGTTTGCTCGAGCAAATGGGAGTGGACTACATCATCCTGTATATCAAGTATGGCCACCGCCTCAATCACGCTGCCGTCGCAGTCACAGGAAACTTTAGCAAGCGGAACGGTTTCGCGTTTGAATACGACGGTAAGGTCTACCATGTTGCAGACCCAACAATAGAAGGATGGCAGATCGGAAGAACCTATTTCCCAAAAGGCGGCGGTTTTGGTGTCAAGGATGTTCTCGCAGTACAAAAACCAGGCGGTTCAGTAGTACAGGTGAAGCTCACCGCACTACGCTAGCCTGCCGCCGATGGCAACATCTTTGGTTGGACCAACCAAAGTCCAGGAACCGTTCTTGCCCGGCACGCCTAAGGTTAGCACTTCGCTCTTCCAGGGCCCTATTTGTTTGGGAGGAAAGTTGACCACGCAAAGAACAAGCATGCCTTCTAATTCTTCTAATGCATGCTCTTTAGTGAGTTGTGCACTGGATTGTTTTATTCCCAAATCTCCAAAGTCAATCTCTAACTTGTACGCTGGCTTGTTAGCCTCAGGAAACTCCATGGCCTTGACTATCTTACCAACACGGATGTCTACTTTAAGAAATTCCTCGTACGTTAGCGTATCAGACATTTGCATGGTAGCTTTGCGGCTGCTCGCTTCAACGCTACCTTCACTATCTCTGGGTTTTCGTTGAATTGTACCGAAAAGATGACCTTTCCCTTTTTCACTTGGGCAGCAATGCCAATGTTCTTTCCAAAGCTGTGTGCCATTCCTGTACTCATTCGGTCAGCGCCTGCTCCGGCAGATAATGGGTTCTCTCTGAGAATGTGATGCGGAAACACATGAATCATGAATCGATAATTAGCTATGAATTCTAACTCTAACAACCTGTTGCAGGTTTGCCGTGCTGCCTCAATAGCGTTGTCCCGCATTTGCATGCGTTGATTGCTCACCAATTGTAGTTTGTGCTTGAATGTTTTGGTTCGACTGCCCATCACAAAACGTACGATTCTGTTGACTGGCCTGCTACGTACGAAGTTCTTCACCTTATACTTTGAGTGCCTTGTGTAGGGTCGTTCAACCGTCTGATATGCGGAGAACTTTCTTAGTTTGGCCATACGAGTAAGACAAGACTTGACTTTTTAAAGCTATCGGGTCCCTGCTACACTTCTTTTAACACGATACTCGTCTGCGTTTTGTCAATTCCCTCTATATTTCTTAATTTCTCGGTAACGATAGCGTTCAGATCTGGGATGTCCTTGGCGAGCACTTTGGCTACGATATCTGCACCGCCGGTAAGAATGTAGGTTTCGTACACCCCATCTATTTTTTTCAGTTTTGTGGCTATGGATGTCTGACTGATATTCTTGCCAGCCCCATAGTTAATAGTCACGTTGATGAACGCAGGGATTGGCCTTCCCAGCTTGTGATGGTCCAGATTTACTGTGTAGTTGATGATAACACCATCCTTTTGCAACTTTTTTATGCGGTTGTGCACCGTGGTGATGGGTATTCCTAGCTTCTTACTAAGCTTGCTGGTGGTCTGGTCGCTATTCTGGACGAGTTCTGCGATGATCCGACGATCCTTGTTATCCACACTCATTATACCTAGAATTGCCTCATTCTTTAAGTATTTTTCGCTCTTAAACGGAATGGTTTTCCATATTTGGACTAAAAGTAGGTGAAAACCGAACAGTTTTCCAGATATTTCGGCATATCCTTTTATGTTTTACACCAATAATGGAATTCAATGACTAAAAATCAAGAAAAAGACGTCGCCTCCCTAAGGAATGGCATGTTTGTTTTGTGATCTGGGAAAAGCAGAGGCAGTATGGCAGAATGACTTGTGGTATGTGCGCTATGATCGTTTTCCGGTCTCACCCGGCCATGTAGAAGTCATCCCTACCTCACATGTCGTGGATTTTTCTGATCAGAAACCAGAACACCAAAAATCTTGGGTAGGAGCAGCGATGGAAGCACAGAAAATCATCCTAGAAGCAGACCTTGAAGATCTGTACAAAGGTTTTGTACGCGATCCATTGAATGATTCATCAAAGGCATTTTGCAAGAGAGCTCTCCAGCATCCTGACCTCGGCACGCCACCAGTACAGTTTTTCTGGGGGCTGAACAATGGCGAGGCTGCAGGACGCACCATCCACCATCTTCACTGGCACATCATACCCTTGTACAAAACAGAGATGAAAGACCCAGACGTAGGCATACGTAACATTCTTAAGAGAACTGCCACATATTAATCCTACGCGCTAAGCGGTTCGAAAGAAGGTCGATAAGATGCGCGTTGGTTTCTGAATTTTACGTGTGAGTTAGGAACAAATATTCCCTCTTTTCGTTCCATTTTCCAAGGTTGGACGTGATAGAAGCACACAAACCCTGGATGCTTGCCCTCTCTGACCTCACGAGAGAAGGTGTCTGCAAAGTCCAAAATTCTTTCATTTTCTGCCAACAAAGCAACTCGGTGGTTGATGGCGAGCGCATATGCAAGGCTGAGCACTCGCACCTCTCTGCTTGAGCCATCGCAGTTCCATTCGGGAATCCCAAAACTTCCTACGAGAGGTCTGAGGTACTCTTCGATGCGCTTTTGTCCTGGACGGGAAGAGACTGATTTGTCTAGCAAGCGAACCATAGCACGTCTGCGATTGTTTTCATTCCTACCCTGGTTCAATGGCGTGCGCACTGCGTAATGGGCAGCCACGCTTTTTGGTACGTGTGATTTAGGTGAACCAAGAACCACCCCTATTTCATTGTTGTAAGCTTTTTCTGCTCTCGAAGGCATCTGCCACCCTCCTAAAACATCAGAATGCAAAACCAGGCGGTTATAATCAGATAGAAGCTCGGTAGGGACCTTTTTGGTGCCTCTTTCCCACTCCTCACCATACACGGCAATGTTAAACCAATCTGGCTCAGGTCCACGTATGTCCTTCCCCCCACTCATAGATAGTGGAAGAAAACAGCATTTATAAGCTTAGGGGAGGTGCAGTAGTACGTTCTGTAATGATGCTGCTAAATTCTCAAAAGTGCGCAGTTGCGCAAATCGAGGCTTATGTATGCCAAGCTCGGTTTTACACTCCTCACTCAGACCCTCTTCTGAGAAGACAGATGGCTTGACAACACTCGAGTAGTGTCCACGAGTGATAGTTCCCGGACTACCCGCCTCGCTTGAATTCACAATTGTTTTCTGTTCATACGTTCCCCATTGACTCAGCTCCGGTTCCTCATCAAAAAAGAACAAGCGGGCAAATCTATTCTTCCCGCTCACCTCTAGACATCGCACATCACCAGACGGGTCAAAACCAACCCTCACGTCAGGATTCCCACGTTGACAAACGTATTTAATATTACTGTTTAGAAGCATCATTCCCTCCTGTGGATTCATAACGTGACCCAGAACCCAACCGGTCGATTGCCTGCTCCATAGAAGGCTTCAGAGGGGGCACTTCTTTTGCCAGATGCCAAAACCAGTCACGCCGTTCGTGAAGATGGCTCGTGCACTCGGGCTTCCAAAAATCAAACATTTCGCTTTCAAAAACAGTTTCCCTTTTTGGCGGAGCATCAGGCAAATCTTGCATAGTATACGCCTCCACATCCTGTTCAATCCAAGACGTACGCCTTGTTCCTTCAGGCCGAAAATAGCCCACCTCGCTCGCAGGCTCACCAAGAACCACGGAATGTAACCTTCGTGTAGGACAGGGAATTTGTCCGCCCAGGTGCGGCGGACAAAACATCAGATCATCCCACCTTACTTCAAGCCTGTGCACGGCATCCTCTCCTGCAACCACCAGTAACGTGTCCCCTTCATTATACAAAAAATACGCAGGTCCGCGCATTAAATCATTAGCTTGTTGCCACATGACAAGGATCAATTTCGCATAGCATATAACTCCTTCGGACATACCTTTATTAAGCCCTATTCGTGGACGTACCACATGTTCGAAGAAACCCTGCTGAAATTGGTAAAAAAGATATCAAAGCAGGCAGAGCTCCGCCAGCCACCCGATCCCAGCTTTGGAGACTTTAGCATGCCCTGCTTTCCGCTAGCAAAAGAAAGAAAGCAAAATCCTGTCCAGATAGCAGAAGAGCTAGCCAAAGAAGTGAAAGCACCAGACTTTGTCGCAAAAGTAGAAGCAAAAGGCGGCTATCTCAACTTCTTCCTCAAAGAAGGAGCCCTAGCAGAGTCTGTGATTACAAAAATACTCAAAGAGAAAGAAAAGCACGGCACCTCTCAAGAAGGTAAAGGGAAAACAGTCGTCATGGACTATTCCCATCCTAACGTTGCCAAACCTTTTGGAATAGGACACTTACGATCAACAGTCATAGGACAGTGCTTGGTCAACCTCTTCCAGAACCAAGGGTACAAAGTAGTACGACTGAACTACCTAGGAGACTGGGGAACACCCTTTGGGAAGTATATAGAAGGGTACAGGAGATGGGGGGATGCAAAAAAGCTAGCAAAAGAACCCATCAAGCACTTGTACGAGATCTATGTAAGGTACAACAAGGAAGCAGAAGATGATGAAGAGTTGCAACAACAAGCAAGAGACTGGTTCAAGAAATTGGAAGAAGGAGACAAGGAAGCATTACAACTCTACCACAAGTTCAGAGATCTTTCTCTCAAAGAATTCAAAAGAATCTATACGATATTAGGAGTGGAGTTTGACAGCTTTGACGGAGAGTTCAGCATCCTACCCAAAGTGGAAGCAACGTTAGCGTTGTTGAAAAAGAAAGGGTTAAGCAAGATCGACCAGAACGCGTTAGTGGTGCCTATGGAACCCGTACCATTAATGTTGAAGAAGAGTGACGAAGCCACCACGTATGGTGCGAGAGACCTAGCAAGCATCGAGTATAGAGTCAAACACTACAAAGCAGACCATATGCTATACGTTGTGGGGAATGAACAAACACTCTACTTCACTCAGGTGTTTAGCGTAGCCAAAAAACTCGGCTACAAAGGCACCGAACACATCAAGTTCGGAATGTACCTCGCAGAAGGCGGGAAAAAGATGGCCACCAGAAAAGGAACCTTAGTGTTGCTAGACAAAGTCTTAGAAGAAACCATCCAGCTAGCACTCAACCTGATCAAAGAAAAAAATCCCAAACTAGCC
Organism: Candidatus Woesearchaeota archaeon; assembly: GCA_030750765.1. Classification (GTDB taxonomy): domain Archaea; phylum Nanobdellota; class Nanobdellia; order Woesearchaeales; family ARS49. Next base: position 3,202 of record JASMHM010000002.1, on the reverse strand, counting down.
AACAAAGAGAAAGTAGCACAGCAAGTAGGAGTAGGGGCAGTCATCTTCGGAGATTTGGTGAACGATCGTGTCCGCGACATAATGTTTGACTGGGAAAAGATTGTACAATTTGAAGGAGACACCGGACCCTATCTTATGTACAGCAACGCCAGAGCCAACAGCATACTCACCAACGTAAAAGTAGGCAAGCCCGACTTCACCCAGCTGAAACACGCTGCAGAGGTAAAGTTAGTAACCGTCTTAGGTAATTATACAATGATGGTGCAGAACGCGCTCAGAGAAAGAAAACCCCACACCCTTGCACAATACTTGTTAGAAGTTTCACACAGATTCAACGAGTTCTACCACGCGTGTCCGGTGTTGAAAGCAGATGACAAAGAGAAAGCCGCAAGATTAAGCTTGGTGAAAGCGACCACCACCGTCCTAGAAAACGGATTAGCCCTTCTCGGCATCGCCGCACCGAAAACAATGTAAAAAGTATGGGCACAAGGTTTATATACTTCTCACCTTCCTAGTATTTTATGGCGTATGATGGCAACAATCTGAGTTTAACGAAGAAGTTGCTAGTCGCCACTATTTGTGCTGAGTGACCAACTTGCCTCTGGCAAGTTAGGTTCACTCACATTAATCTTACTTGCCTGCGGTGTTTTGTAGCTCGCACAGGAGGCAAAAGAAATGAACAGGGAACGTGAGTGGTATTGGCGGGTCAGCAACATAGACCGGTCAGTGATGGATGAAGATGAGGCAATCACCGTGAAGGTTGCCGTAAAGAAGCATAGAATACACGGAGCAACCATTCTAGCCAACATGGACTCCAGCCAAGTGTACGTGCGCATCACGGATGGCAGAGGCCAGCAACGCATGCGGTACTGGGCAGGCGCTCAAAACAGAACAACACCATATGATTTTGAGAAGGCAAGCCCAAATGGCACCTGTCTCCATCCCGTAACAGGGGATGGTTGGGCAACCACGTACAGATGGGAGAACGGAGACTAAACCTTTTTATCTTTTAACTTTCTTTTTTTGTTATGAGAGTGTACTCTATCCCCTTTTCTGGGGGAAGCATGGGAAAGAACCAAGGATGCGAGCTAGGACCTGCAGCCATCCTGAGCCAGGCAAGCGAGGTTAGCCATCTTGGAAAGCCGTTAAGCATACAAAACCAAACGGTGAACGTGTTTTCTAGTGATTTTCCTGCAACACAATTAAGCATTCTAAACACAGTACAATTTCCTAGCGTTTGTTTGGGCGGAGACCATTCCATAACGTTTTCCACCTTCAAAGCGTTCGCCACACAACACCCAGAAGCGGCATTAATCGTTTTTGACGCCCATCCAGACCTAATGCAAGAGTTTGACATCCCTACGCATGAGAACTATCTGCGGATGCTTATTGCTGATGGTTGCTTGCTTCCTGAACGATTAGTACTTATTGGAACGCGAGCTTGGGATCCAGAAGAGTTGCGTTTTGTGAAAGAAAAAGGAATAAAAGCGTACAATGCAGATGATGTTTTGGCCAACAGAGACAAAATCATCCATGAAGTGCTTCATTACGTCCAAAACGCTCCAGCCCTGTTTTTGAGCGTGGATATTGATAACCTTGACCCTTCTCTTGCGCCTGCAACAGGCTACCCAGAAGAAGGCGGACTAAAAAACGCAGACCTCTTTGCCTTTTTGGAGAAGCTTTGTGCACTAGAAAACTACCAAGGCGCAGATATTGTAGAAGTCAACCCGCAATTGGACAGTCAGGGTAAGACAGCAAAATTGGCAGCCAAGATAGTAGGTGAACTGGCCTTTACCGAGTAGCGAAAACTTATAAGCCGTGGGGGACTTTACACCAGTATGTGGCGAGATTTATACAGTACAGCAATCGCGTTGGTAGTGACGGCACTAGTCGGCTGCAAGGGGCCTAGCACACTAGAAACATCTGTGACGCCGCCAAAGCCAAACACTCCCGCAACGTTGGCGCAAAGTGTGTTGGACTTTAAGGGTCCAAAGAACGTAGAGACCTTTCCTAACCGTACAGAACACACCATACCTGAATCACCAGATGCAAAGTTCACCTTTACTGCCATGCATACGCAGGGCGGCCCTATTACCTACAAAGATATGACTCCTGAGGGTTGGAGTCCTGGAGACAGCATAAGGTATTCGGCGCATCATGTTCTCGGTCGTGGAGATACTTCTCGTTTTATGAAGTATATGGACGAGTGTCGAGCCGACGGAACCACTCGCACAAAGGCCAGCGATCCCAATTATGGAATGTGGTTTAGCCTCAGTGTCCGCGCCGATGATGGCGAGCTAAAGTTTCCGCACGTGGTACAACACGGCAGGGATGCCAGAGCGTTCAATCAAGCAATACTTGACCAACCTCTTGTGCAACAGTAAGGGGCGGATTGTTTACACTCTGTAAGACGCTAACACTTATAATTCATGAATTTCCAGCACGTGGCGTGACAGATACGTTAGAAGCAAAATCGTTGTGGTATAAGTACAAAACGCAAGTTTGGTCTGCGGAATGCGAACAAACATACGCAGTACACAACATCGTACGAACATTTAGAGCCCTGCACGGTATGAAAGAGTTTGCGTATCTCAGCGTCCCCATAACCTCAGGGATAGAACTGTATGCCTGTCTGGAACGCGCGTATGACATAAACGACCCTCTTAGAGAATTTCTTACCAGACCTGCCTCCAGTCATGATAAACGAGATGCCAGCCCAGAATATGACGACATCATGGCTAGTACCATTGACTACAACTACAGAAAAGGCTACGAATTCCTAAAGGAACTACAAAAAAGGACGGATTCCCCGATTTTGCACCCTGCAGATCTCGTGCCCAGAGGACACAAGTGGGAACAAGCCCATTTTCAAGCCTTATGGTTGACCTTGATAGCCGAAAACAGCACTTCGTTGCACATGTCCCCACAGTGGGAGTTCAGCACCGGAGCGGTGGAAGAGTTCACCCACGTCTACCAACTACGACTAGGCCTGCCAGAAGGAGAGCCAGGAGGCTCCCCCTTCTACAACACCCAACAAAGCTATCAAGATGCCAGAGAAAGAATGAGGTCTATTGACGTGTTGGACCCTGAAGGAAACCCGCTGTCAATAGAGGCAGGGATAGAACAGATCACTTCAGCCATCTCCTGGGTGGAAAACAACCGTTTCAACACGGACAGACTAACCTCCGCAGTAGAGCTGCTC
>JASMHM010000001.1 GCA_030750765.1 Candidatus Woesearchaeota archaeon | reverse complement strand
AAAAGATAGCAATAAGACTAACGAACATAAGGACGATAAAGGCGTGTTTGGGCCATCCCAAGTCGTGCTTTTCCCATTCTTCCTTTGTATAGAAGAACCCTACTGCCATGATGAAAAACATACCTAAGAGGAGAAGAATGACCATTTGTGAAGAGACCCTAGAGACTGCTTCCACAATCTTACTGCTAGCAACGACTAAAAATCCTATAACGAACGCTACCATCGCGTTCAAGTTCTTCTTCGTGCTGCCCTCTTCCCCTTCCGTGCCACCGTGCGTACCAAAGACCTTGCTTCGTTCCATGATGCCATACACCACGGTGAAAACAAGCAAAAAAGGAAGCACTACGTCATACACACCCAAACGGTCGAAAAACGCGATAACATTCCCTAGTACTGATGGGGCCATTAAGACTAAAGCCAGAGGTCCCATTATATAAAGCTTTTTAACGCACACTCTGATATTCGTCGTATGCACAAGAGTTTGGAAGAGGCAAAGGCAGCCCTAGAAGCGTTCGACGCAACCCGAGAGAAAGTCATCGCACAGTCAAGAGTGGCGCTCAAGGACGCAAAAAAGGCCATCTACGCCATGCACCGGGGTGAGGGCAACCTTGACGAGGCAAAAGCATCACTCCAAAAAGCACAAGAACTTGCCAACAACCATCCCAAACTTGTTCCCATCGTTCACGAAGCAGAAGAAGAATTTGTGGAAGCAGCCTGCTTCCAAGCATACCCCAACATGCCAACGTTTGAAGAGTTAGGCGTGGACGTAGAAACCTATCTGGGAGGTGTTTGCGATTGTGTGGGCGAGTTAACAAGAAAAGCCATGAACGCAGCACTCCAAAAAGATTTTGCCACCATCAAAAACATTTTTGCCTTCATCCAAAACATCCATGACGATTTACAACTCTTTGATCTACGCAACGGCAGCGTACGCCGAAAGTTTGACACCATAAAATACCGTTTGGAACGACTAGAAAACGTGCTGGTAGATGTGGAATTAAAACATGGATCTAGGAACTAAAAACGGGGCGTTGGCCCGGGCCGTGAGATATATGGTTCGAAACCATCCGCGCTATGACACTTTTCCTATTGCCTACCAGGAGGTACCGCCCCGGCACGCGCAATACACTTTTGGCATCAATCCCCGCCAAAAGATCGTACACGTGGACACAATAGATAATATGGTGCATGAAGGTCCTGCCCCGGTATCCAAAGCAGTGAACCAACCAGGCGCAAAGAGTGGTGGACTTGCAAAGCGAATGCACCACGCTAACATTGGCAGGCGCCCTCGAAGGTAGCCTTTATAAAATACAACTCGCTGCCATCTCGCATGAGAACGCATACGTGTGGCGAGCTTACAGACAAAGAAATCGACAAAGAAGTGACTCTTTGTGGCTGGCTCCACTCGAGCAGAGATCATGGTGGTTTAATCTTCATAGACCTCAGAGACCGCTACGGTATCACCCAGATCGTGTTCGATCCTGTCCAAAGCAAAGACGTACACAAAGAAGCAGAAACATGGGGAAGAGAGTTCGTGCTCAAAGTAACCGGAAAAGTACGAGAACGACCCAAAGGCATGCAAAACAAAGACATAGGCACTGGCCAAGTAGAAGTCCTCATCACCAAAGCGGAGGTGCTATCCAAAAGCGCCACACCTAAGATAGACATCGCAGACAGAACCGTAGCCGGTGAAGAATTGCGATTGAAGTATCGCTACCTAGATTTGCGAAGACCAACCATGCTGCGCAACATGAAAATGAGGCATGCCACTAGCCAAGCTGTACGCTCTTACCTTTGTCAGCACAACTTCATGGAGATAGAGACGCCCTTCTTTGTCAAGCACACGCCAGGTGGCGCAAGAGTGTTCAAAGTAGCAAGCCGCGCCAACCCTGGAAAGTTTTGGGCACTACCCGAAAGCCCACAAATGTACAAACAACTACTCATGGTAGCCGGCATGGACCGTTACTTCCAAATCGTCAAGTGCTTCCGAGATGAAGATTTACGACAAGACCGACAGCCAGAGTTCACCCAGATAGACATAGAAATGAGTTTTATCAACCAAGACCAACTCCTCACACTCATGGAAGGCATGATGGCCCACATTTTCAAAGAAGTCAAGGGCATGACACTGAAAACACCCTTCCAACGCATGACATGGAAGGAAGCCCTCGACCAGTACGGCAGCGACAAACCTGACACCCGCTTTGAGATGAAGCTACAGGACGTCAGCGAGGTCGTAAAGAAGTCGGACTTCAGCATTTTCAAGACCACACTAGAAAAAAATGGGGTTGTGTATGCCATCAACGTCAAGGACGGGGCAAAGCTCAGCAGAAAACAAATAGACAAACTAACCGACGTAGCCAAAGAGTCAGGCCTACCGGGACTAGGATGGTTGAAACTCACAAAAGAGTTTGAGGGCGTGATAGCAAAATTCATGGACGGACACGTCCAAGAAGATCTCAAAAAAGCAACCGACTGCCACGAAGGAGATCTGCTACTCTTTTCCGCAGGAGATTTTGAGGTGGCAACAACCGCACTAGGTAATGTTCGCCTAGCCGTCGCAAAAATGCTCGACCTCATCCCTAAGGACAAGTACAACTTTTTGTGGGTCCTCGACTTCCCTGCTTTTGAATATTCCGAAGAAGAACAAGGCTGGGCAGCACGCCACCACATTTTCACACGACCGACAGACGAGACCGTGGACATGTGCGAAAAAGATCCTGCACTAGTGCTCTCGCACGCTCACGACATTGTTTTGAACGGCGTAGAGGTAGGTGGAGGCAGCATCAGAATCCACGATCGAGAACTCCAAGCAAGAGTGCTCAAAGTGATAGGCCTAACCATGGAGCAAGCAGAAAAAAGATTTGACTTCTTACTAGAAGCATTCAGATACGGTGCCCCACCACACGGAGGTATAGCTATTGGTTATGATAGATTGGTGGCATTATTGTGTGGAGAGACCGACATTCGCGAAGTCATCACCTTCCCTAGAACAAAAGCCATGGAAAGTCCACTCGACAACAGCCCACAAGATTGGGAAGAGAAGTGGCTCAAAGAAGTACATCTCAAATTACGATGATCACACAAGATGTTTTGGACAAGGTCGCAAAAAACGCGCGCCTAACCCTAACAAAAGAAGAAGCGGCACAGTTTCTTCCCCAACTAGATGAAGTCCTCACCCACTTTTCCACCTTACAAGATGTAGACACCGAAGGTGTGGAGCCCAGCTTTCTTCCAGTGAAACTATCCACAGAAATGCGTGAGGACCTACCAGAAGAGTGCCTAACCCAAGAAGAGGCACTCAAGAACGCCCAATCCAAGAACGGTTACATCAAGGGGCCCAAAAGCGTATGAAGGATTACATACAAAAAATGCAGACAGGGGGAGACATCGTGTCCGCCATCACCGCTTTTGTAGAAGAATCCAAAAAAATAAACGAAGACAACCATTACTTCACCGTCATCACTGAGGCGCAAGCCATCGAGCAAGCAAAAAACATCCAAAAACAAGCGCTCACCAAAAAATTCCCCCTAGCAGGACTACCCTTCACTGTCAAAGATGGCATCTGCGTTCAAGGCGTAGAGACAACCGCTTCAAGCGCCATCCTCAAAGGCTACAAACCCGTATTCAACGCCACAGCAGTCCAAAGAATGATCGATGCAGGTGCCATTTTCATAGGAAAGACTGTCCAAGACGAGTTTGGTTTTGGTGCCCTAGGCATCACCCAAGGCAAGGGCTTTCAAGCCCCCAAACATCCTGACGATCCAGAATTATGCTGCGGAGGAAGCAGCTCCGGAGGCGGGGGCTTTACCAAAAAAATTCCAGGAGCACACGCCAGCCTCGGAGAGAGCACTGGAGGAAGTATAGAAGCGCCAGCAGCTTTCTGTGGTGTGGTAGGATTGTGTCCCACGTACAGCAGAGTCTCCAGGTATGGACTATTAGATTATGGAACGAGCCTGGACAAGATCGGACCGCTCACCAAAACACTCCCTGAAGCAGCTACCATACTCCAAGTGATAGCAGGTCATGACAAAAAAGACGAGACCAGCAGCCAAGAACCGGTTCCAGACTACGCAGCAAGCCTTGGCAACATAAAGGGATTGCGCATTGCTAAGATCAAAGAAGCCTTTGCAGAAGGCGTGGACGAATCCATAAAAAACTCAGTCCACGAAAAGCTCACCGAGCTAGAAAAGCAAGGGGCCACCGTAAGGGAAGTGTCTTTACCTTCCCTCAAAGAAGGAATCGCAACCTACTTCACCATCGCCCTCAGCGAGGCAAGCACCAACCTAGCAAAATATTGCGGGATGCGCTACGGCCAAAGTGGCAGCATGAACACCTCCTTTGATGAGTACTTCACCAAAATACGAACCCACCACATGGGAGAGGAAGCAAAAAGAAGAGTCCTCATCGGAACCTTTGCCAGAATGGCAGGCTACCGAGACGCCTTCTACAACAAAGCGCTCAAGGTGCGAACAAAAATAATCCAAGAATACAAACAGGCATTCAAAGCTTGCGACGTGCTGAGCTCGCCCACAATGCCCATCCTTCCACCCAAGCAAACAGAAGCCCACAACCTCACACCACTACAACATTTAATGTGCGACGTGCTCACTGTAGGGCCTAACTTAGCAGGACTACCACACGTTTCTGTACCCGCAGGCAAAGCAGGCATCATGTTCATAGCTGACCATTTCAAAGAGGAGGAACTATTCAGAACCCATGCAGAGTGATATGATTATCGGCATGGAAGTCCACATCCAGCTAAACACCAACACAAAGTTGTTTTGCGGATGCAAGATAGAGAACGCCCAGCCCAACACGCGGACGTGTCCGGTATGTCTAGGGCATCCAGGAAGCAGGCCCACGTTGAACAAACGTGCTATAGAGTACGCCACCAAAATGGCTCTGGCCCTACAGTCCACCATCGCAAGCCAACTAGTTTTCTCCAGAAAAACATACTTCTACCCAGACATGGGCAAGAACTACCAAATAACACAATACGAAACACCGCTAGCAGAGAACGGCACCGTGGTGTTGTCTGATGGGACAAAGGTAAGGATAAAACGATTGCATGTGGAGGAAGACCCTGCAGGCATGGTACACGAGGAAGGACTAAGTCTTGTGGACTACAATAGGTCGGGCATTCCCCTGATTGAAGTGGTCACCGAACCGGACATGATCAGTCCTGAGCAAGCAAGAGAGTTCATGAAAAAATTACAAAGCATACTCGCGTACTTAGACATCTTTGCTTCTGATGGCATCATCAAAGCAGATGTGAATGTCTCAGTCAAAAGTTCAGGATTTGAACGAGTAGAAGTAAAAAATGTGACCGGTTTCAAAGAGATCGAACGCTGTGTCGAGTACGAGGTCAAGCGACAGCAAACAGACACTGTAGTAAAAGAGACACGCGCCTGGAACGCAGAACTAGGAAGAACACGATCGCTACGTCTCAAGGAAAGCGAAGAAGACTACGGCTATATCACAGATCCAGACCTTGTCGTGCGGCCCATAGAACCTGCTTTTGTAGAAAGCATACAAAAAACCTTACCAGAGCTGCCAGAAGAGAAGACAGCACGCTTTGTCAAAGAACACAAGCTAGACGCCATCGACGCCCGCATCATAGCGGCCGAACCAGACGTTGCCGCATTGTATGAAGAAAGCAGCAAACAAGTCAGCCCTGTGCTAGCCGCTCGCTGGGTTCGCAGAGAATTATTGAGAAGCCTCAACACCCAAGGAAAGAAGCTAAAAGACACACCACTACGTGCACATCATGTCATACCCTTATTCAAGCTCATAGAAAACAAACAAATAACGGATAGGGTGGGACAAAAACTTATCCGGGAGCTCGCCGAAGAACCCTTTGATGTGGCAGAACGCGTCCAAAAGGAAGGACTCACCGCAGTATCGGATACTGGCGAGATCGGGACGGCGGTGGATGAAACATTATCCGAGAACCCGCAAGCCTTGCAAGACTTCAAACAAGGCGAGGCCAAGGCTTTCGAATTCCTCATGGGACAGATCATGCGAAAAACAAAAGGCAAAGCGTTGCCCGACGTTGTCAGAAAACTTTTAGAGGAAAAAATCAAATGAGTCTGTTCAAGATAGCGATGGTCGTTCTCTTAGTTGTGTGCGGATGGGTTTTCATCTCCCTGCTCCCCATGATTATCGGGGCGGGCATCCTTGGAATGATCTACACCGTCACTCGCTAACTTTTTTGACTCTGCCAACACCCTCGCTTCGTACGCAGTTTTGGTCTCCCCTTCAATCATCTCAACAGAAAGCGCATCCAGCCATTTCCGTGCAAGAGCAGGGTCTGACGCTTTTTCTTTGAGCAGACTCCCTTCAATGTCTGCATTGTCAGGCATCTTGAACTCAGCCAGATTCTTGCTCTCCAACTTACTCGTGTTCTTTAGCACAGCGCGAGCACCTGCTTCTTTGCACGCGTCCACAAACGCTTGAAACTTTACTTTGGAAGGGTTATCCATCACGCCCTCCAACCGTAAACACACGATGGCATCTTGCATGCTGCCACCAACCAAGTCCAACATTTTTTGATTGACTTCTTCAGGAAGAAAGCCATCACACCCAACACGCAACTTTACCACGTTGTTTGGTAATTGTACTTTCTTAGCAACAAAGTCGTCCACCAACATGTACGAACCATGCTGGGTTTGCTCTAACTCGGAGATACTATTGGGAAACAAGGGACCAGGGTATACAATGTTGTCTTTGATCTGGCTGTCGTGCACGTGGCCTCCTGCATAGTAATCAAAACCTTTAGGAAGCAAAGACATGGGCATGCCCTCCACGTTGATGGTTTTCAATTCTGCCAACAACGCATGGAACATGAAGATTTTTGGTGAAGGAATGGCTTCTAAGGCTGCGCGATCTAACGTTTCGTATGTATGCTTGTCAAGACCTCCACGCAAGCCCATCACGCCAGCAATGCTCACTCCTGTAGGATCTTTAGCAACGCGAAGCTCGCCATCCTTTGCAACGTTCACCACTAACCCTGCGTCATCAAACACGTCAAGCATGGTCTTTCCCCCTACGGTAAGGTCATGGCTTCCTGGAATGACATACACACGAATGGAAGCTTGTTGCAACGAGCGAAAACATCTAGCCGCGCGCTTCATGATTTCTAACGGAGGAAAAGGATTGTTGAACAAGTCCCCACTGATTAGAACAAAATCTACCTTGTCTGTGATGCACTGTGCTATCACTCCTTCAAAGCAGGCAACGTTCGCCTCACGCAAGGATTCGTCTCGCCAAGCTCCAAGATGACAGTCCGCGAGATGGGCGAATTTCATGTAACCGCCGGTGATGGACGGTTTATAAAATTGCGGACTAAACGCTTATAAAGAGGTGGATCTCCTTACCCGATAAGGTGGCAAAATGCATCACTCATCGTCTTCGGAAAGAATATCATCATCTGGGTACTTCTTAAAATTTCGTGCTGCTTGTCTTGTTCCTGGCATCTATTCCTCTCAAAAAAATGAGATATATGAGGGTAATGGACGATGAGTCAAAAAATCGAGTTTGGTAGGAATCTGAAGATTTACTGGGGCTACCTGCGTAAGCACAAATGGGTTGCCTTTGGAATGTTTCTCGCTGTTTTTTTCACCGAGATTGCAGCTCTATTTGAGAAACTAGCCTTCAAACTTATCGTTGACCGCGGTAACGAGTGGGTGGCAGAGACAATAACCAAAAGCGCTCTGATGTCCTCGCTGCTCATCGCCTTAGCAGTATTCGCTGCAGTGGTGGTAGTGCGGGTCATAGGAAAATGGTTCTTTGTTTCCTGCATCAACCGACTTGCCATAAGACTCACTTTTGACCTTAAGGAATCTCTCTTCAATCACGTCATAGGATTGTCCCACCATTTCCACACCTCCCACAGGACAGGGACGTTGATCTCCAAAATAACCCGAGGCGGAAGGGCGATGGAGAAAATGACAGACCTCTTAGGGTTCAACGTTGCACCCATGATCATCCAGATCGCGGTGAGCGTGAGTTCTTTGATGTACTTTAGCCTCGAACCCGCAATCATTGTTTTGTTGGTTTTCGTGATTTTTGTCGCGCATAGCTTGGTGTTGCAGAGGTATCAGCAAAGAGCCAACATCGCAGCCATCGCTTCAGAGGATTACGAAAAAGGACAGATTAGTGACCTATTCACCAATATTGATTCCATCAAGTATTTTGGTAAAGAACAAAACGTCATGCGGCGCTTCAAAAAAATAATCCATGTGACATGCAGAAAAATGCTGTTATTCTGGGATTACCATCGTATCTCTGATGCAGGCCACTTCTTCATCTTAGGGGTGGGAACGATAGCACTTCTCTACTTTTCCCTACGCAGTTTTGTCAATGGTGAGATCACGATAGGCACTGTCGTGTTCATCTACACCATCTTTGGCGGCATTGTCCACGATATGTTCGGGTTTGTTCACGGAATTAGAAACTTCTATGACGTTATGGCAGACTTCCAAAGCATCTTTAGCTATTTCAAGGTAGAAAATGAGGTGAAGGACATCTCCGGAGCAAAGAACATACGCATCCGAGAAGGCGGAGTTGAGTTCAGAGATGTGACGTTTGCCTATCACGGCAAGCCTTTGCTCAAGAACTTCAACTTCACCATCAAACCTGGAGAAAAGGTCGCGCTTGTAGGACCTTCTGGCTCAGGAAAGTCTACACTCATCAAGCTACTCTACCGGTTGTACGACGTGAACCACGGTGCCGTGTTGATAGATGGTAAGAGCACCTTAGAATTCAAGCAACAAAGTCTTCGAGAGGAACTTAGCGTGGTTCCTCAAGAATGCGTGCTGTTTGATGATACCTTATACAACAACGTTCGTTTCTCTAGCCCTAGATCCAGCCCTGCAAATGTAGCCCGCGCTCTCAAATTTTCGCAACTAGACAAAGTAGTGGCTACCCTGCCACAAAAGGAACGCACCATCGTTGGAGAGAGGGGTGTGCGTCTTTCTGGAGGCGAAAAGCAGCGCGTTTCGATAGCTCGAGCCATCCTGGCAGACAAGAAGATATTGGTGCTAGACGAGGCCACATCTGCCCTAGACTCGCAAACAGAAAGCGACATCCAAAAGGATCTCCAAAGGTTGATGAAAGGAAGAACCGCGATCATCATAGCACACAGATTGTCTACCATCATGCAAGCAGACAAGATTGTTGTGTTGGATAAGGGAAAAATAGTCCAGATGGGCAGGCACAACCAGCTCATCAAACAGAAAGGATTGTACAAGAAGTTGTGGAATCTTCAGAAGGGCGGTTACATCAAGTAAATTCTGGAATCTTGATGGGAAACGGGAAGGGGATGAACGAACTCGTCACTAAAGCCTCTCCCTTGTCAAACGAAGCTATCGTTCTCTCGTCTGTACTCAAATCTTGAGGTGCAGAATCAATCACTGCCTGACGCTCAATCTTGCTCTCCATGCCGAGAATGATTTTCGTGTTCATGTTTGCCAAGATCTCTCGAGGGATCAAGCTCGGTACTTGTGTTATCGCAATTAACCCCACCTTAAACTTTCTTCCTTCGCGTGCTATGGTAGAGAACACATTAGGCGGTGCGTCCTTTCCTAGGACTCTGGGTGCCTCTTCCAGCACGATGCTAGCTGTGGGAGCTTCTTTCAACTCATCAAACCCTTTTGCCTTGTTGGCATGTAGAAGGGCGCTAGCAACGATACTACCAATCAACAACTCAGTAGGGCCTGAGACCTCGCTCGTATCCACGATGACGGTCTTTCCTTCTTGTATCCCTCGCACCATGTCATTGATCGTGGTGCTGCCTGCTTGCAAATCAAAACAGCCCCTTGCGTTAAGATGGCTGTCGATGCTTAACAACTGCTGCAATCTTCGCTGGACGACCCCTACCGTCATCTCCACAAATTTCGCTTTCAATTCCTTTCCTTGCAAAGCGGCAGTAACCCACGCGTCTCCGTATTCGTACTTGAAGGATTGCAATGCTTGTCGCTGTGCGTCGCTCCAGTGCACCACGCCATCAAAATGGTGAGGTTGTAAGGTCTTGGTGCTGATGGTGAGCGTGAAGGCACCAGGAGGGGCGTTCTTAGAATAGTAAGCAGGCTTCGAGGTATGATCTTTCAACCCGTGATGCGTTCGACCGTAGTATTCATCGTGCGGATCTAAAATAAGCATGCCACAATAGTCTTTGTCCTGCGCTTCCCATAACAAGTTTCGCATGAGATTGCTTTTTCCTTTACCTGTGGAGCCGCAAACAAGAATATGATGGGAGAGGGCTAGCCCTCCATCCAAACCAACAGGAACGTCCAACACTGTAGAACCTGAGCGTAACTTTCCCAGCACCAAAGGATTCTGGGGTAAGGTGAGAAAGGAAACATCTTCTTTGGCGAGTGTCCTCACTTCAGAAAAGAAGGTGGGAAGTTGCTTGCTTGCTACGGGTTTGTTGTCCACCATGCTCACCAAATTTTTCATCCGCGCAAGAACATAGTGTCTAATGTTGGAGTCCATCAAGATAACATCCTGACCTTCCAGGGTAAGACCGCTTGCCAGCTCTAACCCTTGCTGAGAAAGCTGAGAGCCGTACTCCAAATCAACCACTTGCAAGAATTGATTATCCACTACAAGGATTTCTCCAAGCTCTATCTTTGCATCGGCCTTCTCTCGAACAAGAATGTTGTTGAACTCTCCTCCGATAACAAGACCCTTCATACGGCCGTCAATGGAGCAATTCTTATAAACCTGCTCTGTTTTCGACGGGTCATGAACAAACGTGTGAAGAAAGCGCTCAAGGAAGCCAAAAGGTTGGAGAAGGAAGAGGAGCCGGTCAAGAAGCCAAAGGAATACTACAAAAAATCGTTAACCAAATTTTCCAAAGTCTCAAACCTACTTACAAAAGATTGGTGGGTGCGAGAGCCGGCCTTAAAAAAACAATCCAAAAAGAAGAAATCTAAAAGAAAATAAAACGTAAGACTTATAAAGAACTTGTGTTATCATTCAAACACACCGACGAGAAAAACTCGTTTTGGGGGGATTAACAATGGCAGAAAAAGTTGAAAAAGTTGGAGTTGAGAAAGAAAGTGGCTACCTGTACTTCGTAGATAAGAACGGAGACGTCAGCCGAGCAAAGATGGCCCGTGGCCGTAAGAAGAGCGCAGGTAAGACACAAAAAGTTGCTAAGGTAGGAATCAAGAAAGATTCTGGCTACCTCTATTTTGTCGACAAGAAAGGCGACATTAGCCGTGCTAAAATGGTGCGCGGTGGCAAGAAAAAGTAATTTCTATTTTTTTTCTATTTTTTACAACACCGAAAAGTATAAAAATAGAGAGTACGCTCCGGTAGTGAACGGGGAGTACGATGTTAAGGTTCCTAAAACGATGGTTTAGAAGGCTGTTTGCTAAGCAGGATGTTAAGCTAGGTCTCTACGGTCCGCCTAATTCTGGCAAGACAACGCTCGCCAACCGCATTTGTAAGGACTGGCTCGGCGAGGAATTAGGCAAAGTGAGCAAGATGGCTCACGAGACCCGAGAGATCCAGATGAAGGAAAGCGTCACCATCAAGAGCAAAGACGGGCGAGAACTACAATTTAACCTGGTAGACACGCCAGGCATCGCAACTAAAGTGGACTATGAAGAGTTCCTTAAGGCAGGAATGCCAGAGAAGAAGGCCAAGAAACGAGCAAAAGAAGCCACAAAAGGTGTTATTGACAGCATCAAGTGGTTGGACGACATGGATGCCGTAGTTGTTGTTCTCGACGCCACCACAGACCCATACAGCCAAGTAAACATCACAATTATTGGGAACTTACAAGCACGAGAGATTCCCGTAACCATTGCCGCAAACAAAGTAGATCTACGAAAGGCAAACATGAAGAAAATCCAGGCAGCCTTCCCGCAATACAACATTGTGGGAATTAGTGCTAAATATGGGAAAAATATTAATAACTTCTATGAAGAAGTGTTTGATCTAATAGGAGCATAGAATGGTAACGTTTCACGTAATGGGCTATCATGAGATAGAAAAGCTGTCCAGCCTAGGAAGAATCCGAAAACTCTTGAATCTTGCTAAAGACAACAAAATAATCCTTCTCCAAGGAAGGCTCAGACCTGATGAGGAGAAAGAGCTCATCAAGGCGACCATGGAAGAGATCAACAAAGAATTCAAAGGGATAGAGTTAGCAGTCATAGATCCTAGAGACAGAGTCAAGGATGGCCTACAAAAGTTCAAGTACGACATGATGGGGTTAGTTCTGGGCATGCAAACCGGCATTACCATCATCGGCAGTGCGAATGTGGTCAAGAAAATCAAACGCGATCCTTCCAAAATCGAACTTCTTACGAAGGATGTCAAGAAAAAGAAGAAAAAGTGATTATTGCGCTACCTTTTTTCCTCTAACGCGATTTGAGCCGTCATAAGATCCTGGCAATCGCGTTCCATACTCCATGATGTCCTTGGGTCTGTTTGCCATTCTAGCCCAACCCTCAAACTCATCCCAGTGTTTGGCAAAAGACTTTCTCCCATAAGGGTCGTATCGATTGAGATGTCCTTCTAAGTAACCCAACCTTTTGTGAGGTAGTTGCATGGGGAATCGCTCATCTTCAGCAACATCTACTGGAAGAGCGCTGATGAATTCCGGGAGTCTGAGAACTCTAGCAACCGCAAACGCTTGATCTTCTTCACGAACCTTTTGCTCAATCAATCCCAGAATTCTTTTAACCGGCATGAGAAATTCAGTATACTCAAAAGCACCCCAACTATTTTGATTCCGGATGGCCCTCAATAAGGGAGACATAGCTTCTATGTAGACATCTCGCGCTACCGGGTCTCTTATGGGGTCGGGGTTATACTGTGCTAGGTATACCGGAGATTGCGTGCGAAACTCTTCATAGAGGTCTTGCAAGTGGCTCTGCCATTTTTTCATCCTCTCATTGACCCCGCCTCTTAGGCAGATCTCAACGATACAATCTTCGGACTTCTTATCCTGATATTTCGCGACCAACTCAGAACCGTGTGTATCAAGCTGGGTAAGATTCCAAGGGTGTAGCAAGAAATACAAACCTTTGTTGTACTTCATGCGGGCAAGCAATTGTTCTCGACTTGTCTCATCGCCCAGCAGGCTCGCAATCATACTCCGAGAGTAGATCATGAGTCTTTTCGGGCGTTTACCACGGCTTTCGTAAACCAAGTTCAATGCTCTTGTTCGTTTTTTCCAGGGCGTTTCAGAAAACAAGCTTTCGGCGCGATGCTTGGTGTTGCCTGATTCTAAGATGAGTGGCGTTTCTTGGACAAGGAACGCTGCGTCAATAGTGGTTTCGTGCCTGTGTGGCGTTATAGAATCTGGAGGGGATTTTAAGACAAAATCAAGCCCTCCATGCACGTCCGTATCTCTTGCCCAGCACTTTGTGTTGGTCTTGCGTGCCTTCCATCCTTTTTCAAGCATGCTTGCATCAATCAGCGTTGTGGGCGTCATGCGCGAAAGTAGGTTCATAAACTGGTCTCCTATGTAAAGTTGGAGTGGTTTGCGCGCTTCAGAAGCCTGTCCGAATCGGGCGTTTTGGCCTCGTCCCATAGCAAAGGCAAAAGCTTCATCTGCATCAAAGGAAGGAGTAAAGTAGACAAATCGGTTGGTATCAATACCTGCCTCCCTAACGTGCGCGAGGGCTGTCTCTTTTAATCGTTTGCCTCGATATTTCTCGTTGATAGTGCTTACTAGGTCGTTATTCATACTATAAAACCCATTTAAGTGGCCTATATAAACCTGCTTTGTTCACGAGCACAACAAACCTTATAAGTCGTGACCGCTCGCTACGAGTATGCCACATCAATGTGTTCGGTGCGCAAAAGTTTATGGCGACGGGGCTGAGGAGATCCTCAAAGGATGTACTTGCGGCGCTAAGCTATTTTTCTTTCTGAAAAAGAAAAATCTTGAGAGCGCAAAGATTTTGGTGGAGCGCAAGCTGAGCGATGAGGACAAGACCCAGATAGAACAAGACGTCATCGAGATGGTGGGCAACAAAGATCCAGGTGCGCCAGTCATTCTAGATTTTGAAACGATAAGAGTATTGACACCGGGCAAATACGAGATCGACCTTATTCAGTTGTTTAAAGGCGAACCATTGGTATTCAGGTTGGAAGAAGGCAAGTACATTATTGACTTGCCGGAAACGTTTCGCCGCTTTCAGCGTAAGTAAGAATAATCTTTCCTGCTCTTTCTGTCAACTCGTCAAGTTTCATTTCCTGATAGTCAGGATGGCGAAGGTTAGACAAGGCGGCATGTTTCAGTGCGTCTGCTCCTCGCGATTCTCCAAGATGCTCTAACATCATGGCAAATGAAAGCATGGCTGCTTCTGGCTTTATCCTTTGGACAAGAGATTCGTCCCGTTGACCGTTATCATCATACCCTAGGTCCGGCGCCGTGCCGTGAACGGGTTCGAACATTGAAGGGTGTTCCCGGGTAGGATTCAGATTTCCGGATACGGCAACGTTCATGCCACCTTGGAGCACTGCTCCCAGGTCCGTGCAAATATATCCAAACATGTTTTCTGTGCATACTACGTGGAATTGTTCTGGTCGCGTGATCATGGCTGCGACAAAGGCGTCAACGTGCATGTATTGAACATCCACGTCAGTTCTTTGTTGATATTCGTCGATGATGGGTTCCCATATTTGTGCTGCGTATTTTAGGACATTATTTTTGAACACGATGTGTAAGCGTGACTCGCCAGGTCGCTCAATAGCTAAATTTGTGGCATACTCTACGAGACGACGCACGCCCATGTCACTGCACACCATTTCTTGGACTGCGTATTTGTAATCAGTTCCGGGAGAAACTATTCTTCCCCTGCCTGCATACAATCCTTCAGTATTTTCTCTACATATGACAAAATCGATATCCTGAGAGCCTTTGTTTGCCAAAACAGAAGGCACACCCGCGGGCAGTTCGACCGGTCTGAGATTAATGTATTGGTCAAACGTTTGGCGGATACTCAGAAGAATGCCGGTTTCTACTTTAACGTGTTTTCTTCGTGGATCTCCCACCGCTCCTAAGAAGATGGCATCATGTTGGGCCAGCTCGCCCAGTTCTTTCGCACCTAGTTCCTGAATATCGTTTTCCTCAAAGTATTCGATACGGTAAGGATAGATTTCTAGACTAAGAGGTTTGCTGAGGAAAGGATTCAAAGAGTCGCTTAACCTAAGAACTGCATCCGTGACTGTTATTCCATTCAAATCTCCTGGAATAAGTGCGATGTTGTGCGTTCCGCTGGTGTTACTTATGCAAACATAAAACCTTCTGCACTTATAAAATTTCGCTAACCCTTTTTAACTATTCTAAATCTAACACAATTCTTGCGATGTTGTTGATGTGGGTGGCAAGTTGTTTGACCTGCTCAGCATCGCCCTTCTTGGGCTTTTGGGATTGCCAATTACTGATGACTTCTTCTGCCAACTCTTTGTTGTTGGTGAAGTATGCCTTCATAGCATCCAGATAGCTGCTCTCCAAATCTTTCAACCCTGATTTCTTGGGCATTTTTTCAAGAATATCGCCAATATCTTCCAGGTTCACGGTAAGATACCACGTAAGGAGAAGGTTGTCTTGCTTGATGTTTAATGCATCAGCCATCTTCTGATCTTTCATGGCTCCCTTCACCAAACGGTAAAGTAAGAAGTATAGTTTGTTCAAGTCTTGCTCTCTTGGTTCTGCCTCTTTGAATAACGTTCTAATGATCATGTCCATCCTTCGTAAGGATTGGTCCACGTTGATCTCAGAAAGATTTAGCAAGTCCTTTACTGCAATAGTTGTAGATTGCTGGTCCACAACCTCCAAAGCAACAAAGTCTTGCAAGACGGATAAAACATCATCATGGTTTTGTACCTTACTAAAGCGAATATCGGTGAAGTTGTTGATGTACGCAGAGGTAACCTCTCGTCTTACTGACTCTAAACTTTTTTCTCCCACCTCTATAGTGCGCTCTTTGACCTCGTTCGTAGGTGCAGTAGGGAATGGTGTTACGGTGACTTCCTTGTCTCCCTGTATTATATACACGCTATCTCCAGTCTTGAGACCGTGATGGGTCAGCCACCCCTTAGGTAGGCTTACGCTGTGGGAGTGCTTTCCTGCTTTAACGAGTTTTCTGACTTCCATAAGTACGTACTGCAAGTGCGATATTCACATATAAAAGCTTATGTATTCTTTATTTGTTGGCTTGGGATTCCAAACCAACGATCACGACACCCCCGTAAGGCGGGTGTCAACGCACGCAAAAACATGCTTGGGCAATCCGGCAGAAAGCGACGAACGTTGTTCGAGAAACTCAACAACCGCAAGAAAAAACGCGTGCACCACCAGTGTAATCCCAACACTGACCGGTCAGACAGGGAAAGGCGCGTTCGCATACTCCCAAACGCGCCGCTTTTTATTCTCAGGCTACTGCGGTTTCAAATGAAGGATCAAACTTTTGGATTCGCTTCTTAAGTGCTGCTTTAAATCGTATTGCGGTTTTTATCATCCGTTCATAGCTTTCCCAATCTCCGCCGAATTGCTCATGATACTCAATCATGCTTGTTATGCAAGCATCCATTTGTTCATACCTTTGCCCAGCTTCTGAAGCCCATTCGGGGGAAGGTTTTTTTTGCAGAGTGTCAAAAGCAGATTCAAGTCCTAGTTCAACGCCCGTCCAAATGGTGTCAAAGTGTCTTCCGAAGTCTTTACCCCAACTTTTGCTTTTTTTGCCAATATCGACAAATGGACTAATCTGTTCTTTGTGCAAAGCAGAATCTTCCTCGAGATTTGAATACTTGGATGAATGCCTCAGAGGTGTGTACCCTCGCGCAACAACTCGGCGTCTCATCGCCTGTTCATTAGTCTCTCCTTGATGTTTCGACAGGACCTCAGCATTGCCTGCTGATCGCTCGGCCACGGATCTTTTTTCAGGATCATTATAATCTTCGTAGGGAATGAGCAACTCACTTCCTGTGGGAAGAGGAACATGTCCCACCGTATAGGTATCGTAAGGGGTGATGTTGACAACTAAGTGCATTATTGGGGGGAGTGGAATGAGCAAGGCGTATTTTTGGTCGGGCATGTCTCTAAAACCATGTGAGGTGACAGGGCCGTTCAAGCAGAAGTGGAGAGTCCCACACCACATAACGCCGTACTCACTCGTTGTTTTGGCAAAGGAGGTTTGTGCGACACCGTTTTTTGGCAAAAAATCCATACTTCTGCACAGTATTAATTGGTCTTCCGAGATTGTTCCATTCATTCCCCTAACCTGCGGTAACATTCTGAGGACCGCCTGTTTTTTTGATTCGTAAACAGTCTTGTCGCGTAAGGCGAGTTCCTGGAATTCTTTCAAGTCATTTTCATTGACCTCAATATCTCGCATTGATGCCATTTCTGACTCAAATTCGTCAACCAACTTGCGAGAGGCAGCCTGTTCTGAATCTACTTTGTTTATCGAAACTTCAAGAAAACGCGTGAATCTCCTGACACTCGTTGCAACACTCTCCAGATCGACCACGCAATCAAGAGCAAGTTTTTGGGCCTGCTTGAAATCCGCTTCTGTCAGAACGGCAAGTCGGGAACTCGTGTGTGCCCACATTTCGTCTAGATCGGGAGGATATCCGCCAAGTATCGCCCGTATGGAGTGTGCGCATTTCTTTATTCGTCTGGCAAGTAAGGTGCGTTGTTCATCTGACATAGAGATGAGCATTTTTTGTTTGGACAGTATCTGGATGATAGTCTTTACATCCTCCTCCCCTAAATCTCCCTCGAGTAGGGTTCTGAGCCGCTCCTCTTGCTGAGTCCAATAGTTGGCATCAGCAAGTACTCTCAGCCTCTGCATTTGTGTCTGGGCTTTGACCATCAATAATTTGATTGCATTTTGGTGCGCCAAGAGACCTAGTTTTGCTTTTTTGTTTCTAAAGAGCCCCCCTTTGAGATCTTGGATAGCTTGAAGTAACGTGCCCGTTTCACCCAAAGTAACTTTCAAAGCTTTTGTTTGGTCCGCTGTAACCTTATAGACTCTGCGGATGTTCTCTAACAACTCTTGAACTTGCAGTGGAATACGGTCCATACCTCCAAAGTCACGTTAAAAGTATATAATAATATCGAGATAAGTACGTACTCTACATACGCAATTAATGAATAACACAGGGGGGTATAGTACATTATGAAGATTGAAGCGCACCGCGCGCAAGCGTTGTGTGGGAGAAGTACAATGCCTGGGAAATCCGGCAAAAAAAAGCTGTTAGAGCAATTCGACAGCAGTGCTCTGTACCTTGCGCTTCAATAAATTTTCACTCACAACCCCTAGAAGGTGCGTACATGCTCTGTTCTAACCCTACGCGCCTTCACCTTTTTTTCCTCAACCTTTTAAAGCAAGAACACTAACAAAAAACCATGAAGGTCAGAAATCCAGAACTTATCAAAGCAACAGAAGATTTCTTCAAAACCTTAACCAAAGAAGATGTTGTTGCAGTCATCCATCATACTGATCCGGATGGCGTGACGAGTGGTGTTCTTGCCGCAAAACTTGTCGAACGCATACGTGGCAAGCCTGTCGACGTTCGCTACAACCAAGAAGGCGGCGAGGTCACCATCCTTCCAGCAACCGTGGAGATGCTTAAACAAAAGAACGTAACCAAAGTTGTTATCACCGATCTTAACTGTGATGGAGATGCTGCAACCCTCAAGAGCATGAGCGAGTTCGCAAATGTCATGGTCTTAGACCATCACCCGGTAAGCAGCACAGAGCACGCAATCATCTACAAACCCCAGCTAGCATACGATATTGAAGACGCAAGCGGTTATTCTGCCGCACAGATCGTGTACGACGTAGCTGCAGTCTTGGTCGACATGGAAGATCTAGACTGGATGTGCGCTGTAGGCATGATTGGAGACGTTGCCACAAAGAAATGGGAAGGCTTTCTCAAGAAAGTGTGCGAAAAATGGAAGATAGCCCCCAACAATGAATGGTTCGAAACAGTGTTAGGGCATTGTGCCATCGTTATCTCAAGCGCAGAGGCCTTTGACAAGACAAAAGTGGGAGAATGCTACGACGTCGTGTACAACGCCAAAGGTCCTGATGACGTTCTAAACAGCAAACTCGCACAGTATGAAGAAATAATCAACAAAGAGATCAACAGAGTGATCGATGAGTACGATGAAAAGGCAGACAAAGAGGGAGAAATTGTTTTCTATGAGATAGAACCCAAGTTTGGCATCAAAGGAACCGTTGCAAGCCTTCTTTCCAAGCGACACAAAGACAAAATGCTCATCGTGGCCGACACTAGGGGAGATAAGGTGCATATTAGCATGCGAACGCAAGCAGACATTCCTGGTAATGAAATCCTAGCAGAAGCTGCCGAGGGAAAAGGTGTTGCAGGCGGTCATCGTATGGCGGCTGGTGGTACCATAAGAAAGGATAAGTGGGAAGAGTTCAAAGAGGCAGTCAAAAGGGTGAAGCATGAGAAAGGGGTATGAACTAGCAGTCGCACTACTAGGCATACTCAACAAAAAAAGTGTGATCCAAAAAGCATTAGACCACTTCCAGCATACCTTCCAAGCAAGCAACGTCACCATAATTCTTTCCGGAGATCGAACGCAGCTTTACGACAAGAAAGAGTACAAAGTGTTCGAAAAGGAAATGGTAGAAAAGCTTCGCGAACAAAAAATGGCCGAAGGAGGGCCCACACCCAAAGAACTAGCAGGATACTACATCGCTGTGCCTGTTGTTAAAGATCGAAGTTTTATTGGTGCCGTATTCCTCTACGGAACAACGCCACTCCAAGCGTACATAGAAGAACTAACCTTTAGCGTGGAAGTTCTGCAAAAAGCTCTGGCAGGCATGGAAGCCCACACCAATATGGAAGAAAAGGCAACACATGACTCCCTAACCAAACTGTACAACCGACAACACTTTTCCAGTGTTGTATCCAGTAAGATGAAAGGAGAGGTCAGCGTAGCCATGCTAGATATTGACAATTTCAAAACATACAATGACACTAAGGGGCATACTGCCGGCGACCAACTCTTGCAAAAGGTGGCAGACAAGTTACGCTCGGTAAAGGGCACGGTAGGCAGGTATGGCGGTGAGGAGTTCGCCATACATCTCATGATGGGGCCAAAGGAAGCCAACGAGGAGATGGAAAAGCTACGCCGAAGCCTCGAAAGCGGCGAACGCACGGTTTCCATAGGGTTAGCCACCAAGCTGGACGAAAAAGTAACCTATTCTGATCTTTTTGAAGAAGCAGACAAAGCAGTCTACAAGGCAAAGGCACAAGGAAAGAACTGCATCATCCAACACGTCCTCATCGGAAAGAACTTGGTGGTAGACACGCAGAAAGCTTCAGAGTTAGGTCGCTAACTATTTCCCGCTAACGATCTCGATAACATCTTCATGCTTTAGAGCTTGTTCTTTACCAATCGTTCTTTTGGTGCGTACATCTACCGCACGAATAAAATTCTTGCCAAAGTCCGTATGCAAATAGAACGCAAAGTCTAGTGCAGTCGTGCCGGGCTTCATCAAAAAGCAGTCAGGCAACCTGTTTCCATCGCTGTCCTCCAACTTTCCCACGCCTCCAGGAAAGATGGCCATGTATTCTAACAACTTGAACACTGCAGTGTCGATGGCTTGCTGCACTCCTGTGCTGCCGTACTCATCTAACAATACCTTCACCTTGTCCAACCCTTCTTTTTGTTTGTCATTCAAATTTCCTTTCACTTCAAAGGTTTTCTGACCAGGAATGTAGTCAATGAGTTCGTGCTTTGCAGCCAACTTCAAGGTCAACTCTGCCTCAGCACTACACGGAACTACCAACTTGTGCTTCTCTTGCAAGCGTTTGATGTTTTCTTTTGACGTAGGAAGGTCCATTTTGTTTGCAGCGATGACGATGGGTTTTGTTTGCTGTCTGAGATGCTTAGCAAACGCAAGCAACTTGTCTTCTGACCAGTCTGCGGGTTTGGCAGGATCTAACTCAAGTGCACGAATGGCATCCTTGATGTGTTCTTCCTTCACGTCCAACCCTGATAATTGTTTTGCCAAAGATTCCTCCACTTTGGTACCAGACACTTGCGCCTCTCGGCTTAGTTTACTCCAGCCTTTCTTGAGAACGCTCAAGAACCAAAGGTCAATCTCGGTCTCTAAGAAGATTACGTCTTGAAGTGGATCATGGCTGCCTTCTTCTACCGCCTCTCCTTTTTCGTTCGTGCTTCCTGAAGCGTCAATAACATGGATTAGCGCATCTGCTTGCCGCAAATCATCCAAGAACTTGTTCCCCAACCCCTTACCTTCATGCGCTCCTGGCACTAGGCCTGCAACGTCAAGCATCTCTACTGGCACAAATCGTGTTCCCTTCACACAATAGCCATGTTTTGGGTTGCAGGTAGTATCAAAGGCAGTCTCTGCGCAAGGGACGCGAACATGGCCAAAGCCCTTGTTGGGTTCTATGGTGGTAAAGGGGTATGCAGCAGTCTCTACCTCTGCTAGGGTCAACGCTTTGAACGTTGTTGATTTTCCCGAACTGGGTTTGCCAACGAGGCCGACTTGCATGGATGTGCCAAGACCAAACCCTTTTAAAAGGATGACGTTCTAAAAAGCGTATGGACAAGCGTAAGGTCATGGGGTGGTTTGTCATCATAGTCATGGTAGCTGGCGGTATGGGTGTCGTGCTTACTGGAGATGGCAGCGTCCAAACCTATAATGGGTACAAGTTCACCCAAACAGCACAGGGTTGGCAAACAAAGGTCAACGGGCAGAATACGGTGTTTAATTTTTATCCAGGCAACATAGCGTTCACAGGCTTGCCGCCTGAGGCAGCATCCTTCAAGGACAAGAAGGTGTTGACCGTAAGCTACAACCCTGATGTGGATCTAACACCTGCTTTCGCACAACTCCAGTATGACTTCGAGCTGAAGTTGCCTGACTCGGTATTCATCATCAGAGCGGTAACTAATGGCTCAAGCCTGCCATTGTTTACGTGTGCGAACGCCACATCAAGCTCTCCGGTGGTTGTGTTTGACCAAGCAGAGAACGCCACCTCAACCTATATCGATAATTGTCTAACCATAACCGGCTTTGATGCGTACGGCTTTGCAACGCAAGCAGAAGCACTACTCTACACGATGCTGGGAGTTATCGAATGAGCAAACAAATCGTTGTAACCATTCTGGCCGTGGCTTTCGTGTGCTTTCTCATCGCTATCTTCACGTTTAGCGTTGTAACGCCACCACAACCACCCGAAAACAACTATGGCTTGTGGGAGTTCATACTTATTGATGGATTCTGGCACACCAACTGGCAGGAAGGTCCTAATCTGTATGACATAGCTTTCAAGTACCATCCTGCAGATGTTGATGACATAAAGATAACTGGCTACCAACCTAGTGAAGAGTTTTCTGCACGTAAAG
The DNA here is from genome assembly GCA_030750765.1 of Candidatus Woesearchaeota archaeon. GTDB lineage: Archaea > Nanobdellota > Nanobdellia > Woesearchaeales > ARS49. The sequence continues at coordinate 379,938 of JASMHM010000001.1, read as the reverse complement.
AGGTCTATATCACTTTCGCTCTAGACGCAAGTCCAGAAGAGATGAAGCATCTAGCAGTGGCAAGCGCAGACCTCAACTTCAATCTGTACCAAGTGTTGAACAAGAATGTGATCAACGCATGCATCACAAACGTAACAGGTTGCGAAGGAAGGCCGGTCATGGGCTGTGAAGAAGGAAAGAGCGTGATCAAGGTCCTACAGGCGGATGAACCTGCCATCACCATCACGACGCCTGAGTGCGTCACCCTACAGGGCCCTGGAGAAGAGTTGGGTAAGGCAGTCTCTCGATTGTTGTACGCGTGGTATGGCATTATAGAATGACGTATTTTGTAAAAAAACCCGTAAGCAAGATCAACAAGCGTGCCATAGCTTCTACGTTGCGAGGCAACGAGCTTACTTTTGTTACTGGAAGCAGCGTCTTCTCTCCCAAACGAGTAGATCCTGGAAGCGCACTCTTAGTGAACGAGTGCGAGATGGATGATGATTCTTCTGTTCTCGATCTTGGTTGCGGCTACGGTCCTGTGGGTATAGCAATAAAGAAAGCGTTTCCCAAAACGAAAGTAACCTTAACCGACATCAACGATCGTGCCGTGGGTCTTGCTAAACAAAACGCAAAGCGAAACAAGGTAGAGGTCACCGCACAGCAAGCAGACGGCTATGGGAAGCTAGGAAAGTTCGATGTCATCCTTTTCAACCCGCCGCAAGCAGCAGGAAAAGCGTTATGCAAGAAACTCTTGGAAGAAGCCAAAGAACATCTTAACCCTAAAGGAAACTTGCAAATCGTTGCCCGCCACAGCAAAGGTGGGAAGAGCTACGAAGCCATCATGGAAGCAGCCTTTGGTAATGTTGGTGTTGTGGGCCGCCAGTCAGGATATAGAATTTACATCAGCAAACTCTGATTTACCCTCAATTTATTATACTCTCCCTCCTTAACTCCTACGCAATGTATGTGGCTTTTGCTCCGAGCAGATTAGACGGCTTGGCAAGCGCGGCCATACTGATGAGGCACGCGCGGCTCCGCCAGAAAGATATACGGCTGCATATTCTCCAAAACGGACTCGAACCAGTACGACAAAGTGTGTTATTCTTACTCGACATAGTACCAGAAAGCGAAGAGTCGGTAAGAGAGCTAGCGAAGAACAACAAGATAGCATACTGGTGCTATCACCAAAAAACAAAGTTCGATGATGTTGTAAAGGAAGTAAGTGCCATGAGCGATGTTTTGGATCGACCAAGTCAATGCAGTGCAGAACTTGTCCAAGAACGATTCATGCCGCAAGATTCCGTGAGCGTGAGCCTATCCAAGATCGCGAGAGACGCAGAACTATTCAAAAATGTTGACGATCGAAGCCAATTGCTTTCAGATGTCATCGCATCAGGCATGGATCCCAAACAATTGGTCTCGCTGTTCTCCCAAGGTGTCTTCTGGACCAAAGAATTGGAAAGAACACGCCAAGATTACATACGAAAGCGTGAGGAAGCACTGCAAGAGATGGAAAAGCACAAGCTAGACAAGAATTATGTTGACCAAAACGTTGCGTTCTACGTTTGCAGGAACCTTTTGCAGAGCGCAGACGCAGGCGAACACGCTCTAGAACACTCCGGAGCAGACTTTGTCGTGCTCCTGTATCGCAATGGCAGCGTTATTTTCCGGCGATCCAAGCACAATCGCACAAGCATGGCTAAGTTAGCAGAAGTTTTGGGTGGTGGAGGCAACGCCTTCGCAGCAGGAGCACAGCTCAACAAGCCAGTAACGAATGAAAACAAGCACGAATTGATTTCTTTTGTTGATAACTCGGTAAAAAACTTTTTCTTAAGCTAGTACAAGCACAAGATTTAAATACCAAAACGGTTGCTCACGACACAAGAGGTGTGCTTATGGCAAAAAAGAAAAAAGCTAGAAAGAAAGCCCGAAAGAAGAAAGCTTCTAAGAAGAAAGGAAAGAAGCGCAAGAAGGCTTCAAAGAAGAGAAAGCGAAAGTAATTTTTTCTGCCTTCTAGAGGCAGCATTTTTTTTTCTCATTTCTAACAAAACTATATTAACAACCTACTTTTCATGCTATAATGGCGCTCATTTCCATCGCTGAGATCATCGATATCATCATCATGGTGCTAGCCACGGGCTACATCTTCTTACCAGAACGTACCTGGCCTGCATACAAGACCATGATGATGGTTACAGGGCCTGCCATTGTGTGTCATGAGCTAGCCCACAAGTTCGTCGCTATCCTCGTAGGCTTGCAAGCAACCATCCACGCTAGCATGTTTGGTCTAGGACTAGGCATCGCGCTACGTGCCATAGGCAGTCCTTTCGTATTCTTTGTTCCTGGCTTTGCCAGCATCGCAGGAAGTATGGCGCCCTGGCAAAACTTAGTCATTTCAGTGGCCGGTCCGGCAACAAACGGCATTCTCTACCTTGTGAGCAGCCACATGCTCAAGAAGAGTGTGGGGCAATCCCACATAAGCAAGCACTACATGTTGTTGACCCTTACCAAGAAGGTTAATGGCTTCTTGTTCGTGCTGAACATGATACCTATACCTGGCTTTGATGGTAGCCATGTGCTGAGTGCTTTGCTGCGTATGTTATAGGTCCTCTGCAAGTTTAACCGGTGTTCCGTTTACAAACTGGTGGACGGATATGGGTCTGCTCATTCTGTCACCATGCTTGTCAAACGAAATGATTCCTGAGGCGCCATGGTGTTCGACATCTGCCAGGCCACTTCGGATGGCGTCTGCCGTTGTTCCATGGTCGCTCATCACTTTGGCGAGTATGTGGATCGTGTCATAGGCTACATCTGCAGGTGTTGCGGGTTCGATGTCATACTTTTTTGAGTACGACGCAACAAATGCAATTGAAGGCTCTGCGTACTGCGAAAACATCACACCCTCTAGTGCGTCCCCTGAAGACTTGACGATTGCGGGGTCGTCTGTCCAGCTAGTTCCAATGATCTGAGCGGGAAGGTTTACTTCTTTTGCCTGTCTGAGGAAGGAGGGGATCGCATTGCCATCAATGGCCAGGTATATGGCTTCAGGAGCCTGTTCCTTGATTCTTGCGATGACTGTCCGCCAGTCAACACGATCGGTCTGTGTGTACTGGCCCACGATTGTTCCTGGGAAGGCATCAACAAAGCCCTTGCGAATGCCCTCTTCCCAAACACCCTGGGTGTATACAACCGCTGCCTTCTTGGCTCCATGGTTGTGCATGTACTTGGCTGCTGCAGCTGCCTCTCGGGCATCCACTGGCCATGTTCTGAAGACAAATCTTCCTAGACTGCCGCCTCCCTCTCCACCTCCGCTAGCAGAGATCAATACCGTCTCCGTGGATTCTGCGATGGGCGCCGTGGCGGAGCTCTGAGCGGTCCATCCGCTTATAACTACAGGAATGTTTTGCGAACTTATCTTGTGAAAAACCTTTGCCGCTTCCGAAGGGCTAGTGCGTGTGTCTTCGATCACCAGTTTAAGTGGTACGCCGTGTATGCCGCCTTGGTTGTTGATCTCTTCCAGGGCAAGTTCTGCCCCTCTGACTATTCGTTCGCCACTGAAAGAACCGAACCCTGACAATTCCACGGCTACACCAATCTCTATTGCCGGCTCAGTGGAGCATCCCAACATCAACAACAAGAGCAGTATTTTTCTCATGAGAACTTATAGATGAATGGTAATAAAGTAACTTTTCCTCGAATGTTACGCTTTTTAGCAATATTATTAAAGAATACTGCATTTATACGCATATGTTATCTATCAAGGACAGGAAGTTACTTCTTGAGTTGGAGCAGGATGCTCGCGCCTCGCTTAAGTCGTTGGGTAAGAAAATAGGTTGTAGCAGTGATAATGTAAAGTACCGCCTGGACCTCTTGCAGAAGAAGGAAGTAATCCACGCACTGCTAACCTTTGTTGATTGCGCACGCCTAGGTTTCACTGACTACGGGCTGTACATAACCACTGCGGATATGCCTCCTCAGCAAGAGGCGGAGTTTATCGCCCGCGTAAAAAAGCACGATCACGTTCAATACTTTGGTAGACATGGGGGAACGTATGACTTTATTATTAGCATTCTCGCGTACGATATGCACCATTTAGATTCGATGATGTCTGCCCTACTAAACCCGATTGCCGCTTTCATTGTTGAAAAAACAGTCATCCCTCGTGTGGGATTGAGTCACTTTCCGCGAGCATATCTCGGCAAGACCCCCGCATCTACCCTTCCGGGATTTGGAGGAACGGTGAGCCACGAATCTCTTGACGAAATAGACCACAAGATTCTTACCCATCTTAGTCAAGATGCGCGTCTGCCGCTGACCGAGCTAGGAAAGAAGACAAAGATTCCGATTTCCACACTCTCTTCGAGAATTCGTGCTCTGCAAGCATTGGGCATCATCAATGGTTTTTTTGCCTGGATAAGTCCTATTAGTTATGGTAGATCTATTTTCAACGTTCTGTTAAGCACGAGCCATCTTACTGCCAGTGACGAACGCAAACTCAAAGTGTATTGCCAGCAAAGCAAAAACGTTTCCATACTGATTAAAACCGTGGGTAAGTGGGATTATGAGCTCATCATTGAGGTGGAGGAACAACAAGAACTCCAAAAGTTCATCCAGGGTCTCCGTTCACTGTTAGGGCCTGCATTTCTGGGCTCAGAGCTCCTTCCCAACTTCAAGGAATACAAATATGTATTGTATCCCTTTCAAAAGAATCCGTCCCTACGGTAACCTTTAAGAACCCCTACCTTGTTTTGTGTGGAGATGATAGCAACTTTCTATCACGCTAACTACAAAAAGCTGCTAGTGCTCAGCATAGTCATACTACTCACATCCATACTCTATCTTGGCGTTACCTATGCAAGAACAGGAGAATTCGCCGAACAAAGCGTCTCTTTGAAGGGGGGCATGACAATTACAGTGCTTGCAGACAAGCAATACGACATCCAAGCCTTATCTAACGCGCTACCTGAGTTTAACGTACGCGCCCTAGAAGAACGAGGCAAGCAAAGGGCCATCGTTTTCGAGTCCGTATCAGAAGAAGAAGATTCCATGCTTGACCAAATACGTGCTACAGGTGTTACGGCTGCACAAGGCACGTACACCACAGAATTCTTAGGCAGCACCTTAGGAGAGAAGTTCTACCAACAAACACTCATCGCGATCCTTGTAGCCTTCATCGGTATGAGTCTGGTGGTATTCATCACATTCAGAAACGTTGTTGCCTCAAGCTTTGTCATCCTTGCAGCAGCATCCGACATTATTAGCACGCTAGCCGTAATCAGCTTTTTAGGAGTCCAGCTTAGCACAGCAGGCATCGCAGCCTTCCTGATGTTGATTGGTTACTCAGTAGACACAGACATCTTACTCACTACAAGAGTGCTGAAAAGAAAAGAAGGTACGGTTAAAGAACGCATTGGCAACGCAGCAAGAACAGGACTCACGATGAGTCTTACGTCATTAGCTGCCGTGCTTGCGGCATACTTCTTTTCCAGCAGCGACACCATACAGCAGATCATGCTGGTCATCAGCATCGGACTTATCTTTGACATTATCTATACGTGGTTGCAGAATGCAACCATACTTCGTTTGTATCTAGAGAGGAAGCATAAAGATGAATCTTAAGAGTCTCATCATGAAGCCAAGAGTGCTCGTCCTCATATTCTTCTTAGTGTGCAGTGTCTGGATAATCCAGCCCGGCAGCCCAGAAGGAGTGGCCATCACTGCCATCACCAAGAACAGCAGTGCTGCAGCTGCAGGCATGCAGAGCCCCAAGCTGGGAACCCAACCAAGATCCAAAGAGCTCATAACGCATGTGAACGGAGTCACTGTAAAAGACCTGGAAGCATACTACACCGAGGTAGGGGATCTTTCTGTCAACCAGACCTTGAGCATACGAACAAACAAACAAACGTACACGCTACGCGTACGGCCGTTGGTGGCAGAGATTGCCCTCAACCAAACAGAAACAATATTCGTTACCGAAGAACGCAACGGAACAAACGTCAGCATTCCCAAGACAGTACAGAAAACAAGAACAGAACACTTAGGAGTAGAGGATTTGGGTGTTAGAGCGATAGAAGCTCCTAAGAACAACATCCGTAAAGGGTTGGACCTCCAAGGAGGCACCCGAGTGTTGATGGCTCCTGCAGAAGAAGTTGACGAAGACATCATGCTTGCTATTATAGATAACTTACAAGAACGATTGAACGTCTACGGACTAGCGGACGTCACCATCGCACCTGTAACAAGCGGCCTTCCCATTCCAGGAGTAGAGCAAGAGACGCTAATCCTTATCGAGATGGCTGGCGTCACAGACGAAGAGGTCAAAGAATTACTAGGCAAACAAGGAAAGTTCGAAGCCAAAGTAAGCAACACCACCGTCTTCAAAGGCGGAGATGACATCACCTATGTTTGCAGAACTGCGCAATGTTCGGGCATCGATCCCAACTCACCATGTGGACAGTTAGACGGAGGATTCTCCTGCGGCTTTTCCTTCCAGACAAGTCTAAGTGCGGCAGCAGCCAAAGGATTTGCAGCAGCCACCAGAGACTTGGAAGAAGTGGTGCGAGATGGCGGCGGCAGATACCTTTCCGAACCCATCATACTCTACCTAGACGACGCAGAGGTTGATCGTCTAGAGATTAGCGCAGGTCTACGTGGTAGACCCACTACTGACATCAGCATCAGCGGCAGTGGACAAGGAGTCACCATGCAAGCAGCAGTGGACAACACCTTGCAAAACATGAAAAGATTACAAACCATCCTGATTACCGGAAGTTTGCCAGCAAAGATGAGGATCGAGCGCATCGACACAATTAGTCCACTACTGGGGGCTGCCTTTGCAAAGAACGCAATCATGGTGGCACTCATATCCTTACTAGCCGTCATCATCGTACTGGGAGTTGTGTACAGAAGAATAGTTATTGCGGTACCTGTCATCATCACCGCACTATCTGAAATACTCATCACGCTAGGCATCGCAAGCTTGATCGGCTGGAACATCGATCTTGCGGCAGTAGCAGGAATCATAGCCGTTATAGGGACCGGCGTGGACGACCAGATTGTTATTATTGACGAAGTTCTGCGAGGAAAGAATTCCTACGCAACCAGCTGGAAGCAACGCCTCAAAAACGCATTCTTCATCATCTTTGTAGCATACTTTGCAACTTTAGTTGCCATGGTACCCTTGTGGTATGCAGGCGCAGGCATGCTCAAAGGCTTTGCTGTCACCACCATCCTGGGCGTGAGCGCAGGAGTACTAATCACCAGACCTGCATTCGGTGCGTTCATGGAGGCGTTTACGAAGGATGAGGACTCCGAGTAAACTCCAAGCAGTAGGCCTTGTTATTCTGTGCACTTTTGTAACAAGTACTGCGCAGATCTTCTGGAAAACAGGAGCAGACCTCTTACCCACACTGTCATGGCACATCCCGGTAGGGTTGGCCATGTACGGATTAGGAGCAGCCATACTTATCTATGCATTAACCGGAGGAGAGCTAACGCTTTTGTACCCGGTTATTGCCACGAGTTACATCTGGGTAAATATCTTGGCCTTCTTTCTCTTCCAAGAGCCACTAACGGTTACCAAATGGGTCGGCATAGCAAGCATCATCGCCGGTCTCGCCTTTGTGGGCAAGGGAGGTCAACGTGACTAGCCTCTACGCCATAGGATTGGTAATTTTAGGAACACTTATCGGAACGTTTGGTGCTATTTGCTTAAAGAAAGGCAGCAAGGAGCTATCCTTGCAACCTCTCAAGCTCATCCAGAACTACTATTTGATTGGCGGCTGCGCTTTATACGGGTTAAGCACGGTTCCTTTTATCTTAGCGTTACAACACGGTGACGTTTCTGTGTTGTACCCGGTGACGAGCCTGGCAAACGTCTGGGTGTGCATGCTCAGCCCCAAACTGTTAGGAGAGAAAATGAACATCACTAAGTGGATCGGCATAGCACTCATCATCAACGGTGTTATAGCGATTAGCTGGTAGCTTTTTATAGACCAACATCTCCTACCAAGCATGACAGCACTCCTCACTTTGCAGCTCAACGCCATAGAGGTAGGACAGCTTGCGAAGGAGCTACAACCCTTTGTCGGAGCGTACATAGACAACGTCTACCAGTACGAACGCCAACATCTCCTCTTCCAACTACGCAAAGGAAAGAAAGCATACTTACACATCCTACCCCACGTAGGATGGCTGTCTAAGGACAAAGAAGAGGCACCAGAAAAAGTGGGGGGTTTTTGTACGCAATTACGGAAACTATTGAACAATCGCAGGATAGAAGAGATTGAGCAGATAGGCAGCGAACGCATCCTCAAGATAAGCTTTCGAGATGCCGCATTATACATAGAACTCTACGGAAAAGGAAACATTTTGCTTGTGGAGGACGTCATCAAGGCAGCACAGTTCTCCATAGCTTTTGAACAAAGAACCATTGGTGTAGGAGAGAAGTACGATCCTCCAGAACGAGAGAACCTGTACGCTATCAGAAAGCTCAAGTTAGGAGGTGAGCCGGTCAGCAAAACCCTAGCACAACTAGGTCTAGGAAAGCGGTATGCAGAAGAAGTGTGCAGAAGAGCAGACGTAAGCCCGCACGCGCTCCAAGCAGATCCTGAGATCATACTCAAAGCATTGCATGGCGTGCTCGAGGAAAGCAAACCTCACGTCAAAGACGGACTGATCACGCTCTTTTCAGTGGAAGGAGGCAATGCGTACGACACGATGAGCGAAGCCATTGATGTCATTATGAGACCGTTGCTCAAAAAGTCTGACGTGGACCCAGAAGCAGAGAAATTCAAGAAAAAAATGGAAAAGGCAGTTATGATGCAAGAAAAGCGCGTGGAGGAATTGCAAAAGGAAGAGCAGGACTACCATCGCAAGGCAGAAATCTTGTATGAACACTATCAAAAGGTCGACGGGTTGTTGAAAGAGGTCCAAAAGCAATACAAAGGACCGCATTGGAAGGAGTTTGTGAAGAACGCCAAACCTTTGCTCAAAGAAGTGGATGAGAAGAACAAAGAAATTATTATATACTTGGAGGAGTGAGTTTGGGTATGGATCCGCTTACCATTGTTGCCAGCGCAGGCTTGCTATTATCATTGTACGCTTTCTACGTAGAGGGAAAGGCGTCCAAAGGGCCGGCGGTATGTGACATCTCTAGTAAGGTGCGCTGTAGTAAAGTTCTATCAAGTCCTTACTCCAAAACGTTTGGGGTGAAGAACCCTGTGTGGGGAGTTGTTTTCTATATCTTCGTGCTTGTCCTGGTCCATGCCCAACAAGCATTGTACGTTCGTTATCTTGCTTGGTTGGCAGTAGCAGGAAGCCTCTATCTAGCATGGGTTATGCACACCAAAGTGAAGTATTATTGTTTGGTGTGTGGAGCAATCTACCTAGCAAACATTCTCTTGTTGTACTTTAGCTATTCTTGAAAGGGAACAAACATTGCGCCGCCCAACTCCATCATGACGGTCCCCGTGGGGTTCATCAAGGTTAACATCGCTACGTGTGGTCCTTGTTCGGGCATAGTGACTGGGGCCAACAGGCATGTCTTTGCCATCGGTGCGTATTCCTTCACTCGGTCTTCTGAGATATTGCACGCGAACGTAATAGCGTCAAAGGGAGCAAACATGCGTGCCTTGTCCAAGCTTCCAGGAGCAACATGCAGTGCGCTTGCGCTCAGCCCTTCCCTTCCGAAATGTCTGTTAGATTCTTCAACAAGTTTTTCATGAACGTCCGAAGTTATAACGATCGCACCAGGCATTGCCTTAGCATAGATGGCTGCTTGAGTGCCTGTACCGCTTCCCACCTCTAAGATCTTGCACGCTTTTGGTAAGTGCTGTGAGAGTACCTCTGCGTACGCAGCATGCAAGTACGGAGCGGTCATGGTCTGACCGCAAGGTATGGCAGGAGGCCGCATGTCGTAGGTGCCTGAGTATATTTTTCTATCGACCTTTTCAACAGCGTCCAGAACGGGTTCTGATACTGGTTTTTTGAACAGATCGTTAACTTCACGCATGACTGAAACCAATTCATGCATGCTTTCAAACGTCCGACTGCTGGGTACAAGGCTACATTGCTTCATGAAATCACCCAAAAACTGCATAGCAAGAAAATCAGCACTAAATTTATAAGGGTGAGTACACTACTACTCTCTATGAGCCCACGATTACCCGACACACTTGCGGCAGCAGGTAAAGGATTGGTTACAACGCTAGATGCCTTAGGAACGGCTACCACGATTCTCACTGGAAGATACACCGTAGGTGGAGCAGCAATGCGCTCTGCAAGAGGTGGTTCTCGATGGTACCAAAGAATGGGATACGCTGTTGGTGCGCTATCTGGTATCGCGCTCAACGTGATGTACTATCCGAGTGTGCTCATCGCAGGCGTTGCAACAAACGTTTTGATGGCTGCAGCTTCAAAGTATGCACCTGCAAAGACACCTTTGCTAGATCCAATATAAAAAAGGGTGACAGCTTACCGGTTTTCCCACACCTAAAGCGCAGTACAGACCGGTACGGAAAGTGGTTTAACTTCCGGGTTCGAATGAGACCGGGTGGGACCCACTCCCTATGGCCGTCTAAGCAATCTACAAGAACGTCCTTTATAAACCTATTGCGAGACGATTCGCTGATACACGGCTCTGACATCTCGAGTCCTGCGCGACTCGCTTTCTCTACTGGCGTCTTCTACAATACTTTCCCAATCCACATCGCCTTCTTCGTTGAGGGCGAAAGTCTCGCTATGGTCGGTCAGTGAAACGCCGTCGGTATCTCTACCAAAATAAGTCGGATTATCTATAAATTCAGTTACTCCACTCACAATACTACAAAAGAGGACTGTCTTTTAAACCTATCGCACCCCAACAGCAACCAAGGTATGTTTCTGTCTGTCTGCAAGAAAGCGTTCAATCCAGCCTACTTTGCTCTTGTGATCGATGTATGAGAACGGAATGCCTTTGATGGTGACGTTCGAAAGGGGGGAGAGCAAGGTCTTGAACTCTTCCCAGGTGTACTCTCTGGCGTGCATGTCCTGACCTTTGTCCCATTTGTAACCTAGCATGCGCAGCCAAACATGGATGGCGTACTCTGGATTTGGGGTGGCCATTATCAGCATCCCTCCTTTCTTGAGTATGCGTTTGCATTCTTCAATGAATTGCTTGTCTTCCTGGATGTGCTCGATGATTTCGGACGCAATAATGGCATCAAAGCTTCCATCTTTGAAGGGAAACTTCTTCTCTCCGCTGCCAGCAACAAAATGACCCTTGGGAAAGCTTTGTTGTGCGTGTTTGACGACATCGGGCAGGTCCATACCTATGGCCTCAAAACCTTCTTGCTCCAATCGCATGGTAAAACCGCCATCATTGCAACCAAGATCCAACACTTTCTTAGCTTGATGCTTCTTGAGAATATCAATAAAGTAAGCTGCCTTCTTGCTTTGTGCCAGCGTGGTTCCTTCCTTTCTTGTTTTGAACTCTTCTTGCTGCTGTTGCTCCCAATGCTCCTCTTTCGATATCCTCATTCATCAACACCTCGTCGGTTCCTTAAAAAGGTATGGTGTGGGTCATTCGTACTTTTATAAATCCTACTTTTGCTTCGTTGTTTGTGTTAGGGCATACCGGTCGATTACTCTATTCTTTAGGCTATTTTCCCGGAAGATTTCCGGTTTTTCTCGTCGGAGTCACTGGACACTGGACATGCGTGCGTGAAGCATATAGGGGTGTAAATCTTGCTAAAGTTTGTATGATAAGAACGTATAAATTTCGGTTGTACCCAACACCCCCTCAAGAGAAGAAATTATTGTGGACGCTTGACAGGTGTCGTTTTGTGTACGACGCCTTGCTGGAACGATTTAGCAAAAAGAAGATTAAACAGGTGGATCTGCAACATTTTATCTTAGAGATTAAAAGAAAACATCCTGAATTGTGTGATGCATATTCAAAAGTTTTACAGTATGAGAATTATCGTTTGTTTGCTCACCTAAGAGTGCTGTCTGGTCTGAAGAGGAAGGGAATGAAGGTAGGCAAGCTAAGATTCAAAGGCAAGGCCTGGTTCAAAACCTTCACGTACAACCAATCCGGATTCAAAATCATCCCACGAAACACACGCTACGACTTACTCCATCTTTCCAAAATTGACAAAATTCCCTTCATCATGCATCGTGAGATTGAAGGAAAGATTAAACAAGTCACCATCAAAAAACATGCGAGCGGGAGGTGGTTTGCATTTGTTGCCGCAGAATCAACTACGAAACCTCTGCCGGCTCGTGACGAGAAAGCTGTCGGTATTGATCTGGGCATAACCAATTTCGTGTTTGACAGCGATGGGCATCGGGAAGACAGTCCAAAAATTTTGGGAAAGAGTTTGAAGCGATTGAGAAGAGCACAAAAACGACTCTCCAGAACAAAAAAAGGTTCTCGAAACAGAGAAAAACAAAAGAGGAGAGTTGCGAGAGTCCACGAAAAAATCGTTGACCAGCGCAATGATTTTCTCCACAAGCTTTCACGTGGGTATGCAAAAACATATACTTTTATTGCTGTTGAGGCCTTGAACATACATGGAATGATTCGCTCATCGTTTAATGCAAGGAATATTATGGATGCTTCTTGGGCTTGCTTTGTTAGAATGCTTGAGTACAAGGCCGAAAGTGCGGGCACTCGAGTAATCAAAGTAGACCCCAGAGGAACAACACAAACGTGCTCAGCATGTGGAAGGAAAGAAAAGAAAGAGTTATCACAGAGAACGCACGAGTGTGAATGTGGTTTTGTTATGGATAGAGATTTCAATTCCGCTTTGGAAATATTGAAGAGAGCAGTAGGGCAGGGCTTGCCCGAATTCACGCCTGTAGAGACAGGACCGCTACCTCTCGGGGTAAGTCAGTCTGTGAAGCAGGAACCCTCCAGCAAAAGGTTTTTAACTGGAAGCCCAGTCCTTTAGGATTGGGAGGATGTCACTAAAGGTTTGGGATGTAAGGAACGTATGAAGGTTGTGTTCTTGTATTTTGATCCTCATCCTGTGCATGAGGCTTGGGCAAAGAGCCAGCATGCCCAATTTGTTAGCTTTGCCCCACGTTGGGCAAAGAACACAGGCATACTCATGCATGCTTATGTGTTTATTAGGGGGTTATTCCTGCCAAAGGCGGATGTTTACTTGATTGAGAGTCCGATGATGGTCTCGGGTTTGTTATTGAAGCGTTTGTTTGGAAAGTTTAAGGTCGTGGCTATCAATTCTGACCCCTTTTTCATCGAAAGAACGCAGTGGAATTTTGTAGTGCGTGGATTGTTTGATATGGCGGGCAAGCTAGTCACCAATATCATAAGCACTAGCGGGTTCATGGACGATCATGTGGCTTGGAAGGCTTCCCGTTCCATCGTGCCTCCGTATGTAGACACGACACCATACGCAAAGATCAAACCAGCGAAGAACAAGAACCTTTGTTTCATAGGGCCGCATCTTAACATGAAAAAGGGTGTGGACAGATTGGCGGCGTTAGCAACCGCCTTGCAAAGCAAGCACGACCTGGACTTGTACTTGGTTGGAACTTTATCGCGTGAGTTATCCTGGATCAGTCAAGAGGCAGGAATCATTGTTACAGGAAAGGTTCCTCGCCCTGAGAAAATCTTGGAAAAGTGTGGGGTGTACGCTAATCTTGCTCGCCTAGAACCTGCAGGGATCAACATCATAGAGGCAATGGCTGCAGGCTTCACACCTATCGTAACAGAGCAGTGTGGCTACAAAGAAGCGGTAAGAGAACTCTCTCCAAGGTTAGTGGTCAACACCGTGGCAGACACTGTAGTGGCGTATGAGTTCGTACTTCTCAACCAAACCAAATTATCTCGTAAGGCAAGAAAGATTGCTAGTAGGTTTACCAAGGCAAAAACGTTGCCCTTGTTCAAGAAATCTTTTTCGCTCGTATCATGATGTTGAAGGCGAACGATCCGTAGTCAATACTAAAGTCTAACTCCATGAGTGTGTTCTTGATGGCGTCTACCCATGTTGGGTTTTTTTCGAAAAGGAAGTGCAGGATGCCGTCTTGGACAAACCAGAGTAGTGGCCACACAAAGAACCCTCCTCTGTGCACCTTCTGTATGCCAAAATCTTCTTTGAGCAATCGTTTGTATTGTTGCAAGGAGTAATGTCTGTGCCAATCTGGCTCTTGCGTGTAGGACTTCGCAGCCTGTTCTCCTTTTACCATCCTAAACAGGAAGGGAAAGCGAAATTTGAGGTTGAATACGTCCATGAATTCAAACAAGCCCGTGTTTGGTGTGCTCATGATCAAGGTTCCGTCCTTTTTCAACACTCTATGGATTTCGCTGATCGTTTTCTGCGCATCTTGCACGTGCTCCAAGGTTTCGGTCATCACAACTACATCAAACATGTTGTTACAGTACGGAAGTTTTTCAGCCTCTCCTTGCTTGGCTTTTACTTTAGGGAAATGTTTCTTGCAATGTTTTACTGCTTCAGCATTGATCTCTAGCAAGTGTACTTCTTTTGCTTTTTGCAAGTATTCGTTCGTAACATCTCCCTTATCTCCACCAATGTCTAGAAGTTTGTCGCAAGTCGGTACCCAGTTGTGTGCCTTACGAAACCTGTCTCGCAACTTCATTTTTCACCCACAACAATCATCTCAGTCCAACAATCCCAAAAGGGCATGTAGGCTGCTTGCGGTTTGAACTTGTTCTGCTGTAACTCTGCCCTGGCTTGCCAGGGGGTTATTCTTCCTGGTTCATCAGGAAAGAAGGTCTTCGCAACACCAAAGAAGCGGTACACGCTACTTACCATGGAAAGGACTATTCTGTCAGAAGCGTGTGGTGTGGGCCAGAAGAGTACGATCCTGCCTCCGGGCTTCAACACTCGGCGAAATTCTTTGAAGATGACTGCTCTTTCCTTCGCTGTAAAGTGTTCCATGACGCCCAGATTCCAGATACCATCAATGCTGTCCTTCTTGAAGGGCATTTTTCTTATGTCTGCCTTGACTGTCTTGTCCACAAAGCGCTTGGCGATGTCTAGGGGTCTTTGTGCGTAGTCAACCGCGATTAAGGTCTTTCCTTCTCTTGGAATTCTGTAGCTTGTTTGTGAGCTTCCACTGCCGGTTTCCACAAACGTTCCTGTTGCAGGAAAGTGTTTGCGGAATGCCTGTCTGACTGCACGAGCTCTGAAGTTGAGTCTGAAGAATTGGGCGAATTTGCTGAATGCACTGGGCGTGTCCAAGCGTTTCCAGTGCTTTTCCCAGCCTTTCTTAGTCGCCTCCATCCCTTATCACCTTGCTGGCCGCTTAAAAAGGTATTGGATTGGGGGTTTACAGAAACCTTTTAACCGCACAGTTAACTCTTAATGCATGCAAGCAAAGCATGTCTTATGGATTATCCTCTTGTTAGCACTAGCAGTGCGATTGCCTGCACTTACGCATTTAGTGTATGGGGATGAGTACCGGTTTGTGCCGGGAGCCATGCCTACTAACCATATAGGTTTGATAGAAAACTTTGAGATGCCTCCCTTGCCAACATGGATGAACCAGCTGTTTGGTACGTTCATCCCTGATGCCACGTTAGCCACAAGGCTGGCAAGCCTCCTGTTCGGGATGCTCAACATTTGGTTAGTGTACCTTATCGGCAAACGAATGTATGATGAGAAGGCAGGGCTCTGGGCTGCTGGATTGTTTGCCTTCTCTGTTTATGCCGTGTGGGCTTCGGTAGCAGTAGAATTAAACGGTGTGAACATGTTGTTCGCATTCTTACTCGCTATGTACGCTATGATTAGCTTGGACAAAACCAAAGACGTGAAATGGTTGTACATTTTTGGTATCGCAGGCGGCATTGGCATGCTCAGCAGGTACGAATGCTTCCTTTTCTATCCCTTACTCTTACTTGATCAATGGTATTATCATAAAGATTGGAAGTTGGCCATCAAGCGATGTCTTATCGCAGGTCTCATCACCACCGCCATCTTTGCCATCTTCCCTATTCTTTCGTTTGCAACCAAAAGCAACCATTTCTACAGCACGATAGAAAGGGGGGCGAACATGACGATGAAAACGCTCCAAGAATTTCACATCATGCCCTACGTTGTACAACTGTTGTACGCTTTGCTTTGGGTAGCTCTACCTTTTGGTGCCCTATTCATTATGGGAATAAAAAAATACGAAAAAGCACACTTCAGATGGTACGTTTGGGTGGTGTTGCTCATCCTTTTCTATACCTTGTTCGTGAATGACAACTTCAGTCCTTTTGATAGATACTTCACGCTGCTGATGCCTGCCTTCTTGTTTATCGGGTTAAGCAAGGTCACGGTCAAAAAGCCTAAAGGATGGTGGCAGAGCTTTGCCTTCTTCTCCATCTTAATGCTGGTCATGGTTGTAGGGGCCAACCAAACCCAAGAACAACTCCCCTTCTACCCTAAAGAAGCGTACGTACAACGTGCCATGTCTTTGGACTGGCAGTTCTTGATACCTTTCAATGGCGGCTCGGGGCCTATTGGTTTCTTAGCAAGCTTTTCCAGCATCGCCCTAGCATTTATCATAGCGTCACTCGCGGTTATAGCGTATTGGGTGCTGCCCCATAAGGAGACCACGCTTGCGCTGTTGTTAGCCACCAGCTTAGTGTTGAACGTCTACCTCATCGAAGAGTTTGCTTATGGAACAACCCATCCTAACATCAACCAAGTGACCAAGCACACTATTGACTATGTCAAAGAAACCACGCCCACAGACCAGCACCTGTACTTTTTTAGGAACTGGGCGCTAAAGTTATACTTGGATGAGTATGAAAAGACAAATCTTGACTTCTTTAATGATACTTCCATCAATGCAGGCTACCTACAATCAGAGTTCAAGAAGGGCGGTACCATCATGTGGGTGGACTTCCCTCCTATAAACAAGCAAGGACCCCTATGGGAGGCCGTAAACACCTGCACAAAGGAGACAAGCTTCTATTCTCAGGGTGTAGAAACCGGCATGGTCTTCCGCTGTAACCCTGGTCCATAATGTTTTTAAACGCTCCACAGCGTCTTTAGTCGTGAATATCGAAGACCTACATGTGGCCTCCACAGCCACGATAAAAGAGGTATTGACCGTGATTAACGAGGCTCCAAGAAAAGGGGCCCAAGCAGGCATAGCCCTGGTCGTTGACGCTGACAAACAACTACAAGGCATAGTCACCGATGGAGACATCAGAAAGGGGCTGATAAGCGGGGCCACGCTCGATTCTCCCATAAAAGACATCATGAACGCAGAACCCATCGTGATGTCTGACGCCTTAAGCTATCCTGAATTGGTTAAAGGCATTGAGGAAGAGTTACGATCACGCGGCAAGGAGCCACAGTCCGGCTTCAACATCAGACAAGTGCTCCTGTATCACGAACATCCAAAGAAAGTGTCAGACATACTGAACTTTTATGACATCTGGCGAGCAAGCGAAGCCAAAACAAGACATGTGTGTATCGTAGGCATGGGCTATGTGGGGTTAACGTTAGCCGCAACCATGGCAGACGTTGGACTCAAGGTGACAGGAACAGACATCAGCCAAGAAATCGTAGACATGCTTAATCAAGGAAATCCTCCCTTCCACGAAACAGGATTGCAAAAAGTGTTGGAGCGAACACTCAACAGAACCCTAACCATCCAGTCAAACATGCCTGAAGAGGCAGACGTCTACATTATTTGCGTGGGCACACCTGTCCAGCCGAACAACGAGCCAAACCTGGAACATATCAAAGCTGCAAGTAACGCAGTGGGCAACGTCCTGAAAAGAGGAGACGTTGTCATCGTACGAAGTACCGTGCCTGTAGGAACCTGCAGAAGCGTGGTCCTGCCTGCTCTACAACAAGCATCAGGCATGAAGGCGGGAATGTTCCACTTTGCAAGCATGCCCGAACGCACCCTAGAAGGGAAGGCACTACAGGAATTGCGTGAGCTGCCCCAAATCGTTGGCGGATACAACAAGCAAAGCACAGACATCGCCATCAATATCTTTAGAGAGTTAACGCCCTTCATTGTTAGCATGGACTCCTTGGAGGAGGCCGAGATGGCAAAATTGCTAAACAACGTGTATAGAGATGCAACGTTTGGTATTGTCAACGAATTCGCACTAGCATGCAACAGCTTGAACCTATCAGCCAACAAGATAATTGCAAGAGCAAACGAAGGATATCCGCGAGGCAACATGCCACAACCCAGTCCAGGCGTGGGTGGGTATTGTCTAAGAAAGGATCCTTACTTATTCATGCACAGCGCAAAAAAGGCAGGCTTCACACCCCAAATAATTCCGATAACCAGAAAGACCAACGAAAGCATGCCATACTACGTTTCCGAAAGAGTTCTAGCCTTTTGTCAGGAACACGGCATTCCTAAAGAACAAATGAAAGTGTTTCTACTAGGATTTGCCTTCAAAGGAAGACCAGAAACTAGTGATACCAGATTTTCCACAACGCTAGACATACTATCACATCTAAAAGCTGCGGGAATTACCAACGTGCACGGTTACGATGCGGTTGTTGACGCAACAGAACTCAACGAGTTTGGAGTAAAGCCAACAACACCTGAAGAAGGGTTTGATGGTGCGCATGCAGTATTGTTTTTGAACAACCATTCTTCACATTCTGACTTGGACATTTTCCGGCTAGCCCAAAAAACAGAAAAGCCATTACTTCTCTTTGACGGCTGGGGAGTAAGCTCAGAAGACATCGAAAAACTACCTCATGTGAGATTTGTGCCGCTATGAACATTCTAGTTACCGGAGGAGCAGGATTTATCGGACGCGAAGTATGCAAACAATTACTCGCAAAAGGTCATACGGTTCGCGTAGCTGATAACCTCAGCAAGACCGGACAAGAGCCTGAAGGTGTAGAATTCTTGAACGGAGATCTAACCCTACAAGAAAACGCGGACAAGGCCATGGAAGGCATCGATGTATGCCTGCACTTGGCTGCAAAAGTAGGAGGGGTGGGCTATATGAGTCAAAAACCCGCCACCATCCTTGATGGAAGTTTAAAATTGTTATCTGCAGTCTTCGAGGCAGCAAAAAAGGCAGGCACGAAAAGGGTTGTTGTTGCAAGCAGCAGCATGGTCTTTGCAGATACTGATCGATTTCCCAGCAAAGAATCTGATGTTGGCGAGATCCCTCCTCCAAAAAACATCTACGGCTTTTCCAAACTCGTCACAGAATATTACGCAAAAGCATACTCCGAAGAGTTTGGGGTCAACTACACCATCATCCGACCTTTCAACTGTTATGGTGTGAACTCTTACTTACACCAAGAAGTTGGCTACGCTAACGTGATTCCTGACTTTATCAGGAAAATACTAGCTGGCGGCACCATGGAAATGCTTGGGGATGGAGAGCAAACAAGATGCTTCACTCATGTTAGCGACATGGCCCGAGGATTCATCCTCGCAGCAGAGTCAGAAAAAGCAGTCAACGAGAGTTTTAACATAGGAAGCAATCACGAGATCACCATGATTGATCTTGCAAATAAGATTTTTGCTCTTTCTGGTCAAGAAGGAACCTTAGAAGTCAAGAACGTCCAAGAGTTCAAGCACGACGTCCGAAGAAGGGTTCCAGACAACACCAAATCAAAGGACGTTCTAGGTTGGGAACCAACCAAAGACTTCGACGAGGGTCTTAAGGAAATGATTACTTGGATCAGAGAACTTCCAGTCCAGCAAGTTTAAAAGCCCTCTTTTGATTTTTAAACCATGCAAGCCATCGGTGCCATGCCCACAGAAGCTATCTCTTTCACGTCGATAGATGAAGCTGAGAAAAAGCAACTTATCCAAGTGTTACAAACCCATTTTGGTGTAAACGACGTCGAGCACATCTCACAATACAACGAGCCCACGCCGGTAAGTAGGATATTCCGTGTGAACACCAAAGATACTGTGTACCTACTCAAACATTTGTTGTGGAGGCCGGCAACAACAGAAAAAGAAAAACAGGCATCGCACACTGCACACGCCTTTATCGAAAAACTCACCGCCCATTTTCAGTCACAAGGATTGCCAGTACCCTTACCGGCCAAAGATGTCGCGGTGGAGGACCAGAATTTTTTCTCCTTACATCCTTTCGTACTAGGGGAACATGCCACAACAACCAAGGCAGAGCTAGAGGACGCAGGAAGATTGCTAGCGCAATTCCACCAAGTAGGCCTACGCCTTCTAGAAGCCCAACCCAACCTTTATGAAGAGATTCCCACACACATTCCCTTTGACAAACCCTTTGAAGATTCTGTGCCCGTGTGGGAGCAGCTAAAACAAGATCTCGCAGAAGGCCACGCGTGCAGCAAACCAGAAGTGTGCGCATACTTCAAACGAAACATTCCCCACGTTGACAAGCTCATGCGGTTTGTCCAACAACACTTACATCCCAAAGCACTCCAACAAGGCATCTGCCACATGGACTTCCACCCCAACAACACGCTCGTAAGACAAGGAAAGATCGTTGCCATGCTGGACTTTGACAACCTTGCCGTGGCGCCACTTGCTGACGACGTGGCCAACTCTCTCATGCATTTTGTGGGCAACGCCATCCACCAAGGCGTGTGGGACAGCTACAAAGAAGCAACAAGGGCCTTTCTTGCAGGATACAACAGCGTACGACTGCTCTCTGCAGAAGAATTACAAAGTCTAGTTCCATATATCGTACGATGGGAGCTCATGCGCTCGCTAAGAAGCCTACGAAGGCACTACTATGAGGGTGATAGACTTCCGGGCCTGCTGGATAAGCTACCCAAACGCATCTTCCCCAACGCACTAACCGCAGTAGAACACTATGGATTCTTGATGGAGGAAAGTTTATAAGCAAAACGCTTGTGAAAGAAAACATGACAAGGATACTCGTCGTTGGTGGTGGAAGTATAGGCCAACGTCACATGAAGAACTTTCTAGCACAAGGCTGTGAGGTAGAAGGCGTAGAACCCAAAGAGGACGTTCGCAACGAAGTAATAAAAGAAATAGGCATTCCCGTTCATGAAGACCTTCACAAAGCATTGGAAGGAGACTTCGTAGCCGCAGTCATAGGCACACCCGCACGCTTCCACATCGAGTGCGCACTAGAATGTGCCAAAAAAGGCCTGCACATCCTCTGCGAAAAGCCATTATGCTTAGACTTCGAAGAAGTCCATCCTAAGGAAGACGCAGCCCAGCAAAAGCTACGCACACAAAGAGAACAAAAGAATCTTAAGGACCTTTTCAAACTCATCGAAGAGAAAAAGTTAGTCGCTATGATAGGCTACATGAACCGGCACAGCGAACCTGTCAAGAAGATCAAGGAATTAATTGAACAAAAAGTGGTCGGAGATCCTGTGGCATTCCACTCGGAGAACAGCCACAGCGCCAATCTCATGCATCTCGGTCATCCTCCAGACTCTTGGTTTATTGGTCATAAAGAAATGGGAGGAGACACCATGCTCGAGGACAGCCATGGCATCAACCTGTTACTACACATCGGCGGGGGTATAGAAAGCGTGATGTGCATGACCGGAAAGGTTACTGACATCACCACGACAAGCAATGACAACGCCGAGCTCATACTCAAATTCAAGAATGGTGTCTATGGGACCGCACACACAGATCTCTTTTGCAATCAAAGCCGCGCCCACTTCTTAGTACGATGCACAGAGGGCACCATACTGTGGGATAGACAGGGTGACAATGACGTTGTCGTGATGCGCGTAGACGAGGGGAAGGTAAAACACGAAAAAGTGCATTCTATGAAAGAAAAACGAGACCAATGGTTTATCAACGAAGAAAAACTGTTCTTAGAGTGCATCCAGCAAGGCAAACTACCCCCTCTAGAGTACAATCTCAGAAGCGGTTATGAAACCATGAAGGTCATCATGGCTGCCTCGCTCTCCAACAAGGAAGGGAGAACGGTCAAGGTAGATGAGATCTTCAGCCCGTACTAATGATCGCGCACCTTTATAAATTCCTAGACGCTTTATAAATCATGGACGTCTTAGTGGTTATCCAAGCAAGAGGGGGAAGTAAGCGTATCCCTAAGAAAAATATCATTCCCTTAGCAGGCAAGCCACTCATCGCGTGGACCCTCGACGCTGCCAAGTCCAGCAAACACAAACCACGAATCATCGTAAGCACTGACAGTCAGGAGATTGCCGACGTGGCACAACAACACGGCGCAGAGGTGCCCTTCCTGCGGCCAGAAGAGCATGCAACTGACAAGGCAAAGAGCTTACCGGTGTTGAAGCACGCGCTAGCTGAACTCAAAAAAGAAGGTTACATTCCAGAACTTGTCGTCCAACTCAAGCCAACCAATCCTCTACGCACAGGAGAAAGCATTGACAAGGGTATAGACCTGCTCACCCAACATCCTGAGACAGACAGCGTTATGAGCGTCCACGAAACCCACGACCATCCCTTCAAAATATGGAAAAAGGAAGGAGAGTACCTCAAACCCTTCCTGCCTGAAAGTATGACTGGCAAAGACGCAGGTCGTGCCCCTAAAGAATGGATGGACACGGTCTACAGGCATAATGGTGCCGTGAACGTCATCCGTACAAGCGTGCTTACAGAGAAAAACTCCATTGTTGGCGACACTATTCTGCCTCTGGTGTTAGATGAGAAGGAAAGCCTCAACATCGACACGCTTAACGACCTAAAATTCGCAGAGGTCCTACTATGATCGAACTCTACCTAGCACGCCACGGCGAGACAGAAGGCAACAAGTCGGGGATAACCCAAGGACAGACTGATTCTGGACTCACTGAAAAAGGGAAAAAGGAGGCAGAGCAGCTTGCCCTCCGACTCAAGGACGTGAAGTTTGAGAAAATCTTCACCAGCACCCTAGGCAGGGCTCGGGCAACTGCTGAGATAATAAACAAACACCACAACCAAGAGATCATCCCGGTTGAGGAACTAAAAGAGCGAGGCAAGGGAGGCTGGGATGGTATGCGCATGAATGAAGTCCATGCTCAGCACCCTGATCTCGAAGAAAGATGGGCAAGAGAGGAGGATGTTCGTCCTCCTGATGGTGAGAACATGGAGGACGTCCACAACCGTGTGATACCGTTCATAGAGAATGTCATAAAGGAAGCAAAGGGTAAGATACTTTTCATCGCGCACGGCAGCCTCAACGCAGTGATCCTCGGGCATTTCATGAACATACCACACAACCTACGTTATCGCTACGAACAGGATAATTGTTGCTTAAACATCGTGACCATCGACGGCAGACACGTGCGCGTCAAACACGTGAATGATGTTAGCCACATCACAGAATAGTGCTGGCAATCTTTTTTAGTTGTCTATTCGCTTCCTTAAACCCTTCGTAGTCATCTTTATGACCGTTTGTAATCTCTCCAACCCAGGTGAACGTTTTGTCTTTGAAAAGTTCGAAAATGGGTGGGAAGTCCACCATGCCCTCGCCAATTTGCAACCCTTCACCATCAATACCGCTGCTATCTGCGATGTGCAAATGGTCGGTATAGGGCAGCACCTTTTTTGCATAGTCTAACAACGTTCCACCATACGCGTTGCAGTACAATTGCGCGTGACTGGTGTCAAAACACGCTTTTAGTTTGGTTGCTTGGCAAAACTTCACCAGATCTTCTGCTTTGGAAAAGAACGCTTGATAACACCGTGCACTTGCGTGAGTAGGGAAGGGAGGCATGTTTTCAGGTAAGAGAATAACTCCTTCCTTGTCTAGCTGGGCAAAGCTGTCAACACCTAGAGCAAACATTTTTCCGCGTAATTCTTCATCAAAATCTTTGGTTGTTGAGTAGCCGCCCACATGGATAACCACTTTAGGTATGCCCTCAAAATAGGGGGCCATCTCTTTGGTTTTTTTGATCGTGCGCTTCATCATTTCAACGCTTGCCTTTCTTACTTCATCATCAGAGCTGCACATGTCTACGTAGCTTCTCGTGTCGGTGCCAGAAAAGCCTAGATCTTCAGGTAATATTTCGGCGGTGTGCACGACTAAGCGTTGTTTGAACTTTTTGTCTGGCTTGAAAGGTCGTACGATGTCTGCAGGGCTCATGTGAAACTCAAAAAGAGGCATGTCTTCATCTCTGAAGTCTTCGGCTTCTGCAGGTCGCAGCTTAAATCCCCAATCTTGCTTGAAATCTCTGGGCCAATCGTCGCTCTTTTCCTCAAAGTGTGCCTCTCGTAGGGCCTCTCCTTGCTTTGCATCTCGTTTCAAGGTCTTGCCAACAACATCATAATAACAAATAGGGTTCATGCCGCCTCCAGGGCCGCGCACCCACAAGTCTTCTTTTGTGAGCTTGCTGCCTACAGCAACATCCTTCTTTAGGTATATGGATTTTTGTAGTGGGATCTTTGAAAGTTCTTCCTCTCGTGTTAGCACGCGTTCTCCTGTACCTAGACTTTCTTTGACGTGTGGATACTTTTCAAGGACTTCTTCATAGCTCATGTTTTGTTTGATTAGTTGGACGGCTTCTGCGAACTCTTCGGGTGTAAGGCTTGCTTTGTGGTCGGGTCCTGGGGCGCTCCGGTCATAGGTGATGTGTTTTTCTACGGCCACAGCACCCATGGCTACAGCCACCAAAGAATATTCTGGTTCTAGTTCGTGCGCAGAGTACCCGATGGGTACGCCTAGTTTTTGTAGTTCTTTCAAATAGTTTAGATTCAAGCTTTCAGTGCCGGGCGGATAGCCACTGATGCAGTGATTGAGCATGAACTCGACGTTGCGTTCTTGCAGGAAGGCAACAACTTTCTTGACGTGGTCTAACTGCGTCATGCCTGTGCTCAGGATGAGGGGTTTTCCTTTCTTGGCAACATAATCTAATAAGGAGAGATTGCCGCAGTCGGCGCTTGCTATCTTGTAACAAGGTACTTTCCCTTCCAGGATGTCTGCACTCTTCTCATCAAAGGGTGTGAAGAAGAACATTATTCCTGTGCTTTCGCAGTGCTGGCGTATCTTGTCCAGTTCATCCTCTGACAATTCGCATTTGATAAGCGCAGGGATTAAGGTTTCTACGCTTTGGTCGGCGCTTTCCTTTCCTTCAATGACGCCGCTCGGGTATAACGACGCAAGATCTCGCTTTTGAAACTTTACTGCGTGTGCGCCTGCCTTTTTTGCTGCATCAACAAGTTCTATTGCTTTGTCAACACTGCCGTCGTGGTTTAGGCCTATCTCTGCAATGATGAATACGGGTGAGCCAATTTCTTTGTCTCCTATTTTCATGATCTTGTCTTGAGGTGTGGGCTTAAAAGCTTATTCTACAAGCAGCACCTTCTCGCCTTCGTACACTACCTTGCGGAAGCTTAATAGTTTGAGTTCGTCTTTTGTTAGAACGGTCTTGTCTTCCACTAATACTAATCCTGCAGGGAGGTAGTCAGGTACTTCGAAGACTACTTCAAAGGCTTGTGGTTGGGCAAAGGCCATGATCCATGCTGGCTCTGCAAAGTTGTTGCCAAAGTCCACGTTTTCTACAAAGGTGATGGGTTTGTTGGTGCTCTGTAAAAGGTTGGAGACGTGCATCTCTTCTGCCGTGATGGCCGGTTGTACCATGCTAGCAAAGGCTATGAACATGACAAGTTGTGCTGCGACCGCAACACCGAAAACAATCTTGGTGAGCTTGTACTTCCATAGTCTTTGGATCAGGTAGCCTGCAAGTAATGCTAGGAAGACTGCGTTTAAAGTGTAGAATCTTAGTACGTAGGTAAATATCCAGGCGTTGCTCAATCCTAGTAATGGTCCGGACAGTAGGCAGCCTAAAGTTCCTGCTGCTAGCGCCACCAGATACCATCTTTGTTTGTAGATTGCGTACGCTAACCCGCCAATGGCCAGAGCAACAACGATCGCGTTGTCTGTTAGTACGGGTAGCTCCCATATCCTTGGATATCCAACACCATTTTGCATGAGATAGTTCACATAATCAGTAATGTAGCCTTTCCTTCCAGAGGCTGCGAACATGAAGACTTTGATGATTACGGCGGTGATGGCTGCGCCAACAACGACCAACCATCCACTCTTCCATTTGATTTTGAAAGTTTTTGCTCTCACTTTTGGCCAGGTGATCTCCATATTCTTCATCAGTCTTGCTATAAACAGGATGACGAACAAGGTAAGCGTGTATAATACAAATTGGATGTAAGAAAGTCCGGTAAGCAGCAGGAATGCAAGAGCCCAGAAGCCATCTTGCCAATCGTTGCTGTCAAAAAACTTAATCGCGTAGTAGACCGCAGGGATGCTGAAGGCAAAGCCAGCGAAAGCAGTTAGTGATCCAACCCATGCGGTGAAGTAGGGTCGGATGTTCAATAACGCTAATGGTAAAACGAGTAAAGGATTGATTTTTAGGTAGTTGCTTAGCAAATAGATGAACCATGCAGCCATCGCAAACAAGAGTCCACAGTAGATTCCATTCAACCACAATACATCTCCGCCCATTTTGAGTAAAATACCTAATGTTACGGTGACGAAGGGTGTGTAGTGTCCTACTTTGCTTTCTTGGACGCTCGCAAACCGGTAGTATTCAGGCACGTCTGCCTCAAACGAGCCTGTTTCAGACCAGGTCTTGGCAAAACCGTAGTACGCGATGCCGTCTGTTTGTAGCACTGGTTGAGGGTACATCGTCGGCAAGCTCATCAGGATGAGAGCTATGACGGGAATAAGATACTGCCAATATTTCATTAACTTATCCTTTCGAGCGCCTTTTTAAAGGTTCAGGAACCAGGGTACAGGTTTTTAAACTGAAAAGAGATTGCGGGACCATGATTCCGTTGCGCATTCAAGTGACTCTGCCATCTCTGGTAAACGCAATGGGTTTAAACGAGGAAGAAGAATCATACTTGGATCTAGTTCAATTTACGCACGAGATGCAGCAGAAAAGTATTGAACGTGAAGGCAACCCTGTAGATGAATTTAACGTCCACGTTAATGCATGGAAGATTGCGCATGGATTGTTGGTTGCACGCACCAGTGAGTTTAGTCTTACCCCTCCAAGGCAAGCAGCTATTCGCGCGAACTATTTCCTTCGCCAATCAAACGCGTTGGAAGTGTATCTTACCAAGGGCATGGGGCCTGAGCCACCTGGGGAGAAAGAAGAGGATCAAATGTTAGGAATGTCACTTGCTGATCGCCGCTCCATGGCGGAAAGTGCCTTCGCCAGATATGATGGAACCATGAGTTCCGTTGGCTCGATGATTACATCACAGCCTACTGAGTTTTGGACATCATGAACAAAACAACACTTCTTGAGGTCTTACGACAGCTCTCCGAAAAAGCTCCAGCTCTTTGGCGTCTTGACGGCTCATGTAATCTTCTAGTCCAAAACATTGATGTGCAACCAAAGGATGTTGACATTTGCACAACCAAGGAAGGGGTGGATGCGTTTGCTAAAGCGTTTGGTGTTGAGGCACGACAGAACCCCGAGATAGAGTCCTACAACGCAACCTTTGAGGTGGAGGGAGTTGAGGTTGACGTGAATTTCTACGACACGCGGCCAGAACTGAACATGTTAGACACGGTTTGCTGGGTGGACTGGAAGAATCTAAAACTTCCTTGTCTGCCATTATGCGATGCAAAACGCTTCTACGAAATGATTGACAGAAAGGACAAGGTCGAGTTGTTAGAAGAATACTAAACGTACTTGTTCACCGCTTTCGTATGCTGTCCTTTGACCTTCTTGAACTCGCGGTACTTGAAGAATAATGAAAACTCGTTGAACACGTCTGTTACCACAAAGAAGAGTCCGTACGGGAACCTGTTGAAGGCTATCTTTTTTGCAACGAGATAGATGATCTGGTTGGCACAGCCCTTGATTAACATCCAGGGCGTGTAGGTTTGTCCCAACTCAACTCGTTTTTGTGCGTCAAACGTTGTATAATTGTTCATCTTGAAGAGGTATTGGTGCATTCCCCTCCACCAGCCAAAGTGGATGAGCTTTCCTTGTAGTTGCCCAACGCTGCCATCGATGTGGATGTACTCGTGCAATCGTTCTCCCTTGAAGGATTCTTTTCCTTTTCTGTACAAGCGTAACATGTTCCCTGGCCAATCCCATCTTAATGGCTCGCCATGCAGTATGTTGACTCTAGGAACGTAAAAACCGTTATGGGGTGTGTCGTTCTTGATGATTTCTTCGATTTCTTTCTTCAACTCAGGGCTTAACTCTTCATCTGCATCTAAAGAGAAGACCCACTTGTTTCTTGCTTTGGTAAAGGTCCATTGTTTGTTCACGTGATGTGAAGGATCGTTCTCTTTTACGAATACTTTGGCGTATTTGCGAGCTATTTTAGCAGTTTTGTCCGTGCTCTGACCGTCTACTAGTATGATTTCGTTTGCCCATCCATGGACACTCTTCAAGCAGCGCTCGATGTACTCTTCTTCATTGCGAGCTACGAGACAGATACTTATGGGCACTTTAGCCATGGGATAGTAGGTAGGAGAAGACTTATTAAGTTGCGTCTTGGCGGATGGATTTTGCCTTTTCAAAGAACTCTTCGTTCGTGCTTACGGTTCGTTCGTGGTTGATCATCTGATCTACGACAGCGCCAAACAGGGGTGAACCGTCTTTCTTTAGGAAGGGTATGGTGATGATGTGTGCTCCTGCTTGCATGGCCTGGAAGACGTTTTCTGGCTCTCTTAAGCTGCCCACAATGATTTCTTTGGGTTGTGGTTCTGAGAAGTGGAAGCCTTTTTGGATCATCTCTCTGGTAGCTCTTGTTTCTGCTTCTGGGTTGCCGCCAGAATCTTTTATTCTGCACCAGAACAAGGAAAGGTAGCGGGCTCCAGCAGCGATGCCGGCGTAGGCTTGGTCTCGGGTCATACAGCTTGTCACGTTGACAGGGATGCCCACTCTTGCTAGTTCTTTGATCGCATACGTGCTTGGCGTTCCATTATGCACAACACCCATAGGGATTTTGACAACGATCCTTTCTGGGCCCCAGGAATGGTATTCCTTGCCTTGCTGGACCATCTTTCTTGGGTCCTGCTCGGTCACTTGGACACTGATTGGGATGTTTGGTACTGTGCTTAAGATTTTTTGTATGGCATCGCGCATGCTTAGATCAGGATTGTTCTTGAGAATGATTAGTGGGTTTGTAGTAACACCAAAGGCTAGACCGGTTTCATAGGCAGTGCGAATCTCGTTGATGTCGCTGCTGTCGATAAAGAATCTTGGCATCATTTTACAGTTGGACCTGCAAGCCGTTTATTAAGGTTTCCGAACTTGGAGTCTATGCGTCCAGAACTTCTTCTGCAGTGCGAACCGCACTTTTTCCGTCTTGCGCTCCTATAATGGAGTCCAACATTTTCTTCCTGCCTTCCTTGTATTTGGCTGGTTTTTCAAAGCCGTCCTTGACTTCTTCTAATAGTTCGTCGGTGCTCTCCACAAAGGGGGTGGCTCTGAACTCTCGTAGGTATATCAGATGAGCAAAGTCACAGTGGCTCTTCAGGCTAAAGAGATAAGGTCTTGGTGGCGTGTCAAAGTACACGTTTACCGCAGGATTGTCAAAGCAGGCTGCATCAAGGGTGGCACTTCCTCCGGGGGTTATAGCCACGCTACTGTACTTCATCAAGGCTCCCATGAATTTGTGGTCTTCCCAGTTGGGATTCCAACTTTTTGGTGGTTCTTTGCCCTGCAAGAACCATGCAGGATAGTTCATTCTTACTTTTGGATGTTTTTCAAAGGTCTGGTACTGTTCCCAGTCCTTGACGCCAGGGTGTGGGCGGATAACAAGAATGGCTTCACTTGGAAGGCTTCCATCATCCATTCCTTGGAGTATGGTGTCTACGATGACTTTTTCGTTTTCTGCAGTCATGCCCATGACGTTGGCAGGAATTCCTCCAACGTAGGTTATCACTTTGGCGTTTTTGGGTATCTTGAGTTTGCTGAACACTTCTGACTTTGTGGGTATGTCGTTCTTGAAGTAACAGTCGAACTGTGCTGCTCCGCACTCCCTCAAGATATTTTCTGGAAGGTTGTGCAGATTTATACACTCTTTTTTTTGTTTTGGTCCCCACATGAGTAATCGGTTAGGTAGGTACATGGGCGTTCCTTTGCTGGTCATGTTGTCCCAACTCAGCACCGCAGCAACAAGAGGTATGTTCTTCCAGAGTGCGTATTCGGCGTAGGGAACATGGTCAAGACAGAGGACGTTGGTGGAAAAAACTTTGGTGATGTCATACTTTTGGAACAATTCTTTGACTGGTTTTTTTGGCCACAGCCATGCAATCTTTCGCAGACCTGCCTGGATTATTGCAGGTCTTGAGGCAATGGCCATTCCTCTTCGTATCCAGAACTTGATGGGTTGCTCTTTGATGGTTCTTCCTCGAATAATCTTGAAGGTACTTGTCTGAATGTCTGGCCAGACAGAAGCGCGGTAGATCGTCTTGGTCATTCGAATATGGTCTGCAATGCTCTCTGCTTTTCCGGGTTCGTATACGATTTCTAGAGCAAGATCCGGATACTTTTTTCTGAGGTGTTCCTCCATCCAGTCTGCACAGACGAGCACTATCTTTGCTTTCTTTTTTAGTTCATCAATTACGCCTGCGTTGACAAAATTGCGATAGCTTGCGCCTTCAGTACACAAGACTAAGATAGTATCCATTGCCTGCATCGTTTGTCAAGCCCTTAAAAAGCTTTCTTGAAAACAAAGCATAGATGGTCAGAAAACAACACTCTTCCTTTGATCGGTATGTGTATTAAGGGGACAACTGCAGGTTCTGCGATGATCCTTTCAAATTTGAAGTATTTTTCAGTAAGTTTCATCAAAAGGTTCCTGCTCATGTCGTTGATGTGGTTGTTGCCTGGCGTAACCACCGTAGTGTTGGCTCCTTTGAGGTAGCGTATTCTGTTGTAGATGCTCCAGCCGTTGGGTCGCGAAAAGACTAAGAGCCCTCCTTTTTTGAGCACTCTTGCGCATTCTCTCAATGCAAAAGGAAAGTTCTCTAGGTGCTCAAATACTTCTAATGCTAGCACGCAATCGAAGGTGTTGTCTTTGTACGGCAGTTTTTGTGTGTTGAGATCGCACTTTTTGAAACGTTTCTTGAATTCCTTAAATTGCAGGTAGTCATCGATGTCCACGTTGTGGAGGTTGGAGAATCCGGCTTGGTTCAAGGCATCTAGAGCATATCCTGCTCCAGGTCCTAGTTCTAGGATGGAGGCTGTTTTTGGGAGCTCAGAGATCCTGGCTTGGATCATCTCGAAGAATTTGCCGCGAATGCAGTTCTCTCTGGCCAGCGCAGCGGTTATCTCATCCTTTTTCTTGAGAATCTCTTCGCTGGTGTAGTATTTGACCATTCATTTCCTTGTAGGACGCGCTATATAAAGTTGGCTCAATGAATCCTACCAAACATCTTTTCCGCCATGAGCGGCAGACCGTATCGTATCCTCTCACTACGTGCTATTATGCGAGCAAACTCTTCGGGGGTTACGGGGTCGTCATCTCGCGCATTCGTAAAGCTAAAAGCAGCTATGGATTTTTCAGATTGGGTAACTAGCATGTCTGCCCACCCTCGCCATCCCTCAAACACGTCTAAGAAGCAGAGGTCAAGGTCGTCATCTGTTGCATCGTCAGGATACCGTTCATTGATGTGTGTTCTTGCTTTTCCTGCCATCTCCATTGCGGGCACGTGGGCATCAACGAAGGCCTCTCCGTACTCTACTTCCATTGGGTGTTTGTCCGGTTGTGCGCGATATATTTCCCATTTTTCTACCTTGTACCAGAACATGTGTACTCTGGCTTCTGCGGATGCCGCGCTGAAATAGTTCACACAGTGTTCGGCGGATCCGTGCTCTCTTGGCCAGCCGTGTTCAGCGCAATGAGCCACCATTTTTTCCTGTACGGCTGCCGCAGCACGGTGACCGTATCCACGCCGGAAGTGTTCCAAGTTCCAGTATTGCAGTCGTCTATACACATATTGCTTAGGGACAAGCATGGTGAGGTTGTTCAAAGTAGCCTTATAAACGTGAGGACAGCGAGTCCAACAGCTTTAAAAACCGTCTGCGAAGGGTAGGATGATGCCGGTAAGTATAGTTATCTTAACAAAGAACTCAGAGCGCACTATCAAGAAGTGTTTGGAAGCTGTGAAGAAGCTTTCAGATGACATCATCGTGTGGGATAGCCAGAGCAAGGATGGCACGGTCAAGATAGCCAAAAAGTACACGAAAAAGGTGTTTATCTTTGATGACAAAAACCGTACGGTGACTGGAGCAAAGCTCAAGAATCTTGCCGTGGCCAAAGCCAAGCATGACTGGGTCTTTTCTTTGGATTCGGATGAGTATGTTGATAAGACATTGTTTGACGCGATAGGTCATGCCATTAACCAAGAACAATTTGTGGGATTCAACATAAATCGTAAGGATTTCACTTTCCTCAACACGTATGTGCATACCATTCCTATTCTTCGCCTGTACCGGAAGAGCAAGGGAGAGTTCAGGCACGCAGTACATGAGAAGGTGTATATGGATGGACAAGTAGGAACACTAGCAGGCACGCTCTACCATGATAGCATCGCTGATGCAGAGGACTACATCAACCGGTTTAACCATCATACTAACATTGAAGGGAGAAGAATGGCGGATAGCGTCCCTCTCAACATGCCGCGTCTTATTGGTCAGGTTGCGGTAAGACCTTGGATAGAATTTGGATACTGGTACGTGTTCCGAGGCTTGTGGCGACGCGGTTTTGGAGGACTTTTCTACAGCTTGTGCAGTGGCTTCTACCAAGTGGCCAAATATCTGAAGTATTACGAACGCAAACAGGGCTTCAAGAAAGACTAAACCTTAAGAGTTGTGCGACGGTGCACATGCCATGCGTTTCCAATTTGTTCTCGAAGGAAATCATTCAGACACTATCTTGGAGTGCGATGGCCAGGTCTACAATATTGGTTATCTTTACACTACCAAGCTTCCAATAATGATCACTCTGTACGAGAGGCAGATAGGCGTTCCTACCTCGTTGGAAGGAATGGTACCGGACGTGCCCTACAAGCACGATCATGACTTGGAGGGGGAGTTGGAGGACGCTGAGGAGTTGGTCGGAGGGTTACCTTTACCTGATTTCAATAATTCGGCCTATGATTTTTTAAGGTTCACAAATGGACTACACAATACGAACTATGAATTTAGGCTGGTGGAGGATGCACTACATTTGTTTAGAACGTACAAAACTGAGAGAGAAGCTACAAAGATACTCGAAATTTCTCGAGACGATGTGAAATCTTTTTTACAAACGTACGTGAAGTTTATTGGAGAAACTCATCTAATGCGCAAGTTCCGAGGTCACTTGTGTCGTATCGCTTCCAGTCTTGGCACTAGCTCTTCTCAAACAAACCAATAAGTTCCGTTTTTTCTAGAATGTGGTGTTCCATCTCGCTTTCAACGTCTTTCTTTGTGGACGTAGCCGGAAGATCTAAGGTGGTGTCTAGAGCGTACAGGGTGAAGACGTAGCGGTGCTTTCCTGATGCAGGACACGGTCCGCCATAGCCTAGCTTGGGCCAAGTGTTCATACCCTCCACGCCTGGCTTTGAATGTTCTGGAATTTCTTTTGTTGAAGGTGCAATGTTCCACACCACCCAATGATCCCACGTTCCTGTGGGAGAGTCAGGATCGTCCATGATGAGAACCAAGCTTTCAGTATGCTCAGGAACGTCCTCGATTTTCAAAGGGGGGTTGATGTCTTCCCCTTGACAGGTAAATTTTGCAGGAATATCCTGCATGTTACCAAATTCTGGGCTGGAAATTTTCACTTTTCCTGGTAGTTGCCCATCGCCATCACTCTAAGACCGTCAACGATGCAGTGTGTGACTACAAGGTGCAGACCTTCTACATGCGGTGTGCTTTCTGCGGGTACGTTGATGTGGGCGTCGCATAATTCTGCCATTGCGCCACCATCAAAGCCGGTGATGCCTACGGCATAACCTCCATGTTCTTTGACATTGGCGATCGCTTTGGTTAGATTCTGACTCCACACGCCGGCAGCGTCTGATCCCTTTCCGCCGTGGACGGATATTGCGATGATAACGTCGCCTGCTTCGGCTTCTAGATTTTTTAGTTGTGCTTCGTACACGTTTTCCCAGCCGTCGTCGTTGGTTAGCGCAGTCATGCTGGACATGTTGTCATTCAGGCAGATGGCTCTCACGGGTGCTTGTCCGTCTCCTGTGGCCCATTTGTTTAGGTCGCTGGTTAGGTGTTGTGCGGTGCTTGCGCTGCCGCCGTTTCCTATGAGAAATATTCTTTTTTTGTCGCGTCTGCACCTGTCGAGTGCTTTTAGTGCTAGGCTTAGACCTCGGTTGTTGGCTTCGCTCATCATTAAACTGCCGAGATGTTGTAGTCCTTCGCTTAGGAAGGTGCGTACAAAGACGTCCGTGTCTATTTCTGCTTCTTCTATTGGAGCTAGTGGCTCCACGCTGATTTCCTCTGTTGGGTATATGTTTGTGTTGATTTCTTCTATGGCCATTGTAACTCCTTCATTTTAACTCCGTCTTGTATTCCTACTACTTCAACCTTGTGGTTTCGGTCGTCTTCTACCACCCTTGAACCTTCGGAGTCAAAATTGAAACTGATTTCTTGTAATCCTTCTTGCTTCATTGCTAAGCGTAATTTTTCTGAGTCATCTGCGAGGAACATTAGGAATCCGCCACCGCCGGCACCCACGAGCTTGCCGCCCACTGCGCCGTTGGCCATGCCGGTGTTGTACCATTTGCTGATGCTCTCTGTGGTCATGTTTGGGCTTCTTTTGATCTTGTTTTCCCAGTGGGTGTGCATTAGTTGGCCGAACCTTTCTAGATCTCCTTTGTGGAGTGCTGCTTTGCTGTCAAAGCCTAGTTCTTTTACTCGGTGTAAGTTTTCCATCATGTCTTGGTCCATCTCTTCGGAGCGAACCACTTGGTCTTTGAGCACGCTTTCGCTGTCTCTGCTCACGCCTGTCCAGAAAAGTAGTAGTCTTTCGTCCAATTCTTGTCTTTTTGTTCGTGGCATGCTGATGTGCTCTACTCGCACGTCACCATTAGGGTCGAAGGTGAACATTTGCATGCCGCCAAAGGCTGCTGCGTATTGATCTTGTTTGCCCATGGGTTTTTTGAGTATGTTTACTTCTACTTCGCATGCTGCTCGTGCTAATTCTTCTTTGTCAATGTGAATATTTTGGATGGCGTAGAGTGATTTGAGTAATCCCACAACAAAACTGGAGCTGCTTCCTAATCCTGTCTTGGGTCCTACGCTGGCAAAGCTTGCAACTTCTATTCTTTTGGTGATGCCTGCATATCGTAGGCATTCTCTTAATCTTTCATTTTTGAGCTCTTCCAGGCTCTGCACTCTTTCGCTTTCTGAGTAGTGTGCGAGGATGTCATCTTGCTCCCATGCGGGTTTTAAGAGAATATCTAGATTCAAAGAAACGGCTGCGGCAAGGCACATGCCTCCGTGCTGTTCGTAGTAGGATGCCAGGTCTGTGCCTCCTCCGCCGAGCGTGATGCGGAACGGTGTTCTCGTCCTAATCATATTGCGCCTTTCAGATGATGGCTTAAAAGCTTGTGTATGGCTCAGTGTATATTACTTTTTGTCGAAATTTTTGCCGTCAATTCGCTTCAGGGTGAACATTTCGTCTGGGACCTGCAATTCTTTGTCCCATACTGCGCTCAGATACTTGCCTGTGCAAGGTCTTTCTTGACAAAGTTTTACTATAAAGTCTGCGGCCACTTCTGGAGGGACAACTCGATCCTTTCCTTCCATCCACAGGCTGTTTTTTTCGTGGAATTCCTTTCCTACAACTTCTGGCCCTGCATCTAGCACCTCTTGCATGAGTTTTGTGGCTACCGGTCCGGGTGCGATGGCGTTGATCTTCACTTTTGGGTATTCTGCAGCCAGGGTGGTGACGAGTTGGACGATGGCTGCTTTCGATACTGAGTAGCTGGACACTCTTGGAAGGGGATTTGGTACGCCTGCTCCGGCTACACAAACAATACTTTCTACTTCAGGCAGGGCTTCATGGATGCAGTTTGCGGTTCCTAAAAGATTGATGTCTTGTGCTTGCTTCCATTCTTGTAAGTTTTGTTCGTGGAACAAACCTTTAGGACCATATACGCCTGCGCAGGTCACGAGTATGTCTATCTTTTTGAATATTTCTTTGGTTTCTTGGATGAGTTTTTTTACCTGTTCAGGTTGGGAAACGTCTGTTACGACGTATTTGCTTCCGGGAATTTCTGATTGTGTTTCTTTGAGTTCACTTTCGGTTCTTGCCGCGAGCATGACTTGGGCTCCTGCTGCTGCCAGTGCTTTGGCTACCGCTTTACCGATGCCTCTGCCGGCTCCGGTCACTACCGCGGTTTTTCCTTGCAAGCTCATAAGCCTACTCCTTCGTAGACAAATCCTGCTTGTCTTATTTTTTCTTGGTCTTGTTTGTCCATCATGTTTCTACAATCCAAGATGTATTTCTCCTTCACCTTTAAAGCATCCCACTTTATGTTCTTGAATTCTGGCCATGCAGTCACGATGAGTATTGCGTCAGCATCTTGGCAAGCTTCTTCTGCGCTTGACGCGGTGGTTATGCCTTCTGCGGTAGGTATGGCTGGATCAAAGGCTACGGCGTTTAGTTTTTTGGCAAGCCATACGCCGATGCTTCTTCTGAGAGTGTTGGTGCCTGGTTTGTAAGCTAGGCCTAGTATTGCTATCTTGCTAGCTCCCTTTTGTTTGAGTTTTTCTAGCACAAAGTTAGGTCGAGTGTGATTATAATCAAGGATGGTGCTAAACATGGGAGCGTTGATGTTTTTTTCTTTTGCTAAATCTATCAGCACGCTAACGTCTCTGCCGAGCGTGCCTCCTCCGAATCCTAATCCTGGTCCGAGTGGGGCTTTTTCTGAGACTCTTCGGTCTTTTTTTAGTCCGCCAATCACGTCTGTGATGTTTGCGCCGTATGCTTGTGCTACGTCTGCAAGGTTGTTGGCTAACGTTATCATGCTCGCAAGATAGCAGTTCATGCTATGCTTCCACATCTCTGCGCTTTCCACGCTCATGAATGCTCGTTCTCCTTTGACGGGTGCGTAGAGTTCGTTGACTCGTTTGGCTGTGTCTTTGTCTGCTCCGATAACAACAACGTCCGGGTTAAGGAAACAGTCCATCGCTTCTCCTAGGCGTAGGTTTTCAGGAACGTACGCTACTGGCATGCCAAGATCTTGTTCTATTTTTTTGCAGGTGCCTATTGGTACTTGGCTCATGCAAACGATGATGGTTTCTTTGCTGTATTGTTTGATCTGGGCAGCGCTTTCTAGGATGGGGCTTATGTCGACGCTGTCGTCTTCGTTGACAGGCGAATCATGGGCGATGATGACAAAGTCTTTGTCTTTGATGGCCTCTTCTGCACTGGTGATGTGCAGGCTTTTGTCTAGGTTTGCTTTTAATTTTTCTTCAACTCCTGGCTCGTCTACTGCGGGAACGCCTTCTTTGAGGCTCTCCACCGTAGGGTCGTGGACGCTTACGTCGTGGTGCTCGCAGAGTCCGGCGGCTACCACTGCTCCCAAATGCCATGCCCCTAGGATTCCTATTTTCATTGTGAATATATGCTTTCCACGATTTTCATGCTGTCTAAAGCTTCTTTGATGTTACCTTCTGGTTGTTTTTCTTCTTCGATGCATTCGAGGAAGTATTTGAGCTCGTCGATGAAGCTTTCGTCCCGTTCTGGGTCATCCCCTGGCGGGTATTCGTAGGATTCTGAGGGCTTTCCCATGGCGCCTCGTTTGTAGATGGTGAGTGTTTCTTTGCCGTAGTGCCTGCCGAGTCCGTTGATGACGGCTAGTCCCTTGTCTCCGACTATTTTTAGGCGGAAATCATTCTTCCACATGGTCCAGCTGACATGGAAGTGGCCGCATTTTTTTCCGGTTCTCATTCTGAAGAAGCAATTGTCCTCTACAGGTTCGTTTTCGTTTCTGTAGGCGTACGTGGGTGCGTACCCGTTGACGCTGTCTGGGTGGCCTATGAACCATTGGTAAAGATCGATAATGTGTGAGCCTTGGTCGAGGAGTTCTCCGCCGCCGCCTTTACTTTTGACGCATCTCCATTCGGTTTCCATGCCGTCTCTTCCTCCATGACCGTATTCTCCAGTCATGAACATGAGCTCGCCTAACTCTCCTTTGTCTGCTAGTTCTTTTGCTTTCCAGATGGCGGGATGGAAGCGGTGGTTAAGACTCACTTTGAGTCCTACATATTTTTTTTCTAGTGCGTTATTGTGTGCGGTGATGATTTCTTGTACTTCTGCGGAGTTTCTTCCTGCTGGCTTTTCCACGCATACGTGCTTGCCTGCATTTAATGCTGCCACGGTTGCTTCTTTGAGTGCGTCGTGGCTGGTGCAGACAAAGATTAGGTCGATGTCTTCGTTGATGAATTCTCTCCATGGTTTTGACGTGGCATTGTGTTCTTTGCAGATTTGGGCTACCATGTCTTCGTTTATGGAGTCTACATAGACAAGGTCTATGCCGCAGGCTTTGCAGGCTTCTGCCTTTTTTTCTCCCATCTTTCCTGCTCCAATTATTGCTGCTTTCATTTTCGTATACTTGCTAGTTGTCCTATCATTTTTATTCCGGTTTTAAACACGCCGGTTTTGGACTCTTCTGGGTTGTGCTTCCAGGTGATGGGGACTTCTTTTATGGTTGCGCCGAAGTTTTTGGCGTGGTACAAGAATTCTACGTCAAATGCCATTTTGTTAACAATGCATTTGGGTAGGATTTTTCGCATTAAGTCGGTTTTGAATATTTTTGCTCCGCATTGGGTGTCTGATATTTTTAGTCCGAACCAGGTTCGCACCATGAGGTTGAAAATCCTTCCGGCAAAGCGTACTTGGGCGGGTTCTTTTTGGGTTACGTTGCTGTCTTTGAGCCATCTTGAGCTTATGACGACGTCGTTCTCTTTGGCAAAGGGGAGGAGTTTGGCGAACTCTTCGGGTGTTATTGCTAGGTCTGCATCCACAAAGCCTACCAGATCGTGCTTGGCTCGTTTGAATCCTTCTCTTACTGCGAATCCTTTTCCTCCTGTAGGGGTTGCCCATGTTCTTACGTTGTTGTACTTGGTTGCTAGCTCTTGTGCCACGGTTTCTGTGTTGTCGGTGCAACCATTAGGCACGATGAGGATGTCTATTTTTGGAAAATAGTTGGCAAACGCCTTGACCGTGTCTGGGAGTCTATTTTGTTCGTTGTATGCAGGGATGACGAGTGTTATCATAGGTTCTGTTTGACGTACTCTACACTCCGTTTAACTCCTTCTTCCATGCTGATCTTGGGTTCCCAGCCGAGTAGGTCTTTTGTTTTTGTGGTGTCTGCTTGGGTTGTTTTGAGGCTTTCGTGCGTTACTGCTTCATCTCGGAAGACAAAGTTGCCTTCTTTCAATGCAGGATACTTGTCAAACAAGCCTTGGGCTGGTGCGTAGATGGGTTCTTTGTCTGTGCCGAGTTCTGAGCAGATCATTTTGTAGATGTCGTTGATGTTAACACTTTTTCCCACGCCGCCGTTGAAGGCTTGTCCTGCTCCTTTTGGGTGGGTTGCTGCTACGACAAATAGTTCTGCCATGTCCTCGACATGGATAAAGTCTCTTGCTTGGGTGCCATCTCCATAAATGGTTGCTTGTTTGCCTTGCAGTAAGGGTATGGCTAGCGCGCACATGACTGGGGGTTGTTCGCGCCTAAAATCTTGGCCTTCGCCGTAGACGTTGAAGGGTCGGATTATAGTGTAGGGTAGTCCGAAACTTTTGTGGAAGCTTCTGCATAAGAATTCTCCTTGGAGTTTGGATATTGCGTATGCTAAGTGTGGGTTTGGTTGATCGCTTTCTGTGTTGGGTAGCTTGTCGCTTCCTTCGTACACTGCGGATGAAGAGGTGAAGACGAATCTGCAGTCTTTTGCTGCGGTTCTTCTTGCCATGTCTAGCAAAGAAGCAGTTCCCTTAACATTTACTTCCATGGTTGCGACCATGTCGTTGCTGCAGTCTGGTAAGGCGTTCATGGCTCCAAGATGGAAGATAAGGTTTGCATCTTTAATTGCAGGAGCTACCTTGTCTGCTTCTACGACTGATGCTTTGATTATCTCTCCGGAAAATCCTTTGAGGTTGGTTTCATACCCTGCGGAGAAGTCGTCCACGATGACAACGTCATGATTGTCTTTTTCTAATCGCTTAGCAATAGCACTTCCGATGAATCCTGCCCCGCCTGTAACAACGCATTTCATAAGCAAATTCTAAGAGGTTGGTTTTTAAAGTTTATGGACTCAGTAGGGGCTCTCTTCGAGCCATCGAGGTACCCAACCCTGCATTCGCGTGGTGTCTACGCTCGCTTCTGGGCAAAGAAGTGCGTCTAAGGGAACGTCTTTTTGGGTGAGCACACAGGTCTGCTGTTCGAGCATTTTCCCCTCTTTCCAAAGCTCGACTTCTAGCCAATGGTCTAGCGTTCCCCTGTCTGTCCGCGTTTTCCAGCCCATGCTACATATTGCTTTTGACAATCCATCTTCTGGTGCGTACACCATTCCTTTTGTTGGAGTTCTATCGGGACCTTCGCATGGTTCAGGCATCTGATAGCGTCTAAACTCTGCTTTGCCGGATGAGAGATCTGCGTTCCAGGCTACATAATCCTCAAGGACTGCGCCAAAACGCTCCCCGTCTACTTGTTCTCGTTTGAGTAGGACAACGGGTAAGTTGAATCTTTCGTAAGGACTTTCCTTACCCTCTAAATCTAGAGGAAATACTTCGTCTGAAGGAAGATCGTATACGACCAGCTTTACGCAGTTGAGGCTGCTTGTTTGTTCTAGCATCCATTCCACGTTCCAATCGTTTGTTCTGTAGATGGGGCTTCCTGATTGGTCTTCCACAGTTAGCGTGTCGCCAACGGTTACATATTGCGGTTCTACTTGTACAATGCGATCTCCAAATTCGAGACCTGCCATTTTTGCTCGGTGTTGTGCATATCCGCGAGTGTCGTGCTTGTTTACAATCAATGCACCGTCTTTGGTTACAAGGACTATCTCTTCGTTGAACTCTCTTTCGCCCGTAATTGCCAACGCTTCTGCGCTGTAGACGCCTTCTTCCTTGGTAGGAAAGCCGCCATTCCATGATTGATAAACGGTGTGAGATCTCGGTCTGATGTTTCTCAGACTGCCTAGGGCAGTATCTCCCTTGTCCAGGAAAATAACGCCACCCGCGCTGGCAGGTTTGAAGGGTGAGTGCGGGAAGGCAATTCTTCCTTCCTTGCCTGTGCCTTGTTTTGCAAGCAAATCTGCGTGTACTTGGACGCCAACGTCAGGGCATGCCTTGAAACGCAGTCCGTCTGCTTTTACTTTGTTGTCAGGAAAGACCATTCTCACGTGAACGCTATTGTCACTACGCAAGGTTGCATACGCTTCGTTCACACAAAAATCATGTATCTCCTAATAGGTAGGGCATGGCTTATTAATCTTCACTAAGAATTTGGTTAACTGCGTCCGCGAACGTAAACTTGTCGTCCACCTTGATGAATCTAACGCCTACCGCTAGTGCAGCAGCTTCGTCGTACTCGGTGTCGCCGATGAAGACTGCTTTCTGGATGTCGATGTTGTGGTCTTTGATGGCTTTTTTGAGCATGTCTGGCCAGGGTTTTCTGCACGTGCATGTTCCGTGTATGTGTTCGCACACGTAGTAGTCATCGAACAATTCTCCAAAGGCTTCTTGGTGGGTCTTGTCTAAGGTTTCTCGCGTGAGGTAACCCTTGCCAATGCAAGCTTGGTTTGTTACCAGTAAATTTTTGATCTTGGCTTCCTTTAGTTTTTTTAAGCTGTCTAGGGCGAAGGGGAAGAGTTTGAAGGGGAAGTCAACTAAGGCATAGCTTCCTTGTGGGGAGCGAACGTTGAGCGTTCCATCTCTATCAATCATGGCTACCTCCACGTTTGGGCTGCCTTCTTTTTCTCTTAGGTACGCGTCTAGTTTGTAGAAGTTTTCTGTGTTGTTTACATCGCCTGCGTTATCGTTCTTTGGGCGTTCTTTGAAGGTCAGATGGCATTTTCTTTCCAAAAGCTTAGGGTAAAACTCCATGCCTAACCATTCTTGATCGCTGTCAACATGCTTAATCATATCCGGGTTGATTATGGCTATGCTAGAAACGCAGTATTGGTTTGGCGCTAACTCTTTTAGATCCGGTTTTTCGACCATGTGGGTTATTCTTTGGTCGCCATCAATTGTGATAACTCCTTTTCTCCATGGCTCGTGGTGTTTTCTTCCTAGAAGTGTGACGTCTGCTCCTTTCTCTTTGTGATGGTCAAGGATGGGTTGTAGATCAAGTGTTGTTAGACTGTCCCCAAACACAACAACAAATGGTTCGTCCTGTTCGTCTAACTTGAACTCTTTGAGGATGCTGGCGGTGCCCATCTTTCCTGGTTGTCGGTACCAGTGCACCTTCACTCCGTATTTTGAGCCGTCTCCGATCTCTTCCTCTACCATTTCTGCGAGATGAAACGTGTTGATGTAGAACTCGTTAATGCTGTGTTTTTTGAAATAATCAAACCATCTATGGATCATGGATTTGCCATTAAGCTTGAGTAAAGGCTTGGGAATCTGCTCTCCCACAAGGCCCATTCTACTCCCCTCTCCTGCACAAAGAATGACTGCTTTCACGTGTTTATTTGTCTATCTCTACTTATAAAGGTAGAGGATCGCCTTTATATTCCTCCGGTGCTTTGATCAGTTTAATGACAACCATGCAACAAATCAACCAAGAGGCACTGATACGACATCTGTGTGTTGTGAAAGAGTATTGGGGCCAGTTTGGAGGCCTGCATGACACAGAGGCTAATTACAGTTCGAGCATCGATGTTGCGATAGAAACTGATCTAAGGGAACAGTTGTGGCAAATCAATCCCTCTTTCGGGTTTGTTGGTGAAGAGTTGGAAAACAAACCTGGCAGTCCTTTCTGGCTTGTAGATCCGAGGGATGGCACGGCAGTGGCAGAATTGGGCGGTCGGTACTGGAGTTCGGTTGTCGCTCTGGTGCACTCCGAAGATTCGTCTGTTCCGTTTGTTAGTGTGTATCAGCCAGGTACCCTTGATCACTTTATCCATGAATTTGACCGGGCGCCTTTCGTAGAGAGAACAGTCCTTGTTCCTTCCCCAACCTCGGCAGGATCGCCGCCTTCTATGCAGCGAGTTCGTTTCGCTTTATCGCCTTCGATTACTTCTTTCCTTGGAGATATGCATGGTTGTGCGTATATGCCTTCTTCGGACCGAGAAAGGATGCCTGAGGTGAACAACC
The DNA here is from genome assembly GCA_030750765.1 of Candidatus Woesearchaeota archaeon. Taxonomy (GTDB): domain Archaea; phylum Nanobdellota; class Nanobdellia; order Woesearchaeales; family ARS49. The sequence continues at coordinate 336,799 of JASMHM010000001.1, read as the reverse complement.
GTTTGAAAGGACTCTTTAGAGAGGTCACCTTCCCCGTGGGATCCAAATCCCGACCGTACGGCGCGTGTGATGTCAAGCCAGGTTCAGGAAGTGCATCACTAATGGCTTGTAAGGTTGCCGATGGGACGCACGACTTCCACATTCTCTTTGGGCAAGGAGCCTACGACTCTCCTGGATTTGTGATTGCACAACATGCAGGTTGCGTTGTAAGATGTGGACAGGGAGATCAATGGGATGAGAGTAGTGATATCGAAACCTTGATTGCTAGCAGCGAAAAAACAGATAAGATTAATGTTGCAGTATTTGCTAACCAACAGCAGTATGAACTGATTAAGTTCTTGTACAAGAATCCTAGTGTTGTTGATGCTAAGGAAATTCCTGGCGCTATGCCTGCTTAGAACGTTTCTCCAACGTGATATATTTTTGTTCCTTCTGTTTCGAACTTGATGGGTAGTTCTTTAAGACTTTTTTCTCTCATGGCTTGTCTGACACTATTTTGGTGTGCTACAGGCACGTGGAGGAGTAGGAAGCCGCCTCCGCCTGCTCCAGCGATCTTGCCGCCCGTGGCTCCTGCAGTTTTTGCGTCGTTATACAGATCATCAATGTCTTTGTCAGAAATTCCAGAAGCTAACGATTTTTTCAACAGCCATCCTTCGTGGAGCAAACTACCAAAGGAATCAATATCTCCGTTTCTAAGATGTTGTTCTCCTTTTGCTACTTGTGCCTTCATTTCGCCTAATGCTGAAAGGTTCACACCTATTTTCTCTTTCTGTTCGGTAAGCACGTTTCCTGCCTGCCTTCCTCGGCTGGTGTAGAAGGCTAGTAATTGTGATTCGAGCATTTTTAGATTTTCCGTGGTTGTTTTGACGGGTGCTACGGTTGCTCCTTCTTTGTTGAAGTCTATGGTGTTTGTTCCGCCAAAAGCGCAGGCAAACTGGTCTTGCCAGCCTATGGGTTCTCCTAATTTGTTTATTTCTAGATCACACGCCATGCTGGCAAGGTCATACTTGCTGAGTAATGTGCCATGTTTGGCAAACCATAGAGCATTTAGGCTTCCTACTAGGAAGGCTGAGCTTGCTCCTAGGCCTGTGCCGGTAGAGGGAACGTCACTTTGTAAGGATAGTTCGACAGGAAAGTTGATATCTATTAACTTCATGCATTCTCGCAACCTTTCGTTTTGGATTTCGTCAACTTTTTCTACGGTTTCTTTCTTCATATAGTTCAGGATGGTCTTGCCGTAGAATTTTTCTTTACGTACGGTTACGTATGCAAAATGTGAGATGGCGGTGCTTAGCACTTTGCCGCCATGCTCTTCAAAGTATCCTGGGAAGTCTGTAGCTCCTCCAAAGAAGCTTATCCTTAACGGTGTACGTGAGACAATCACGACGGGGGAAGTGAGGAAATCCTTATAAAGCCCACGGAACAGGTATCTATCGTGAAGCTCACCCTTTCGAAGAAGCGAATCCATATTATCCTAGCTGTTCTGCTATTTTTGTTCATGGTCGGTTCTCGACTGTACGATCTGAACGGTGCAGGGGGCATGTTTGACGAGCACAATTATCTAAGGTTGGCCGTGAACACGTATGAGGGTGTTACGGAGATGAATGGGAGTTATGAACGGTGGGTGATGTTCAAGGAACACCCTGCGGTAGGCAAATACTTGCACGCCTTGTTTTTTGCTCCTTTCATCTTTAGCATGAGTGAGTACGAGCGTAAGGTCACCATTGCTGGAGGCTTGAAACCGTATAGGCTTCCAGGAGAATTGTACAATCCTGGAAGGTATTCGAGCGTCTTACTTGCGGGCCTCACCGTGGTGTTGGCGTACTTGTTTTGTGCGTACTTTTTCAGCCAGTCTACAGGAATATTAGCAAGTCTGATTCTGATACTATTACCTAACTTTGTCCAGTTTCACAAGACTGTGAGCTTGGACGCGCCTACGAGCTTTTTTTTCACGGCAGGAGCGGTGTTGTTTGCGTTTGCCATGAAATTTGATACCAAAAAGTGGTGGGTTTGGTTGGGTGTCGTGTCGGGTTTGGCATTAGCCACCAAATTCAATCTGGGATTGTTGTTTGTCTTCTATTGTGTGGTGTACTTGCTCTTGTGGAAGGGTCCAAAAATGATCAAAGAAAGAAAGCTGAATTGGCATTGGGGGTTATTTGCCGTGCCATTCATCGCGTTGCTCGTCCTCTATATCACGTGGCCCTTTCTCTGGCCAGCGCCTGTTGAGCGAATGATGTTTAGTGTTGGACACTGGGAGGGCGGTCCGGGCATCGAGCCTTGGTTTGGCGCTATGGAAGAGCAAGGTCCTAAACTGCATTATTTCTTAGTATACTTCTTGTTCTCCACGCCTTTGTTGGTGCTGTTGTTATGGTTAGCTTCCTTGCATAGGGAGTGGAAAAAACGAACTCATTGGGGTATTTTTGTGCTGCTGTGGTTTGCAACGCCCTTCTTGTGGAGCTTTATGGGCCAAAAGACGGATGGCATGCGTTATCTGACCATGGTCTATCCTCCGTTAGCAATACTGGTTGCTCTCGGATTGAAACATGTGTGTAAGATCCCCAAGCGAGTAGTGTACGGTGGCGCGATCTTGCTGGTGTATCTGCTGGCGTTGAATGTGTGGATGCATCCCTATCAGTTGGATTATTACAATATCCTTGTGGGGGGCCCCAGGGGTGTACAGGAGGGGAACAAGCTGGAGTTTGGCTGGTTTGGTGAGGGAAAGAAGGAAGCAGTAGAGTGGATCAACGAAAACGCTCCTCCAAACGTTAACGTGGGCGCAAAATGGGATCCTCAACACGACTTTGGTGGGTGGCGGCAAGACATCCAAGCGTTTGATCTTGTCCATGTACCTTTTGAGGGCGATCCTACATACCTTATGATGAATCATCGCTACAAACAATATGTAGAAGCAAAAGACGTGCAGTCTATCGATCTCAGCACCTATCGTTTGGTGCACTCTATCAAGGCAGGCAATGGCGATATTGGTTGGATCTACCAAAGGATTTAGAGGTCTGCTATTACTTGGTCCATCAAGGAAACATTTTGTACGATCTCTTCTGTGCTAACTAAGGGTTGTCCGCCGTCCAGGGCCTCCACAAAGCGTTTGATGCTTTCTGTGAGCGGATCTTTTATAGGAAAGCTTTCTCCTTTGCATACCAGACTTTGCTCGTAATTTTCCCCTAACTCTCTCACGTACTCGTCTTCGTTAAAGGTCACTTTGAAGGCTCTAGGTCGTTCTTCCTTGCCCACTAGCTCAAACTTTACCTTGCAGGGCCCTCCAGGGTAGGCCCAGTCAAATGCTATGGTGGTGAGTTGGCCTACCTCTACGGTAAGGTTTTCTGTCTTACCTGCAGGTAAGAGCTTTAGGAGCACGCTATTCATGTGTGGCAGTGCTTCTAGAATATGCGTTCTGGCATCCTTGCCGCAAGGTTCCATATACATGGAAAAAGACGTTAGGGGTGAAGGTATGGGTAGTTGGGGGAGTATGCTTGGCCACTGGGTGTTGACTGCTAACACTTTTCCTTTCTTTTTTGCTAAATCTACTAACGCTTGTGCTCTTGGTGCATTGACGTCAGCGTCAAAGACAAACGGTTTTTCGCACATGACGTGAAGATTTGCTTCGAGACACTTTTCTACCATTGCTGAGTGTTCTTCAGGTGGCGTGCACACGCTCACTGCGTCGAGATCTTGTTGTAACAAGGCAGGTAAGTGATGGAAGGGTTTTGCGTTAACATTGAATTCTTTTAGTTTTTCTGCAGTTGCTTCTGCGGTTTGTGGTGAACTTCCTAGAATTGCCACCACCTCGCAGCCATTTGCTTGAAGGTCTCTCGCGTGGAATTTACCTATGCCTGACGCACCTAATACTGCTACTTTAGCTGAAGTCGCCATCGTACAATCTCCCGTGCACTATATCTCTTTTTGTGTTGCTTCTTGCTTTGAGGGAGAGAACGGTTTCTTCAAACTCTTCAGTGCCTAGAGCGTTCATCAAGCACATAGCTCCGTCAGCGTTCATGTCTTTGTTCACTCCAAAATGTTCGATCACAAACTCGCTAATTTCATCGGGACGAAGAAGTTTTTTAGCTCCGTTCCTTTTGAGATCGGCTGCTTTTGCATCTACTTTTACATGATATCCTATCATTCCTGAAAAGTCGGGTCTGCCTGCTGAGTGTACGCTTACTATGCCTACCTCTTCTACTCGTTCTCGTTTTATGCCCAACACTTCCTCCAGACGCTTGTATAATGCAGCTTCAAAATCAGGTTTACCCTCCTTGATATCTGCAACGCCTGCGCAAGAGGCGCTCCCCATGTTGTTGGCGTGGGTCGCACCTTCTCTTTTCGTTGCTACATACTTGCCAGTGCTCAGTTGCACGACTGCACCGATGGAAGCTATGCGCATGTCTCGATACGCGTTTGCTGACATGGCGGCGGTGTGCACAACTGCGGAGTATGCCGCGTAGTCGGTGAACTGGAAAATCACGCCAGAAGGACTGGCCGTGACCATGTTCCCTCTTGCTTTTGGGTCACTGAAAAGGTCGGGGTTTCCTGTAGTGCGGCTCTCCCAATTTTTTTGTATCTTTTCAGGATCCTGACCTTTGAGGTTGTCTCGGAAATCTTCGTCTGTCATGCGAACGCGCCCGTCTAGCCATTCTGGATCTACTGGTTCTTGGTGTCGGACGAAAATTTCTATGTCTGCTCTCATACGATCTTGACCTCTGGTGAGGGCACCACGAACTGGACGCCTTGTTGGCGTAGTTGTTCGTTGTTCTTGACGATTTCGTCAGCAAAATTCCATGCTAGGATCATCATGTAGTCTGGGGGTGTCTGGGTGGCCATCTCTTTACTTTTGATGGGGATTCTCACTCCAGGAACGATCTTGTCGTGTTTTAGTGGGTTATCTTCTACGATATAATCGATGTCCTCCCCTGTAATGCCGTAAAAGTTGAGTGCGGTTGTCGCTTTTGCGGGTGCTCCATAACCGACAATGCTTTTGCCCTCTTGTTTTGCTTTTTGAACGAAATTTCTCAAGTTTTCCTTGATGTTCTTTATCTTTTGACCAAACGCTTGGTAGGTCTCAAAGCGGTCTAAGCCTGCCACTTTTTCGTTTTCGATGAATTCTTTGACTGAGGCATCTTCGGGTCGGGTACCGCCTGCTTTCTGGATAAACACTCTGATGCTGCCCCCGTGCGTGTCTACGTGTTGTACCTTGAAGACGCTCATGTCTTGTCTGGAGAAGAAGTCTTTTAGGCTAATCACGCTGAAGTAGGATACGTGTTCGTGGTAGATGTTGTCAAAGGTGAGGTCTTTCAGTGTGTCTAGCACGTATTGTACTTCGATGACAAAGACGCCGTCGGGTTTTAATGTGTTCTTGACGTTCTTTGCAACCTCTTGAATGTTTCCAATATGTGCAAAGACGTTGTTTGCGGTGACAACATCTGCTCTTCCCTTCAATTGTACGATGCTGTTCACGATGTTTTCATCAAAGTATCCTAAGAAAGTTTCTACGCCGTCCTTTCGTGCTATCTCGCACAGATTTTCTGCAGGTTCTACACCTACGACTTTTGTGTTGAAATTCTTCAACAGTAATCCATCATTGCTGCCGATGTCTACCACTAAGGATTGTTCGTCTAGCTTGAACTCTTCTGTCAAGGATTGTGCCATGGCTGCAAAATGGTCTCTGAAGGTTTGGGTTGTTGAGGTAACATACAAGTAATTGTTGAACATCTCTTCTGGTGGTACGACGTAGTTGAGCTGACAAAGATGGCATGTTGCACAGTACATCATGTCTAACGGAAACACATCTTCTTTCTTGTCTAAGTCATCTTGTGCTAGAAGATTGTTGGCTAGGGGACTCTCTCCTAGGGAGAGCACCAATTGTAGGTTTTCATTGTTGCAAATCCTGCATTTTTCATGGTTGCCGGTGGTTGCTTGATGTTTAAGGGTATCATCTGCCCAGGCGATGAAGCGTGTCATGCCTTTGATGAGATTTATGTGAGGGACGTACCCGATTACGGTGCGTATTTTTGTTAGATCGGGACATCTTCTAGAAACATCTGCTTTGGAATAAGCTTCGTTGGGTCCTACTACGTTGTGGATGGTGACGTCTTTGTGCTGGACTAGTCCTGCAACGATTTCAGCCAGGTGCTTCATCTCTATCTCTTGTTCGTCACTGCCAATGTTGAACACCTCTCCATGTTGGTTGGATAGGAGTACTTGGAAGAATCCGGTGATGGCGTCGGTGACGTAACACCATGTTCTCGTGTTACCTCCATCTCCGTAGACAGGGATTTTTTCTCCCTTCAGGGCTGCTACCACGAAGTTGATGGCTCCTCTGCCATCATCTAAGCGCATGCCGGGTCCGTAGATGTTAAACGGTCGCACAATATTTACAGGAATGTTAAACTGGTCGTGGTATGTCATGCATAACGTTTCTCCAATCCTTTTTGGTTCGTCATAGGCTGCTCGTGGTCCGATGCAGGATACGTTACCAAAATAGGTCTCGGGTGTCGGGATAAACTTTGGATCTGGATTGCCGTAAACCTCAGAAGTGGAAAAAAACAGCATGCTCTTGACTTTCTTATCTCTCGCTATCTGCAGCATGTTTTTGGTGCCAACAAACCCAACATCTATGGTTTCGATTGGGAACTTGCTGTACATTAAGGGGGCTGCGATGCTTGCTGCATGCATGATGTAGTCGATATCTCCATCAATCGTGAATGGTTTGCTGATGTCTTGTTCCAACACTTGGGTTGTTTCGTCCTCTTCCAACACACCTCGTAGCCCTGTGATGAAGTTGTCTAGGATAACAATCTTGCAAGGCTTGTCAAGCACGTGCTTGTTAAGATATTGTAGCGTTCGTACGATGTACTTTCCTAGAAATCCTGCTCCTCCAGTGACTAGTATGGTTTGGTCTGAGAGCTGGCGCGAGGTGGTACCTAGAAGGTCAACAATTCGCTTCACGTCTTCCTGGATAATGTTATCCGCCATATTGATCAAGATAGCTCTGTACTTCTTCTGGCTTTACCACCGTGATGGGTTTGGTGTGTTCGCCGTAATTTTCATGTTTTCTCTCGCCTGCAACTAGGTTAAGGAAGGTGGTGTCTTCAACAAACACCATGGCATGCGCCCAATTGGGTGGCATGATCTCTACATCGCCTTCTTGCACTAGATGATGTTCCATTTTTGCGTTCTCATCCTTCAAGTTCTTGAACACGCTGATGTACTTGCCCTTGGTTACCAAGCATTTTTGCGTTTGGATTGGGTGGAAGTGATTTGCTCTTACAATGCCTTTGCCTATGCTGTGAATGAGTCCTATCCAGTTGATGGGATCTTCATCAAAATAGAAGTTGTCAATACTGCCGCGTTCGTCCTTGAACGGGTCTGCGCCTTTTACAATAGTGGGTCTGTCCATGGCTGAGTTCTAAGATCGTGATTTATAAAGCTTGGGGATGTGGGATTACTCTTCCATTACGTTTTTAAAGGGATAACTTGCTAGAAAAAGTATGCATTGTGTAATACTCGCTGCAGGTTACGGCACTCGACTGCAAAAGGACCTCACAGACGAGCACAAAAACCTAGAAGGGCTGCCAAAGGCCCTACTTCCGTTGAAAGGAGGCTGTCTGTTGGATCGCTTGCTGCGATGGCTGCCACAAGATATAGGCAAGGTTGTGCTGGTGACGAATGATATCTATCATGATCAGTTTGTTAAGCATCTAGACGGGACAGGTATTACGATAATCAACGATGGAACGCGAACGCCTGAAGAACGATTAGGCGCTATCGGAGATCTTATCTTGGGGTTGGACGGTCTTCCAGAGGATGACACGATGGTCCTGGCCAGTGATCTTTTGATTCCCGTACCGTTTGAGGAGTTGCATGATTTGTTTGAGAGTGCGCGAGCGAGCGTTATTCTTACCTATCACGAGCCCACCGAAACCATCCACAGAAAGGGCGTTGTTGAGATGGAAGAAGACGGAAGGGTGGTAGGTTTTGAAGAAAAACCAGAAAAGCCCAAGAGCAGGCACGCAGTGTGCACGGTGTGGTTGATGGAGAGGGACGTCATAGCACACGTTCGTGACTACCAAGAACAAAATCCTGAAAAGCTAGACCGTCCAGGGGACGCCATGGAGTATTTAGTGCACCAAACTCCTTGGTACGCGTTTAAGCAAGAAGAAAGAGTTTTAGATGTTGCAGGCTTGGATACGTATGAAGAGCTTAAGAATGCCCTAAACTAATTTTTCGGAGTGTATGCAAAATGGTGACCGCTTTCTATGATAGCAGAACTTGTTTGGACGCCCGCTTCTTCACCAAAAATGTGATGGTTGTATAATACGTGGGCTGCCAAACCATTCTCTATATGGCCCCACGTGATCTCTTCACCATCGCGGACAACCTTATCACCGCGCATGTGGATGTCTTCGAATGGGTTCACAGGGCCTGCAAAGAGCTGGCCTGCAAAGGCCACTTGGCTTGCCTGATCATGCGGCAAGAAAATCAAAAAACTGTTCTCCTGGTTCCTTGATTCGCGGTAGGCGGTGTTGATTTCTTCATCTGTTGCGTCCACCTTGTAGTGTAGGATGATGCAGCTCAAGGGAGAGTGATGTGTGTGGCCGGTGATACCCAAAAATTCAGGCCAGCCAAAGCAATTTCTTCCCTTTTCCTCTTCAATTTGTTTCAGTCCTCCCTCTTCACGGACCTCTCCAGTTGCATGATGGTGAAAATAGAATGGTGAGTTTAGCTGCTGTTCGAGTCCGATGAGCTTGCCTTCCTTTAGCAGTTTTTTATCTCTCGCGTTTTCTGTGATACTACAAAATCCGGCTATGGGGAGGAATCTTTCGCCAAGATGTCCTCCTGATCGGAATCCCCAGACGCTACTCCCGTCCTGGGTCGTGACATATATTATGCTGCTGAGCACGTTATAATCTGGAACTAAAGGATCTATATCTTTGGGGTCCTTGAGTTCATAGGTGGCTCTCTTGATAATTTCTTGTTCAGCAAAGCTTCCATAGCTTAGCTTCATATGCTTATCCTTGAATCCGTCCAAGTGAAGCACAAAATTGTCATCCAATCCCGCATTCGCTCTTCCTAAACGTGCTGCACTCATCACGTCTTCTTTAATGGGTTCAAGTACGTCTTGAGGTATGTTTTCCAAGTTTGCAAGCTTTTGTGAGCGGTTAAAGGTGAAAGAAAGCTCGTGCAGATGCAAACTCTTTTGGGGCCAGTGATGGATAACAACCGCCATGACTACTACGGTTTACCGTAACTTAAGAAGTTTACGGACTTTTATGCCTACTTGGGAGGCAGTCATGCCCATTGAGGTGTGCTGGATGATTATGCTTTTATCGTCGCTGTAACCCCATTCTTTGGCGTTCTCTGGACCGAATAACGTGAGTAGTGGAGCGCGTACTGCGTGAGCTATGTGGGCCGTGCCAGAATCCACGCTTACTACTATGGAAGCTTTTTTGAGCACGCTTGCCAGCTGCGCAGGGCTCGTTTTTCCCACCAAACTGATTGCTTTATCGATGGATAACTGCTGTTTTTGTCCTGTTACTATTATGGGGAGCTTGATTTTCTTGGCTAATTCTTGCCATTGGCTGTCTTTCCATTCTTTTTCTGGTTTTGTTGTTTCCGGAGCGAATACGACATACTTTGCGGGCAGTTTTTTGGATATCTTGTCATCAAAATCGTGCCATTGGGTTGCGGTAGACCCGCCACCCACCAATTGTAGGAGTTTGGAGATGGTGTGGCCTCTGTCCACGCCTTTTCTATTAAGTAGGAAGCCCAGACCTCTGCTACCGAATCCCCAAACGAGATTGCCTGCTAGGAACGCTACTAAAATGTTTCGTGGGTCTCCGTGTGGTTCTATGACAAGATCGTAGGATTTGTTGGCTAATCTTAGGAAGTCCCGCCAGCTTCCTTTTCCTCCGAAGTGGGGTGGTTGGAGTTTTATAATTTCGTCAACGTCCTTGTTCTTTTGTAGTGCTGCTGCAGAACCGGGGCGTACCACCACGCTAATCTTTGCGTTTTTGTAGCGATTGCGTAATGCCGCAATCATGGGTGTTGCAAGCACGACGTCTCCCATCAACTCCAAACGTAGGACTAAGATGCGTTGGGGTTCGGCATACGGAACAAACCGTAGCCAAAAGAAGAAAATGCTCCCTATCACGTCAATAACGAACAGGAACGGCCAGTATGCAGGATGGGTTCTATACATCAGTTATGCCTCAATCGGAATATGGTGAAGAACGCAAAAGCATACATCGTGATCACTCTAGATGCAACCACTGCGGTGATGTTGTGCGTTAGAATGGCAGTTCCTGCTAAAGCAATGATTGCTGCAGCATGATATCCATTCAAGTATAAGGCATACCTTTTGTTCCTTCCTTGGGCGAGCAGCCATGAAGAGCACAATCTGAAGAGGAACAATGCCGGAATGATTAGCACGTACACTTGTGCAGGACGAACGCTGTCTACGTATTGTTGTCCAAACACTAAGGGGATGAGCCAGGGTAGTAGCACATACCCTATTGCCACGCCTCCAAAGCCTACGATGAGCAGCCAGGGTCTGCCTACCTTGCCCCATAAGGTTTTTTTGTCTGTTTTGGATAGCTTGGCAAAAGCAACACTGTTCAACGTGTTGAGCATGGTGTCAATAGCATCAGGAATCAAAAGACTTATGGTGTACACGGCTAATTTGGTCATACCTAAGATGTAACCTAGGAGTAATCTGTCCGCGTGCATTAACAACTTGACACCCCATAACACCAAGGTGAGCTGTTTTCCTTTCCGAATAACCTCTCCCTCTCCGCCTTTCACTGGGTTCTTCACTCTAAAGATCAGGTAGAGGAGGATGTTGGATGCGGCAATGGCAACAATGTACGTGCCACCAATCCAAACGACAGGAATGTGCAGGAAAATGGCGCAAATAAGACAACCGAACAGTATCGTACGATCAACAGCTTGATACCAGAACGAACTAGAGAACTTTTGCTTGGCGTTGAAAAAGGACGCAATAGCGCTGATCATCGTGGTGAAAGGGAATACTATACTTGCGAGAACGAAGACAGAGGAGAACAACACGTCTTTTCTGGTGAACCAGAAGAATGCTGCGACACCAAGCAAACCCAAGCTTCCTAAAAGGCTTGTCTTGATTCTGAAGGAAATAGCTCTAAGAACGCTCTGATCGTGCCCTTTCACTACTTCTTGCATGATGGCGCTGTTCAATCCGGGAAGAGCAGCAATGCTCATCGTTGCAAACACGCTCACGATGAGCTGGTACTGTCCGAACTCTACCTTCGGGAGCAGTCTTGCAAAAAGGATGGAAAGTAAGGTTCCGGTAAGCATGATCCATGCTTGGAGCATCCCCATCCAGAAGCCTCCCTTGGCAAAGTAAGCAACATCTACTCCGGTAAATCGTTTGGCTAGCTCTACAAGTTTGTTCAGGCCTTTTTCCATAAGTCCAAGACCTCCTTGAGAGAGACTTTCTTGATGTTTTCTTCTGCTGCCTTGTCATAGGTGGCAAAAACTTCTGCATGATCCAGATGCATGGGGTGCCACGCCACAAAAGAACCGTGTGGCGCTTTTCTTACAGGATCGGTAGGACCAAAGATGGCTAACACTTTGCAACCAACAGCTGCGGCAACGTGCATGAGTCCTGCATCGTTGGTGATGAGCAGCTTGCAGTGCTTGAGTACTCCTGCTGTTTCTCTAACTGATAGCGTATCGATGAGGTTCACGCAATCGATGCTTTGGGAGATATACTCGCCAAGCTTCTTGTCATCCTTTCCACCCACGAGAACGACTTTATTTTTCTTGCTGATGGTGTTTGCAAGCATGGCAAAGCGCTCTATAGGCCATCTTCGTGAGGGCATGTCTTGCCCTGGGTTCTTTGCTCCGCCAGGAGCGATGGCTACGGCGTTGGTGATGTGAAATTGTTTGATGGCCAGCTCTGCTCGATGCTCATCTGTGACGGAAAGATGCAGTTCCATGGTATTCTTAGTGGGATGGCAGCCCAAGATCTTGCCAAGTCGTTGATACTGTCGTATTTCGTGGACTCTGTCTCCGTACGGCACACGATGGGTGTACCATCTTCCTTCGCCGTGCCTATCAAAGCCTATGCGCTCTTTGATGCCGGTAAGTTTGGCCATGAGGCTGAACACCCAGTGTCTGTCAAGCATGATGATCTTGTCATATTCTTCCTTCCTGAGTTGTCGTATCAATCCCAAGAGCTTCAATGGTTGTTTTTTGTAAAGAATGTCTGCGTCAAAACTCCTTAACGTGACGTGTGGGTTCAGCTCGAGCACACTCTTGAATTGTTGGCCCGCCCAACAGTCTATTTGTGCGTTGGGGTAGTGGCTCCGTAGGGTGTGTAGTAATGGTGTGGCCATGAGGATGTCTCCCATGGCTCCAATCTTGAGCACGCAGATTTTCACGCGATCCTCCGTAGTGCGGTTAGGACGTCTGCGGGTTGGATGTTGGTCATGTGATCTTGATGGTCGCAATCAATCTGTCCAAGATGGACGTTGATGCAGGGTTTTTTGTAACGTGGCTTGTACACGCTCCCGTTTGCAGGTCCGTACGGTGCAAACCGTACCGGGGTGTTGGGTCCAAACAATCCTATGGTTGGGACGCCTTGCGCTGCGGCAACGTGCATGGTGCCGCTGTCACATCCCACAAAGGCCTTACACTGTGTGACCCAAGAGAAGAACTCTGTGAGGGAGGTCTTTCCTGCCATGCTTTGTGCTTTTTCTTTCATGAGCTTTTGTATGCGCTGTACGCTGGCGACATCTGCTTGGTTGCCAACAAAGCACACTTTATTGCCTTGTTTGATTAGTGTGTCGGCCAACACTGCCCATTTGGCTGCTGGCCACACTCTTGACTTTCCTGACTCTGCTACACCTGGTGCAAGTCCTATTACTTTTAGTTTCTTCCTTTTTGCGCCTGGCAAGGGTATGAGTGTTTGGGCTTGCAATTCTACTTGTAACGGTTTCATAAGATCGCCATACGTTCTTACTACGTGCTGCATGTCTTTGTAGGGTACGCGTTCGTTGTACAATCTTGCGCGAGATCCGTGGGCAAAGCCGATGCAGTGCTTGCCCATCCATCGGGTGAACAACGCACTCAAGTTGAGGTACGGTTCGCCATCGATGGCAACATCAAATTTTTGGAATTTTCTTTCTATGGTGAGAAACCTTTCCATAAGCAGCACTTTCTTGATGAAGGGTTGTTGGTAGACTGATGCGTTGCGTTTGGTGCACAACACTGTCACGTTCCATCCTCGATCGTGCAAGGCTTTCAAGGCAGGAAGCGTGAGAACACTTTCTCCTATTGCCCAGAGTTTGATAAACACTGCTTCTTTGTTCTGGATTTTTCTGGAGAACAATTTCAGTGGCCACAAGAGTAGTATGAGTGCGGCTCCAACGTATCGGTCTATGGCTCGCTGCAGTTTCATTTTTTGGCTAGCTCGCGCACGATTTTTGTGAGGGCCTGTTCCATCTTTTCCATACGCACGTACATTCTGAATACTAGATAGAACAGTAACGTGACGCCTAGATACACAAAGATGTCCACCCCTCTCTGGATGCCTAGGATGTTTGCGAAATACGGGCTCTTTTGTGGGAAGAAGGCTACCAAAATTAAGGCTAACCAACAAAAAGACCAGAAGAAGAATTCTCCTATCGTGATCTCTCTTCCTTTCCATCTGAGCCATGCTCGCGACCAGGCAAACAACCCAAAGACGACGGCTATTACTTGTATGATGCTTATCATTGTGTTAACTTCCTCCATACCATGTCAACAAACACGCGTACTGCTTGCAGGTACGATCCGTGACCTTGTCGGGAGGTGTGGTATTTGATGACTACGGGAACTTCCATGTACGGAATTTTTTCTCTTCTCACCCATTCTATGATTTCTGAGGCATGACCCATTCTGTCGGATCTTAGGTTCAAGTTTTCTGCAGCCTCTGGGGAGAAGGCGCGCAATCCATTATGGGCGTCGGTCATCTTTACCCCGTAGAAAATCCATACTAGGGCGATACCTGCCTTGAGGAGTATTTTTCTGAGTAACGGGACGTCTGATTTGCCCAAAAATCTTGAGCCAAAGGCGATCTGTGCCTTACCTTCCTTGACTGGTTTGACGACCGCCTGGATGTCTTCGGGTCTGTGCTGGCCATCTGCGTCAAAGGTGACGATAACGTCAGGATTCTTTGTTGTGGCGTACTCAATGCCTGTCTGTAGGGCGGCTCCTTGGCCGCGGTTCACACCATGGGTGAGCGTAACAGCTCCTGCTTCTTTGGCAGCCTTGGAAGTAGCGTCTTGGCTACCGTCATCAACCACAATAACGTTTTTGTAGCCGTGGTCAGCAAGATCCTTCACCACGGTACCTATTGTGGCAGCTTCATTAAAAGCAGCAATCACCACCCAAACCATGTGTAAAAAACCGTATGCCCACTTATAAAGGTGCCGAATTTGAGTTCCATTTTCTATAGAGAAGAATGAGTGCTATTAAAGAGAGCAGGTATCCTATCCATTCTGAGACGTTGGTTCTGTACTTGAAAGAGACCTCATGGGTGCCTGCGGGCACGTCAACGCACACCAATCCTTCACAATCCTTAGTTTTTGCGTTCTTCCCATCAACTTTGGCCTTCCAGTTGGGGTAATAATGTGTTTTCATGACTATCTGTCCAGGTGCTGCCAATGTGGCGCTTGTTTTTCCTTGCAATCCGTCATACTCTTCATTCATGATTTCGCCTCCCTTGAACCAGGAGGTGTTGATAGGCATCTCTAGCACGCCTAGGTTGCCAAACGCTCGTTGAGAGGTTGCGATCCCCTTGAAGAAGTCAAACCAGACGTTGGTGTGGACGATCACCCATTTCATGTTGTAATCTTGCATGATTTCTAGCGCTTGCTCTGGCGTGTATTCCTCAAAGGGTTTGTGGAAGAGGTTGCCAGGCATGCTGCTGATGCCGATATCCATTATCGTTCGGTTTCTTGGGAATAAGATTAGGCCTGAACCTACTAATTCCTTGTTTGCGTACACGGGTAGCAAGCAATGTGAGTGGGTGAAGCGTCTTGCATCACCGCCATTGTATAATGTTTCTTCTGTCAATACTCTTCCTTCTTGGTGGGAGAGGAAGTCGTACGCTTCTTTTTGTTCTTTGTAGATCTCATGATCTGAAAGTAGTATGCTTTGACCCAGCGTATCCGTTCTTTTGTACATCGGGTACACTAAAGGTATGAAGACGAGCAACACCACGAAAAGCATGGGCAGGACAAACGTTCCCAACTTGATGCGAAGCTTGGCAACTCTTTCCAGAGCTATTGCAGCACTCATGAATAAGATAGGCGCGATGAACGCCCCAAATCGCACGCCAATAGTGTAGTCGCGGAATGGGTTTGGAGCGATAAAGTTGAGGATAGTCCACACGATGACCAGTCCAGAGAGCCATCTCAGCTGTTTGTGCATGAACAAGAGTCCTGCCGCACCGAGAGCCCAGATCCAGGGTGAAACTTTAGACCAGATGTACCCGACCCACAAGTCTTTGTTCAATCCGCCGCCAATCGCGCTCGGGAACAAGCTCAATTTTAGTAAGAACGGGATGATGTAGTAGGCGTTGACAGCTAGGGTCATGCCAACCAAGAAGATCGTTAGTTTTCTGTGCGCGAGTAGTTGCTTGTAGTGTACTATCGCTAATAATCCGTAAGAAATGGTGCCAAACACCAAAGTCATTGGGTGCGTGATGAATATCGTGGCTAGTATGGTGAGGATCGCGGTCTTGTAAGAAGGTTTGCGTAAGAACATCATGAACGTGGCCATTCCTATGAGCCAAAAGCCAGTGCTCATCACGTAGGGCCAGATGCCCACAAGGAATACTTGTTCAAAGCCAGCAAAGTGCCAACTTCCACCTTGCAAAGCAAGCATGGCAAACGCCAATCCTGCGGCTAGCTTGTGACCTAGTGTTCTTAGTAGGACGTACGCGCCTACTGCTTGGGCAAGCCAAGCTAGAACTAAGAAGAGTTTGTAGGATAAGAGGACTCCGATAATTTTTCCTATCATGGCCATCAAAAAATCAATGGGTGGGAAGTAGTACTGAGATGCGGGCGTGCCTGCTTGCCAAAGGTTGCACCAGTTGTTCGGCACAGAGCTGTCAACGTTCGCAACACAGTACGCTCGTAGGTAATGGCATGGTGTGTCAATGTTGGTAGGGATGCCGGGTTTGAACAAAGGTGGGAGGATGGTCAGAGCTAGTAATAGCGTCAGGATGATGATGCCATAGCTTACCGTGTTAAGCGTTACCCGCATACTGTGCCCATCCAGGGTCAGTATAAAAAGGCTTGCGCACATTTTTATGGTGTATTCTCTTTTTTTCTGTCATGGAAGACGTGTACATCTCGTGGTATTTTGGGTGTAAGTTGCTTGATTATTACGAACGAGGTGTTGCGTACAATTTGGAGCACCGACCTGCCGGCTTTGAGCGGACGACTTCTAACATGCAATCCTTACTGGATGCTCAAGAGGAACAACTTTCCGAATTCGAGGACGACAACAACCTTCAACACAGAAGTATAATGATGTATGCTGTTGACGTGGCACGCACCAAAAAGCAGGAGGAGCGCGCGTCGACTCTCGATTTGGGAGAGAAAGCAGTAGGGTGTGATTTCTGCATGGAGCGAGATGCTTCTCTGAATGCGCTCAAGCGCTACATTCCGGGAGTTCCAGAACAGGAATTGCTGAGGATACAAAGAAGATTTCCTGATTATGAGATCATTGTTGACGCGGCCGGGTGCGAATATGGTGCGCTTTTCAACCGAGATCTCAGTTGGCGGTGCCCCGGCCTCACCGTTGTCGACACGGGAGTAGATCAAGAATGTGATATTATCGAGGCGTGCTATTCTGTATCCTCTTGCGAGGTAGGATTTGCTGTTTTGGTAGGAACGATTTTGGGTGTCTAAGCCAAGTGTACGAGAACTTCGGTTCCGGGTTCTATGGAAACGGTCATGTTGCTAAGATTGTCTGTTTGACAGACGGGTTGCATCTGTCCTTGCTCTTTCCTTCCTGCTAGGGCGGTGTGGGGGTCGTTGTGAAAATGTTTCTTGGCGGTATGATTAGATGTGTGATGGCAGCCGCGAATCCGTATCTTTATGTTGGTGGCAACGGTCAGCATAAAGGTCTTTGGCTTGATTTTCTTGTAGGGAGTTTCCTTGCTTAATTCCAAGCGCATGGGTGTGCAGTGTGCCAAGAGCAGACTGTCTGCGCTTACCTGTCTTTGGTCAAGAAAGATGTCGGCATGTTTAGAGAAGTGTATCACGCAGCTTTTTCCCACATCCAACGTTTTAACGTTCTTAGACGCTGATACTTTCTTTGCTTTCGCAAACATGCTCATGAGTGGCATGTGTTTTGTTAGGTCTTACGCTATATAATGGTTTAGTAGAACTTGCCCTTTCTGTCTCCCAGATGGTCGGGGATGGGGATGTCTCCTTGTTGCTGGGTGATTAGGTGAATACACTCATACCCTTTGTCTTTTACTTTTTTCTGGCCGGTGAACCGAACACGGGCGTCCTGTAAGGTTAAGGATTGTTCTCGATCGATGTTGGCTACTCTCCCGTCGTCCTCGACTCTTTCTGCGAGCACTTTTCCAGAGCTCACCGCGGTGAAACCTTTCGCTTCGGTGAGTTGTGATGCGGATGCCAGGCGCATACCTCGTACGATATTGGGTTCGTGTAGGGTATATTCCCTCTTCCCTCCAAACCATACCCACTTTTTCTTCTCTTCGTGGCTTATCGTTCCTGAGACCAATCTTGTTACGCGATAGGGTCGGGGTATGGTTGTGGGAGGAAATTGCGGACACGAAAAGAGGAGTAGGTCATTCTTGTTCGTTTGGCTAAGCGTAGATAGCGCGTGTTTGGTTCTTTTGATCAGGATAGTTTGGTTGTGAGAGTTATAGAACAGATCTGTAATGGAGATTTTATGATCAACACAGCATTTTTGAACTGCATATTCTATGGGGCCGTCATACTTGGGGGTGTTCCTGACAAAGGCGTCCCATTTCTTTCGGCCTTCCCGGAGTCCGCCGACCTCCACTCCGGTGAACAGTCTCCACTGGAGCCAGCTGGCCGTGGCCACATAGATAGGACCTTCTACATCCATTTCTAGCGTTCCCTGGAAAAGCACGGATTTCACTTTAGGATTGGTAACTGTGTTGAAATATTTACCATTCTTTCCACTGCGCGAGACCCTTCCGGTCAGAGAAAGACCATTACACTCGAGTTCCGTGGGTCTGCGTAGCGTGAAGCTTAGTGTGCCCTTGCCATGTAGCTCTACCGTGTTAGAGCTAATCTGTGCCGTCGTACTGAGTAGGGGGGGCATGTCGAACAACAAAGTCCGCTTTCGTTTTAAACCTTAGGTCGTTGGCCGCTCCGGTCTCGAACTGACTTCCATCGCTCAGCAGGAGGACGATCTGTTCTGGGTCGTAATCCATGGATACGCGATCCTCGGCAATTTCTGTCGTGGTGCGCTCTGGTGCTCCGCCAACACGTGCTTCTGTGTCGCCTTCGGGCATGAGTGCTTCGACTTCGTGAGCTCCGTCTCTACCTATCTCTAAGGTTGTTCCGGGTTCGGTGTACACGGTCATGTCTGAAGAATGTGCGACTTGCATGGCTACAACGTTAGCATAGTCAAGTCCTTCAACGGTTACTGTTACGGGTTCGCCGAAGTAAAAGGTGGCTTCTGTGCCAATGGGTGTTTCCATCTCGTGTCCAATAGGTTCGTTAACTTTTGTTATTAACCTTTGTCTCTCTGCGCCTAATTGGTCTAAAGAAAATTTGGTATCTGTTCCTGTTTGTTCTAGTAGTGCTGGCATTGTTTACCACTTCGTATCTGCTCGAGAATGTATTGTTTTATAAAGTTTATGGATGTTTCTAGAAGAAACGTCGATCTTCAGACTTGAAGTGTTGGGGGATCTCTACTTCTCCTATTTGTTGGGTTCGTAAACAAGCCACCCGATAGCTTTTTTGATCATCCCACATCACGCCTTTCATTTTTATGGTGGCGTCTTCTAGCCTCCAATCCTGCACGCGATCAAAGGTCATCGTTCTTCCATCAGCCTCTATGCGCGATCCTTGTACGGGTCCAAAGCTTACTGTGGAAAAATCGAACGCTTCGAATCTTTTGATATAAGAGGAAGGTATCGCGCGGACGCCCTTGACTTTATGGGTTGTTTTGGGGTCTACCTCAAAATTCTGGGTCAACCACCTAGAAGATCCTCCTTGGATTTTGCAATACTTTGCTACGGTTAGACTGCCCTCAACAAGCCGTTGTACCTCATACTCTCCTCCATCTTGCAAGGGTGGAAACAAGGGTGTGAGGAAGAGCATTACTTCTTCAGGATCTTTTTGATCCAGCAGGCTCTGCAGGCTCGATTTTAGCACCTCCCTCTTTTGTAATGAGTCATTATCCATATAGTAAATGTCTGACCAGCTTCCTGTTCCTGTGTCTTCCCATTCTTCGATAACCTCCGTGACGGTCGTGTGGCCTTTCGCCATCGTGTCTAGGAGACCTTGCCATTCGTTCCTTCCTCCTGTCAGATGAGACTCGTCTATGTCCAATCCGGTACGCATGCGCCACTCTAACCATCCTGCGGTGGCCACGAGGACAGGTCTTGCGGATACTTGAACATCATAGGTTCCTTTGAAATAAATGAGCGGAGGTGAGTCAGGAGGCAGAGACCTATGAACGTTCTGGAGAGGATGTACGTCTTTGAGAACAAGGCCGGGACCGACTTGTACGTTACCCCTAAATTTTATGGGTCTATCTACTGTTAATCGTAACGTGCCTGGACCGTACAGTTCAACCGTGTTTGAGCAAACGTCTGCTTCAGCGTGGAGCCTCATAAACGACGGCTACAGGTTCTCGAGTTATAAAGGTTAGATTGTTTACTCTGCCGGTCTGGTGTTGACTTCCGTCAGCATACAGAAGGATGACTTGGTCAGGATCCCAGGTCATCGGCAACTCGCGTTCGGCTACCTGGGTGCTCGTGAGCACGGAGGCTCCGCCAACTCTTAGTTGCGATTTTCTTGTTGGTGTGAGCACTGCAGTGCCTTCGCCTTGAGCGTAGAGTGCGTCAGGACTGGCTCCGATTTTCATGGGTCGGGAGTGTCCCACTTTCATGCCTATAACTCCTGGATACTCAAGATCTTCAATCTTTACAGTGGTGGGACCTTCAAAGTATAGGGTGGCTCTTTTGCCGATATCAATATCTCCTTCAAGACCTACGGGGTCTGTTGCAGAATCGATCACTTCCCTTCTTTTTCGATTAAATGCGCCTAAAGAAAATCCTGTTCTTGTTTGTTGTGCAATTGCTGGCATTGTTTACCACCTCAAAATGCCGGAAGTGCTGTTTGTTTTTAAGTTTTATGCATGTTTGCTTAATCGGAGGCGGACGAGGTTAAAAAAGAACTTGATCATCTCCTTTTTGGACAGTTTGCTCTGCCCTTCTCTTCGGTCTTGGAAGAAGATGGCAACTTCGCCAATGCTAAACCCTTTCTTGTGTGCTTTGTACAGGATTTCTTGCAAAAAGCTATAGCCGTCACTCTTGACTTTGTCTAGTTCTATCGCTTCAAGCACTGCTTTCTTGTACAGGCGGTAGCCGCTCGTAACATCACGCACTGGCAAGCCTAAAAACAATCTTGCTAAGGTGTTTGCTCCCTTGCTCACGATCCTTCGATAGAGCGTCCAGCTTGTCCCTCCGCCAGGGATGTAACGCGAGCCGATCACGATGTCTTTGTCCATGGAAATCATTTCTGGCAAGATTTTGGGATCGTGACTTAGGTCTGCATCAATACTCACGATCTTTGTCGCACCCTTTTCTATGGAATATCTGAATCCGTCTGCATACGCAGTGCCGTATCCTAGCTTACCAGGACGTTCGATGAGATGAAGGTTTTTGTAGTGTTGTTGTAGTTCTTTTACTTTCACTGCGGTGCCATCCGGGCTATTATCATCCACGACAACAAGATGGACATCATGCTTCATGACTTCCTGGATTAATGTCTGTATATTGGTAGCTTCGTTGTACGTTCCGGTAACCACAAAGGTTAGTCCTTTATGCGGTACTTCAGTAGGTACCATGCGGCTTTCACCCCATCCATCCAAGTAATTTTTTTGCCTTCCTCCACCGGTCGAGAATGGTACTCGATAGGTACCTCGACGATGGTGTGGCCTCGTTTGAGAATTTTCGCGGTTAGCTCGGGTTCTAGATCAAAGCTTCTTGCGTGGAGCGGAACGTCTTTGAGTACTTCTTTTCTGAACATCTTGTAGCAGGTTTCCATGTCTGACACTTTAGAAAAGAAGAGTATGTTGGTGAATAATGTTAAGGCTACGTTGCCAAGATAGTAGAACAAGTGTCTTGGCTTGTGGGAGGGGTGTTTGAAGCGTGAGCCAAACACCACGCTGGTGCGCCCTTCAAGAATGGGTTCGAGCATGTGCTTGAAATCTTCAGGATTGTACTCCAAGTCTGCGTCCTGTATCACGATGATGTCTCCGGTCGCGTGCTGCATTCCTGTGCGTACGGCAGCTCCCTTTCCTTGATTCTTTTCGTGGAAAAAGCATTTGTGTGACAGTTTGTGCATGATCTCTTTGCTCTTGTCCACGCTGCCATCATCTACGAGTATGATTTCCTTGTCTACGGGCAGTTTGACGTCCTCTACTCGCTTCAGGAGGTCTAGCAAGGTGGCCTCTTCATTGTAGACTGGAATAATGATAGATAACTTCATCACGCAATCGCGTGATCCTTCCTTTAAAAAGGTTTACAAAACCGGTCCTTCTAAGCTTGTGGTGGTGGGGGTCGAGGGCCGAGGTGGTTCCCTCAATTGCTCAATGGGTTGATTAAAGAGCAAGAACAAAATCACTTGATCTCTCTTCTGGATTTCGTACACCATCTCGATTTCGTCTCGGTAGTGCTGTGCGCGTTCGACGAGCTGACCAAATTTATAAGCCACAAGGTTGCTGAGCACGAGCGCGGTAAGTCCGAGAACAACGGGTTTAACATATTTTCTTATGTTTTCAGGCACGTATTTCATTTTCAAACAAGAAGATTGATACTTTATAAATTTTAGGGACTAGCGGATCAAGCTTTTCAAGAACCACAGCCAGTGTGCTAGCCTAAGCTTACTCATTCCCTCAGCGCGAGCGCCAAACGTGTAGGGTACGGTGGTTACATGCGCCCTTACTTGCTTGAGTAAGTCTAGTAACACTTTGTATCCTTGTCCAACATACTTGTTTTGGTTGGTGGATAAGAAGAGTTTTCTGCTCACCCCAAAGAATCCTGACATGGGGTCCTGCACTGAGGTGCCTCGCACCCGCAACATGGTCTTAGCCAGCGTGGTGGCTCCCCAGGAGATCAATTTTCGGTACCAGGGCCAGTTGCTTGCCACCATCTCTCTCACCCCAACAACGACGTCTGCTGTTTTGAGTTTTTCTACAAAGGAAGGGAGTGATTCTGGTGGGTGTTGCAAGTCTCCATCCATTACGATAACATAGGGTGTTGTGGCTTTCGTGATGCCCTCCACAACGCTTGCGGTTAATCCGTGTACTTTGGCATCTTTTCGGTCAAGGAACGTGCAAAAAGAGTATCTTGCCACCACTTCTTTTGTGTTGTCCGTGCTTCCGTCATCGCAAACGATGACTTGCATATCTTTGACAAGATCCAACAATTTTCCTATGTTTTTTCCTTCGTTTAACGTCGGAATGATTAGTGTTACAGATCCCATCGTTTGGAAGATCTGCCTACGCTATAAAAAAGTATGCCCAGTAGGAAGAAAGCGCTTACGTACAACAAATTGATGTTGTAAGGGGTATAGGTGAGAGTGGTGATGCCTTCTGATTGGAGTGTCATCAATCCTAGTTCTCCGGAAGTTAGCGTTCCTTTGTCTGTGCTCCAGTACGGGTGATATTGGTATTTGAGCACAGCAGGTCCGGAGGCGTCCACCACGATACTTTTTGGTGAGACAGAGATGATCTTGGCTTGGCCTTCTACCATGCTGTCGGCAAACGGAACCGTGTACACGCGGTAGGTTCCGCTCGCGTACACCAGATCTCCCACAGGAGGAGGTCGTGAGCTTATCACGTATTGAATGTTGAAGAGGTTAAGCAATCTTGAGAACTCCTGTCTGGAGATGTTCTCCTTTCCAAACCACCGATTTCCTGAAAAGTCTATCACGTCCGAGATAGGCATGCGTGGGTTGTGGGTAAAACCTCCTATGGCCTCAAAGTTGGAGTAGGCATGGGCGAGTGGCATGAGGTTGCCACTAGTCTGGCCGCTCGTGTCGTCCAAAAGCACTCTCCCTTCTGCGTTGTTCACAAAGGACCATGTTCCCATGATGTCGGTAGGTACTGTGCCAAACCACGCGGCAGGTAGCGCCACCGGTAGCAGGACGAACACTAGCACGAGTAGTTCTGGTGTTGGTTCCCAATCAAATCGAGCAAGGGTGGATGCTGCTAACGTTATCAGACCGATGCGGACGTACAGCAAGAATCGTTCAGGGATGAGGCTTGATACTAGCGTGTTGTCCATGAACTGCCATAACCCTAAGGATAACAGGAGCATGATGCCGCTGAAAAGCAGTATGGTCTTGATCCATCGCGTGCTTCTCCATCCCACAAGGGCTAGACCTGCTACGATCAAGCTAGGGATGCTTACTAACGCTGTGCGGAGTATGCCTCCTCCACTCTTGCCTAGCAAGTAGAACCATTGTTTGAGTTTGAATAAGAAGGTTGAAGATCCTGAGTAGGGGACGAGCCAGTTGGATGTTTCAAAGAACGGATACCAGTAGAAGACGGTGAGTCCTGCTCCTACAGGGATCACCCAAAGAACTTTTGTGTTTTGGTAGACGTACGCGATGCAGCACAACAAGACTACTGCAGCCATGGCTGCGTACAAGTGGGAAAGTATGGTGAGTGCAAACAAGATTGAAGGAATCAATAGCTTGTTTTTTCCTTGGAGAACGCTTCGTGCTAGCAAGAGAACAAATCCTAGGCCTATCAGTTCTGCCCACACACCTTCTAGTATGCGATTCAACACTTGGGTTTGGAGAATGAAGAGCGCTGCACCTGTGAACGCGCCTTTTGGGAAGACCTGGTCAAGGAAGTAGTAAACGCTCAAACCAACAAAAGCATACACGATGACAAGGAACACTTTGTAGCCAATGATTAATCCTAGTAGCCATTGCAGGAGTCCGAGAATCCAGAACCCTACTTGGTATTGGTAAAGGTGAGAAGGCATGCCGGCATAATCATCGTACGACCATGAGGAGATCCAGCCTTCTGAGACTCCTTCTAGAAACCATTGACTCTCTGCCATGCGCGTAGCACTGTCTGTGTACGCCAGTGGCCCTTGATGAAACGCTGGCAACAGCGGGAGCAGGGCAAGCAAACAAAGGATTGCTATCTTTTTCATGGGAACTCCATCTGTATGAGCTGGATCGTGCCTTGTTTTTTAGTGGTGTATTCTTTCACAGCACGGGTGGGTCCGTTTAGTGGTGCGTGGGGGTCGAAGGTGCCGCCTTTTTTGAGCACGTAAAATTGTGGTTGCGGAGGGTTTGTGTTGAAAAACCCAAGAGCCACAAGATGATAGTTATTGCGCACGTGTTCCCATGTGTCGGGGAATTCTTGGAGCATGGCCATGCCCATGCCTCCATGGACAAACATGTATTCGATGTTGTGCTCTTCCTCTCCTTGTTTAATCATGGTGAGATTGGTTCTTGGCAGTCCAGGGCACACCCTCTTCGCAGCAAAGCACACGCCAACCGTCTGGGAGTGGCCAACCATCCAGAACACGTCTCCTGGCTCAGAATGTTGGTTGATGTACTCTCCACCTGCGTCTAATCCGTAGAACAGCGTGTCCCATTGCACGTCTGTGCGATCTCCCACTGCGCCAAGCGTAGGGATGAGTAAGAGTAATGGAAGATACATGATATGTTTTATCTTTATGAACTGGGCAAGAAGCTTTCCTAACACGAAAATGAAGTATGCGCTTGCCACTGCAACAACAGGAAGGAACGGGAATTGGTAGTAGCTGTGACCTTTGAAGTAGTCTGCTAAGATCATCATGTATGGGATCAATGCTAGTGCATATCCCCAGGTGTAGCGAGATAGTTTAGATTTGATGGTGAGTAGCATGGCAAGCAATCCCAATAGCGCGTACCTGAAGTACCACACTGCGAAGTTGTCTCTAGCATACGCCTTCAATGTCGGGGTGAACTGGTTCCAGTATTCAGAACCAAACACTCTGAACAGATCCACACGCTTGAAAGTGTGCTCTCCGAGCGTGGCGGCAGTGTTTAGCGCTCCTGAGAGCACAAAATTCCATAGTAAGAAGGGTAGGAAGCATAATCCGAAGTATATGAACTGTTTGTAGTACTGCTTGTCCTTCAATCTCTTCCAAGGGAAGATGAAGAGTAGGGGAAAGCCTGCGATGAGGAAGGTCATCTTAAACATGGCTGCCGCACAGAACCATGCACCTGACCAAACGATGCTTTTCGGTTGCGGGTGTTCGATCCATTTAGCAAAATAGTACGTTCCTAAGACCGCAAACAATAATGCAGGGGATTCTGGCTGAAAGTTTCTTCCAAAAAACACGCTCAAAGGAAGGATGGTGAAGATGAATGAAGATAGTAAAGCAAGGTAGGTGGATTTGCTGAGCTGACGCACAAGATAGAATAGTGCAACAATCGTGCCTAAGCTGGCGCCCACCATAAGCAATCTGGGCCACCAGAAGTTCACGCCGAACAACAGCCATCCTAGAGCTGCAGCCCAACTCATGAAGGGAACTTGAGGATATTCTTCAAAGTAGCAATCTATTTGGTCCACGCCGCAAAGATAGTAGGGTCTTCTAAGGATGTCCATCCCCTCCCAATCTCCAGAATAGAAGTAATATGCAGGAACGAGGTACTCGTTCTCTTTCATGTTATGATAGCCAATGCTGGGAAAATCCAGGTGCCAGACGCGCATGTAGCCGCCTAGTAAGACTAAGACAAGTAATGCCCCCCAAATAAGCTTCTCTCTAGTAATGCGCAACTCCACGTGCTCTAGCGTGGCTAACTAGCATATAAATGTTCACACCTTTCCACGACGTGCGATCCATACCCACGCTATAATCGCGCCAACAAAGTCAGCAACAAGGTCGAGAGACGTGTTCATGTATCCGCCCACGCCGGTTTCGGGTGCCATTAGCGTGGCAGCAAACTCGATCATTTCGTTTAAGGCGCCCACTCCCAGACCTGCCATGGCGGTAACTATACCTATGCTGGCTAACGTGGCAGTTCCTGGCTTCAATTTTTCTTGCAGTAATGCATACATGAGGCAGGTGGCCACGCCAAAGCCTACAATATGGACGAAATGATCGTATCTAAGAATGGGTAAGGTGTTGGATAGGGGTATGAGTATGATTTCGTAAAGTCGTGTACCACTAAAGTACAAGGCTCCTCCGCTCATGTGCATGATCGCCCATATGACTAACCCCCAAAGAACGTTATTGGGGTAGTTTACTTTCTTGTTAGTGGCAAGGATGAGCGCTGCAAAGACTATGATGACGCCGATGTAGATGATGAACTCATAGTTTTTTGCGTTCCAGAAATATACAGTAAAAAAAGCCATGGCCAATGCGATAACAGTAGCGATAGGCTTTTGTCCAGGTTTAAGCATACGTGTAGAAAACGGTACTAGTATAAATGGTTTACTTGAGTGCTACCACTTGGACTCGGAAGTATAGGGTCTTGTTGGCTAGTGGGTGTGCTCCAGGATCAAGGCCATATCCGTCTTCAGCGTTAACCATGATCTGTTTTTCTTCACCTAGGCGCATTCCTTCGATCGCGTCATTAAATCCTTTGATCAATCCTCCCTTGCCGTAGATGAGGGTGAGGTAGTTGGCGCCTTCTGAAAAGGGTGATGTGGGTGTGACATTGTTGCTCTGCCAGTTGGGCATGGAGCTGTCAAACACGACGTTGCCTGCATCTTCTTGTGTCCAACCGATGTAGTTTAGTGATACCTTTGCTCCTTCTTCTACTTGGTCGTGAGGGATGTACTCAGGAAGGAGCGTTGTCTCTGTTCCTTCCCAGTCTACTCTCCACGTGTGGATCAGGCCGCCGGTGATCTCTCTTTCTGTCTTGAAGTGTTTGTAGTACTTCAATCCGTGACCTTGTCCGTAGAATAATCTTGTGAAGATGCTTTTGTGTTGTGGGTTATTAGCTAGTAGTGCTTGATAGTTTCCGTTCTCGCCTGGCAGGATTGCCACGCCCATGTCTAGACCATCTTCGTAATCGCGTATGGTCCATTCTCCTTGCTTGTTGAGATAGATCAGTCCTCGTACGGTCTGGACGCCTTGTTGTGTGGGGACGAACGCTCTATCTCCTTCTAGCACCACGCCGTTGCCGCATTCCATCTTCGTGGCGTTGACTACGTTGCATTCTGCTGGAGCGCTTGCAAAGCCAGGCCATGGTGCGATCCATCCGTTAGCATCACTCTCTGAGGTGATGCTTTGGGCGTAGTTGTACGTGGAGATGGCATGATCTTCTGTATAATTGTACTTGTCTTGCATGTACGCAACAGCTTCTGAGCGTTTCATGTTTTTGACATTCACCCAGATGTCGGATCTCTCAAAGTTCCAACTTCCGAAGTGTCCCCAAACCCCTCCTTTGCCTATCATGTCACCGCTGGTGATCAAAAATCCTTCAGGTGGAGTACAGTGTGTGTTTTTTAGCACGTTGTTGGTTGCACTCTCGTTAAAGCTTAAGCCTTCTAGTGCTTTTCGTGCTTGGGTCTTGTCTAATCTTACGAGTACCGAGACAACAGCTATGCTTTTTGGTGTGAAGTTAATGTGTTGCTCTACATGTTCATAGGCTTGGTTGCCGCCACAGTCCAGCATGCGCAAGATTCCTATGCTTTCTCTTTCATTATCCGTCAGCAAGAGCTTTCCTACCCAGTGCGCCATGGGTGTGTTCTGCCACGCCCCATCAAACGTTACGGGGCGGTCGGCGATGTATTTGAAGTGGTGGCCGTAATCCCACCAGCTGGTTATGATTGCGTTCTCATTGCTGTTTTCTTTGAGTTCTGTCAGAGTGTTGTACCATGCATCGTTCATGATGGGCACATCCCCTCTTGTGTTGCCGTAACTCTTTCCTACTGTGGCACTCATGGACAGCGCTAGCAAAATAAAGAGCAACGGAATGGTTACCTTCTTACCAATATTGAGGAATTGCTTGCAGAGCTTACTTCCCCACTTAATTATCTGGCCTGAGGCGATGCCAAAGGCAATACTGAAAGGCGGGACCATCATCATAACGAATCTAACACCTTTAGTGGTGGCGTACATGGTGGCAAAGAACCATATGACGAGGAAGATGGCATAACCTACCTCTCGATGGTTCTTCTCATCCTTCAAGAAGACTGTACCTAGAACTCCTAGGAAGCTGATGAAGAGGAGTAGTCGTCCAAACTGGTTCATGACGTCCTTGAGCGAGATGGTGTTGAGTTCTGCAACGGTGGTGTACACGTTTGGCCACAAGTTGGGTGCTGCAGCCTCTTTCAAAGTGGTAATGCCTAGAGGTGCGAATGGTGCATCCAAGAATCCTGAGGTTCTTCCTTGGAAGAGGCTCACGAAAATGCCTGAGCTTACGATGAGGACCAAGGCAAACAGGACCATGTTGCGCATTCGTGTATCTTGCCACAATGCTGACAAGGGTGCTCCTTTGGCGATGCGGAACGCACATGCCAAAGCGAATAACAATATGATGAGGCTGCCCACGAGTACGAACTTGCCGGACCACATGCCCAGAAGCAAGCCTGCTGCGACAACGATAACCGGCCACTTCATTCTCTCCCACAAGCTCTTGAGGTGGGTGAAGACGCCCAGCACTATGCCTGCGCGGATGATTGCGTATACACCGAACGTTGCGAGCATGAAATCAAAGATATACCACCAGCCGCCCCACGCGATTGCGTACATGCCCATCACAAAGCCGGTGAGGGCTCCGAGGGCGAGGCGTTTCTTGGTGTCCTTTTCGTGGAATCCTGCCAAGAAGAGCCATGTCAACCACAAGGGGAAGAATATGTTGTACATGTCAGTATCTGCATGTCCCCATAAGGTACGGCCAACTACTGCAGGATGCAATCCTAACATGGCCACTGCAAAAAAGCCGCCTAGGCTTCCACCATACCTTTTTGCTATGAAAAAGGCAGGGATGAAGGTTAAGAAGAGTAAGACAACCGGAAGATTGTTTGAGGTTTGCATTAATGGGGCTTTCTTGAAAACGTTACTTATCTTGTACCACCATGCTAAAACGTACGGGTGGAGGTCGTGAGGATCGGTGGTGCTCCCGCGAGGGGCGATGACATGGTCGTCCCATTGCTTGCCATCCTTGACTCGGTCTCCTAAGATTCCATGGTCAAGATAGTTGTCTGCCAATCGTAAGTAGTTGTACGGGTCGATGTCTGGCATGTACAAGTAGGTACTTCCTTCCTCTTCGTATTCATAGTGCGCGCGGAACTGGTTTCTTACCAGCTCGGTCTGCTGTTCTATGATCTGTCCATTCTCTCGTTTGAATTTTGTCAGCCCTTCGTTAATGAGGTCGGATTTTCTTTCCGCAGGCAGGTTTGGATACTCATTCGTTATTTGGTCGGAGATTTGGTTACGGAAAAAGGTCTCAACACTATTTTTCGCCCACTCTTCTGTTTGTGGCATTTCTGAAGCTTGCAAGCTCATCCAGGTGCTGCCCCACGGGCAGTGTAGCGAGCTCACGCAAGGAAAGAAGTGGGTGTTAGGAACGAATTGCAGTGCCAACACCAATAGCAAGACGAGTAGGGTCTTGTGGGTGGTGGCGAATTTCTTAACTTTGCCAAGATCCTCTCCTTGGCCGCTGAAGATATTTTTAACACTATCCTTGATCTTGCCTGTATCGATGGCGATCTCTTCTTCGTGTTCAGTGGGCTCTTTCTCTGATTTGGAGAACATCCCTTTAATCTTGTCTCCCATCTTGCCAAAATCGATACTGATATCGTCGTCTGCCACGACTAGGGCACACTGCTACTGCTTAAAAAGCTTCGCTAATCGTCTATATTATATATAGTGAGGTTCTGTTTGGGGGCTATGCACACGCCTGTTCTAGTATGGCAAGGGCTCCGCTACGGCTGTTCCTCTTTGAAACGAAAAATGTTCGGCAATAGACGTTTTTCCGGCAGTGCCAACCGTATTTGCGAGCAAATAGTTGATGCTTGCTGGAATGGAAGGTATTTTGAGAACAGTCTGGGTAATTATAGGGAGTTCTGGATGAGAGATTTTGGTATGGCCACAGAAGCGTTGCTGCGTATGGGCAAAAAAACTCAAGTGAGAGCAACCTTAGATTATGCCCTGTCTCGTT
Source organism: Candidatus Woesearchaeota archaeon (assembly GCA_030750765.1). GTDB lineage: Archaea > Nanobdellota > Nanobdellia > Woesearchaeales > ARS49. Next base: position 306,395 of record JASMHM010000001.1, on the reverse strand, counting down.
TCAAAAGTCGAGGCGTGCACACTGCGATAACACGACAAGGGATGTGTTTCAACTTTCCTAATCTTTACAGTCCGGATAGTGTGGCATGGTTGTTCCATGCGCTCGCAAAATTGGGTGACAAATCTTTAGTGAGAGAGAATGAACCGTTTCTTGTCACCGCAGCCGAAGAGTTCGCGCATAAAGTGGTGGGTCGGGATGGCAACATCGCGAAAGGAAGGTTTTCTGGGATGAGGGATTACGCCATCCGAGAACAGAGCTGCTACGATTGTGCCATGGTGGGGCTGATGAGCAAGTCTGTTGATGCTTTACGTTTGCACAACCCTATTCGTTTTGATGCAAAAAAAGCATTGATGAAATACTGGACTGGCACACACTTCAAGCCAGACCTGAGCGGAGCACGGCATATTACTGGGGATGCGAACATCGCTCCTTTCTTTTTGGATCTTCCCAAAAGCATGATGAAGCAAGCGTTCACCATGTTGGAGCACGATTTGGTACAGCCTTTGCCACTCAAATACTCTTCAGTGCACGAAGAAAGGATGATCATGCTGGAATTTTTGGTGCCTAACTGGGAAAGAGAGACGAGTTGGACGCACATGGGCCTGTTGTACTTGCAATTGTTGAAGAAAGTGATGCCAGATGTTGCGAGAAGTCACAAACAAAAGTACGCGCGACTTATCGAGGAGCATGGAACGCTGTTTGAGTTGTATGACGATCGTATGAAACCGTACAAGAGTTTAGGGTACTATGCAGATGAAGGCATGCTCTGGGCTGCGAACTTCCTTTGAAACAGTACCTTTGTAAAGAGTATGAATCGGGGTTCTGCTAGCAAAAGTTTTGTTAAGAATTTGCTAGGAAACTCTCTTGGGTGTTCGTACAAGATTTTTTTCACTTTTGTGTTCTGCATCAATCTTACCAATCTATCATAGTCCTTGTCTGAGAAGCGGTTGAGCAGCCAGCGAAGCAAAGAATGTATGCGTAACTCTTTGCGTAACCCTTTCAAGTGCTTTTCGTAAGGTTCTTGTTTGAGTAAGGCGGTGGCTAGCGCTTTGGCAGATAACATGCCTGTGATGATGCCTCCGCCGGTTGTCGCTTTCACAAGTCCTGCTGCGTCTCCCACGAGGTAGACGTTGTCCTTGTGCACTGCCCTTTTTTGGTAGATGGGTATGGGTCCTCCTTGCATATCCTTCACCTTTCCCATGTTTTTGCTGATCTTGTCAAAGAACATTCTTGGCTTGTGCGTTCCTGCAACGCCCACTCTGCTTACGGTGGGGGATTCGGGTACTGACCACGCAAAGAATCCCGGGGCTGCGGCGCTTCCAAACCAGGTCTCAAACATGTGGGGATCCCACTTGCCTTCAATGGTTGCCTGGACACCCACCCAGACGGGCTGCTTAGTGAGTAACCCTGCTGTTTTGGCTACTTCGCTGCTGGGCCCGTCTGCTCCGATAAGTATGTCGTAGACTTGGCTAGTCTCTTCCCCTTTATGGCGGAATACTGCTTTGTTGTCTTCTGTTCTCACAAACCTGTGCTCTACATGGTAGGTTGCGCCTGCTGATTGTGCCTTTTTGGCTAGGTGTTGGTCGAATTTGTGCCTACAAATGATGTACTCGTGCAGCGGCATTTCTACGGTATGGTTAGGGGCGTTAATCTTGATGGCGTTCATGGTTTGTAAAATATAGTCGTCCTTTTCGATGAGTTCGAACAACGCTTTGGTGACGATGCCGGTGCATTGTATGGGTAGCCCTATCTCTGGATGTTCCTCAAAAACGTCCACTTTGTGGCCTTGTTTTGCCAAAAGGAGTGCTGCGTACGAGCCTGCTGGACCGGCCCCCACGATGCAAATCTTCATAGTTTTGGTCACTAAAGCACTATATAAATAGGTTAGCTCTCGTCGTAGAGGGACTACTCTAGAGGGGTGATTTTGCTAACCTTTATAAGCTGACCATGTATAATCTTAGTAATATCCTGGAGGATTTACAATAAAATGGCAACACGAAAAGAAAAAATAGTAAGGGCAACATTGGCCGTAAGCGCTTTAGCTGGTGGCGGATATATAGGTAACGATCAATATAATAAACACTTAGAGCGATCTCAACTTAACGCTCCTACTGTCAACGGCGAAGCTGGCGACGATAAGAAGCCTGTTGAAGTTGAAAAATTGGACATCGCTCCAACTCCTAAAGATATGGACAATCAAAGTGCAGAGTTTACTCAAAAAGCTGCTGCTCTAAAGGCTCAAGCAGCTGCAGTACGCCAAGAAGGTGTAGACGCTGCAAAAGTAAATGTAGGCATAGCTAACCAAGAACTTGCTGCAAGGCAAAAAATCGTTGACGACGCTACAATTAAAACGGTTGTAGCTGAACAAACGCCTGAGCAAAAATTCGAAGCTAAACAAGCTGCAAAGTATGCAACAGGAAACAGATGGGCTCAACTAGCTGAAAACACTGCTGTTGCTCGACAAATTTTGGCAAACAACAGAGTAGTTTCTGACGCTAAAACGCCAGACAACACTGCTGAATTGGCTCAAAAGGAAAAGCAACTCACTGAAAGTGCTGGTGCTACCGAGGCTCTAAATGCGTCCTACATGCGCACATCGCAAAAGATGAACGATGCTGAAGCTGCTAAAGCTGCTGCTACGGTACAAGTTGAACGAGAAAACAGGGCTAAAGCTTACGCAGATGAAAACGCTCAAAACGCGTTATATCAGCAAGAGCAACAGCAAAGGGAAGCCCAAGACGCTGTAAACAGTCAGGTTGCTGAACCTACTGTTGACGACAAGGTTGCACCTGAAGTTGCACCTGAAGCACCAATCGAGGCTCCTCAGGATCTTGACCGCAAAGTTGAAGAATCCGACGTTGCTCCTGACGCAGGAGTTCCTGCAGAGAAAGCAATCGACGACGCTGCTGTACGACCTGTACCGAAGATGTTGTACGAAACCTATGCTAACCAGGCAACTGAAGGCTTAGTAACATGGGGAGACTACAAGGCAGCACAAGTTGTACTGGACAACTACGATCCTGCTAAGGTTGCAGATCCAACAGCTGACGACCAAGTTGATCGCGCCGATTTCGACGGAGAATTCCGACAAGTAGGTTTGTCCGTTGTTAACGCTTGTTTGGTTTCAGGCAAAAAGAGTATGGCTGCAGACGCTTGGAATCTGGTAAAGGGTACTGTACCTGCTGGAGAAACTATGAACGTTACCCAAAAGTACAAATCTCTTATTCTCAGACGAGATAAAGAAAGATTGGTCGAAGTAGACATTGTAGAGCACTACGACGCTGCGACTGCCCAATAAATTTCTTTTTTTACTCTTATTTTTCTTATTTTCATTCATTTCTATAACTACTATCCAATAGTTACAGGCCGATAGCTTTATAAGGCACGCGTGACTTTCTCGTCTATGAACCGTAAAACCACTATTCTACCAATACTTGCTGCTGGCGCCTTATCTTTAACTGGCTGCGGCGACGACAAAGCTGCAGAAATAAGAGCTGCACACAGAGCTAACATTAACCAAACACAAGCATTCAGCCAAATAGAGGCTGCCCGAAACGAGGAACAACAGTTCCTAGCACAAAGAAATGCAACAAGCGCAGTGCAAAGACCACAAAAAAGGAGAGTAGTGAATACATCACAAAACGTGCGAACAAGTACTGTTCAAACAAGCGCTCCAAAAAACGATCAAGAACTACAGCAAGCTAGAAAAGATCTTGCAATACACACTGAAGAGTACCGCCGCCAATCAGGCTTAAACATCAACGAATTAGCCGGAGCAAGCCAAGTTCTCAACGAGAGCTCTATCGCGCTCCAAACAAGACTTCGAGCTGAAGAGATGAAGAAGAGAGCTGCCCTAGCCCGTGATGAAAGAGCAGCTGACGCAGATCACTACGTTAACACCATGGTTGATATTGCAGTTACACAACAGCAAAAGACCTACGACCAAGAAGAAGCAGCTTTGCTAAGACTTCACGGTATGGGAAAAGATCCTGTCCAAAATACAGACAAACCTTTGGATGAACGTGTGGATGAGCCTGTGAAGGAAGTTCAGAAACCAACCACGCAAGTCCGTGAACTCTTACCTGAAGTAAGAAGTCTCTATGACGCACGTCAAGGTTTTGAAAACGAAGCATTACAATACCGACTTGACGGAAAATCCGTTCCAAAGTCAGTTGTAAATGCGCACGATCTTGACGACAAAGCATACGACACCATAAAAGATTTGATTGCTAAGGGAGAAAAGGACGAAGCTCGATTAGTAGGAAGCCACTTCCAAGGTTACCTAAGCACGAGACAACAGGAAAAACTCAACAATCAAGCTGACAAGAAAGGCGACTACAAGGTTTTTGACGATGTCAAAACCTTCAACTGGGCCAACGCACCCGTTATTGGACTACTTCACGAAAGAGAAGGTGAAGCAGACACCATGTACGATGGCAGAGTTAAACTCTGGAATGTTTCAACCATTCTAGGTTATGTGCCTCGTGTGTTTACGGCACCTCTAGACAATCTTGCCCGCGATAACGATAACCGTCAATGGAGTCTATTACATGCTCCAGAAAACCTAAGAAGGGCTATCTTTGACACACCACTTATTGTGGGTGTGGAGGGCAGCGAAGCTGCCGCAGCACTCTTGAAGAATCCTGGAACGTACCTAATAAACAACCCAAGCCAAGCTCTAAGAGTTGGTTTTGGCACCGCAGCCCCAATCCTTGTAGGATTGCACTTTGCTGGCGGAAGCACATCATTAACTCCTGCAACCGTTGTTAAGCAAGTCACCCTTGGTGGCAGCGTTGACGGCGAAGACGGCGTTCAATAAATCACATTTATGCGTAACACCATAGCACTGGCAATTGCATTAGTACTAGTACTACCTACCGTAAGCGCCATAGCTGATATCACGTATGATTTTAACGTCAACCACGTTGAGGTAGAAGCATACGACTGTTTAGACGCTAAGTGTGTGAATGTTCGCAAGTTTTCTGGCAGTTTTCCACAAGGACAGACCACAAACAACGGAAAACTCCTAGTACGATATCCAAGCACCATAGCAAGCCAATACGGCTATGCTATGTTCTATTTTTCACCAGGATACCTGCCCTTTGAGGCCATCGCAACCTGGCACACCTTTGGTAATGGTGGTACTGCCACTGCAACAGCACCCATAACACTATCCAAAAAGGCCCTATGCCGAGCACAGATAGACAATTTTGAGGTCATCAACGACGCTCGAGCAAACGTTCCAGTAGAGATTAACGTGGCTGCAAGCATGGACGCAGACACACACTCTGCCTTTAGCTTAGTAAAAAACAACGTGGAGTTCATCCCACCTGCAAGAAAGGCAGAATACTACAGCGTAGATACGGAAGTAGAATTAATTGTGGAAGATCCGGATGATGTGGAAGCACGACAAGTCCACACGTTCAACGGTGCTAACGCCATCTTCGCAGACAACAAAGTTAAGGTAAAATTCACTTACGTACCAAGAAAAACAGGCGCTCACGAAGCAACAGTACGCGCAAAGGTAGTAGATAGCCAGTGTGCATCACAGCAAACCCAGAACAGCAAGAAAGACTTCAACGTCTTCCCTGCACTACCAAGAAACGAATGCTACACTTTAGTAAACAACCTACGCGTAGAACCCGGACCAACCACACAAGTGTTTGTGTCGAAGATCAGCAACTACGCAACAGACTTCCTTCCTAACGACGCACGATATCAACTCAACCCCGTACTTACAGAACTAGAATACGATATTGATCTCGCAGACGGATCAGACGTAGACAGAGCAGTTTTGCTAAGCGCAAACGCCAACAGCAGAGACATCGCAACACACAAAGAAGTGTTCAACCTGCCACCTGGCCAGCACAAAATAACCATCAACGGTGAGTCCAAAAGTCCGTTATGTGGGAAAGACACACCTGAACAAGTATCAACCACATTCTTCGTGCCACCCGCACCAACATTCAGCGTTACTTTCACTGTGCTAGACAACGCAGGCAACAAGCTCAACAACGCAGAGGTCTCCCTTAGCGGAAGAAAACAAACCACTGTCAACGGTGTTACTGTCTTCACCAACCTAGCACCAACCAACTATGCCTACATAATCACCCATGCAGCAGGTACGGCACAAGGTCAAATACAAGTAACTGCCGATAAGTTCCTTACCGTTGTGTTGCAACCGCAAACAAACCTACTCACGATTAAAGTTACAGACGAAGCAGGCACCCCTCTAGAAGCAGAGGTTGCCATCGCAGGAACCATACTTGTTACAACGGGTGGTCAAGCACAGATACGACTCACCAAAGGAAGCTACACCGCCGTGGCAAGTAAGCCAGGGTTTGAGACCGCTTCCCGAAACGTAGACGTCGTCAACGACCAAACCATCACTATACAACTCAAGCGCGTACCCGAACAAACATTCACGTTAGGCGTCACCACAGTGAACGCAGCAAACAAGAACGTAGTGAGTGATGTGGACGTAAACGTCAACGGAGTGATCAAGAAAACTGTGAACGGACGAGCCGCTTTCACAGTCAAGAAAGGCCAACAACTTGTCGTAGCATCCAAAGTAGGCTTCAAACCGAACTCGGTCACAGCAGACGTCCAGCAAAACAAAGAAATCATACTCGAACTTTCGCCACTAACAGTAACTCACCAACTCACCATCCAAATACAAAACCAAAACGGCGTGTTCACCTCTGCTTCAGCGTCGATAGCAGGCCAAACCTTTGACATCACCGGACAGAGGACCGTAACGATCCCTGAAGGAACGCATACACTCGTGGTCACCAAGCCAGGCTTCCTGACCCAACAACAAACCGTCGTTCTCAACGCAGACAAGACCGTAACCATACAATTGCAGCCTGTGGCTGCAACAACCTTTGACCTTGTCATAGTAGTTCGCGATCAAGGCGCACCAACAACAGCAACAGCCACCATCGCTGGCCAGACCATCCAAGTAAACGGTCAAGCAACCATAAAGCTACCAGCAAACACGTACGCATTGGTTGTCACCAAAACTGGCTTCCTCGTGAACCAACAAACCATCGCTCTTTCCGCAAACCAAGTGGTAACTGTCGACCTACAAAAGATTCCTGCTAGTCAGTTCAACCTAGGCGTCATCGTTATTGATGAACCAAGCCAAGCACTCCTAAGCGGTGCAGATGTTGTCGTGGCCGGCCAAACAAAACAAACCGTAAACGGCAGGGCAGACTTCCAACTCGTACAAGGAACTCATGACATCTTAGTGTCCAAAGCAGGTTTCCAAGCAGGCACGGCAACCGTAAGCTTGCAAGCAAACAAAGACGTCACCATCCAAATAAGGCCTATCGCGCCCGTCAAGCACACGCTAACCTTTGTGGTTACCGAAAGCGCAGGAGCTCCAGTACAGGGCGCAACCGTCTCTGTAGGCGGACAAACCCAACAAACCACCAGCGCGGGTATCGCAAGCTTCGTACTCACCGCAGCAACCTACACGTACACCATATCTACTGGTGGACAGTTCGCAACCGTGACAAACACCATAAACCTAAACCAAGATACTATACTTTCTGTAACATTATCCAAAGCGGTTCTACGACTAACTGTACGAACGCTAGACCAAAACAACCAAGCTATCGACGGTGTTTCTGTCCAGGTAGGCGGAACCACACAACTAACCGTAGGCGGACAAACCATCTTCAACGTGCCACGCGGAAGCACACTCGTCCAAGCATCCCGGCCAGGGTTTAGCTCAGCACAAACAACCCTTGACGTCCAGCAAGACACCACCATAACATTGTCCTTAACACAGCAAGCAACCGTGCACACGGCGACGTTCTTGGTGACGAACATTTTTACGGGGACTCCTCTATCTGGAGCAGTCATCCAAGTAAGTGGTAGCACGTTGGTGACGAACGGTGCAGGCATCGCAACAGCCACGTTACCTTCGGGCCAGCACACTTTCACAGTAACTGCAGCAGGCTTTAGCAACGAACAAGCAAGCTTCACACTCAACCAAAACACGCAAATAAACGTGGCCATGACGCCACTCACTTCAAGCCTACAAAAAGCGACCTTTACCGTGCTAGATGCTAGCACTCGTGACCCTGTTGAGGGTGTAGAAATAGGCTTCCAAGGGGTAGCTACTTTGACCGACAGGCAGGGTAAAGCAACCATATTGAACGTCCAAAACGGTACGTTCACTGCAACCGCACGCCATTCTGCATACTTAGCGATATCTCGCATTGTTACTGTGGCAGGAGACACTGATGTGATCTTGTTATTGCCAAGAAATCCGGACGTAGAATTTGACGATGATTCGTTCCAGATTCGCCTAGAAAACGTCAATGTAAATTCCATTTCGTATGACGGATTAATACCGCTCACCGTCGAGTACAAGAACACCGGAAACAAGGAAATAGAGAACGTTCGCGTGGTTGCCAACCTCTTAGGGGCCTTTGGCAGAGCAGCCTCAAAACCCGTAGATTTGCGTCCTAACAACCGTGTAACCCAAAGGCTACTCGTATGGACAGACGACGTAGAAGGCACCTATTGGATGCGAATCTCCGTCGGAAACGGCAAGCATTCGCGAACTATTCACAGAGAAGTAACCTTTTACTGAATGCCAGTATCTGCTTATAACTACTCTTGAATGAGGAAGCTACCGAAAGATTTATAAGCATGTACTGAATATCAAAAAAAATTGGGGGTAGAACAATGAAAAAGTTATTAGCATTAAGTTTTCTTTTCATCCTGCTAGCGGTAGCAGTACAAGCAGTACCAATCACGATTGATACTGTTGAGGTGGAGGAAGTTCTACTTACAGAAAATAGTACCTCTCGTTTGAATGTTGAAAGAGACGACAGATTGGACGTGAGAATCAAGATCACAGCCCTAGCACCCCTAGACAATGTGGAAATCCTAGGCTTCATTTCCGGCTTTGAATACAACGATATTCCTGGAGAAAGAATCTCCGACATCACCCAAGTGTTCCAATTGGACGCTAACGTAAGCTATGTACGAACGCTCAAGATCCCGCTACCAGATGACGTAGACGTGGATGACTACAAGTTGAGAATCATTGTTTCTGACCGATTTGGCCAGAGTACGGTAGCAAACTTCGACTTTAAGATCGATACAAAGAGACATGACCTACGCATCGAAGATGTAATTTTGATCCCTGGCAACAGAGTACGTGCCGGATCTGCCCTTTTGGGTAAGGTACGCATCGAAAATAAGGGTCAAATAGACCTTGATGATGTCAAGGTAACCCTGGGCATCCCTGCCCTAGGTGTAAGCGCAACAGACTACATCGACGAGATCGAAAACAACGACCGACAAGACGAAACAGAAGAGATGTTCTTGCGTCTGCCACAATGTGCGGATCCAGGAGTCTACAAGATGGTCGTAGAAGTATATTACAATAACAACAGAGACAAAGAAAGCACAAGTGTTGACGTCCAAGTGACCGAAAACGACGTGTGTGGCAACCAAGCAACGCCAACTACGCCCACCACACCAACAGGAGGCGTGGTAGCTGGCACCAACTTGGTAAGTGTAGAAGCTGGAGAGAGTACTATCGTACCGTTCAGCATAACCAACAGTGGCAACACACAAAAAGGGTACAGCATGAGCTTCCAAGCACCTGCTGGCATCTCTATCAAAGTAAGCCCAAGTAGCACAGTAATCGTAGGACCTGGCAAGACAGAAACCTTGTTTGTGTCCATTGGCGCGGGTGCAGGTCTCGCAGGCCCACAAAGCATCGTAGCCACAGTAAGTTCTGGCACCGAGGTAGTGGAAAGCGAGAACATAACGGTTGACGTGCACAAAGGCAAGCCAAAATCCAACAAGGCACTCCAAGGAGTGCTTATCGCGCTGGTAGCAATCTTAGTGCTAATCGGACTCGTCATGGCCTTCAAGAGGACAGGCGACGACAACACCCAGCCATATTATTAGTCTTTTCATGAAACTTATACCACTGGTGCTAATGCTGCTGGTGCTCGCGAGCACCGCGGTGGCTCTCCAAGAGAGCCTGCTTATTAGCGGACCATCGGACGTCTCCTTACTTGCTTGTTCGACCCAGCAAAAAACCATTCTCGTAACAAACAACGGTCAAATAACTTCTAACTATCGCGTCTTCCACAGAGGACCAAGCTACTCTAGCATCTCTCCAGCAGGATTCATACTAACCTCTGGAGCATCCCAAACAGTGACGCACACGTTCAGTGTGCCATGCAACGCGCCTTCTGACGCACTCTCCACCACCGTGACCACGGTTCTAGGAAACACACAAACACTCAACCAAAGAATACTCGTGGCAGTGCCTAAAAACGCACAGCTCACCCCACAAACACCGCAAGCATTCACCACGCCTTGTGAACCTGCAGATTACTCAGTACACGTCCGCAACATCGGCAGCTTTCCAGATACGTTCTCACTAAGTGCAGAGAGTAACATCCCGCTAAGCAGCAGCACTGCCCAGGTAACGTTACAACCAAACCAAGTATCTGCCGTTCCTATTGTTGTTATCCCAACCTCCTGCACTCGTGCAGGACGATACACCGTAAATCTCGTGGCAAAAGCTGCCAACACGGGAATCGAAGAGCGAGCAGGAGTTCTACTAGATATAAGCAACCCTGGCATCCCCGCACTCACCGCACCCTCTGCAAGGATAGATTTGAACGCAAGAACCCTGCCCTTCACCATCCAAAACACCGGTCAAAGGACAAGCTACACGCTCAGCGTCCAAGGACTCAGCTGGGCAAGCGTCAGTCCAAGTGCCATCACACTAGATGCAGGGCAGAGTACTACTGTGAATCTCAACCTTGTCCCTGCCAACCAACCACAAGGACTCTACAAGACAAACATTGTTGTGGTGGGAGCAAAACAATACAACTTCCCTCTACAACTTAACCTGAAGCCACCCACCTTCTGGGAACTCTACAGAATACCAATACTTATGCTCGTCCTCCTCCTCCTCGTGTGTGCAGCAGTAGCCGTAGTCTTTGTCCAGCACACCAACACCCCCGAATACAAAGAAAATCAGAAAAAGCGCAAGGAAGAGATGCTAGCTCGCCTCAAAGAGAAGCTAGCCGTCAAAAGACAGAATGAGACTGACCGCCTCCGAGCCAAACAACAAAAAGAGAAAGAACTCCAACAAGCAAAAGCACAAAAACAAAAAGACCGAGACAGGAAAATAAGCCAAGCAAAACTAGCCAGAGAACGCATCCAAACCAAGAGAGAAAGTGACAAACTCAAACGAGAACAAGAAAGAAGGGCTAAGAAGGCTGCAAAAGCACGTCGAAACCCAATACCTTGGTTGAAGATACTTTGGGTCATACTCCTACTAGCCATCCTAGGCTTGCTCATCTTCGCAGGCGCCAAATACTGGAGCGCGGTAACCGCAAACATGAAGTACGTGTACGCAGCATTGATCGCCCTAGCAGTAGTACTCTTCCTCCTCTGGCTGCGCATACTCATACCTAAGATCAAAGCATGGGTTGCTGACGTACGAAGGAAGCGAGACCTGCACAAGATCGAGCGCAAAAAAGAAAGAGAACACCAGCTCAAACAAAGAGAAGAAGAGAAGCAAAGACGCCACGCAGAGCGCGAGGCAGAACGCAAAGGCAAAGAACAAGAACGACAACAACGCGTCGAGCACAGACAAAAAGCCTTACTCAGCCACTGGGAGACTCGCAGAAGCGAACAACTCAAGGAAAGAATAGACAAAGAATACCGCAAGATGAACTACGTCGTAGGCAAGCAAGACGTGGTACAGCACGTGCGCCAGAGCAGAGCCGGCTGGCTTATCCTGTTAGGTGTGCTCATCATACTCATTGGCTTTGGACTACGCTTCAAAGAAGTTCTTATCCGCAACCAAGGAGCAACCCTCCTTGCAATAGGTCTTGTAGCACTACTCTACCTTTTCACCCTTATACTGCGCACCCACATCACGCGCATAAAAGTTCCTGTAGTGGTCAACAAGGCAAGCGTTTCAACACCTTGGGAGTTGAGCAACATGAACTTCGAGGCAAACTCCCCTATCAAGGACTTAGAGATCAAACTACGCAGAAGCAAAAGGAACCTCACCTTCCTTCCACCCAACGGCAAGCCCTACAAGTACTACAGAGTAGGCGCTAACGTCCGTGAAGAACACCTAGGAAAGGCTGTGGTGACGTTTAAAGTGCCCAAATCCTTTGCAAAGAACGCAGATGTACGCGTGGCGCAACTCACCAGCAAGTGGGAAGATCTTTCCATCACTCGTGTGAGCCAAGATGCACAATACGAGCACTATCAAGCACGCACAGACAAGCTCACAGGCACGTATGTAGTGTACTTGAAGGAGAAACCCGTCCAGGTAAAGGCGCCAAAGCGTTCAAACCTGCTCATGCCATTATTAATTGGTGTTGTTATCGCACTACTACTCATTAGCCTACCGCAGCCCTCAGATACCGTTGTAGAAGGTATTCCTGAGCAAACCTGGAGGCAAGACGAGGTGCACGCGCTCAACCTGAGCACGTTCTTCAACGACCCAGACGGGGATAGTCTAACGTATGACGCCCAACCAACAAGGCACATACGTATCGACGTGTTTAGAGATACTGCAACGTTTGTTCCAGATGACGGCTGGCACGGCCGCGAGTTCACCACCATCACCGCAAGTGATGGCAAAGGTGGCGTAGCCACCTCCAACACAGTAGTGTTGAAAGTCCAATCAAACTTGTTGAAAGCAAGCTACAGAAGCATACTCCAAGGAGCACTAGCCATAATACTCGTGATTTTGGTGTTGATCTACGGTTTACGCAACGGTAAGAAGGCCAACGACAAACAAAACGGCAATGCAAACAACAAGCCAAAACGGTAAGTCTGTAGAGAAGACCGGAGACTGATTACCTTTCTTTTTTGCCTTAACAAACATCGCCATGATGAGGATTCCTGCTAGCCCACCGCTCACTACGCCTGCAAAGTTAAGAGTCCTCACAAAACCCTCGTTTGCACCGAAAAAAATGAGCAACGGGATGCCAAACGTGAGCAATCCGCTCTTCAGGTTTGAATAGCCTGCTTCTATCATGATCTCTCTCAACGCAAAGCCCAAACCCACGAAGGATGTGGCCATAGCGATGACTGCAAAGCCGTTCAGAACAAGAATACCTGTTGATCCTAACACTCTTCCCACACCCACGGTGGCAACCTGCGTGGTGGCAGTACCCGTGATGGCAACCACGATAAGTGCAAATGCCGCGTACACAGCCATAGGGATGAGAGAACCCCACACTATGGCAGTTTTGAACATTTTTTTCCCTGCAGACTGACGCACGTCAGGCAAGATACCCATACCCATGTAGGCAAACACGATAACACCATACGGTAAGAACCAATGCTCTGAAAGAGGGGTTAAATTTGCTTCTGAAGCATACGGCAGGCCAACAACGATGGTTAGGAGCACCACCGCAAGCAACAACATCACAAAAAAAGACTCAAAGCGCTCGAACCAGCGCATGCCTCCTAGTACTACCAAGCTAGCGATCACGTAAAAGATCATGCTGGCTTGTAAGGGAGATATAGGGAGTAGTTGGGCAAGAACTTCCCCCTCACCAATCGTGTAAGCAACCAAGGCACCGTACGTGCCAACAAGGAACGAGAGTGCCATCACCCACTTACCATACCTGCCTAGATATCTATTACATAACGAAACAATATGGTGGTGGCCTTTGGTTCTTGCAATCACTTCACCAAAACAAAGATTGACCGTCAAGAACACCATTCCCAGGAGGAGTATCCATCCAAGACCGGCAACGATGCCTGCCTTTGCCGTAACATACGGAATACCTAAAATACCTGCTCCAATGATGGTGCCAACCAGCATCGCAACGCCTTTCCACAGCTTCATGCAGCACAAGCAAGCCTTGACACATAAAAGACTATCATTTTATATAGATGGACCGCTGCTTTTTGTGTATGAAGCCCGTCGACGCTGTTCTCATTGGTGCCGGCGTAAGAGGCATGAATACTTTTGGTAAATTCGCGCTCACTCGGCCCGAAAGCCTGAACTATGTTGCCGTTGTGGAGCCAGACAAAGAGAAGAGAGACATGTTTGGGGAGCATCATGACATCCCAGAAAGTAAGCGCTTTGTTAATTGTGACAAATTATTCTCCAAAAAGCCGATGGCAGATGCGGTTGTGATAGCCACGCCGGACAGATGCCACTATGAAAACACGCTATGTGCGTTAGATGCAGGCTACAAGAACGTTTTGTTAGAAAAACCCATAGCAACAAGCGTCTCACACTGTATTGAGATAGTTGAACGAGCCAAGCAAGCAAACGCAAGGTTGATGATCATGCACGAGATGCGCTACACGCCCTTATTTGCGAGCATCAAGCTCCTTATTGACAGTGGAGCAGTAGGTGATGTTAAGAAAATCAACCAAACCGAGCAAGTAGGGAACTGGCACTTCCCGCACAGCTACGTTAGAGGCAACTGGGGCAACAAAGCCACCTCTGGACCCGTAGCTCTAACAAAATGCTGCCATGACTTTGACATATTCCATTGGTTGGTGGGCAAACCCTGCAAAACCGTAAAAAGCTGGTCAAAGGAATTGTATTTTCGTGAGGCAAACGCACCAGGACAGGTGCCTTCAAAATGTACCGATGGTTGCAGCCATTCCAAAACGTGTCCTTACTTTGCTCCACGGATCTATACTCAGGCAAAGGCAAGCCCTAAGTTGAAGGCGCATGTCCATCCAAGCCAAGATCACGAGATGATACTCAAAGTGTTACCCGAAAGTCCTTACGGCCTATGCGTGTACAAGTGTGATAATGACGTTCCTGACTATCAGGAGACAGATCTAGAATTTGAGGACGGGCTTAAGGTTCATTTTGTGATGGAACAAGAGAATCCTAACTGCACGAGGAAGATAGAGGTAGTGGGTACGAAAGGAAGGATCACAGGAAGTTTGGATGCAGGAGAACTGTTCGTGTACGGGGATGGAAAGAAAAGAAGGGTGGAGTTATCTGGAGATCCTGCAGAGCATTGGGGCGGAGATCCACGACTCATCCAAGATTTTGTCTCTGCCATACGCGGAGAGACCACCAAAGTCAGAACATCAGCAGAGGAAGCCCTGCATTCTCATCTTATCGCCTTCGCAGCAGAAGAAGCAAGGCTCACGGAGAAGAAAGTAGACATGGAAGCGTTCATCGAGCATGAAAGACGGTTACACGTGCCTTTAAAAACCGCATAGTTGTCGACGAGAAACTTTCGCTAACCTTTATGTGCCTTCCGGTCTTATTTGTACAATGCCACCAGTAAAAGCAGTGTTAGTGGGTGCGGGAAATCGCGGGAAAGAAGTCTACGGAAGGTATGCCCTTGAGCATCCTGATGATCTTTCTATTACCACGATAGTAGAGCCTGACGGCGCTAAAAGAAACACCTTGGCTGATGGGGTGGGCGCCAAGAATTCCATGGCGGCTTGGAGCAGTTTCCAACGAACAGACGAGGACGCCATCATCATCGCCTCACCGCCCACAGAGCATTATACTCCTGCTACAGATGCTATGGTTATACATGGTTTCAAACACGTGCTTCTAGAAAAGCCCATGGCGACAACATCCAACGCGTGCAACCTTATAGCACAAGCGGCACGAGAGAACGATGCAAAAGTTCTTGTGACAGAGGTGCTTCGCTACTCTCCCTTCTTTATCGCGGCTAGAGACTTTATCCAAGAAGGAAGCTTAGGAGAGTTGAAGTACGTCGAACTAGTCCATCTTTCTGGTGACCGAAGCTTCCAACACACAGGAGTTCGTGGTAACGAGTCCTTAGAGAATGTATCTGGACCAACAACGCTCTCCAAGTCAGTGCATGATTTTGGTATCTTAGAATTTTTGGTGGGTGACTCTGCATTAGGTGTGATCTCTCGAGCGCTGCCAATCCGCTTCCATGATGGTGCTGAGTATTGGGGAGACATTCCTGATCGATGCATTGACTCGGAAGGTAAGAGATGCGCGGATGGTGAGAAGGGTTCTTGTCCGTTCGACGCCGTAGAGTATTACGCCAGTGAAAAAGCCCAGGTGTCTCTTTCACAGGCCGCACAAATGAGTGCGGACACATCTTCTCCTGGTTTGCTCAAAGCAATCAAAGAGGGGCCCTATGGTCGGTGCATCTGGAAATGTGGCAACGACGTTGTTGACTCTTACGAGGCAGAGGTTTTCTGGTCTGGAGGCCTTAGAGCTCGCTTCCGCCTGGATGCTAACTATCCTTGCGCTCCTACAAGAAAACTAGAGATGCGTTTTGAGAACGGTAAGGTTGAAGGAGACCTGCGAAGGAATGTTCTTGAAGTTCAAGTTCGCCCAGGGGTATACGAAACGCTCTCCCAAGAGCTAAGTGAAATTCGGGATAGTCAAGGAACCCACGGAGGGGCTGATGCCTTACTGATACAAGACTTTTTGAGAAGCGTTCGAGGAGAGGAAGCTGAACTGGTCGCGAGTATCGATCACTCATTGAGTGCACATGCGTTATCCTTTGCAGCCCATAGTTCTCAATCCTGCAAAGGGAACTCCCGATTGGTGAGCGATTTCCTCTATGCAGATCCTTCTTAGTTATGCACCCAGTGATTGATTCTTCTTAACGTAATAGGAATGATGTTTGCCATGTAGACCTTTCTGTACGTGCTGATGAGCTTTTTGACGACCTCTTCCTTGGCAAATAACTTCTTGACTCGCACTCTGCCTGCTTCGCCCATCTCTGAACGTAGGGAAGGGTCGGTGATGAGGATTTCTAGCTTGGCAGCAAGGTCCTTGACGTTGTTGGGCTCTACTAAGAATCCGGTTCTTCCGTTCTTCACCACTTCTAACGCTCCGCCAGTGTTAGTAGCAACAACTGCTTTGGCCATGGCTTGACCTTCAGCATACCCCAAACCAAAGGTTTCGTTAACCGCGGGCATGCACACGACGTCACAAGCAGTATACATGGTGGGCATCTCTTCTAGAGGGATGGTCTTGCCCAAAAACTTCACCTTGTCAACTATCCCTAACTTTTTGATGGTTTGCTGCACTAGTTTGTTGGCTTTCAGGGCTGTTTTTTTGTCAATTCCGGGTTGTCCGATCATGCCAGGTATAACAATCTTGAAATCTAGCCCTTTTTTCTTCATGACTTTTGCGGCATCCAACAAATGCTTGAGCTTTTTCTGAGGGTGCAGGACGGGTTTGCCATTTACGATGCGTACCGGTCTTGCGGGGAAGAGAATCACGCAGTTTGTTTTCAATTCTTCCAACGTGCGCATGACCTTGTCTTGATTCACATTGTTGTGGCTCAAAAATGAGAAGTCTATCGGGTTGTGACTCACCACAAGATCTTTTTTATCTCGGATTGTGGAGAGTTTGCCAGCAACAAAGTAGGAAACGCATAAGATCTTGTCAAAATCAAAGCTAATAATGGGTTTGGTGTCTCTAGCAAAGCGTAGTTGTGCGTTATGTGCGTGTTCTAGGATGGGGATGCCACGATGCCTGCATGCTTTGAGGATGGCGAGGCTCTTTTCTACGTTGAAACGCAAGCTTAGATTGTGGCAGTGTACAATGTCAAAGCTGTTTTTGTCCAAAAACTCTCCAAACCAGGTCTCGAACTGTTTGATGTCGCTCTTTTTGGGGTTGATCAAGGGAGAGCGTATCACGTGCACCCCATTTATCACGTCATGACCCTGTCCACTGCACAATACGGTGGGGGTATGGCCCTGCCTGAGCAGTTCTTCAGCCAACAATTTCATGCACGTTTCCACTCCGCCCACGACGGGATGGTAGAACCATCCTAGCTTGAGCACGTTCAAACGCATAGTGCCCATAGTTACCCTACCTTTTTAAAGGCAATCTTTCTATGTATGAGATGGCGACAACGTATACACTCATCACGAGTGTGGGTATTTTCGTCGTTGGCATTATTGCCGCGCTTATTGTAGGTGCCATTTTTAACCATTTTACCAAGGGTATCAAGAAGTGGGCTAAAGCTAGGGAAGATGTTGGTCCGCAGTTCTTGCTTGCCGTTCGCGTTGCTAAACTCTTCATCCAGGCGAGTGTTTTATTGCTTTTCTTGACCCAGAGCGTCTCGTTTTATGGGTTGGAAGTCCTAACCCAGCTTACCCAAAAGGCTGCTCTGTACCTTCCTAAGCTGCTTGTGGCAGGAGTTGTGGTGTTGGTGGGTATGTACTTGTCTAGGATTGTGAGCAAGAAGTGCATGTCTCTCACCTGGGCTGAGAAGAAGAATCTTGCTGTGGGTGTTGAGGTGTTAATTTTAGTAACTTTCATCTTGGCTGCTCTAGAGATCGCAGGCTTGCAAGTCCAGGTCTTCTTAGAGACGTATCGTGTGGTGTTGTACACGATTGGGGTTATTGTTGCCCTAGCAGTAGGCATTCCTTTAGGGGTTAGTTTTGCTCCTAGCATCAAGAAGCTTGCTAAGAAATAAGTTTTCTCATCTTTATGCTGAGTGTTTTGAATCTTGCTAAACTCATAGGTCTTCTTTTCCACTGCTCGATCTTGATGTGGTCTTTTTTATCCCGAGGAATGACGTGGAGGTGGGAGTGAGGGATGAACTGGTCTGCGGCTTTGCCGTCATTTAGTAAGAAATTGCATCCTCCGTGTTTCTTTCTTAGGGCTTTGCAAATCTTCACGGCGTGTTCGATCATTTCTGAGCGTACTTTGGAGGGTATGTCTTCGAAGTTTTTGTAGTGTTTTTTGGGTATGACTAGTGTGTGGCCTTCTTCGTGGTAGGGTTCGTCTATGGAGAGAAAGCTTAGGGTGTTTTTGGTTTCTTTTAGCTTCATGAACGGGTGTCCGTTCTCATGGGATTCTTTCTTTCCGCTTACAAATCCACAGAATAGGCAGGCCATGGTGCTGGTTCAGTCTTTGGGTTAATAAAATTTACGATGTTGTGCCTATCTTTCCAAAGACGTAGCCAACGGCTGTTCCGGTAAGTGCGCCTGGCGTACCGGCATAGGCTGCGCCCACGATCGCGCCCATTATCATACACGCTTTCTATCAATTCGTCGCATGGTTACGCCTTAGCGAGGAGTGACTTCTTGTTTTCTACAAGGCCTTCCTCAAGAATCTTTTTTGTCTTGCCGGTGAATACTTTGCTAGCTTGCCGTACTTCGATACCGATCAAGTCTCCTTCCTTATCAAAGTCGAGGATAAAATTCCCAGACTCTGTGCACTCCCAGCTAGGTTTTTCTTCTAGTTGAATGTTCAGAATATCCACTTCCTTGTCATATGTGTGCTTCATCGTAACCAGTAAGCTGTCGCTATTTTTATGTCTTTCCCTTGCCGCGTGTACACAATCTTGAGTCTTCTTCCAGAAGGAGGTATTGGGGCAATCGCGTTCCACGTGTTTCTTTCCAACCGGTCTGGGATAATCTTTGAAGTCAGTATGCACAGCTCAAGAAGGTCATCAGTAATTTCCTTTCTTTTCCTTAACTGTTCCTTCCAATGGGTGGTGTGTATGATCATGCATTATCCTCCACCACCTCTACCCATCGTTTGCCTATGCTTAACGTTCTCAACTCTTCCCAGGTCTGCTCTTTGGTCATACCTTGCTTGTGGAAGTACAAGTTGTAAGTTTTGTTTTCTACCATCTCCCATCCGGAGGCTTGCAATCTAGCAATGATGATGCCTATCTTGCGTAATCTTCTTTGCAAGTCATAGCCTTTTTCCATGACGTGCTGTGCGTCCATGGGGTTCGTTAATTTCAATTCCCAGCTGGGTTTTCCAAACAAGTACACGCTGATCATAATGAAGATAACGTTTTTCATCCTTATATGCTTCACGCGTCCATGTCCAGTGGCTCATTTTAGTCACGGAAATCTTCCGAAATGTCCAGTGGGTTCTTCCGGATTTTCCGAAAACTTTCCGGATCTTACGCTACGGCTTTGATGTTAAGCTGCTCTAGAAGTTTTGGATGGCGCTCTTTGGCAAACAGGACTTCTATGCCAAGGAGTTCTCCGTCTGCATCTACGTCGATAATTACGTTCTTGTCCAGCTCGATGGACTGCTCAGACTTTCCCGCTCTTAGATCAAGATAGAGAGCGTCTACCTCCGCGTCATATTCTGCTTTCATCATTTGAAGTATAGGGTCACAACCTTTAAATGTTTTTCCTTGACATACACCACGCGTAACGTGTGGCCGTTGATTTTTCTGGTTACGTAGTACTTGTGCCCTATCTTTCTGGTAGAGTGGGGCCATCGAATGGTTTCCTTAACCCACTCTAGATGTATTTTCCTCCTGCGCATACGACGATAGGCATGGTAGGAGAGCTCAATGCGCATGACTTTTTGTAAGATTTGAATCCTTATATGCTTCACGCGTCCATGTCCAGTGGCTTTTTTAGTCACGAAAATCTTCCGGAATGTCCAGTGGGTTCTTCCGGATTTTCCGAAAACTTTCCGGAAGCGTCTCGTGGATGCCCGCGAAGGGATTAAAAGCCTTTCCCGACAAGCTTATATAGGTAGCGTTCCTATGCGAACAACAATGAAGAAAACCGAAAAGCTCGAGGCCGAGCTTGACTTTCCCAATCTCAAATTAAGCATATCCTCCACAGAACCTACCAAAGGGTTGCGAGAGATAACTCGAATCTTACATTCTCTACACCAAATAGACTTCAAAGGTTTTGCTGATGATGAGGTGAGCTGGAAGCTTGGCTATCTCAGTGAGGAGCTGAGAGAGAACAAACAAGGTATGGACTTCATCAAGCACGCACTACGCGTGGAGGAAGGTGTCCGTCACAAGAAAGTGAGCATGGAGAACAAGAAGATCATCGACCTAGAAAGCAAGAAGTATTCTTCTGCCTTGGAGTTGCACACGGTCAAAACAAAACTATTCAAACTAACAACAGGCATGGAGCGTTCAAACTTTGCCTTGGTCCACGTCAGTGGTGGTATTGCTGACGAAGAAAAGCACACCATCGTTGACCAGGTACGCGCCCAACTTCCTCAGAGCGAGGTACAAAGTGTGTTTACCAATCAAGAACTCATGGGAAAGACAGTAGTAGAAGGCATCTTCTTTGGCAGCTTTCCTGAAGAATACTGAGGATTAGTCAGGATCGCCCCATGTGTCAAGATAAACAATCTCTCCTGCAGAGACAACACACAAAGGTGTGTCGTCATCAACAAATTGTTCGGCTTCTTCATTTCTTTTTTGTGGGTCTGCGAAACCAATACGGGTTATTTGTGTGTCGTTATCAAAAACCCACTCAGGAGAATAATTACTCTCCTTATCTACCATTTCTTCCAAGCAAAAGCACGTCACATATTGGTCGTGTGCCACTTGCAGGAGCGAAAAGAAATAATCTGAACCAGAATTTTTCATGCGTTCGGCTAGGAGCGTTTGGTGTCCTCGGTCTTTTGTCAGATGTATCTGTCGGTCGGTGATGGGAGCTATCTCGCTTTCTTGCGGACTAAAAGTGTTGTCTGTATCTGGTTTGCATAAGTACATGCAACTGATAAGAGTGGTGGTTTTTTTAGTTCGGCCATCAACTTTTTCGACGACCTTCTGATCTACCTCTACCCTGTCAGAATAGAGACACCACCGGTATGTTTCGTTGTTTGCTGAAAAGTTTATGTGAGGAAGGACCAGGCTAGGCGAGGTTTGAGGCATGTGTTGTCTTTTTGTATTATCTATAAAAAGCTTACTAGGTCAACGCGTGCGGCTTTTCTTGAGTGTTCGCTCACATGCGATTGCCATCTTCGTCAAGATAAACAATTTCACTCAGCGATCGAACGCACAAGGGGGTGTCGCCCGTGGTTGTGTGCGTAGATTCTGTCATTTTGTCGTCAGGGTCGGCAAATCCGATATGAGTTATGGGTGTTGTATGCTCAAAAGTAAAGATGGCGCGATATCCCTGGCCTGTGGAGATCATGCTTTCTAGAGAAAAGAACGTGACGTACGGGCCATGCGCGATATGCCATATGTTTTGGTGAGCCCAACCAATAGGGTTGGAGCGTAGGGCCATGAGTGCCTTGTAGCTGTCACGCTTGATTAAGTCCTTTTGCGCATCTGTGACAGGGGCCATGCGTGATTCATCTGGGCTGTACTGGTTTCGTGTTCTTGGCTTACAAAGATGCATTCTGCTTTGAAGCTCTCTTTTCCTTTTTTTCTTCCCATTCACGATCTCTACATACTTTCTCACAATCTCAATTCGGTCAGTATACGCCACCCAAAAGTAGTCTGAGTTGAACTGGCTTAATCTTTCTGAAGGTCTCAACAATTCGGATGTTCTCGCGCTGGGCATCTTGCGCATAGTCTAATCCACCTATAAAAAGCTTGCCGAAAGGTTTTTAAGCAGGGACCGTTTGTAACTACTCTATGATGCACCTACACCGGTACGAGGATTACGCTATGATTCCTTTGCGCCTGGTGTTAGCAGCAATCTTCTTATTCGCAGGAATTAACAAAGCACTCAGCTTGAGCGCTACTGCACAAATGTTCAGCGGAATGGGCATGCCTATCCCTATGGTGTTTGCGTTTATCGTGATGATCTTAGAGATCGTAGGCGGAATATGTCTACTTTTGGGATTGTTCACCCGCCACGCTAGCGTGTGGTTAACGATCATCATGATCGTTGCTCTGGCTTTGGTAGGCTGGAAGCAGTTGCTAGTGCCTGCAACACGCATGAACTTTTTCATGTTGCTAACCGTATTGGGTGGCCTAATCACGCTTATCTTTTCTGGAGCAAAGCGCCCCAGCCTGGATGAACATTTCTTGTTAGACTAACATGGCTCCACAAGATACAGTATACGGAAGAATTATTGTTCATAACGAGGCCTCGCACAAGGTGTATGAGCTCTTTAATCAGGTTCTAGACACGATGAATAACAACGCCTGACCCTTACCGTGTTTGCGTGATCAAGGATGGGACCAAATACCGTTCGGTTACTGGTATGAAGGGTGTACCGTTCATGTTGGTGGCCCTCGAGAAGATAGTGCGTTTGTACGGCTGGCTTTCAGTTCTCAGTCGTGCCAAGAAGCCGTTGATGACGCAGTAACATCTTATATTGAGCTGATGGAAATGGAGCGTTCAAACTTCACGTTCAAACAAGCAAAACCGCCGCAGTCAGTATTGTCGGGCCAAAAAGGTCAGGCTAAGTCTATGACTCGTGATTAAGTTAATTATTTCTTAAGTCGCTTCTTGATGGCTTTCTTGACTTGCTTGATCGTTTCGGGTATCTTGTGAGAATGATAGCCTAGGAAGTCTGCCATGTCTGCCACTCGGTTGCCCCATTTTTCTAAGAACGTAACGTTGTCTATGTAGTATTTGGGTACAGGTTCTGGAAGCTCATCTGCATACCCTACCGTGATGATGGCTTCTGGCACAACGCCATCAGGAAGCTTCATTAAACGCCTTATGGCTGCCTCTTCAATGGCGCACACCATGCACGCTCCAAGACCTTGATCGTGCGCTGCCAAGAGCATGTTTTCTGCTGCCACAGCACAGTTTTGTGTGGAGTACAGCACTTCCTTCTTGTCGTACATTCGCTCTACCTTTGCTCTCTCACTGCAGACAATGATGTGGATGGGTGCTTCTTCCATCCAGAATTGTTGCATGCATGCTTCTGCAATGGTTTTTCGTGAGCCATCGTTCGTCACTAAGATAAATTTCCATGCTTGGAGGTTGCCCGCACTGGGTGCTAACCTTCCCGCATCTAAGATGTTGCCGATCTTTTCCATCTCTACTTGTTGGTCGGTGTAAGATCGTATGCTTCTTCTTGTCCTAATACACTCTAGGGTTTCCATGATCCCCTCAAGAGCTCTCTATTTTCATCAACTTTGTTGGGTTTAGAGAACAATCGCTTTAGAAGTCTAGGATCTTTATAGTCTTCATTCACTAGCGCACTCACGAGCTTGCGGTACTCGACTCCTAACTCTTTTTTGGGATAGTATATGGAGGCAGGTGCTGTTTGTGATAGTGCGTGCATGACGTTAACATCGTGTGGTAGAGCTGCCAATACAGGAACTTTGGTGGCGTCCTCCACGTCATCTATGGTGAGCTCAAAAGCTTTGTTGTACATTTTGTTCAACACAATGCCTGCGATGGGTGTCTTCTTGCCAACAGCAATCTTTGTTGCGTGCATCGTACAACTTAGTGTAGGATAGTCTGGGCTTGACACCACAAGTAGCTTGTCTGCTGCCATCATGGTGGCGAGCATCTCATCATTCAAGTTTGGGCTAGAATCAACCAGAATGTAGTCATAGTTGTCTTTGAGAATGTGGAGTTTGTTCTTCAAGCGATTAGGACTTGTCTTTTTTGCTCCCAAACTTGCAGGTAAAAGATCAAAACCGAAGTCGTGTTCGATGATGGGGTCGAAAGGACTGCACTTGTCATTTAGTACATCATTAATGGTCTTTTTTGGATTAATAATGCCTAAGTGTAGGCCTAAATTAGGACTGCTGAAGTTAGCATCGACGGCTAGAACCTTCTTGTTGAACTCGTTAGCCATGACAGCGGCGATGTTCGAAACAACGGTAGTCTTCCCGCAACCGCCTTTGATAGAGATAACCCCAATAGTGTGTGCCATGTAATTTAGACTTAAGACTAAGTCTATTTAAATATTGCGATAGGAAGAAATAAGTCTTAAATAGGCCGACGAGTGGCCAGAGAGTAGGAGGGTGCTCATCGTTGGCGCAGGCACGGGATGAATGGCCGTTCCCGGAGATTTTCCGGTTTTTCTCGTCGGGCCACTGGACACTGGACATGTGCGCGTGAAGCTTATTAGGATGTAACTCTTATACTTGATCAGAGGTGAAGAAACATGTGAGGCATGAACAGATGAAGAAAGCAATGGCCAAAAAGAAAATGAACGGGAAGCTGAAATTGCTCCCAACGTAATGCGCATAAGTTAATAAGTAGGGCAGGACTTGCCCGAATTCACGCTTGCGGAGACAGGACCTCTACCCTTTTGGGCAAGTCGGTTTGTGAAGCAGGAACCGTGCCAGTTGTTATTTGCTGGCATCCTCAGATTAGTCTGTGGAGGAAGTCACAGTTATGCTTTAGCAGTTTTATCAACGCGTCCTTTGAGATGCTCGTATCTCGCTAGTGCATCATACACGAAACTGGTTTTTAAGAAGATGAATAACCACGTCTTTATTCTGCGGTTCGTGTTTATGCTGCAGGACGGGAACATGCGCTATCGAAAAGCGGTTCTTAAGCGAGTCAAGAACGTGCATTTTCTTTGTGTGCTTACACATACTCCTCACAGGCTCGGCATGCTCCCATTCTGCATGAGTAGGAATGTCTTCTTGGGTGAGTACAGGGATTTCATTCTCTCTGTATTCATCACACAATCTAACATACGTGTCAATGAGGTCTGACATACCCTGCTTTCCACGGGTGGCGATATAACTTTTGAGTACGTACTCTACGAGCTCCATAGGTTTTTAAAGGAAGAATTGCTAGTACGCGTGTGCGCTACCAAACCCTTGCTGAGGCTTATGAACAGCTAGAATCTGTCAGTTCACGACTAGAAAAGACTAAACAGTTGGCAGACTTTCTCCAAAAAGTGGACGATCTACCACGCGTGCTACTACTCTTACAAGGAAGAGTGTTCATGCCCGGGGATGAACGAGAGATAGGGGTAGCCTCACAACTAGCAGTAAAGGCTATTGTTGTTGCAAGCGGAAGAACAAAAACCCAAGTAGAGACGTCATGGAAGAAAACAGGAGATTTGGGTAAGGCGGCAGCAGAAGTGTTACAAAAAAAATCTCAAGCAACACTTGTTAGTAGCCATCTCACCGTCCAAAAAGTGTTTGATACGTTACAGAAACTAGCAAGCATGGAAGGACAAGGAACAGTAGACAGAAAAGTCAAGTTCATTGCAGAATTGCTAAGCCAAGCATCACCCGTAGAAGCAAGGTATGTGATTAGAACGGTCTTGCAAGACCTACGCGCGGGCGTAGGGAACAGCACCCTGCGGGATGCATTGGTATGGGCGTACGTTCTTGATCCAAAATACGATGGGAAGAAGATCGATGTTGACAGGGAAAAATACAACGAAGTGGTAGAGCAAGTCCAAGCCGCACTCGATGTAAGCAACGACTTTGGAAGCGTGGCAGAACTCCTCAAAAAACAAGGACTCAAAGGGCTGGAAAAAACAAAAATGACCGTGGGCACGCCATTGAAGGTCATGCTCTACCAAAAATCAAAAGGTGTAGCAGACGCCTTCAAGACCGTAGGCAAGCCCGCAGCAGTAGAGTACAAGTATGATGGGTTCAGGATGCAAATCCACAAAAAAAAGGACGTACAAATATTCACGAGACGGATGGAAAACGTCACGCGCCAGTTTCCAGATGTGGTCAAGCTCGTACAAGACAATGTTAAGGCAAAAGAATGCATACTTGACGCAGAAGCGGTAGGATTGACCAAAGACGGCAAGTATCTTCCCTTCCAACAGATGAGCCAAAGGATCAAAAGAAAATACGACATTGAGAAGACAGCAAAAGAACTCCCCGTCTGTGTGTGTGTGTTTGATATCCTCGAAAAAGATGGGGAGCCACTCGTCCAAACGCCGTTCCAAGAACGTCACAAGATTATTGAACAAACAATAAACGTAACAACATACATCAAGCCAGCCGAACAACTCATCACTGACGATGAGAAGGAAGCAACAGCATTCTACGAAAAAAGCTTGAAAGCAGGCAACGAAGGAGTCATGATGAAACGGCTAGACAGCGTCTACAAACCGGGGTCTCGTGTAGGATTTGGT
Organism: Candidatus Woesearchaeota archaeon; assembly: GCA_030750765.1. GTDB lineage: Archaea > Nanobdellota > Nanobdellia > Woesearchaeales > ARS49. The sequence continues at coordinate 279,679 of JASMHM010000001.1, read as the reverse complement.
GTTAAAGTGAAACCCGTCATGGAAACACTTGATTGTGTTATTGTTGGCGCAGAATGGGGCGAAGGGAAACGAAGCAAATGGTTAGCAAGCTTCACCCTTGCCATCAAGGATGGTGATGAATTCTTGGAAATAGGAAAGATGGGTACAGGTATCAAAGAAAAGCCAGAAGAGGGATTAAGCTTTGGTGAGATGACAGAAATGCTAAAACCTTTAGTCATAGAAGAAAAGGGAAAGGGAGTAAAAACAAAACCAAAGATTGTTGTAGAGATAAACTACGAAGAGATACAAAAAAGTCCCACGTACGCTTCAGGGTATGCTCTACGCTTCCCCAGATTAGTTCGTCTTCGAGAAGATCGAGGACCTAATGACGTCGCCGACCTCAAAGAAGTCGAAAACCTATACAAAGGCCAGCGAGGTCGCTAGTTACTGTACGCTGCCCAGCTTGGCCCAGGCAGCGGTGCAGAATCTCTTTCGTACGCAGTATGTGGTGAGACAACGCCATCAATCGAATCAGGACTGTAGGCGGACTGACCGTGGATGATCTCGTACTCGCGCTTCTCTGCAATCCCAATCACTTCTGCATAATGCGACTGTGCCTCAGGATCGTCGTTCATCTCCATCAGGTATTGTGCAGCTTCCATGATGCCTCTTTCATTCTGCAGCTCAATGCTTTCCTCACTGTCTGAAGGATCAATCTTTTGCCATTTGTGGTGCCATTCATGCATTACTAGGTAATCTCTCACAGCTCTCGCACTAGGGGTTACTTCTTCACCCTCAACGTTCACGCTGTACTGAGATTGCATGAGTTGTACTTTTTCTTCAAAGGGAATGTTTCCATTGCTGTATAGATTGCTGTTTTCGTCGTCTCTTTCAAGACCTGCAAGGGCGCGTTCGCCCAAATCTGCAGAGCCAAACCGTTGTAAAGTTGTGTTCTGGTAGCCATGATCTTGCATGTATCCATCAAACGTCTTCCCGTCTCGGTTATACCAAGAGATGAACGCGTCTGCGAACTCTCTTGCGTCTTCAGCAAGGCCTACGGCCTTGTGATCATATGTTATTCCTTCTTCGCGACTTCCTAATCCTTTTGGATGTCGATCCATTAGCATATAGGGGTCGCGTTTCTTCGTTCTTGTTATCATGTAAAGTGTGATTTCCACATCATATATAAAGGTTCTCTTAAAGTGTGACTTTTAAGTCATAGTCTTTATGGGGCGCGTCGAGCAGACTTTTAAACCCACTTCGAATATTTATAAACATGTACACGCTTGTGGTGAGTGAGAAGCCAGCTGCAGCAAAAAAAATAGCAGAGGCGCTCGCAGACGGCAAACCCGTAAAGGGAATGATCAACAAGATAGCCTACTACAAAATAACCAAAGATGACAAGGATATTGTGGTAGGATGCAGCGCCGGCCACCTCTATGGGCTAGCGCAAAAAAAGAAAAAAGGCATGCAATTCCCTGTCTTTGACATCCAATGGACAGAACTCAAAGACGTATCCAAAAAAAGCGCCTTCTCAGACAAGTACCTAAAAGTGCTAAAAAAACTAGCAAAGGATGCTGATGACGTCATCGTAGGAACAGACCTAGATACCGAAGGAGAGGTAATAGGGCTGAACATCGTTCGGTACGTGTGCAAAAGAAAAGACGCTAAAAGAATGCGCTTCTCAACATTAACAACAGAGGACCTACGAAAAGCTTACGATGACGTTTCCCCTACCCTAGATTGGGGGCTCGCACTAGCAGGAGAGACCCGACACTTTTTAGATTACTATTACGGGATCAACATGTCTAGAGCACTAACCAACGCAATAAAGAAAGCAGGCATGTTCAAGATCCTCAGTGCAGGAAGAGTACAAGGGCCTGCCCTAAAAATCTTGGTAGATCGAGAAAAGAGCATCCAAGACTTCACCCCCACACCCTTCTGGAAGATAGAATTAACCACCAAAGAATTTGTTGCCTGGCATGAGGATGACAAGATATGGGAAGAGCCCAAAGCTAAAGATATCATCGCCAACACGAAAGGAGCGAAAACCGCCATCGTGGACAAGGTAGCACAACGACAGTACACCCAACAACCACCTGTTCCGTTCGATCTTACCACGCTTCAAACAGAAAGCTATCGTTGTTTTGGCATCAATCCTAAGGCAACCTTGAGTATAGCACAAGACCTCTACACTTCTGGATACATCTCCTACCCACGAACGAGCTCGCAGCAACTACCGCCTGCAATAGGGTTTGCAAGCATTAAGAAAAAGTTAGAGAAAAAGTATGGTGATTTAGTAAAGCTCACCGGTCCCACACCTAACAACGGAAAGAAAACAGATCCTGCGCATCCCGCCATCTATCCTACAGGAAGCATGCCCCGATCACTAGACGGCCGCGACTACAAAGTGTATGATCTTATCGTCAAAAGATTCTTGGCAACCTTTGGCCAGATCGCAAAACGAGAAACAGTCACCTTAACACTCAACGTCAACGAAGAAAAATTCGTCGCCAAAGGAACAAGAACGATAGAACAAGGATGGCACGCCATCTACGCACCCTACGTCAAGCAAGAAGAAGTAGAATTGCCTTCACTCAAAGAAAAGGATGAAGTAAAAATAAAGAAAATAAAAAAGCACGATCTGGAAACCTCTCCACCCAAGCGATACACGCCAAGCAGCATCATCAAAGAACTAGAAAAAAGAAATCTAGGCACCAAAGCAACACGAGCAGATATTGTCGACCGATTAGTACAAAGAAGCTACGTTAAAGGCGAACATCTCGAAGCGACAGAACTAGGTGTCAAGGTGTGCAATATCCTCGACAAGTACTGTCCCCCTATGGTGGACGAGGATTTAACACGACACTTTGAAGAGCAGATGGAACACATACGCGCAGAAAAGAAAAAAGAAGAAGAGGTTCTTGATGAAGCGCAAGGCGCGATCATAGAACTCCTCAAAGCGTTTGGCGACAAAGAAGCAGACATAGGCGAACAACTCAAGCACACCTTTGCCAACACTCGCGACGAGATGAACACCCTAGGTCCTTGCCCACAATGTGATGGCGTACTAATGATCCGCAAAGGAAAGTTTGGAAGGTTCGCAGCCTGTAACAAGTACCCAGACTGCGAGACAACAGCAAAACTACCTGCCAACGGACTCATCCAAGCCCTAGACAAAGTATGTGAGGCCTGCAAGTATCCTTTTGTGAAGGTAATCAAGAAAAGAAAAAGACCACAAGAGCTATGCATGAACTCCGACTGCCCAACCAAAGGAGCAGACGTAGAAATCAAAGGCAAATGCCCCAAATGCAAAGAGGGCAACCAAATGCTCAGAAAAAGCATGTACGGAGCGTTCATCGCGTGTGACAGATTCCCCAAATGCTTTTTCACCGCAAAACTACCAGAATGAAACTATTCTTACTATTGGGACTTGTATTGCTAGCCACACCCGTACTAGCGGAGACCATACCCTTGCTAGCCCTAACTGAGCAAGGAGAGATAAGAGATGGCATTGTTGCAGAACTCTCCCTAGAAACCAGAAGGGGTACTGGAAGAGTGTTCCTAGACACCTTTCCCCTTACGAGAGTCACCACCCAGACCAGCATGCGATTTGCACAACAAGTGGCATGCAGTGTCCTTGAGAAAGAATGCAAGAAGACAGACTTCTTCTTCACCATACGCGCACCCCCGGGCATAATCGGCGGACCAAGTGCTGGTGGAGTAGCTACCATACTTACGGTAGCCTCCCTACAAGGCAAGCCAGTCAAAGAACACGTAGCCATGACTGGCACCATCAACAGCGGAGGAAGTATTGGTCCTGTAGGTGGAACGTTAGAGAAGATCCAAGCAGCCCAAAAGAAGGGTATCACCACCGTCCTCATCCCTCCAGGTACGAAAATGCAAGTGGAAGGTATCGATATCGATCCCATACCGTACGGCAAAGAACTCGGACTAACCATCATTGAGGTGTCAACCATCGAAGAGGCACTACCTCACTTCCTGCCCAACTACGAACCAAGACCCCACACGACACTAACGCTGGATGCAACCTACGCAGACAGGATGAAACGCATAGCAGAAGGGCTCTGCTCCACGCAAACAGACGAGTATGACAACGGAAAGTACTACGCAGCAGCCTCTGCCTGCTTCAGGAGCCGAGTCAACAACGCCCGAGAAAATCCTACCGAAGAAAGTTCTGTAACTCTCCAAAAAGAGCTCAAAACCTTTGAGCAAGAGCTCAAACAACACGAAATACTATCTCTAACTGACGTCCAGACCATCATGATGGTCAACGAACGTCTAAGGGAGACCAAAGAAGCAATACTCAACGGGAGCAAGGGCAATCTAGCGTACGCAAAAGAAAGATTGTACTCCGCACAGCTATGGTCCACCTTTCTAGGTACAGAAAGTCCGCCACAAATACTACGATTAAAAGAAGGGTGCCAGCATAAAATAGCTGAAGCAGAAGAACGCTACAGTTATGTGGTCTCCATAACTCCACCACTAGCAACCGCAGTCCGCATAACCCTAGACCAAGCATATGCCTTCCATGCTGATGAAAACTACATCGACTGTCTCTACTCTGCATCCAAAGCAAAAGCAGAAGCAAACGCAATCATGGGCGTCATAGGCATCCGAGAGGAAGCCCTACCTAGAGTGCTACGCACAAAACTAGACGTGGTGAACCAGGAGATAGCAAGAGGACAGACAAAAGGTGTCTTCCCTATCATCGGCTACAGCTACTATGAACTGGCAGAAAGCCTTTCTGAAGACACGCCCACCACCAGCCTGCTCTTTGCAGAGTACGCACTAGAGTTTGCAACATTGAACGCCCACACTGACACCTTCCCAGATCACGAAACCTACCAATACGTTCTCTTTGGGCTAGGAAGCGTGTTCATCCTCATCGGTGGCATAGTCTGGGTGAGAAATATATGATTTCCTCGCCCTCCGAACCTAGGCTCGCAAAAAAAGATCTGGAGATTGCGGTAGACGGGTTCGTGAACAAACCTCCCAGCATCGACATGGTCTATGACGGATTGAAGACTGCGCCTGAACAAATCTGCAAAGTGAATTCCTGGCTAAACGAACGTGGAGCAATCTACTTCAAACCTATTGGTGCTGTAACCTGTGGAGGTTTTGGGCTAGCGAAAGCGATAAAGCACACAAACCAAATCGAACTGTGTGCTCCCTCTCTGGAATTGCATGATCTATGCCGAGAGCTCGAGCTGAAAGAGGGCGAGCCATTTCTAGAATTTACGGATTCGCTGCACGCAGTTCAAAAGATAGTCGATGCCTACAAGAATTGTAGGTATCTCCCTGCCACGGTACAGGCGGGATTGAGGATACCTTTGTATGAAGGGTGCGCGTGGGAGATTCGCAATATCTTTTTTATGGGGGAGGGATTGCAATGGCTTGGAAGTTATGTCAAGGTGGGGGATGATGAACACTTTGCCACTGTAGAACAGGGGGGGCACAGAGAGCTTCCACAAAAAGTTCTCGAAGCGACCATGGGGGGCATAGCACAATGGTACGAGGTCGAGCAGTTAGCCATTGCCGCGAGCTGCGCGAATCCCGTGTATTCGTTGCTTCGAGAACGTTGCGATCGAGATATACACACGAGGCTTTTTTCTATTGATCTTGCTCCCGATGAGGATGTTCCCTCTCTCGTAGAAGTGCAATACGGTCCTAGTTACGAAGGGGCAGTTGATGCGTTCAACCATTTTGATGCTGAAGCGTTAGACCGTACGAGGGACGCTTTCCAGTGGGTTGCAGAGAGAGATCCAACACGGTTCGAGTTACGATGAGAAAAAAGAAAAAAATATGCGAAGCACTAGCAAGTGTTGTTCCAAGACTGTGTAGCCCAAGCATTTTCGGAGTGGAAATGGGGTTCCTTCAGTCACCAGCAACCTACCTTCTTTTGCGATGGCACGCTCGCTGGCTAGCAATTCTTTTCATCCTAATCGGTGGTGTAGCCTACGTGAGGAATATGTAATGCCTGATAAACTAGAATTTTATAACGCACTACGTGGTGTAGCAAAACGACCCTCTTGGTTTGTCTGGAAGGTTGGTAGTCAGGAACAGCAGAAAGCCATAAACGGTGTGATGGCCTTTCTAGATCAACATGGCGCAGTGTATCTCAAGCCTACCGCGCAAGGGGGTGGAAGAGGGCTGCTAAAGATTGCGAGGAACGGAGAGGGTGTGAGATTTCACACACCTGATAACGACATACAACTCTTGCTTGATGAGGCAGGTGCGAACGATCTCCCTGCAACCTCCCTTCCTGCAGACAAGGAAAGAGTGTCTGAGGTCATGAAAATCTACCGTCTGAGCACTCGAGATAAGATTGTTGTAGACGCAGACATGGGTATCCCTTCTTATCGCGGAAACACCTGGGAGATAAGAAACGTTTTTGTCTTTGCGGACAGGCTTGAGTACCTCGCTTCCTACGCAAAGGTGGGGGTAAATCCTCATTTTGGCACCGTGAGGAACGTGGGCACAAGATTGCCTTGCAAGGAAGTGTTAGCAGAGGTGGGTGCCGATGTGAACTACCTCGCGTACCAAACAGATATAGTAGGAAGGTGTGCAGAAACTCTTGTTAACGCGGGTGTGGTCACCCAAGAAAAAATCGTCTGGACTTCGCGTATCTTTACCATTGACTTGGCCGCAGCACAGGGCTCTACCCCCTACCTGATTGAGGTCCAACGATGTCCAAACTTTAAGGGCATAGAGGCATATCTTAACGAACACGAGCCAGAAAAATTCTCACACTGGAGAGAGCTAGTCCGCCAGGCGCAAAGATAAAACCCTCGCAGGCCTCCGAGGAAGCCTGCGCGGGAAAAAGAGGTGATAGGATTTTGTCCTACCCCGTAACTACTCCAGGATGGTGTTTAGCATAAAAAGATTTCGAGTCTGGAGTAGCAACACTTTTAAAGAAAGTTCTGGGGCCCGAAATCATGAAAATCTGGCTGTTTTTGTGCCTGTTCGGTTGTACGTTGACCGGAAACGTGACAGAACCCTTCATCCCTGTTGAAGAGAACCTTCCCATGGAGGCATACTTCTGTCCTAGGGATGATTGCCTCGGACAACTCCAAAAGTTCAACAACGGAAGTTGTGCAATCTATAACTCACCAAAGTTCCAGCCACGAATCTTAGTCACGAAGGATGCTCGAACATCTGGCTTGATGCACAACAAGTTTTGCGTGGTAAACAACATGGTGGCTACAGGAAGCATGAACCCTACAACGAGTAACATGAAACAAGCAAACAATCTCCTAGTACTCCATTCCTCTTACGTCAGCAGACTTTACGAAGCTGAGTTGGGAGAGTTGGTTGCAGGAACGTTCGGCAAAGGATTTCCTGTCCAAAACCCTGTCATCATGCTCAACAATCATACCTTAAGGATTCGTTTCTGTCCAGAAGACAAATGCAAGCAAGCAATCCTAGAGGTTCTCCAACAGGCGAACTCATCCATCTTGTACGCTTTGAACCTCATCACCGATGAAGATATTGCAGCCATGCTAGAGGAGAAAGCAGAGACGCTTGACGTTCATGGGGTTGTTGGAGAGTGGGGTGGGAGGGCAAGCAAGGCAGACCGTCTACCTAATAGTGTGAGAAAGAAAATTCACCACAAATTCTTCGTGGTGGATAACGAATGGGTCATCGCAGGGAGTGCCAACCCAAGCAAGGCAGGGTATAGAAAGAATGATGAGAATGTGATAATCATCCACCATCCGGATCTAGCAAAGAAGTACGTTGAAGAGGTAGATTACTGGCATTCGTTAGGAACATAACTTACCTTAGCAGCGTCTGCTTCACAGCCATTGTCGTAGGTCTTTCCATCCTCTCCGCATACTGGGTCGAAAATTCTTGGACAGACTCCGTTAGCACAAGCCCTCGGGGTGTGCGTGACTCCAATACAGTCTGCTCGACAGCTATTCTCGTACGTGTTACCGTCCTGGCCACACACTGGATCGTATTGTGCTATGCAGATACAGTCTCCTTGCCCGCCTCCTAATGGTGGCTGGGCTTGGCATGCTGCCAAGAATAACAACAAGCAAACGAGCTTTTTCATATCCTACAAAGAGATTGCGGGTATATATAGATGACTACTTTATGAGATCGTGCTTGGCTAGTATTTCCTTAAAGTACGCATAGTCTGCGCTTCGTTTGAACTCTTCCACCTCGGCGGGTGGCAGGCGTTGCATGGCGTTGAACGCTATCTTCGCCACATCTTTTAGGTCTGCTTTGAGATCTTGTGGCTTTGGCTTTTCGCCGAACATTTTAGAAAAAATACCTTTTTTCTCTTCTTCAGGAGGCTGCTCTTTCTCTATCTTCTTCGAGGCTATGAAGCTCATCAAACTACCTTTTCTCCTCTGAGAAATGTACTCCTCAAGTTCTGCTTCAAATTCTCCCATGCAATCCTGGGCGCATCACTGGTATAAATAACTTGCTCTTGTTTCATCCATCCAGAGTGACGCCTCCACGAGAAAAGTACCCCTACTTCTGTAACAGTTAGGTTACACATTGGTAGTATTTATATAAGAACATTGTTTGCCAGAAGATAATTAAAAATGGGGTTTGTTGGCGCAAACCATTGGTTGAATGTAATTCCAGTCGCATTGGTCAGATACTTTTGTTGGCGCAAAAGCATCGAACGACTTTCTAAGATAGGGGAGTATGAACTTCCTAATAAGCTTTTCGGTAGCCTAGATGCTATTTCGGAAGGGGGGAAATGGGGAAATGAACGAAAACGAAGTTAATGCAACAGAAAGTTTTGAGACGCCAATCGGCCATGCCAACATTAAAGTTATCGGCATAGGCGGCGGCGGCAACAATATGGTGACCTGGCTGTATAAGCAAGGCATAAGAGGTGCTGAGATTATTGCAGCAAACACGGATCACCAACACTTGAAGATCACCGAGGCAGACAAAAAGTTCTTGATCGGCAAGCAGGTCACACGTGGCCTAGGATGCGGAGGATTTCCAAGTAAGGGGACTGAAGCAGCTCAGGAAAGTATGTCTGAGTTCAAGAACTTGCTCAAGGCCACAGACATGACGTTTGTGTGCGCAGGCATGGGTGGCGGAACAGGAACAGGTGCAGCGCCTGTTGTTGCGCAACTGGCCTCAGACATGGGCGGCATCGTTATTGGTGTTGTTACCATGCCTTTCAACATTGAAAGAGCAAGGATAGACAAAGCACACTTTGGACTTGACCAGTTACGCAAAGCGTGCGACACGGTCATCGTGATTGACAACAATCGACTTGTCAAGGTAGCAGGAAACCTGCCTATCCAACAAGCCTTTGCTGTAGCAAACGAACTCATCGCGACCATGATCCGAGGTATTGTTGAAACCATCAGCATACCAAGTCTGGTAAACCTAGACTTCGCAGATGTCAAGACCATCATGACAAATGGTGGAGTAGCTTGCATCGGCGTAGGAACAAGCGACACGAACAATCGAGTCACCGAAGCTGTCAAGGGAGCCCTAGAGAATCCCTTGCTGGATATCAACTATCAAGGTGCCACTGGCGCTCTGATTCAGATATGCGGCGGAGATGACTTGACTTTGGACGAGATCAACCAAGCTGGTGAGATGATCACTGAAGCTTTGGATGAGGATGCCAATGTTATCTGGGGCGCTCGCGTCTCGGAAGACATGAAAGGCAAGCTCACCGTGATGAGCATCATCACTGGAGTCCAAAGCCCGTGGATCACTGGAAAGGATGTGCAATCTGCAAGTACGAGCGCACCAAACGTCCAGTTTGATGACGAGTTAGGAATCGAGCTCTTACATTAGAGCTCTGGACACGCCCCCCAACTACGGTCCAGGGCTGCCCGGCCTAGCCGGGTTTTTTTTCTTTTTTTTAGTTATCTTTAGAATTCATTGTTAGAACGTCTCGCACTGCTGCAGCGAGTGTTCCTTCTTTAGTACACTGCATGACCTTCTCGAGAGTTTCTGCCATTCTATTTGTGGAGCCGACAAAGTCGTCTAACCAAGATGGATACGCTTCCTCCACTACTCGGAATATAGGGTCCTGTATTGCTGCAGGATAAGTGACCACGGTTTTCGCTGCAACGCCTGCCACAAACGCCCACTTCTCGCGATCCTTGTCCGACGCAGCTAGTATGTTCTCGTATGTGCGGGGCAGGATGGATACAATTTCGGGGTGGTATGTGGACATAATATGGCGGAATGCATCTTGGGGTGTCACTTGCTCACGCAAGGAACTCCTCCTCCATGAAGTGCAGTTTGGATGGAACAATCAAACAGTGTGGTGGAGGTCCGAAATCTTGTTTCATAAGGTCGGTAACCTTGCCTGGCTTTATCAGAGTATCGGTACCCAGTCGAGCGCATCCAATGCATAACGTGTCTGGTGTGAAGAGCTTTTGCTTCCTTTTTTCTTCTATTTTCAGCAAATACTCAATAGCTTCCTTGACTGTAAGGTGATTGTTAGTATCTAGCAAGAATAGGGTATGTGCATCTATGCTTTGATTCTGCTTGAGTATGTCATAAGGTGTCTCTGGATGGTATTCTTCAGTAGGTCGGGGGATGCTTGCTGTCTTGCCGAACTTGTACAATTGCAAGCCACTAGCCGCAACCAAAGTAAGAACGCTCGCGTTTGGTATTACCTTTGTTTCAATGCCTTCCTTTTTTGCTCTGAGTAAGAGATCAGTATGGGTCGTAGCAACCAAAGGATCTCCGGTGAAGATGATGGCAACCTCTTCCTCTTTTGACTGCTCGAGAAAAATTTCAGGCTTTTGTTCAACGTCCTCTCGTTCAAGAGCGATCACTTTCTTACCTATTTGTTCTTCTAACAGCGCAATCTCTGCTTTTCCAGTGTAGTTCTCTAGGTATACGTGTGCACAAGAGCTAGCAACATCCTTTCCTGCTACCGTGAGGTCATTCGCTCCCCAGCCTATAAGATACAACATACTACTAAGAGTGACGTGGGATTTATAAATGTCAAGCACTGACATGCGGACATGGGAAGCTATTGGCTAGCAAAAACAAACAACCGTAACTGGCTCTTCTACAACCAAAACAAAGTCTGGAGTATCAACAGTAATGATACTTGGTACTATCCTTTCGCAATTTTTGATCCCACCAAGATAGACCTTGCAAAGTGTATTACTGATGGGGCCGAGTTTGAAAAGGCGGTACGTACTGGTGGGATTGAGTCTGTAAGCGCATTCCAAACCATAGGTTCCATCATGGGTAAAAACGTGCTCTTTGCACCATCACCAGACTTGAATCTTATCTGGGTTACCTTTCAAAACGCCACCCAGAAAAAGCAAGGGCTAGCCATGACCGGAACTTTTCGCAATTTTGTACCGATCAGGTAGCTTTTTATGTTGTGCTTTCCATGCTAGAGAATGTCTCTCAACGTGATCGCATACAATATGCAATACGGTTCTGGCCACGTTAGAAATCAGGGCTCATCTTTTTATATCTGCTGCAGAACTAATGAGTATGTTACAAATATTTAAGGGAAAGTATCAATCTCATGACGGAGTGCCCCTCAGTGATGATTCTGCGCGCTTTTATTTGTGGCTCGGTGATGATGGCAAAGGCGTGATGAAGGACCGATATGGTCTTGCAGAGATAGTTGCTCTTACTAGAGGCGACGAGGATAATCCTTCCGAAATCTTTATGGTTAAACAATTCGGTCCACAAGCTTGCAAAAATGGGGGGGCCAGAAATGGTGTTCATTTCTTAGCTAGCGGACCAGAACATTACTCAGGAATTTTCTCTCCTGTTGATTACGAAGGCAAGCCGCACTGGGAGGGAACGTTTACTATGAGTCCCATTCAGAAACGTGACATGCCTGATGATGTTTTCAAGACAGAGGTCCATGATGACTCCATATCATTTGCTCGGGAGATCTGGAACTACAATTGGTCCGATCCGTCGCATCTCCTGTGGGATGGCGCGATTGAAATCACGGATAATGGGGGTGAACCTACGAGGTTACGGGCTGCGCAGAATCTGCGAGGTCTAAACATCCTTGATGTGTCGGCAATGCATGCGCCTAGGTGTTCTTCCTATTTTTTCAGTCCTGGTTGGCTGTGGTTTGAAGCTGCGGAACAATTGGAATTGGCAAGCCCAGGCATTATAGGTGGAGCGCGAGAGGACTACCAATCTCGGAGAGATGAAAAGCGTTTAGTTAACGTGGAGTTAGGCATGATGCCGGGACCACGATGGAGAGTTCCTATGGCCGAGTATGCCTAGGCTGCTGAAGTAAGAAGTCAATTGAGACAACAAGAAACAGTTTCGGATACAAACTAAACTTCTTGAAGATCTTTTTCTACCATCATCTTTACTAATTCTTCAAATGTCACTTTAGGTTGCCATCCAAGCACTTGCTTTGCTCGGGTTGCATCACCTTGTAACAAGTTTACCTCTGCAGGTCTAAAGAATCTTGGGTGTTGTACCACGTAAATCTTTCCACGTTCTTGTTTGAGCTCAGCCACTTTAGCATCTGCTAACTCTTCGCTCATGTGGTGCAAGTCTAACTCTTCAAAGGAAAGATCAACACCTTTGAAAGCTGCCTGGACAAATTCTCGTACAGAGTGCGCAACTCCTGTTGCAGCCACATAATCTTCTGGTGCGGCTTGCTGCAGCATTAGCCACATGGCCTCTACGTAATCTCCAGCAAAGCCCCAATCGCGTCTTGCTTCCATATTCCCGATAACCAAAACATTATCTTGACCTTTCTTGATGCGTGCTATCTGTTGTGTGATTTTTCTCGTGACAAACTCGTATCCCCTTCTTGGGCTTTCATGGTTGAAAAGTAGTCCACTGCAGGCAAACATGCCGTGTGCTTCCCGGTAATTTCTGGTAAGCTCAAAGCCAACACATTTAGTGATGCCATAAGGTGACCGAGGATGGAACTTTGTGTGTTCGTTTTGTGGGGTTTGGTCTACTTTGCCGAACATCTCTGAGCTTCCTGCAAAGTAAAACTTTGATTTTGGCGCTCTTGTGTGTAGAGCAGCGAGCATGTGGTGAGTGCCCCCAATATTGGTGTTGAAGGTGGTAAAGCTGTCATCAAAGCTTTCGTGGACAAAGCTCTGGGCTGCGAGATGGTACACTTCATCCGGTTGTACCTCATCCACGATTTGCAAGATGCGTGCAAAGCTCTCCATAGAGCCTCCATGTAAGGTGATTTTGTCTTTGATATGGTTGATTCGACTCATTCTAGCTTCTGGGCTTTCCAGTGCCGCACGTCTTACGATGCCATGAACCTCATACCCTTTACTGAGCAAGAATTCTGCAAGATACGATCCATCCTGGCCGGTGATGCCGGTGATGAGTGCCTTTTTCACGAAGGTTTCGTTGGAAAGTTACTTATTAAGTTGTGCTTTCGGTTTAAATACGCGAAACATTCAGTGTAGAACGATTTTCTACAAGTCTTTAAATACATATTTTTCGAGCCCAAACTATGCCGGTAACACTTCTAGCTGGAGATGTGCATGCTAACCGAAAGGTCATGCAAGCTATTGCTGACCTCACGCACGCTGTTGATGGTACGTATCTTGATTTGGGAGATATGGGCGATAATGAGGAATTGGCGTACGCCCGTCAGGCATTAGGTTCCAGCCCGCACAGTAAGGTTCGAGAGCACTTGAAAAAGAGGGTGTTTTCTTTGTGGAATAGCGGAATGCGTTCCTACGAAGGCATAGATCGCACGTTTGCCACCCACAAACACACCCCGCATGGCATTCTGGGCAACCATGACCTTCCTGCTGCGAGAAAAAGTTTGCAAAACATCAACATGATTGGTTTCAAAACTGCAAACGTGAATGGTATGCAGATTGCAGGAGTGTACCACACGAGCCATAACTTTCATGATCCTGACGAAGATGAGTATGCTTCCCTTGAAGCAAACATGACCTTCACCAAGGAAGCGCTTCGTGATGCGGACATGGTGCTCATGCACAAAATCCCTGACCCTGCCTTCTCTGATGATCCCAATCATCAAGGATTGTGCACCATGATACAACAAAGCGACGTTCATGTTGCTGGTGCCCACGTCCACGAGCCCAAACACCTTATCAATGGTAGGATGGTGCTTCGTTCAACTCTTAGCGGACCAAACGCTGCTTTGTACGCCCTAAACCATGATGATGCGGGTGTGTACAAGATGACGAAAGAGCAACTTCTCAAAGCCTCTCAAGGCAAGGTAGAGTGGACTAAGGTAGGAACGCATTAGCAACCTTTAAAAGGCCGCCCGCAACCTTCAACGCATACTGCAGCCCCGTAGTATAGTGGCCAAGTATGCGAGGCTTTGGACCTTGAGACCGCGGTTCGAATCCGCGCGGGGCTATACACATCTCTTCCGTGTCACATCCGGAAAATCTTAAATACCCTTAACGCCAAACTTTGGAAATGAAAGCCTTAAAAGCAGAGGTTCATGCTGCGGTAACAGAAGTATCAAAAGAGTTCGAGTACTTTCAAGTTTTGAAGAGAAGCATAAGGAAACTTGTTGAAGACTGTCAGAATGCCTTACAAGCAGAATCCTTGGAAGACTTACAACAAGTAATGCATCAATTAGAGTTTCTAAAAGAAAGATCCCATTTAGAGGCCATGCATGTTTCAACAATAAAGTATGAGATAAATGCGCTGATCCAGAAAACCCTACAAAATTCAAAATTAAAAGGCACCTATTCCCGCATGAAGGAAACAATCCGAAGGAAGATCTCTGGGCAACCGTATGATAGAGCGACCTCGGTAGAGGAAGAAAGAGTTGTAAATGAGTTCATGGACAGCATTGATAAACTACATGCAAAAAATGAGAGCATTTGCGCCAACTTTGAAAAAAACATACGAGATGGTCTCCAAGAAACTCAGCGACTGATTCTTGCAGGAGAGGATCAAAAAGATTCCCTACGCAAGCTTATGGACGCAGCGGAAGACTTTGAAACCTGGTTGCAAGCATTACTTACAGACTATTTGCAGGCGGAAAAAAAGGTAGGTGCCGTGCTAAAGTGGATACCTGCATATGAAGTCAAGCTAAGGCCTAGCAAGCACGTGCCAAAACCGATCGATGAGAAAGTAGAGTTCGGAAGCAACAAAGCAAGAATAATTGTGAGATACGAAGCACCTTTTGACCCTCAAGAAACCCTTCAAATACTAGAAGAATTCTAAAGCACTGCGTCTCAGCTCGACGAAAATACAGAAAACTACAAGTTAATACGTGCCCATGCCGAAAAGTTCCAGGACGTTAGGACTTTTCAAGAGTACGGCCTGAAGATGACGTACCAAGCAATGGTCATGCTTCTTCAACAAAATCCTGAGCTTTTCATCATGCCCTCGATGACATTTGTTATTAACATTTTTGGATCTGCCAAGGGAAATTTTACTTTCGACGCTGCTTGCAATCCAGGAAAATGCCTAGGAGACAATTACAAAGTAATTGACGTAGGATGCACATTCCTCTACCTGCCCCTCTTTTTTGCACAGGACCTATACTCCGCAATTGACAAGGAGATGATTTCCCAAATACTAAATCAGCAAACCGGAAGGTTAGTTAGAGAACTGTTCTCGCTCCAACTCCAGCCTACACAAATTTACAAAGAAGGACTGTACAGAGATCGCGTTTTCTACCATACTCTATATCACGAGTTTACGCATTCAATAGATCCTGCTGCATTGCGATTAGACCAAAAAGGAGGGATTTTGTTCCAAATCCTTCCCAAAACGATGAATGAAATCTTCGGGAACTTTCTAATACTCCCTCCTGACGAAATACAATCCCTAAGCGACCTTTTCGTAAGATCAAGAGCAGAAGCCATAACGGTGTTTACTGAGTTTTTCGTAGAAAAAGACGGAGAATACTACGGAGACTTCATGGTAACATTGCCTTTGAAACAAGTAACCCAGGACATCCTCCAACACTTCAGGATGCTTGCAGCTAATCTCACCGAACTTATTGTTGGATCAGTGAGGGAACGTTTGGGAGGGTCTGAAGGCATGCATCATTTTGCCTACGAGTTTGGATACCTTATGAGCATGGTTGTTGCAATTAACTGGCTTTTCAAGAATGGTAAAGACCCTCTTATCATTACAAAAAACGATTTAATTGAAAAAGGCCAGGAAAGCTTCCCGATCTCCCAAAAGTATCTTTCAGGAATCAAATACGGCTACACGCTTCCAAAAGAACTAAGACAAGAAAGCATGGACAAAGAAGTTTTCAAAGCAAGAAGAGATCCTGCCAAACTCAAAGGTCTTTTGGAAGAAGCCGGCATAAAACCAGTTACACAGAAGAATTTTGCAAAAAAGTACCACGAAGGGCATAACTTTACGGTGTACAGATTTGACAAGCGAATCGTGAAATTAATGGCAAAAAGAATGAGCATAGGAGAAATGCAATTGTTCAAGGATTACCAACAAGCATGTGAAGATCTGGGTATTGAATGCGCCCTTGGGGACGACGTAATAGGAAAGATAATCCTGGAATCCATAAAAACCTACAACAAGGCATTCAAGAACCGCAGCGCAGCGTGATAGTTTGGAGGATTTTTCGAATCTGGTTCTTTTTGCCCCTTTTTTCTCCCTATGTGTAGAGAGCCGCGCGGGCTATTTTGGCACCCAGAAGCGATGACTTTAAAAGCGATCACTCTATACGTGCTCTAGACTAAAAGTTCTAAACTAACTATTTAGGTTTTTGGGAAATAACAATCCAACATGGATATAAGACAAAGGAGGTAGACAAGATGAACGGTAATGTAAAAGCATTTTTCGACGATAAACACTTCGGTTTTATAGTCGGCGATGACGGTCAGGAGTACTTCGTACACCAGACTGCAATCAACGATGGCGCAACCATTAAAGAAGGCGACGCTGTGACCTTTGACGGAGAAAAAGGCGACAAAGGACTAAAGGCTGTTAACGTGAGCAAAGCTGATGGCGATGCAAGCGGAGACGCTGGCGATGATTCAAGCGATGAATCAAGCGACGACTCAGGCGAAGACGACCAACAAGAAGCTGCGTAAGCAGGTTTCTTTTGGATAGTCGCCGGGAGCAATCCCGGTTATTTTTCTATTTTTGTTCCTTTAAATTTCTGACCAACCAAGTATTTTTCCACGTTAGGGAGGTCTGTACCATCCATAATAACCACTTTGAGCTTTGCCTTTTGTGCGATCCGTGATGCAACCGGGTCAAAGGGGCTGTGGAGTCCAGGATCCCATGTGTTGCCAACCATTTTCCGGAATTCCTTCCAGGACATGAGAGGAAGTTTTTTTGCTCCCTTAAGTTTTGGATCCTTATCGTACACGTAATCAATGTTGGACAGGTTTAGCACCTCTTTAGCACCGAATTTCTTGGCGAGCAAGGCAGAAATGTAGTCCGTGCTCCAACCAGGTTTCCATCCTGCAGCTATGAGAACTTTCTTTTTCCAAGGTATGGCCTTTGTAGGGTCTTTGATGATGTTTGGGTGTGCTATGTCTCGAAAGATTGCTCTGAACAAGTGCGCGTTAAGTCTTGTGGTGTGTATGCCTAGCCAGTCAAGATCGTCACGCACGAGATTGCCGGTCTTTCTGGCTGCATTTTGGTACAAGCGAGCAGTCCTTCCTCCTCCAGTGACCAAGATTATCTTGTTACCCTTGCGCACTTGCTTTCTGACTAAAGAAGCAAACTTGCGAATCCAGGAAGTGTTGATCTTGTCTGGAACGATTAAAGACCCGCCTACTGAGATGACGATGACACTCATAATTTAAAAGCAGTGTTTGGGATATATAAAACGTTGTAGAAATCTCTAACCGCAGAATCCTTATAAGTCGGGATTGTTTTTCTTACTAATGCGTTTACTCCACGGCTTATTTTGGTTTTTGATGGGTGTGGAAGGATTGGCTGCTGAGGCGCCCATGAAGAAGGTTGATCATCTGCGCATTAATACTGCTAACCAGGTTCGTACGTATGCTGAGATTTCTGAAGAGAAGGGTGTCCAGGACATGGAGCTTCTTTGCATTAACAAAGAATATGAAGAAGCATGGTTTTTTGCTCCAAAAAAAGGGTTCATAGAGATAGGTATACAAGAGACCTCCGTCACAAAACATGGACAGAAGACGGTGTCTGCCAATCTTAGTTACGTGAAAAATCTGCTCAAAAAGCATGAACACGTTAGGATCTATCATACGCATCCGTGGTCAATACTGGATGTTTTTTCAGACTTGACGCCCGTTACTATCCACGCTACTTCAACCGAGAACATAATGGGTAGAGTCTTTCGCAACAACGCGCTGCCCTCGGAACAAGACTTGGGGGGTATGATGACATATTCCTTGATTCATCGAGAACTGCATCCCAAAGGGTCATTGTCCTGCAGGATCGTTTCCGGCCAGGGCCTGACAAGCTATGGCCTCACGTCTATAGGGAGAGAGGAGTTACGGTTTGCGTCGGCAGACCAAATCGCAAGCTTGTGTGAAGAGTCTGTCAGGACAGCGGTCAAAGTTAAGGCGGGTAACGGAGAAGCCAAGGACATCAAAAAGGCATGCATTATGATGTCGTCTGAGTACATTGACGTGACTTTCAAGAAGCTCAAGTTAATCATGCCTTAGATGATCTTCTTACCGGTAGCGATCTCAGTAATGTGAATAACATTGACAGGACAGCTTTCTGCAGCGTCTTTGAATGCTTGTAATTCTTCTTCAGTAATCTCGCGCTCAAACTGGTCTTTGATTTCGGTGCTGTCTTTGAGAGAACTCTTGCCATCGTCCTGTAATTTCCAGTTGTTAGGGTCTGAGGCAACGCATGCTGCCGCCCCAATGCAGCCTTCTTTGTCAAAAATAACTTTATACTTCTTGGAGCTGTTGGAATCCTTGTTGGGTGACATCTTTAGCAAGAGAAATATCGCCTGTTTTAACAATCTTCCCATTAACAAGCACATGTACAACCTCTGGGTGTATTTGGTCAAGCATTCGGTCATAATGTGTAATCAAAAGCACGCCCATCCCTTGTTCTTTGAGAAGATTGATACCCTTCGCGCTTAGTGCGAGGGCGTCTGTGTCCAGTCCTGAGTCTGTCTCATCAAGGATGGCCAGCTTTGGCTGGAGTACTGCGAGTTGGAGTAGTTCTACGCGCTTTTTTTCTCCTCCACTAAACCCTTCGTTGAGGTTACGGTCTGCAAAACTGGCATCGATGCCCAACACTTTCATCTTTTCTTCCAGCAATTGCTTGAAATCAAATATTCCTATCTTTCCATGGGTCGCGATGTATGCTTGGCGTAGAAAGTTGGCCAGATTCACCCCTGGAACCTCTAGTGGGTATTGAAAGCTGAGGAATAGTCCTTTTCTCGCTCGTTCGCTAGTATCTTTGTGTGTGATGTCTTCTTCGTTAAGTAGTATTGTTCCTTGTTCAATCTTGCAGGTGGGACTGCCCATGATGGCGTGTGCTAAGGTTGACTTTCCAGCACCGTTAGGTCCTAGTAAAGTTGTGACTTTATCAAGAGGTATGGCTAGTGTGAGGTCTTTGATGATGATTTTTCCTTCAACGCTTACCGTGAGATGGTTAATGTTCAGCATGCTCTACCCCGTATAATGCTTTTTTGATAGCCACCAATCCTAATAGTACGCAGTTGACCCGCGAGGGACTGATTGGGATGTTTAACATTTGCATCATGTCCTCATTTTTTATGTTTTTTACTATTTCCACGCCTTTTCCTTCTACGTGTTCGGTGAGCATGCTTGTGCTGGCCTTGCTGATGGCACATCCTTTGCATGTGAAGCCTACGTTTACCACTTTGTCATCCTCGACCTTTACTTGGATGGTGACTTCATCTCCGCAGAGCGGGTTGAAGTCTGTATGCTGATGCGTACAATCTTGCACAGTGCCATAATTGCACGGATTACCGTAGTGTTCCATGATGTGTTGTTGGTACATGTTCATGCGAACACCTCTTTGACTTGGGCAAGTCCTTTGACGAGCGCGTCAATGTCATCTTTGGTAGTGTATGCATGAAAACTAGCTCGTACACAGTCGTTTATTCCTAGCACTTCCATCAACGGCATGGCGCAATGGTGTCCTGCTCGTACGCACACTCCTTGTTCGCTAAGGATGCTCGTGACATCATGAGAGTGCACGTTGTCTACTGTGAAGCTTAGTATGCCTTTTCCTTGTCCGATAAGTTTTATGTGAGGAAGATCTACCACTTTGCTTGTGGCGTAGGTGGTCATCTCTTGGATATGGTTGGCCACGTTGTCCATGCCTAGTTGTTCGAGATACGTGATCGCAGCAGTTAATCCTACAACGCCCGCGACGTTTGGTGTGCCGGCTTCAAATCCGTGAGGTCCTTCCATGAAGGTGGTTCCTTTGGTGGTTACGGTAAGGATGCTTCCTCCTCCTGTCACGAGTGGTTTGAGCAGCTCTATCTTGCCGTACAACACTCCTACTCCCATGGGTCCGAACATTTTGTGGGCAGAGAAAGCTACAAAGTCTGCCTCTAGTTCTTGTACGTCCACCTTTTGGTGGCCAACGCTTTGTGCGGCATCCACCACGAGTAGAGTGTTGTTGGAGTGTGCTAGTTGTGCTATCTCTTTGATAGGGTTCTCGACGCCGATGGCGTTGGAGATGTGTCCGACGCTGATGACTTTGGTGGCAGGAGTGATTAGTTTTTCTAGAGCTTCCATATCTAGTTTTCCGTCCTTCATCGGTGCGTACTTGACATTGGCTTTGGTTTGCTGCCATGGCACCATGTTGGAATGGTGTTCCATGATGCTGACGATGACCTCATCTTTTTCTGTGAGTTGTAGGCCGTGAGCTACCAAGCTCAAGCTTTCAGTTGCTCCTTTGGTGAAAACGATCTTGTTTGCTGGTGCGTTTATGAACCTGGCCACGGCTTTTCTTCCGTTTTCGTAAAGCTTAGTGCTCTCTTCGCTTAACGTGTAGATGCCTCGGTGGACGTTTGCGTTGTACTCTTCGTAATAGGTTTGCATGGCTTGCATCACTTGGTTGGGTTTTTGGGTGGTGGAAGCACTGTCTAGGTAGATGGTCTTCTTCAGCAACGGAAAGTCTTCTTTCATTGGAGCTCCTTTGGCATGGTTTGTAGGGCTGTGTTGAGGAATCCTTGGATGATGAGGTCTTTGGCTTTTCTTTCGCCTACTCCTCGACTTTGGAGGTAGTACAGATGTTGTGGGTTGACGGGTGCGACGCTTGCTCCGTGGCTGCACTTCACGTCATGGTTGCGGATGAAGAGTTTTGGGATCGCGTCTGCTTCTGCCCCTTCGCTGAGTAAAAGTATGTCTTCTTTTTGGTAGCCGTCACTGCCGCTAGCGTTTTCTTGGATGGTTATGGTGCCCTGGTTGATGGCTTTGGCAGTACCTTCTAGCACGCCCTTGCTGACTAAGTCGCTTTTGGTGTTCTTGCCTACGTGTTCGTTGACTGCGTCAATGTCGTACTGGCCGTGCTCTCCGACAAACACGCCTGCGTAGGAAGTTTGGGAGTGATCTCCTTGAAGTATGGTCTTGGTGCGGCTGTAGGCTAGCTCGGTGTCTTTGATGACGTCGCACCATCGCATGTTCCCGCCTTTATGTACGGTTGCTTCTCGTTTGGCCCACAACACGCCTCCTTGGTGTTTGCTGCCAAAGGTGATGTCTGCATTTTCTTTCACCTCTATGGTTACTTTGGTGAATCGTGGGTTAGCGCCGGATTCCTCAACAAACACGGTCTTGCTGTGTGGTTGGGCTACGATGTGGATGTGATCAAAGCTTGCTCCGTTAGCATGGTTGGTGATAATGATGGGTTTTTCATTGGTAAAGTTTTCTGGCACGGTTATCGTGAGGGTTTTTCCTAGGAATTCTTGGTGCGCAGCCTCAAGTCTGTCTTGTGGTGTTGTTTTTGGAAGCGTGCTGGTGGGTAATTCTTGGCTAACCGTGAAGGGGGTGGTGTCTACTTTTTTGGGTGGCAGCATGAAGTCTGCTTCTTCCGCCTTTAATCGTACGGTGATGCCATACTTCAAGTTGGGCATAGGGAGGGTTTGCCAACTCATCCTAATGTGTCCTCCATCTCCATTTCTATGAGTCGGTTGAGTTCTACTGCGTATTCTACAGGCAGATTCTTGACTATTGGCTCAATAAATCCTGAGACGATGAGTTGGGTGGCGTGTTGTTTGCTTAATCCGCGACTCATTAGGTAGTACACTTGGTCGTCTTGGATTCTGCTCACGGTTGCTTCATGTTCTGTCTCGCTTTGTGGTTCTAATATTTCCATGTGTGGTAGGGTGATGCTTTGGCTTTTGTTGTCTGCCATTAATGCGTCACACTGCACGTTTGCCTTGGCGTTCTTGGCACCGGGCGCTATTTTGATTAGTCCTCTGTAGCTTGTGATGCCTCCTTCTTTACTAATGCTCTTACTAACGATCGTGCTTTTGGTGTTCTTGCCGAGATGGTAGATCTTCATGCCTGTGTCTTGGTTTTGGTCTTTGTTGGCAAACGCTATGCCCAGATTTTCACACTTGCTGTTGTCTCCTTTCAATACTGTGCAGGGGTAGAGCATGGTGATTCCGCTGCCTAAGTTGCCATTCACCCATTCCATGATGGCGTTTTCGTCTACGATGGCTCTTTTTGTGTTGAGATTATACGTGTTCTTGCTCCAGTTCTCCACAGAACTGTATCTTGCTCTTGCTCCTGCTTTGACAAACACTTCCACGCAGCCTGCGTGGAGGCTTGCTTCTTCATAGACAGGGGCAGAACATCCTTCTAGGTAGTGTACTTGTGCTCCTTCTTCAACGATAATTAACGTGTGTTCGAACTGTCCCATGCGTGCTGCGTTCATCCGGAAGTATGCTTGTAGGGGTGCTTCTACTTTCACGCCTTTTGGGATGTATAGGAAGGTTCCGCCTGACCATACTGCGCCGTGTAGGGCTGCGAACTTGTGCAAGGATGGGGGTACGCATTTCATGAAGTGTTCTTTGACGAGTTTTGGGTGTTTGTGCAAAGCCACATCCATGTCTAGGAAGATGACGCCTTGGTCTTCTAGTTCTTTCTTTAGCTTGTGGTAGACGACTTGACTTTCGTATTGTGCTCCAACGCCTGCGAGCGAATTTCGTTCTGCTTCTGGAATGCCTAATCTGTCAAAGGTTTTTTTGATGTCTTCGGGAACATCATCCCAGCTTCTGCTGTTGGGTTTGGCGTCTGGCTTTGCGTAGAAGGTTATTTTGTTGAGATCGAGTTTGCTGAGGTCCGGGCCCCATGTTGGCATGGCGAATTTTTGGAAGAGCTTGAAACAGTGTAGTCGGTGTTGTAACATCCATGCGGGTTCGTTCTTGTCTTTGGAAATCTTCCGTATGATGTCTTCTGACAACCCTTCGGGTAGCTTGACACTCGTGTCTGGAGCCGCCACATCATACTTGTCCCTGTTTATGGTTAGGACTTCACTCATTTGCGCACTTCAACAATGCTCACGACCTTGCCTTCTTCGTCTTTCAAGGGGTGAGTGACCACTTTTTGGCCTTTGATAGTGACTGACTGGCTTTTGCCGGTGGAGAATGCTTTGTGTGCGGGGCAGTTCTTGCACATTTCAGGGCTGTGGCCCATGACTTCGTGGCAGGCCTTCTCTGTCTTGCCTTTGTTGCTCCACTCTACTTTGAAATCTTTGTTCACGATGGCTACTTCGCCATCATCAGCTATGCTTTTGATGCCTAGGGCGATGCTGTCGTTCTTCAACACCTCGATTAGGGGGTGTTTGGTGGGCCACCACACTTTAGACATGCCTACTTGTTTGAAAGTGACCAGTCCTTGGCTTCGTAAGCTTTCCAAGTACTTGGTCATGGTGTGGCGTTCTAGCCCGCAATGGGTGCAAACCTCTTGCAAGGTCGCACCTTGTGCTGCTTCTCGGATAAAATCGAGCGCATTCCCCTCAACACTCATAGTATTGTAAGCTTACGCACTCTTATAAACATTTCCAATGTTGGTAACCAATACCGTCACCACTGCGGAACGATTAACTCTACGTTGGGATATGCCCGAAGAAGGAACTAGGGGGTTTATATAGTGTGCGCTACTAGTATGTCTTGTGAAGTATCGGTTTCAAACGAAGTGTAAGGAATGTGGGGTGATTATTACCTATGAAGATCAACATAATCGCGTCTACAAGTGCCCGGCATGCTCTAAGAAGTAGCACTCACGGTCCAGCAGTTCTAGGTACCACTTTCTTTGCTTTCATCGCGTTGTAGAACTTGTCTAACACTTTTTTTCTATTCCTTTTGGTGAAGTGTGCGGTGATGTACACCTTGTTCTCTCCCCAGAAAATGATTACTTTTGTTGTGCCAAACTCGTAATGATCTACATAATCCACGATGGCGTTAACCGTGTCGTCTTCATTGGTGTGTTCTGTTCTCTTCGTCCCGCGAATCTTTACTTCTTTCTTGTAGTCGTGCTTCATTAGGTTCTCCCCTAGAGAGTCCAAAAACATCTGCAGTCTGGCTAAAACTTGCTGTTCTTTTTGTACACCAAAGCAGAACCAATCATCATAGTTCTTGAAGGAAGCGATACGCATAGTGGTGAAAACTCCGTTGCAGATTTAAGTCTTTCTCACCGAAACATTTATTAACTCACGAGTGATACTATATTCTATGACTATAGAGGCTCAAGTGCAAATCACTGGTTGTCTTCATTAGTTGTAGCTATACATTTTCTAACATTGATAGTCTTTCGAGACGGAGGTATGAAACATGAAAAAACAAAGTACAGTAGATACGTTTGAGGCTAAGGCGCCTAGCGGTGCTGGTCGTCTTCACACGCAGAGGCATAGAGTCCGAGTTCTTCGGCGTCACTAAAGACGCACCCTACAGATGGTATGACCTAAGAAACAATGTCGCGTTTGCCACGCAACTTGCTGCGCTAGGGGGTGAATGGGAGTATGCGTGGAACCAATTTGAACTACGCACGCTGCCTGAGGAAGAGTACGATATTTCAAAAGCAGAGCAAGGACTGCAGAATCGCCTGGCAACGTTGCAAGAACTAGTTCCAGATGCCTTGCTGTTGTCCGGTGGCACGTATCAAGGAACTGACGAACCTCGCTTAGATCTGGGAGTAAGCGTAAAGGCACCAAACGTTTTTTGGTCCGAGTTTAATCTGGTCTTCCCTGCAGACGTAAGCACACGCTACACCGCCGCAGACCAGCTTAATCTAAGTGGGAAAGACCTGGTGGACACCTACAACCAAATGGTTGGACTAGCACCTCTGCTGATTTACGCGTTCTCCACCTCGCCAACAATCAACGGCGTTGCAGTACCACAATGGAACCGAAGACAAGCCATTGTGTACTCCAAAGGATGGCGGTCAGGCACGGTGCTGCCAGGTTCCTACCCCTTGCGAAGCCTGGATCAGTATATGGGTTGTCTAGAGAACCAACGAGAGCGCATCGCAAAGGCGCTCACTGAGCGGAATCCTTCGTTCTTTGGTACGAATCCAAGAAAGACGGTGTCTGAGTACCGTGGATCGTTGTGGGGCTTTGACAAGTTGGCCACAGATCAGGTGGTCCGAATCAATAGGGGAACGGATGATTGGTTTGTCGAAACCAGATGCATCGATGCCCAAGAGTGTGTTCGTGCAACCGCAGCTCTGTCCGCACTTGCGGACATAGGGGAGGTACCACTTCCCACAACCGAGAGGGAGATCAAGGAAAATTGCTACCAAGCGATGTTCTACGGTGATCAGGCAATCTTTGAGGTGGACGGACAGCAGATACCTGTACAACAGTACGCTAGACAGCTGGCAGATGCAATTCCTGCCGCCACAGAATATGATCTGTTGTTCAGAGACCGGCTGGTGGATCCTCCAGCACGCATGATGCGCGAGCTGGTGCTGCAAGGCGAAGATATGGTTGTCTTGCTAGCACGGTGTCTAGCAGAAAACAAACTCATCCGGGAAGTGGAACTATGATAGAACTAGCAAAGGAATTACTGAGAATCCCTTCTGTGTCGGGCACAGAGGGAGATCTTGGAGAGTATCTAGTGAAGAGACTGTCGAAAAACTTTGAGGTAGAAAAGCAGTTCGTCGCCAAGGGAAGGTACAACGTCGTCGCAAGATCTGGCAAACCAAATGTTTTGCTCACGATACACATGGATACGGTACCTGGCGATCTTCCGGTAGAAGTACGCAACGGAAGGCTCTATGGTCGAGGAGCAGTAGACGCTAAAGGTCCGATGGCTTGTATGATCGCTGCCGCAGAGAGGGCAGTCCAACAAGGAATCACTGACTTTGCCCTGGCGTTTAACGTTGGAGAGGAGACGGACTTCGCAGGCATCACTAAGATAGTCGACACTATCAAGCCCGGATGCGTGCTAGTCGGTGAGCCCACATGCTTACGATTGCGCACCGCCCAAAAGGGAATCTTGGAGTGTGAGTTGCTTGCCAAGGGTAGGTCTGCCCACGCCGCCACACCCGGGCGAGGTTCGTGCGCCATCACCACGCTGATGGATGTCTTGCGTTCCATACAGCGACTGCCTTTAAGCACTGATGTACTGTTAGGGAAGTCAACCGTATCCATTGGTACTCTCAAGGGGGGAAGCGCGGTGAACATGGTTGCGGCCAACGCCTCAGCTACGTTCTCACTCAGGTACGGACCCAAGGATCGGGACATAAGGACCCAGATCATGAAAATCCTGCCGGCCAACGTCAGGATGAGGGTGATCTGTGACTACGGGTCATGTATCGTAGAGGACGCGGCGCTTCTTGATCGCTTGGGGAAAGTGTTACAGCCTTACGCAGATGTGGAAGCTATAGCCAAGCCAGGATTTACAGAGATGTATTTCTGGTCAAAGGTAGCTCCAACTGTGGTGATAGGTCCTGGCGATGACTCGTCTGAACACACAGATGATGAGAACATTCTTCTTGACGATCTCCAAAAAGGAACATCGTTCTATCTGGATGTGTTGAAGAAGATGGGAAGCTACAAACCTTCAAAATAGGGGAGGGTGGCCTTGAGTCCGTCTTCTAAAGAGACGGAGGGCTGCCATTCCAATATTTCCTTTGCGCGGTCGATGTTTGGGCATCTTTGCTTTGGATCGTCCTGCGGTAGGGGCTTTTCCACTAACTCGCTTTTGGAGTTAGTAATCTTGATGATGAGCAGGGCGAGGTCTTTTATCGTACGCTCGTCTGGATTTCCCAAGTTTATGGGTTGTTCGTAATCGCTCGCTGCCGCTTTGAGCAATCCTTCAACCATGTCATCCACGTAGCAGAGACTTCTCGTTTGGGAACCATCGCCGTAGATTTCTAAGGCCTCCCCTTTGAGTGCTGCTTGGAAAAAGTTAGGAATGACTCTACCGTCTTTTGGGGACATGCCCGGCCCGTAGGTGTTGAAAATTCTTACAATCCTTCCCGTGACGCCTTCTTGTCTTGTTGCCGCAGCCACTGCAGCTTCTGCACCCATCTTGCCAACGTCATACACAGCGCGAATGCCTGTTGTTGAAACATTACCTCGATAGGTCTCTTTTTGTGGGCTTTCCAAAGGATCGCCGTACACTTCTGATGTAGAAGTTATAAGGAGTCTTGCGCCAGTTTTCTTGGCACACGCAATGGCGTTTAATGTTCCAATAACGTTTACGCGGAGCGTGTTCAGCTCATCCTTTTGGTAGTGGATGGGTGATGCAGGACAGGCTAAGTGAAATATTTGGTCTAGATTCTCAAATTCTGGAAAGGATTGGATGACGTCGTGTTGTTGATACTTTATCTTGTCTTTAAACTCGTCAATGAGTGGTTGTAAGTTGTGCAAGCTTCCTGTTTGAAGATTGTCCAAAATATGTACAGTGTGACCGTCCTTGAGCAATCGCCTCACCAAGTGGGAGCCTAAGAACCCTGCTCCGCCTGTTACCAGCGCTTCCATTTTCTTGGATCCTTCTTAACGAGATGAATGTCTTTTGGGTCTACCCAGAGCGGCAGGTTAAGATCCGTGTCCAGATGTTTTTGCTTGCCGAGTCTGCCAAATCGGTTTTTCCTAACGTGGCGAACGGTGGCAACGCCGTCGTGCATGGTAAGATGCATGTTTCCACCTCTGATTACTTTGTAAGGTACTTTTGAGGTGCGAACGCCATCCATGTCACCATCCTCATCAACGTCTTCCTGACTTTCCGTGGCTGATCCGGGAATCTCTTCACCCATAAGAACGGGATGTTGCTCACCCATTCTGTTTACTTTGCAAACGCCACGCCATTGGTAGTCGCGACGCTGGACAATAACTGGGATGCAGTCTGAGGCTGAAAAAAATGCGGCGGCTACTAAAACTCCCGCTGCTCGTAAATAACTCATACGAGGATTGCGACTTGATGACTTAAAAACCTTCAGTATCCTGGGTCCATCCGAAATGCATATAAACCCTCCTTGAATGTACTCACCTATGGAAGCCTTGGTTAAGAAAGACATGCTTATAGGGGATGTCATCCAAAAATATCCAAGTTCTGTAGAAGTTCTTATGGCCGCAGGCGTACAATGTGTGGGTTGTCAAGGGGCAAGCCATGAAAGCATAGAGCAAGGTTTCAAGAGCCACGGCATGAGTGATACAGAAATAGAGAACGTTGTTACTGATCTTAACAAGATGGCGGCTGCAGATTCTGAAAATGCTGACAAAGCCATCACGGTAACTGAGAAAGCTGCTGCAAAACTGAAAGGCATACTCAAGGCAGAAGGAAAGCCAAACGCAGGCTTGCGTGTAGACATCGTCCAAGGAGGATGCAGCGGCAGTAGTTATGCGTTAGAACTTACAGAAGACGCTGGAGATGCATTAGTGCTAGAAGAGCATGGTGTGAAGATATTCATCAACAAGCAAGATAAAGATCTCATCAAAGGCAGCACCATTGACTATCGTGATGACTTGCAAGAAGCAGGTTTTAGGATAACAAACCCCAACAACAAAGGTTGTGGATGTGGGAAGAGCTTCTCATGACTCCGCTGACAACGATGATGACGTCCGTAAGTTCTATGGGGAAAAGTTGGGAGAAATTCTATGAATGGTCCCTGGGAGATGGTTCTGGTAGAAGCTTTGCAAGGGGCGAGGCCAAGATACTATGCACAAAAATTGACAGCGACCCTCATAAAGATACTGCTATGAAGGAAGCTCACGATCTTGTCCGCCCAAAAATTGATGCGGAGTTCGCTCGCATGGGTGTGCCATTATATATTCAATCATCCCGCTCCACCTCTGCATGGGTTCCTGTGGTCACGTACGAACCAGCAGATGAGGGTTGTGTTCCCGGACCAATTTTGGTGCTGAAAAGCGTTCTTTCTTGGGGATCAGGAAAGGACTATGGGAAGATTTTTGGAGGAGTTGATGAGAAAGATTGCGTTCCTGTACACAGAGGTTCCCAGAGTATGATGTCCTTGGGTGGTCACATACTGTATGCTTATCCTGTTGAGGTAGCAGCACATCCTGGATTTATGGAGCCCGACATTGCTGTGCACGCGTCGAGTTTAGCAGGGTATAGTCATCGACTACCTAGAGAGACAAGCATGGCTTTGTGGGATGCCGAACACCGCCGATAGTGGTTGCGGGAAGAGTTTTAGTTAATCTTGGGAACTTTGGACGCTTTCTATTGCGGTCACCAATTCACTATCAACTTCTTGCCAGGCTTCGCCAACCCAACCTCGGTTTTGGTTGTTTAATCTTTGGCAAACTCTAAGGTAGAGCTCGTCCGTCAAGAGTGTGTTTCTGGAGTCGCGGGCTACTTTTTGTGCCAAATTCCAAATTGCTGCATTTCCGAATATCTCGGGGGTATATTTGATGTGCTGCTGCAACGCCTGACATTTCCAAGGTTACTACAGTGTCTACTATCTCTTCTGCGTGCTCCATTGCTGCAGTCGGTACGTGGACTCTATGGTCGATACTTTCGACTGCGTAGATAGAAGTGCTCATAGTATTATATGTCCCTTATCGGTTTTAAACCTAACCTTTCACGACAGCTATAGGTTTTAATCGAACAACCATCTTGCCAATGCCTAGCTCATCAGATACGCGAACAACTTCATTAACGTCTTTGTAGGCTTCGGGAGCTTCTTCTACCATGCCCTTGACACTTCCTGCTTTGATGGCCACTCCATGAGCTGCCAATTCTTGCTTGACGTGTTCGGGTGTTATCTCTCTTTTGGCTTGGGAACGAGACATTACTCTGCCAGCACCGTGTGCTGTGCTGGCTAGGCTGATTTCCTCTGCTTCTTTAGTTCCTACCAACACATAACTGTAGGTTCCCATGCTTCCAGGGATGAAGATGGGGCAGCCTACATCGCGGTAGTCTGCTGGAATTTCCTTCCTGCCAGGCCCGAAACTTCGTGTTGCGCCCTTTCTGTGGACGCAGAGCTCTACTTCCTTGCCATCAACAACGTGCTTTTCAAACTTTGCGATGTTGTGCGCGATATCGTACACTACCTTGACGTCTGCTTCTGGAAAGTTTTCTTTGAGCACGTTTCTGATTTGGTGCGTGATGATTTGGCGGTTGGCGAAGGCGAAGTTGGCTGCTCCTGCCATGGCTTTGCGGTATTGTGTGCCTAGCTCGCTTTTGATGGGCGCACAGGTGAGTTCTCTGTCAGGTAGATGTTCCCAGCCGTACTTGTCTTCCATTTTGTGGATGTAGTCTGAGCAGGTTTGGTGGCCTGTGCCTCTGCTTCCGGTGTGGATCATGATGCAAAGTTGTCCTTTTGTTAGTCCGAACACGTTTGCAACGTTTTCATCGTACACTGTTTCTACTTCTTGGATTTCTATGAAGTGGTTGCCGCTTCCGAGGGTTCCTAATTGGTTTCTGCCTCGTTTTTTGGCTTTGTCTGACACGTCTTGCGCATCAGCTCCTTGGATGATGCCTGTATCTTCGGTTTTGTCGAGGTCCGCATCTGTTGCGTATCCTTTTTGCTTTGCCCAGTGGCTTCCCTTGTTGAGCACGTCTTGCATGTCTTCGGGTGTTAGAACAAATTCTCCACCTCTTCCTACGCCTGAAGGTACTGCTTTGTTGAGTTCGTTGATGAGTTCCTCTCGCTTACCCATTAGTGCTTCTTTAGGGATGGTGGTCGCGAGTAACCTTACTCCACAGTTGATGTCGTACCCTACTCCTCCAGGAGAGATAATGCCTTCTTTGGTGTCAAAGCCTGCAACGCCTCCTATGGGAAAACCATATCCGCAATGGCAGTCACTCATGGCGATGCTTTGCTTCTTGATACCTTTAAGTTGAGCTACGTTTCTAACTTGCCCTATTGTTTTGTCGTCTCCGGCTATTTGTTCCATGAGCTTGTCGCTAGCAAAGATGATTCCTGGAACGTGCATGTCCTTGTCTTTGGGTATCTCCCAGACGTTTTCTTTGAGCTTTTTCATACATCCACCACTGCTCGGGCTTCCCAGCCTTCGCTTGTTTCTTTCACGTACATCTCTGCGTATGTTGCTGCTTTGATGTGGTCTAGATTGTCATATACTTTGCTGTCATCGCCTTTGATGGTTGCTTTGAGCTTGTTTCCTTCAATGGTTACTGTTGCTTCTGCTACCAAGAAGTTTTCTGCGTCTAACAAGTACAATACTTCATCGATGAAGTTATACAAAAGATTTTGGTGATCTGTGCCTTCTACCTTGAGTTCCTTGGTTTTTGTCGTTTTGACAGCTTCCCCTCTATTCATGTGGTGGCTTAGCGCTCGTACAACATTCTCAAACACTTCTGCTAGCGTCTTTCCATAACACTTGAACTTGACGTCTGCAGTGTGCTCTAGGAACTCAAATTGCATGGTCTACTAGAAGTGCGCAATACTTATAAGCTTAAGCACAAGATCTCAGCCTATGAAAGCAGTGCTCGTTGCAGCAGGTTCTGGAACACGGTTCAAACCATACTCCTTAACAAAATCCAAAATCTTAACACCCTTCCTAGGCAAGCCCTTGCTCTTCTACCATTTGGACGAGTTCAAACACAACGATCTTACCGATGTGGTGATCGTTTGTAGCAAGGACAATTCTATGGAGATCGCAGAATCCACCAAAAAAGCGTATCCTGACATGAAAATAGCAATAGCCATCCAAGATGAGCAATTAGGGCCGAGCAACGCCATCCAAACCGCAGAACGATTACTCAAAGACGAAGAGTTTGTACTGTTTAAGTACGCAGACAGCATGCACGAAAAAGATTTGGTACAGCCAACGTTGGACGTGTTTGAGGATGACTCCGATGGCGTCCTAACCTTGCGTGAGGTGGAGGACCCCTCCAGGTATGGGATCGCGCGCTTGCAAAACGATCGGGTGATAGAAATCGTAGAAAAACCACAAGACCCGCCATCCAACCTAGCTGTTGTGGGGATAGGGATACTACGCACAGAAAAATTCCTAGCAGGGCTAGCAAAGGATAAGTTGTTCAAAGGGAAGAAAGAAGTCGTGCCACAAGAATACGTACTCAGAGAAGGAGGAAAGCTAACGCACTGGGTGTACGATGGAAAAAGAACAGATCTCGGCAAGCCATGGGATGTTTTGCTCACCAATCGCTTGTTGTTGGATCGCTTTGGGGGCAAAGTAGAAGGAACCGTAGACCAAACAGCAAAAGTGGACGAAACCAGCTATGTAGGAAAGAACGCGATCATAGGAAAGAATGTTGTTATCACGAACTATTCCAGCGTAGAAGGTGTTGTTAGAGACGGAACCTTAGTAGAAGGCAGCGTCATCATGAAAGACAGCCAAGTAGGACTACGATGCGTCATCGCAAACAGTGTTATTGGTGAGAACAACAAGATAGGAGATGAGTTCGAGACAAAGGACAACGTCAAAGACGAAAAAGTCTTTGTTAAAGACAAAGATGAAGCACCACCACTAGAAAAACTAGGACTCATGACAGGCAAAGATGTGGTCATCCATTCCAACTTGCATTCAAAACCTGCAAAAGTGGTGTATCCTGGAAGAAACATCAAAGAACACGTTGACAAGGACAGGATACTTCGTGCGGTAGTCTTTGATGCGGACGACACGTTGTACCTTACTGGCTTGGTAGTCAAAGATTCTGACATGGCTGCCATGCAATACCTAGCAAAGCAGTGCGATCATTCTGCAGAAGACCTCCACCAAGAATGGCGAGACGTGTTTGTCAAAGAGCTACAAACAAGCATGGATCCCAAGAAAAGACACCGCTTCCATAGTTTACGGTTACTAGCCATGCGGCACAACATCCCAAACGTTGAGGGAGCGTACAAAGCATTCATGCAAAAACTCACCGATCTCTTACGGCCCGCACCAGGAGTCCAAGAAGTCCTACCGCAGCTGAAAGACTTCAAGCTAGCAGTCATGACCGAGGATCCAGAGGAGACAACCAAAGCAAAGCTCTTGAAGTTAGGATTGACCAACCACTTTGATCTTATCATTACTTCTGATCAGATAGGGAAGATGAAGCCCGACAAAGCGTATTTTGATACGATATGCAAGCAACTGGGCGTCACACCTCGAGAATGCATCGTTGTAGGGGATAACTACGAAAAGGATCTTTCTTTACCCCACCAAGATGGCGCGCTTACTGTGGAATTTGGCGGCGCAACAGGAAAAGCAGACCATAAGATAAATGATCATAACGAGTTGTTAGACATCGTTAAGCAGTTGTGATTACATTCTCAAGAAGCCAAACGCTTTATTCACGTCCTTCTCTTTGACGACGAATATGTTGTCCGTCCAGCATGACATCATTTCAACGATGTTAACGCCGTGCTCTGCGAACAATCCTGTAAGGTATGCTAAGGCACCTACCACGTTTTCGATGTCTTTTGGTGATTTTACGTTGATTAACGCACATTCTTTGTGCTGGTTGATTAAGGAGTTGCCTACTGATTTGCGAATGCTGGTTGCATCTTCTTCTTGCACGATGAGTGTGTAGCTTTTGCTTCCCTCTACTAAGTAAAACATGGCGCCTTTCCTTCTTACGCTAGCTTCTGATTTTAGCACTGTGGCGATTGCTGCTTTCTCTACCGTAAAAACTGCTACCTTTGTGTGGATTTCTAATTCTGAGCGTTTGAGAATGTCAACAACGTCCTTGTCAGACACTGCCTGCTTTTGTAGTCTATCTTGCATTCTTCGAGCCGCAATCAATACTGCCTCCTTGGAGGTCTTTTTTTGTATGCCTAGATCCTTCACGACAAGTCTAGCTAAGGATGAGTAGTTGATGAGGCCCTTTCTCAGACATCTTTTGATATCTGGGTGCTCGTTCACGTACTGTTCGGTGCTTTCTGCCGTCGAGGCTTCCATGAGTGTGGTTTCCTTAACTCCTTTATATACTTATTTGTTCGAAATAAGACAGTTTAGTGTATTTCTGTTCTGTACGGGTCGCAGCACATAATACTTCGTCTTGCTTTGTACAAGATAGGGTAAAACCTTAGGAGGAAAACAATGACAATAATCGAAACATTACAGGGGGCGTATAATAACGTCCAGAATGTGGGACTGACCGCAATAGTTGCCGCCACCATAGCAGCTAGTGACGTCCAAGCAAACGTGTTTCCCATGCCCAAAGAGCCCCATGTTCCCATCGAGCTAACGCCGGATCAAGTGTACAACATTGTGAACACTGATCTCAATATTACTCTTGGCACCACGTACATAGTTCAGGGTGCGGTTGCTCTAGCGGCAGTGGCTGCAGTGGGTTATGCGATACAGGCGTACCAAAATCAGGAAGGAGCCTAACCCTGAGGCTTCTTCTTTTTACAGGCAGTTTTTTAAAGTGGCAGCACCACGATTTTTTCATGAGAAAGCCCACCACCCTACGCTTTGGCAGTGCAGGCATTCCTCTTTGTACAAAACCAAGGGATACGCATAACGGTATTGCCACCGTGCGCAAGCTAGGATTGGAGGGCATGGAGTTAGAGTTTGTTCGAAGCATCTTTGTCACAAAAGAAAAAGCACCGGCAGTGAAGAAAACTTCAGAAGAACATGATGTGGCGTTAACCTGCCACGCTCCCTACTTTATCAACCTTAACTCGGATGACAAGAAAAAGCTCAAGGCAAGCAAGGACCGAATACTCAATAGCGCAAGGATAAGCGCGCTCTGTGGAGCGTGGAGTTGCTGCTTCCATCCAGGATTTTATCAAAAACAAGATCCTAAGAAAGTATACAAGACCATCACTGCAGAAGTGAAGGACATTGCAAAGACGCTAAAGAAAGAAGGCGTAGATATATGGTTACGACCCGAGACAACAGGCAAAGGAAGCCAGTTTGGGGAGATTAACGAGCTCATCAACATGGCTGCAGAGGTAGAAGGAGTTCTTCCCTGCATTGATTTCGCACACTTACATGCTAGAAGCAACGGAAAGTACAACACCAAGCAAGAAGTGTTGGACGTTCTCACGCTCGTTGAGAAGAAACTGGGGAAGGAAGCACTCCAAAACATGCACATCCACTATAATGGCATTAGATATTCTGAAAAAGGTGAGTTAAACCATCTTAATCTGAAAGATAGCGATGCTAAGTGGAAGGACGTACTCCAAGCCTGGCACGATTTCAAACTCAAAGGGCAAGTCACCTGCGAGAGCCCAAACATAGAAAAGGATGCAATGTTGTTGCAAAAACATTGGAAAACCTTATAAGCAAAACGTAAAAAGGGAAAACGAGTGACGACTATTACTGCTGACAAGGGCTATTTTATCTTTGAGGATCTTCCCGGACACAAAGGGAGGTCTTTAGGATTGCTAAACGAACTCTTCACACCCGATGATCCTCTAATTGATTTCGATGACTCACGACCTGAAGAGGGCAGAGTCCACGTACCTAACATGCGAGACTTCTATGCAATACTCAGAGCCCTGCGAGCCCCGCGAGAGAAGAAAAATACTGCAGCAGAGGACTGTGACTTGTTTGTTAGGGCATCACTAAACAATATCGTTCCACTAGCAACAACGATAGAAAGACAAGCCAACAAACATCGCGTATCTCACGCGCGCATGTACCACCCACCAACACAACATGAGTGGGCTATCGTCAACAGCAAGTACACGCATGGTTTCAACACCGTCTTCCTTGGTACGGACGTGTATGCCTCTCCGAACACCGCCACATTATTCGAACAGCTAGTAGGAGTGCGAGATCCAAAATTGATGAAAACTTTGCACTATTTTGATCCACAAAAAAATCCGCGTATTACCCTCTACGTTCCACCCCAAGACTCCGTCTGTGGTGTCGCCCTGGGCACTTCTGGAGGCGAGCAATTCATGATCCAAGCAGAGCCTACGCTTCCCAAGAGTAAGAGTACTTTTGGAATCCAACACGTAAGCTTTTAATACGCAAGCCGTTGCCTTAACGTATGAAATGGCAGTTATGGCTTGAAGATATCGGTGCGCTAGGCACCCACACGCTTTTCTTGGGCTCAACACTATTGTGCTATCTTGCTGGCAACATTTTCGTGGCAAAGCAGCTATTGGTTGCGTATGTTGTGGTTTGTGCACTCACGGTTATAACTCGATTATTACATTTCAAGCAACGTCCAGACAAGGCAGCCCACAAGGATTGGATGGAAAAGATACAAGCAGGAAGCTTTCCTTCAGGTCACGCGTCCAGAGCAACGTCATTATTTATCGTTGTGGGCAACTTTTTGAGCGCACCAAACTTCTTAGTGGTCAGCGGACTACTCATTCTTGCTGTGGCTGGAGCAAGAATAAAGCAAAACAAACACGATATTGTTGATGCAGTGTTTGGGATCATCTTGGGAGCTGCAGTAGGTATGGCAGTAATCCTAATGCTCCCGACGGGTTAACCTTAATATATTCTAAACCCTCACACACCTCGTGGCAACGCCAGAACAGGAATTCATTCTGTACGTGATTGGCAGCAGCCAAGAGGCATTGGAAAGAAAGTATGCTGCCGCCCCCATAAGCGTGAGGCTGTCCAAACAAGCTTTCATCCAACTAGCCCTACGTTCAGGGGTTGCAAAAAAACAAGAAAGAGCGTTGTACAAGAACATGCAGAACCTTGAAGAGCGCAAATTCATCGTGTACGCTAACAAGCACTTAACACTAACACCCAAAGGTCAAAAATGGTACGAACAAGTACGAAAAAAGATGGAGCCGTACTTGCTGGTTTCTAGAATGATAGACACGAATGTGATTGCCTTCATGGACAAAGCTCCCACCATGTTCAAAAACCTTTAAAAGCCGCCCACACTCCTTTTTCTTAACCTAGCCCCGTAGTATAGCGGCCAAGTACAGCCGGCTCTGGACCGGCAGACCGCGGTTCGATTCCGCGCGGGGCTATAGTAATAGCGCGCAGGGAAAGAAAGGGAACATTAAACTAGTTCTAGCTCAAAACCTAGCGCCTATGGGGTGAGCCAAACACTGCCGCACCAAAACCTACAACTGCAGACAAACCATCGAATTGGGCATAGGCATCACTAAACAATGCTGCGGAGGAAGTGTAGTAAGCAAAAAAGTACGAACCATCCCCTGACGTGTAAACCAAAATAGCCTGCTACAACCCGTTCAAACTCATTTACTGACTCTTAGGGCGTGGCCAGTACATCCACACATTTTTATAGTATGAGGGATGAGAGGTTCTAATGAGCAATAATCACAACACACATTCTTCAATTGTTGCCTTGGTAGCAATAGCCACATTGACTCTTCAAATGAACAGTTCCAGTACGGGCAACTTTGTAGAAGTTAGTACCTTAAAACACTTTTCTAGCTATGCAGAATGTTTCGCGAATACTACTAGCCGAGGAATAGTCGCTCCACTCGCGGAAGCGTCATGCGCCTCAGCTTCTGACTGGGAAGATTTTTCACCGCGCGATTATGCTCAAATAGGGGTGGGCGAATATGTCAAAGAGTTTCAGTAGTGGCAGAAATTCTACCGATATAGTGATCATCGTGATGGCGTTGCTCGCCGTGTTGCTCATCATGGACTTCGTCGGCGAAGGCGCACCAACAGGGCAGCAGGTCTACAGCGACCATGGATGTGTAGGCGGAGATTTTGCAATTTATGATTTTGAGGATGAATCCCTCCGGGATGCCCTAAAATGTGTAACTATCGACGGTCTTGAGACTTACAAAGAGATTAAAGGGTTAAGAGAATGCGATTATTCTAAAAGTCCCCGTTTATATTATCAACAGTTAGTCGATTCTAGTTATACAGGAGACCAAGGATATGGATATCTCTGCAGCGACAGCGGCTGCGGTGACGGAAATTGCGATTCTGGTGATTGGCCTATTGATGGCGGCAAATGTATTTCACCGCCTAGCGACTGCTCGGATATGGGGGCGATGATTGATATGGCTGAGAACTCAGAAAATTGTCCCGCTGAAGCCTCTCAAGCTAGTGACTCCATTTGTTCTTGTGCAATGAAGACATACAATAATGATAAGGCAAACTGTGATATGGGGGCGATGCTTGATATGAATCGTTTGTTTGAGCTTGCTCCCTGGTTGGATGGAACATCATGCCAAAACATGCCTGCACGAGTAGGCCGTGATATTTGTTCTTGTGCAATGAAGACATACAATAATGATAAGGCAAACTGTGATATGGAGGCGATGCTTGATATGAATCGTTTGGCGATTGCTAGCGTTGTGGATGGAACATCATGCCAAAACATGCCTGCACGAGTAGGCAGAGACATTTGCAATTGTAATGAAAGCGTTGCGCTTACGCTAGGTGTGGGAGTTTCTTGCTCTTCAAACTCTGATTGTGGTATTGAAGAAACCTGCGTCAATCCTGGAAAGTGTGATTCGTTCTGTAGTTATTTCTTTGGAGGAACAAATCCTTGGGCTGAGATTGAGGTAGTGGCGTCTGCTGATCCTGGTGATTGGCCTATTGAGCCTCATCCTGAGATTGAGGTAGTGGCGTCTGCTGATCCTGGTGATTGGCCTATTGAGCCTCATCCTGAGATTGAGGTAGTAACTTAGCCATTAGATCTTGGAAAAGAATCTTCTATATACATTACTCGGTGGGGGTGTAGACTCAGTTTCAAGCTGTATGCGCAGAGCGCCTTATTAGCCCTCGATATCAACCCCTGGTGTCGTGAGTCCGCGCGGGGCTATCTGTTTTTGTAAATATTCCTACGATGGTCTACTACTTTGACTGCAATTATTTTTTGATCTTCCAATATGTCGATGATGGCTCGATAGTCCCCTTGCCGACACTTGTAGGTATCATAGTCTTCCATTTTTTCTAATGCAGATTTGGGGTTTTCTTTGCTAGCATTCACTCTGCGAACGAGTTTTTTTGCGATTTCTTTAGGAATTTTTCTAAGACCTTTTACTGCTTGGGGTCTCCACTTTATGGTGTAACTCATGAGAATTCTTTGGTGACTTCTTCTTCATCTACGTAGGTAGAAACGTCTTCATTTCTGGATTCTGCTAGTTCTTTTTTTGCGTTCTCGCTAAGCTCGAAATCCTCTTCTACAAGAACCTTCATTTTTTTAACTTCTTTCTTCAATTCTTCCACTTCGTTGTGGACTCCTTTCAATGTTAATTCTGTCATATAATTGTAATGCTTTTCTTCCTTATAAAGATTGTGCCATTTTCTCTGCCTGTTAGCCCTGTTTTTTCTAACCTGCCTATTCTAGTCCGCGCGGAGCTATCCTTGCAAACTTTTATATACCTACTTTGCTACATACGGGTATGGCAAAATTTACGGTCTTAGTAGAAAAAGACGAGGAAGGATGGCTTGTTTCAGAAGTGGTTGGCTTGCCGGGTTGTCATACGCAAGCTAAGTCGATGGATGAGCTAATGCAAAGAACTAAGGAAGCCATTAAGGCCTATCTCGAGTCTGAAGACCAACCAGAGCTCTTACACGAATTTGTTGGTGTAAAACAAATAGAAGTGTGAAACTACCTAAACTTACTGGGAGAGAAGTAGGAAAGATAGTTGGCAAGTTAGGCTTCGCGTATAGTCACACCACCGGAAGTCATATGGTGTACAAGCATGCCGATGGCCGGAGAGCTACCATACCTCATCATTCTGGTGAGGACATCGGTCCGGGACTGTTACTTAAAATAGTCAAGAAGGACCTGAAAATCTCTCGCGATCAATTCATGCGTCTTGTGAAGTGATCTTTCTGCGGGGGGCTATTTGTAGATGCGTTCTTGGTGTCCTGCTACTGCACTCGACCCCTTGCCTTGGCTGTTGGTTCTTTAGAACTAAATTCTTTATTCCTGTAGGCGTCCATCATTGTTTGATAGTGTTGGCACCTAAGAAGGATGCAGAAAGGAACGTGGTGGGACATTCTCAACATGCCATGGTGATAATGACAAGATTCATCTGAAATAGGTTCTCCATAAGGAAGCCTGTGAGGGAGGTGGTGTGGTGTACACGTCGCGTCTCCCTCTACGGTCACCTTATCCTGAATATTCAACAAGAACGTTGCTCTGCTCATGAAAAAGAAAGGCGGTGGAGGTTTATAAACTTTTACGGGTTATCTCCAGTTTGTTGTAGGAACTTGACCGGTGTTCAAGTGTTGGCTGCCTTTCACATCATTGCCTCTTTGGAAGGTGCTCGCGTAGAATCTGGCTTGCCCGGAGTTGTGTGTGTATCCAGACACTGCAGGGTTTGTTCCGGTGTAAGAAGGTCTTTGTACGTTTTCTATCTGGTAAGGTGTGCGTTGAACCACGCTATTGTACGTTCGCGAGCCATACGTAGCCTCATTTCCATATCCTGAGTAAGGATACGTTCTCGGAGTGTACGCAGGCACTTGTAGGGCGTCCTCAACACCTACGGGGTATTGTGATAACACTCGTCTTGAATCTTGTGAGTTAGGAACTTGGTTTTGTCTTGACACTACTACATTTCTTTTAGTGGTGGTAAAAGCTCTTTGTTCTGACCATCGAGGACCGTACGCAACGCCTCTATACGAGCTTATCGGTGCGGTCTGAGAAGAGTAGATGTTTGGGGTTTGGTACATGCCGGTGCTGGCAAGTTCTGTGTTCATGGCAACGGCTGCGAAGGCAACAAGCGCTACCACAAACAATGCCATTGTCGACTTATTGTCGCTCATAGCGTTCTTGCAGAGTAACCGTTATTTATATGTGCCGGTTACGCCGCTATTTTCCAGAGCAGGTTTATAAGTGACCTGCTTATGAAGATATTACTGAGTGAGGACAACATAATGCGTGCATGGGGATATAATCTAAAAAATTTGTTTATCACAGGAATTGGCTGTGCGATAGCTTCTGCAATATTTTCTCCTGCTGAAGGAGCAGACCGAACGTTGACCCTTCCTGCCCGAAATCCAGCTACGAACACAGAAGCCAATACGGCCACATGGAACAGCATTAACGAATTATCTGGCAAATCACAAGACATCATAAGAAAAGCGCTTCCCGTAGACAAGATATTTCCTAGTAGATTAGCAATAATAATTTATGACACTTGGACAGATCACATGTCTTCCTTTACTAGCCATGAACTCGCCCACCACGCGCGTGGCGAACAACTAGGGGAAAACCTTTGAAGGGACACTCGTGTTTCAGGAGGACTTATTAAAGGATTGGCTAGTAAGGAGACCAGATTCTCCACGTTTGGTGCTTCTTGAGCGCAGTGCGAACAAAGATTACGAGCGGGGTCACGAGGTCCAATTCACGATAACGGGTGCCACTTCCAAAGTTGATGTTTCAGCCAACGGGTCATACTCTTTAGTGGCAGACTCAACCAAGAATGCTGATCCTGTCATACGTTTGATGCTTTACGACACAGTAACTGCAGATACGCTCATTGTGGGCAAGGGACCTA
This sequence comes from Candidatus Woesearchaeota archaeon, assembly GCA_030750765.1. Taxonomy (GTDB): domain Archaea; phylum Nanobdellota; class Nanobdellia; order Woesearchaeales; family ARS49. Next base: position 238,064 of record JASMHM010000001.1, on the reverse strand, counting down.
TTGAGAGGCTCGCGAGAGGAGAATGGTACAATTCTAAGGGAAAGCTAAGGGACCACAAGTATACTCTTGGCGTTAACTTTGTCATGCCAGGTTTTATTTTACGTATGACGCAGCATCTGAAACAAGAACATGTTGTACACCAGGAATTTGGCAAGATCTGCAACCAAAGTCTGCTTTGGTACGCGGGCGCAGATCCCTGCAAGGAACGAGAGTCATTGTTAAACTACGTGGACTTCCTTCTTGGCGAACATACTTAAATGAGGCAGATTAGGGAGAGTCATGCAGCAAGCAACCTTATGCGTTCTTACAAAAGATGATAAGATACTTCTAGGCATGAAGCAAAGAAATCTTGGTAAGGGAAACTACAACATGCCTGGTGGAATGGAAGAAGAGTCTGATGAGGATGCTCTCGCTTGCGCACTAAGAGAGTTGCATGAGGAGACTGACGGGGTTACGGCAAGAAGAGAGGATTGTGAGTTGTGCGCAGAACTTCATTTTCATTTTCCTATCAACAAGGAGTGGAGCCAAGTAGTAAGAGTGTTCCGTGTCCATTCTTGGGAAGGAGAGGTTAAGGATACGGGAGAGATGTTGTGGGAATGGCTGCCTCTACCCTCGCTTCCTTTTGATCGCATGTGGGATGCAGACAAGCATTGGCTGCCCAAAGTCTTAGCTGGAGAAAAGTTCAAAGGAGTGTTTCATTTCAAAGAAGACGAAAAAACTGTCAACACTCCGGAGTTCACAAGCCTAGAAGGTCATACGTCATAAACATCCATAACTGATTCACTTTCTTCCACCACTTCCTATGCTCTTGTTCTAGCACAGTAAAACCTTTTGTGTCAGGCGTAGAGCCGAGGGCGTAGGCTATCTTGGCATCCTCTATCTCTACCTCCATCTTTTCTTCCATGGTGACCGTATAACTCTTGCCACCATCAGAGTAAGTATCTTCTGGCACCTCAAGATCGTAATAAAAAGTGGCATCAACAGCGTCAGGCATGGCCCAATACTCTGTGATGTCTACGCTTTCGTACTGCCATCCTGGAGCTTCAATCTCTTCCATTACAGTAGCTTCAACGCTCTCTATTTCTTCCTCAGGCATGACTAATGTCTCGAGAGCTTCGTTTATTTCTTCAGCATAAGCAGAAAGCATTACTTCCCTCACACACACTAGCTATTTATGAGTATCGTAATCACCGAACAGGCACTCCACACATCTAGTGTGCCCACCTAAGGAGAGTGCTAAACCATTAAAAGGGGTGTCCTTGTCACTACTCGTATGGAATTCAATATTCCTAAACGGGAGGTGCATCAACACAAGCTTAATCTTGATGACGCCAAGCTCGTTCGTAAGCTATCTTCTGATCTCACCAAAGAACTAGGAGAATTCTTGAAATGTTGCGTGTTGTTTGGCAGTTCCACTGGAGAACCACAACACGAACACGATATTGATGTATTGCTAGTGATCGATGACCTTACTAGGGTGGTCACCCCATCTGTTGTAGAAGCCTACCGGATTATTGTTGAAAGAGTCGGGGCTGAGATCAGCAAAAGATTCCACATAAACACCCTAAAAATTTCTACCTTATGGGAGCAAGCGAGACAAGGAGATCCCGTACTGATGAACATGCTAAGAGATGGCGTAGTTTTCTACGATGTGGGCGTGTTTGAACCTTTGCAAGTGTTGTTGCAAGAAGGAAAGATCCGTCCTTCGCGAGAGAGTGTGAACAATTACGCTGCTCGCGCACCCATTACCATGCAGAACGCGGACTGGCACATCTTACAAGCGTGCATTGACTTGTACTGGGCCTGTATTGACATCGCACACGCTGCCCTGATGAAGCACGGCCAGCTCCCGCCCAGCCCTGCCATGGTGGGAAGAATGCTTAGAGATACGTTAGTAAAGAAAGGCATGGTCAAAGCAAAAGTGGTAGACACCATGGATGAATTGTACGCGTTACAAAAGGATATCACGCACAGAAACATAGCAAAAATGTCTGGCAAGCAGTTTGATGACTTGCGAGCTCGCGCCATAGACTTTCTAAAGGCCATGCAAGACGTTTTACGGGTTTAAAAGGTTATGAGAAGATTTTATATACTCTCCACTACTATCTATGTTTGTGAGTAATCCTATTAAGATGTTAAAGCTTGAGGAAGATCCCTGCTTTGGTAGGGACCATGAAGGCATAGACCAGTGCGAACAGTGCTGGCTAAAGAAAAGTTGCTTTGCTTCTTTTAGAAATCGTAAAGATTAGTAACTAAAACTCACCACTCCTTTGTATGTTTGCGGTTGCGTGCTCACGGGTAAGGTTGCTCGGATACGTAGACTCGCATTATCTCCGACTTTGACTGCAGAGTCAAGAAGTTGCATGCTAAAGTTTAGCGTACTCCGCATGTTCATGGTCAAAGGCATGTTGCCGATGTTCTGAAAACGCAGACTTCCTTCTAATGTTGCTCCGGCTAGACCCTTCAAGATGAGTTTGCTGTCTAGAAGTCTCACACTCCTCAAGGGAAGGTACTCAAAGGTTAAAGTTTTGGTGGTGATGATAGAATAATTCTTTGGCGGCAAGCTGTATGCTAAGGGGAGTAGTGCAACACCATTGTCTGGCAGGTAGGTTTTGTTCAAGAAAACCACCGGAGCGGTAGAAAACACTTGGACGATACGTGTCTCCCCTGCACGAGGAAGTATTTGGTAGCCTTCTTCTGGTAGATCATCCGTCATGAACACGCTGTTCTCTACCACGATCTCCACAGAGAGGTTCAAAGATTCTTCTTTGACAGAAAAATCTTCTAAATTGTTGTTAGTGTAGCTCGTTCGCGTAAGAATGTTGCCCTCCTCAACAGATTCTGCAGCATTCCCATCAAACCAACCACTTGGTGGAGAGCCCCATCCCACGACGTCTTTTATAGTGTTATTATGCATTAATCGAACGCCTGCATCGCTGTTTTTGAGCGTGATAGCCTCGATATGATCTGCACTAGTATTCACATCTCCTATTGTATAATACTGGCCAGGAAACAGCGTAATCGCGCCTAGGACAGCATCCTTCTCGCTTGTGAGCGTGCTGATGTACCACCCATCGAGGTTTATTAAGGTGGTGTCGTTGTTATATAAACTAACAAACTCGCCTGTGCTCTCGCTTTCTGCGTCGTACAAAACATGCGAGATGACTATCGCGTTACAAGGGACGGCGAGCAGCAATAACATGAAAACATATTTCATGCTTTTCTTGCCACAAAAATTGTTTTATATGCGTTGCCCAAGAAAAAACGGAGGATTTACGGTTGGATCATTATTTGTCTTCCGGTTGCGGGGCGGAAAAATACGGGATGCACCGCGATCGAACTCTTGTAGTTACTGTGATAGTGACTTCTTTCTGCCATATCTGTTAAGGAAACGACAAGACACGGATCGTCAGGTTGACTTCCTTCTTCAAGAGGTATATCTGGATTGTTTTTGCGGACCTTTGCGAGTGTACTCTTACAAACTGCTTTGAATCCTGGTGTAAACTTATACGACATATAATAGTCGATTACCGTACCCTCAAACCATTTCATATTACTATAGAATTACGAGTAGTTTAAAAATATTTCCGTAAAGGAAAAATAAAAATTTATTGCTTAGCAAAGCGAACAGCCAAGAACACTATCAAGGCGGCTACAACGATGATGCCTGCTACCAATGCCCAGGTGTAACTTGGTGCGCTAGAGCTTGTACCTACAACGTTTGGTACGGTAGGTGTCACTGGCGTGGTTGTTACGGGTGGTGTGGTTGGCGGGCTCACAACAACAGGAGGTACGGTCACCACAGGTGGTTGTGTAACCACGGGTGGTTGTGTAACTACTGGCGTTGTTGGTGCTATGTTGTCTTCGCAAGTTTCAACCGTGAAGGACAAGTCCTTGAAGTTGTTCTTGGTTGTGACGTCATACACGCTGAACACTCGCACTGCGTAAGTTCCAGGTTTAACCCTGTCTTCAATACTGAAGGTTACGCTTGCGCTTGCCTCATCGTTTTCATCAATGTCCACTAATGAGCTTCGTTCGACAACTCCAAGTTCTGGAATTTCTACTTGGATGCCTGCTTCGTCCTCATCGATTCTTCCTCTGTTTAGTAAGGAAGTTGTGGCGATAACATTTCTGTTACAGGCCACTCTCAAAGGTGTGAAGCTGATCTGTCGCAACACTAGGTCGTGAGCGTCTCTTTCCACGTCAAGAGTGAAGGTGATCAACTCTCCGTGTCTAGCACCGTTATCATCACGGCCGTCAATTCGTACCGTAACTGTATGGCTTCGATCTCTAGCGTCGTCTTCGATGTCTATGGTGAAGCTTGCGGATTCTTCCTCGTCTGCTGGCAAGGAGAAGCTGTCGTCTTCCTCATCGATATCGAAGTCTTCTGCGCCACTAACGTCAATGTCGATTCTCACGTCATCGAAGTCAATGTCGATGTTTCTTGGGCCATCAGTTCGTCTTCGTCTGTCAGAGAACGTGTTCTCTGCTTCGATTTCGATCTTTAGGCTGTCGCCTGGCTTCAAGTCATCAACGCGGTCTCTGTCTCGAATGCTTTCAGTCTTCGAGAAACTTCCGGAGATTCTTACATCTCCATCGCTAAATCGTAATCTGTTTTCTGCTTGCAAGGTTGCTGAAACGGTTGTGTCGTTTCCTGCACCTAGGGTACCCTTAATTTGGAATGCGCCGATAGCAAAGGCGGTTTCGTCTAAGTTATCATTGACGGCATCAAAGTCTACAGGTACGAATACTGTTGCAGTTACTACTTGGCTTGCGCCTGCGATCAAGCTAAAGTTGGAAGGGCTAAATCGCGCTTTAAACTTGCTTGCCAGGGTGCTAGTAACCGTGACGCTAGTGGTGTTGGCGTCCTCATTTGTGACGGTGAATGTCCTTGTGGCATTCACATCTCTATCTTGATTGTTATTTCCGAACGCTACGGTTCCTCCTTCTGGTACTTGAAGTGCTGCTGCGCTCGTCGCGAGAACTAGCAAACACATCAGAGCTATTAACATTTTCTTCATCGTGTTTCCTCCCAACATTGTATTCTCCATAGAGTAGTAATATTCTATATAAACCTTACCAAAATTCGGCGATTATGACGACAAACATTGATAATTACTGAAAAAATGGCCGCGTGGCTTATAAATTTGCTTATTGGAGCCGCCATTCTAGGGTTGTTACCCTTTCGTTTGTCTCACCTACGGTCTCCAAGGTAAGCGTTCGAGGGCCCCCCTTTTCATACGTTGAAGTCAGCCTGTTTGTGGCCTCAAGCGTCTCAGGACTGGTCTGCAAGTGCAAAAAAGGCAAGTCTCCTTGCATGGAAACGGCAAGCACGTTTCTCGACGGATAGTCGCAAAAGCCTTCCACGAGCTTACCGCTTATTTCAGGATTAGGACCGTGACCAAATGCTACCAGGTGGTGTCTTTCAGATTGGACAGGCATGATTATGTGTGGATACGTGAAGGTCCCGATGCAAACTGAGGTATCACCTGTGCCCTTTTGGTGGAACCTTCTGTCGGGGAGGCGTTCCTCCTTAGCCCTATTCTTCGCTTGGGGTGTGGTAAACGTGAAATATTGCTCAGCAGTTCCCCTTTCCACATACGTAACAACTCCCTTTCTTGTGCCCTTCACGCTTTCTTGAAGTTCTTCCTTCCAACCTTCATAGCAATCCATTTTTACAGGGCCCAAAAAGACAATACCTTCAGCAATAGCATCCAACTGAGGCGAAAGCTCATCAAAGGAAGTTTGTTTGAAGGAAGAAAAACTAATCCTGGAAATGTGAATGGAAGACATTCCCGTCAGAAAAAAGTCCTTAGCTATAAACCTTATCCAAGTTCCCAAACATGCTCGATGCGCGCACCGTTAGGTTTGCTGTCTGCAGCATACGAGAATCCATAGTTGTTAGCATGTCTTTCCAAGACGCTGATCGGGTCTTTTCGTCCTACAGGAACGACTGCCACTTTCTGACCTTCACGATGACCAAACGTTTCGACCGCTTTGCCCACAAACCGGTAGATCCTCTGGCGTGGGCCTGAGGGAAATGCTACAACAGCGGGTACTGCATCCCCTTTGAGTGACCCAAACATGTCATTAGGTTGGGTGTACGCGCCAATATCTACTTCTGGAAAGTCGTTAGAGATCCTTCTTCGATCCTCCAAGTTAGTTCCTGCCTGAACGTCCTGGCCTTGATAGACTGTCCACGAACCACTTTCCTCACTATACTCACAAACCACCAAGGCATTCAATTCGACACGTTTTACCATGTCAGAGGTTTCCCAATCCTTAAAATTACCTCGATGGTAAACGAATGCAATAGCATGATCCAGACCTTCCAAACCTTTGAGGACATCACTAAACTCGTTTGAGTTTCCGTTCAATCGTGCAATCGTAAGATCGGGCATGACTTTGAAAAAAGCTTGTAACCTATAAACCTAAGCAAAAGTTTATAAAGGAGCCGCGTGCATGAAAGTTTACTAGTGATGAAGGGTGTAAACACCCTGAGCGAGGGTTTCTATCCTCGAGGAGGACGCTATGGACCAAAAAGACGCAGCATTGGAAGCAATTGAAACAGCCAGAAATACAGGTAAGATCAAGCGAGGAGTAAACGAAGTCACCAAAGCTTTAGAGCGAGACGTGGCAAAACTTGTTGTACTCGCAAGCGATGTATCCCCACCAGAAGTGGTTATGCACATTGGTCCCCTAGCAAAAGAGAAACAAGTACCTCTCGTAAACTTAGTTAACAAAGAAGAGCTAGGCGTGGCAGCAGGCATAGGCGTGCCAACAAGCGCAGTAGCCGTAACTGAAGCTGGCGACGCAGAAAAATTGATCGCACAGATAGGCATTCCTGAAGCAGAAGAAAAGAAGGAAGAAAAACCTAAGGCTGACAAGAAAGAGAAGCCAAAGGAAGAGAAGAAAGAAGAACCTAAGGCAGAAAAGAAAGAGAAGCCAAAGGAAGAGAAGAAAGAAGAACCTAAGGAAGACAAGAAAGAATAATGGCTGAAAAGGAACAACCAGAAGAGGTCAAGCCCAAAAAGACTAGAAGGGACAAGCCTGAACAAAAAGAAGCAGGCGCAGTACGATTTACCCAAGCAACCCCTGCCCGAGTAGAAGAAATCATAGGAAGAACCGGCGCACGAGGCGAAGCTACCCAAGTACGGTGCAGAGTGCTAGACGGAAGAGACAAGGACAAAGTCCTACGAAGAAACGTTAAGGGTCCCGTACAAAAAGAAGACATCCTACTCCTAAGAGAGACAGAATTTGAAGCACGACCCCTCAACAAGGGAGGACGTGGCGGATAATGGCGCGATGCTCATTCTGCGGCAACACCATACCCATAGGTACTGGAACGTTATTCGTCAAGAATGACGGAAGAATGTTCAACTTCTGCTCACGAAAATGCCTACAATACTTACAAAAGTTGAAGCGAACCCCACGACACACAACGTGGACAAGAACGGCTCGCAAAGAAAAGGCAGAAGCAGCACCTGCAGCCAAACCCGCAAAGGCGGCTCCCAAAGCCGCGGTTAAAGCAACACCAAAAGCTGCGGTAAAGGTAAAGAAATGAACGAACACACACTAGTATTGCTCAAGCCAGACACCGTCAAGCGACAGCTCTCCGGAGAGATCATAACAAGATTTGAAAAAGCCGGACTAAAGTTAGTTGCCCTCAAACTCACCGTACCCAGCAAAGCAATCATCGATGAACATTACGGTCCAGAAATTGCAGAACGCAACGGAGACCATGTTCGAGCAAAATTAATCAATGATTTCGCAGACCAGCCCATCATAGCCATGGTCATCTCTGGCGTACACGCAATTGAAGTAGTCAGAAAAATGGTAGGCGGCACAGAACCTAAGGACGCACCGCCAGGTACCATCAGAGGAGACTACGGACATTACAGCAGAGACTATGCAGACAGCATAAATGCGGCATTAGCAAACATGTGCCACGCGTCTGGCAACAAAGAGGAAGCAGAAAAAGAAATAAAGATCTGGTTCGCACCCAAAGAAATCATAGAGTACAAAACACTACACGACCTATTCCATGGCTGAAACAAAGATAGAAAAACTCAAGCGACTGAGCACGGAAAGAGAAAATATCAGAAACATCGCTACCTCTGCACACATCCACCACGGTAAAACAGCCCTAACAGACAACTTGCTGGCAGCCTCAGGACACATGTCTGAAGAAGCAGCAGGTGACTTGAAAGCAGGCATGGCAACATGGCAGCACGCAGACGAACAAGAACGTTTGATGACTGTAGACGCAGCAAACGTGTCCATGGTCCATGAGTATCAAGAAAAAGAATACCTAATCAATCTTATTGACACACCAGGCCACGTAGACTTTGGCGGAAACGTAACAAGAGCGATGAGAGCCATCGACGGAACTGTAGTCCTAGTATGCGCAAGCGAAGGCATCATGCCACAAACAGAAACCGTACTCAAACAAGCACTACGAGAACGGGTAAAGCCAGTACTATTCATCAACAAAGTAGATAGATTGATCACAGAGATGCAATACACCTCTGAAAAGATCCAAGAAAGAATACAAAACCTAATCCTAGAATTCAACCGACTAGTTGAAGCCATCGCAGAAGACGAGTTCAAACAAGCATGGAAGGTCAACATCCAAGACGGATCAGTAGCCTTTGGCAGCGCCAGAGAAAACTGGGCTGTAAGCATACCGTACATGCAGAAAAAGAAAGTTTCCTTCACCGACATTCTGAATGCTTACAAAAAAGACAAGGAAGAAAGAGAAAAATGGTTCTGGGACAAGGCACCCTTGTTCGAAGTCATGCTGGACATGGTCACCAAGCACTTACCTAACCCTATCGAAGCACAAAAATACCGAATCTCAAGAATCTGGAAAGGCGAGATGGATAGTGAGTTGGGAAAAGATCTAAAAAGCTGCAACAAAGACGGCAAGCTAGCCTTCATCATCACAAGAGTGTTGATCGATCCAAAGTCCGGAAGAGAGATCAGCGCAGGAAGATTGTATTCCGGAACAGTCAAGGACGGAACCCAGGTGTACCTTAATGGGCTGAAACAAAACCAAAGAGTGGCACAAGTACTCATGTACAACGGAGTGAAGCCGGAAATAGTCAACGAAGTACCCGCAGGAAACGTTCTAGCATTGATGGGGATCAGCGGAGATGCAGGCGAAACCATAACTTTCGAAGCAGAACAACCCTTCGAAGAATTGAAACACATCTTTGAGCCAGTCATCACTAAGTCCATCAGTCCTGCAAAACCACAAGATTTAAGCAAGCTAGTAGAAGTGCTCAAGAAAGTAAACAAAGAAGACCCATCTGTAGTTGTACAAATCAACGAAGAGACGGGGGAAAACCTCATCTCCGGTATGGGGGAACTACACTTAGAGATTATCGAGAACCGCATCATCACAGAAAAAGGATTAGAGATCAAAAGTGGTACTCCGATCGTTGTGTACAGAGAAACTTGCGGCAAAGAAAGCCCAGAGACAGAAGGCAAGACACCCAACAAGCACAATCGAATCTACATTAAAGTGGAACCTCTAGAACCTGCAGTCCAAGACCTCATCAAAAATGGAGATCTAGCAGAAGGCAAGATTAAGAAAAAGGATATGGCAGTACGAGACACGCTAGTAGATGTTGGTTACACCAACGACCAAGCACTAGCAGTACGAAACGTCTACAAGAACAACATCTTCATTGACGCAACCAAAGGAATCGTCCAAATAGGAGAAGTCATGGAATTGCTAGTAGACGGCTTCCACCAAGTGATGGACGAAGGCCCGCTCGCAAGAGAACCCTGCATGGGCATGAAAGTAACCATTACGGATCTAAAACTACACGAAGACGCCATCCATAGAGGTCCAGCCCAGATATATCCAGCAATGCGCGAAGGCATTAAAGGTGCCATGATGCAAGCATCACCCACACTCTTCGAACCATTCCAAGTGCACGTGATAGACGCACCACAAGAATACACAGGCGAGCTAACCAAATTAGTCATGAACAAGCGAGGACAAGTCCTAGACCTCGGCCAAGAAGGCAATGCTGCCATCGTCAAAGCAAAACTACCTGTGGCAGAGATGCTTGGGTGGAGCTCGGACTTACGTTCTGCAACAGAAGGCAGAGGCACATCCTCCTTGTCAGACCAAATGTTTGAACGCATGCCGATGGAAATCCAGAACAAAGTCATCCGCCAGATAGTAGAAAGAAAGGGATTAACTGCTGGACAATTGGGCGCATAAACAGCCTAAATTACTACTTTTTAGTAACAAACTACCGAAAGCCTTAAATACTCCAAAAACCTATTTTAAGACTAAGGGGCAACATATGAGTAAAGGACGCTTAGAGGACATTCTAGAGGGCATTCTAGCCGCAGGCTCCGCCGGTATTTTGATCATACAAGACAGCATTGACTATGAAACAGAAGTTCAAGGGGAAATATACCGTGAACACATAATCAATAAGGGAGCCATTGATTCGTTCCCTGAGATACGTAGGTGGTCTTGCCTTCGTTCTACGTTGGACCACGCAGAAGGATCCAGAGTGCACGTAATTGACCATGCACACTGGAGGGTTCGAGAAAAATTAACTGGAAGCGAATATGGTCATGATTTCACAAATACCGATCTTGTACTGGCCATACCTAACGAAGCGAGCCCTTGGAAATTGGCAGATCTCATAGCCACTGCCAGGCTGGTGGAGCAGGTTCGCGCTCATAATCCGGATTCCCAAGCGTTGATCTACGTTCCTGGCGCTACCGAAGGCTTGTTGATGAACACCTACCACAGTATGGTTTCCTTATTTACCGGACCAAACGGACCGGAATTAGCTGCCATGCTCGAAGGCATAGATAGGGAAGAGTTTCCAACATTGATGCACAAGCTATGCCATGCGTTGTACGGTAATGTGGAGGCCGGCAGACGCAGACAAGCTAAGCTTTCTGAGAAAGCGCACGCTTACAAGAACGACATGTGGAAAGATCGATATCTCCCATACATAGACGTCTCTCTACGAGCTGGAAACACACAAACCTTGCAGAACAACTACTTCCTAGTCCTTTCTCACAGAGAAATGGAAAATCTTCTAGACAACGAACCTGTGGCAGATGAAAAAGTAAAGGTTCGCCTTCCTACTGATGCACAAAGTTTGATTGCAGAGGAAGATCTCTCTAAGGTCGCCGCAATATTCGTGGACAACGATTGGTTCAACCATTCTACTGCATTAGGTATGGGTATAGAAACATTACGGCAGGTGCGGGAAGCTCTAGACACTGCAGGGTTAACCATACCTATCATCTATCAGTCTGGTCACGAACCAAGGGTGTTCACAGAAGCAGAACTAAGCGAGATCCGTGATCTTGGAGCAATACTCCAATCCAAGGACGTCTTCCCAAAAGTGTGTGCGGGCCCAGCTTCTGAAAGAGAAGTGCTACTCAGCGAGATAGCCCAGCAAAACGAATTCCTTCGCCCTTACACCATCGAAGTGGCAGGTGTTGGAACCTCTCACGGAGACACACACGTAGTACTGACCAAAATCGTTGACGAAGGAACAGGATGGACTACTGCGTCCACCATTTTGAGTGATAATTTCGACATCGAACCTAGTTTGTACTCAAGCAGAATGTATGTTTTGGCAGGCTGGCACAAAATAATGCGTCCTTACAAGGACAGAGCAGAATTCGTTCCCAATCAGCCCCATTTTTTGGCATGGGACGTATTCAAGAAAACGCTAGGCGATCGCATAGAGAAGTACGAAAATTTGTACATCGCGATCGCCAGCAATCCTGCTCACCACGAGAAAAAAACAGTATCCCACAACGATGCCAAGGACGACAACTGGTTCCAAGGAATAGTGTTAGGGGACTACAGCAACGCTTCTGTAGGTGCAGAGTACAAGGACGTAGCTAGATCTATGGAGTGCCGACATGACGACAACAAGATAGCTCTGAGTGTAGAGCTCACCACAGAGCAGGTGGAAAACTACAAGAGCATCCGTTCCAACATGGATGATGCTTTCACGGAAGAGGACTTCTCAGATCGTGTCTACGAAGCCATGTTCACTGAGAACCTCCGTCTTGCTAACTGGAATGCTATTTTGGGCGACCAAGGACGTATGGAGGCGCACCTGCGGATAGCCGACGTATGGTTCAACTACCTGGATCCAAGAACTGACCAAGCATCGGGACCACCATTGAGTATTCCATGCGTAACAAGAGCAAGCAATAGTGCGTGAACAAGAACTCGCCCTTAGGTTGCACCTTCCAGTGCTTTTCTAAAAGCTTCTGAACTCCCTCATTCGCGTTGTACAACCCATTGATGTCTTGCTTCAGGTAGGACGTGTAGATTTGCTCAAAGTAATCCCTTGTTTGCTTCCACAACGCTAGATCTACCTTTGAATTCTTTGTTAACTTCAAAGCAATCTTCCTAATGTCTGTCTGGATGACCATCATGAAGGAAAACAACGCGCTGTACTCGTAAGCGTTACTTCTCGTAGTGCTAGTATACACGTATCTTCTGCAGTAATTGTCATATCTTCGATACTTCAGAGTCAGGAATTCTATATCTTTGAGTTCCCCGACATTATTTGTTTTCATCGCACGACCTACGATGTCAAAACTTTCTATGGTGATGAAAAACATTTTTCTCAATAAGGCCTCATAGCTGTCCGCACTAGGCTGCGAAACCATTCCTATGGTGCACGATTTTTCAGATTTTTTCAATACTACTAGCTCCATAAACTGGTTCTCTACCTTTTGTTCTATCAATCTGATTGTTTCTTTTGAAGCATGGACCACGATTTTGTCATATCCGTGTCTGTATAACTGATACAAAAGGTATCCTACATTTTTCTTGTACTCTTGTGTTATCTCAACCTCTACAGACTTCTCGCGTGAGTTGGATTCTTGACGTAGGATTAAGGCGCCACCATCGTCCTCAATATCGATCTCATCTCCTTCTTTGAGGCGTTGTTCTCTCACCCAACCAATAGGGAGCGTGAGGGTGTAGGAGTTGTTCCCTTGACGGATAAGTCGTCGTTTCATGACCCTATTAGGTAGCTTTCCTTCTTAAATCTTTCGTATTAATATTAGGAATATTCCTAATAGCGATTGCATATTTATTGCCACTTCTCTTCTGGAAGGTAGACCAACCCCTGCGGTTGGAGGAGTGCAGACGATGGACACAAACACACTAGTTAGAGGGGTAAGCAATGTGGCAGACCAGGCAGATTTGCTGCTAAACTGCTCAGCGCTAGAGCTATTGCAAGAGGCAGACGACATCTTGCGGGACGCCGGATACAATCGATGGGGAAGAGAGAATTCTGACCGGAAGCAGGCACGCTTCGAACATTGCATGCCGACAGGCGCCTACAGTAGAAACTCAGAGAGGAGAAAGGCATGAAAGCGTACAAGGTAGCAATACTCACGCCCTATCTGACCGAGGGTGAATCTGCTTTCAAGAATGATAACCTAGAATGGCAGAAGGAAAATGCAGGTCTAGAAGATCATAATCTGCAGGATGAACGCGACATCGCTGCCAACAGACATGTTGTCCATCTAGTGAAGCCAGAATATCGAGAGGGAGGAGTACGCGATCCCGTAGTGAACGATCTAGCACGCATAGGTGACCTTGATCTGATCATTACTGGAAGCACTCCAGACAGCGAACGAGAAGCAGGGATGTTGGCACAACGCCTCAGCGTCCCTGTAGCACGATTCAGCAAGTTTCACGGTGGATGCAGTGCCTACTCTGGAAACTCGCCAGCGGAAACGGGTTACTCGATAGACATTCCGAAGAAAGTGGCAGTAGTTGTCAACCTTCTCAAAGACCCGGCGCTCATGGGGGCATTTCACGAAAGGGATGCTGAAGCAATCGTGAGAGGTCTAGCAAGATTCAACCGAGAGCATGCTGCTAGCGTACTCGAAACGGGATATCTCGCAACATGCCTTGACGCTGACAAAGAACGCATTCAAACACTGAGCCAAGAGCTCGGTGTGCGAATATGAGTAGGCAAACCCTGCAGGAGAAAAAACAATGAAAAAAATATTAGTAGTGGAAGACAAAGAAAAGCATCAGAAAGCTGCACAGATACAGCTCGTTGAGCACGACATAATCGTCATGCCAACCTTTGACGAAGCAATGGATGTGCTGAAAGGCAAGTCCCGCTTCGATAATGGTGGAGTAGAAGTACCTCCAGTAGCAGTAGACGCCTTGCTAACAGACCTGTTCTACACGCAAGGAAGAGGAGAATGTCAAAGGGACAGATACCTCGGCAAGGAAGAGTTCGCATTCGGATTCCCACTAGCGTACATCGCTGCCTTACGAGGCATTCCGACTGCTGTGGTGACGGACATGAACCATCATGACCATCCGATGGCGTACACCTTTGACCATCTGCAACAAGGAAGAGAAGCTGGCGGAATACTTGTAAACGGTGTGCCCGTCATGTTCTTCGACCAAAGGGACCTGTCCTCAATGTTTCTAACCAAAGAAGGAACTTGTGTGGACTACGACACCATACAAGAGGAAGTTCCAGAAGGCCAGTACGTTTCTGACCTGATCAAGGAACGAGGTATGGAGAGCGTCAAGAACTGGGGCCTCGCCCTAGAGAGGTTGACGGGAGAAGAGTGATGGACATCCTCCTAGTGCATGATGACGAGCCAGCCAACAGAGCGGCAAAGCAAGTCATAGAGACTTATGTTCCTAACGTAACCGCTGCGGAGCAAAACATCCGTGGTGAGTTGAGAAAGGACTACGGGCTTGTCCTAGATGTCACGCCAATCGGCAAGGCAGACAACCCGATAGGGGTCGTGGAGAACATCTTGCTCCACATGCACATGGAGAACCCTCCAGAAGTACACACATTCAGTAAGGTAGGAACGTTTCTCGTGGACGCACTCACCGTCGTCCGAGACTACAAGGGGGAAACATGAAACGCCTCCTTATCGTAGACGACACTAAGGACACTAGAGACAAGTACGCAGCAGCAGCTCAAGCTGTAGCTGAGAGGCTTGATCTAGAACTCATCATTCACACGGCAGGAAGCGTCCAAGACGGCTTGCAAAAAGCTAGCGGGACTCGATACGACTGTGCCATCGTAGACAAAGACATGCCAGACGGCACAGGAAACGACTTCGCCAAAGGAATAGGGTACAGTATGCCTATGGCAGGAATAACTGGAGGTACGCCGCAAGACTTCGACAAGGACTACTTCAAAATACGCCTCTCCAAAAGTGAAGCTGACCCGATATTGTCTGACGTAGTGAAGAGCTTGCTCGATCCTACGCACAAGGTGCCGGAGACGTACAAGGAAACGAGCGAGTGTACCACGCAGTTAGTGGCATTAGATATCCTGCTACAAGGATACGTTGTGCTTTCGAGAGTTGCTGAAGGCCTGCCCCTATGCGAACCCGCTATGGAGAACGCAGAGTTCCAAGCTACCCTAGAAAAATCTATGGACCTTGAAGGGCGGCACACGCTTCTTGACATGAAAGATGTTGAAATACCCGTAAGCGAGTTTTACAAGCAACTCCAAACAGAGCACGCAAGCCTTGCTGATGACGAAGATGTGCAAGAACTTTTCCAAGCCGTTCGAGACAAGCAATATAGCATTCCTTGGGAGCAAGCAGAACGCGTCCACCAGCTCATCCAAACCACCCTAGGAGGACCCAATGTCTAAAGTCATCCTGTACGATCCAGATCAGGATCTTACGGATCTAGCAATTGACGCGGTGGAGATAGTTCGCACCGAAAACTCTCGCCAACTCAAACAACTCATCGCAGCAAATGGCGTTGAGTGCGTCCTCACTCCTGCAATGGGAGAATCTGCATCCTGGAGGGCGCCAGAACGCATGGAGGGACAGGTTCACGTAGACATACCTACCTTCTACATCACTAACACCGACACCGCACGCCAGTTTGCAGACCAAGGAATACTCCTTGAGGACATCGAAACGCTACCCGAAAGAATAGCACAAGCCAGACAATCACCACTCAAACTCATAAGAGATTACGGATTCGCTTTCGAAGCCGATTCCCAAGGACTCACAGAAGTGCTTATGGGCCAGTTTGCAGAACCCTTACTCTGCTTCAGAGAACTCGTACAGAACAGCGTAGATGCAGGAGCATCTGCTATCAACATAGAGACCGGTTACGATATCGAAAGAGAACTTCTCCGAGTCAACGTCTTGGATGACGGAGCAGGAATGAGCAAAGAAAACGTCGGAGTGTACCTGACACTATTCGATTCTACCAAAGATACAGAAATCGACACCATAGGGTGCATGGGGGCAGGAAAAGTTTTTGCCCACGCACTAGGTTTAGAAAACCAGATAGTGACGACTGGAGACGGAGAGAGCGGTCACCAGCTTACCTTCAACAGCGACCTCAGTGGAGAGATTGCAGAGATCGAACCCTACCAAGGAACTGATGTAGAGCTCTTGCTGCCGCTAAAGCGGTACAAAGCAAGAGCGTTCAACAAGAAACTGTTCGAAGTCGTCCAGCAGTGGTGCAAGTACGTCAAGACGCCCATCTATGTGAACGGAGAGAGCATAAACCGGCCCTTTGACATCTCTGGAGACCACAAACTCCGCATCTCAGAACCTGGACTAGAGGCAGTGGTGGCCCTAACGGGCATCGGAAGGAGCGAGCTGGTACGTGGAGGTATCATGCTTGATCCTAGTGCCGAACTCTATGACTATGACGAAAAGGGACACGTTCTAGGATTGTTCAGTTCCCTCATAGACGCAAAGGAGTTCGATTTCCCTATCTCACGAAATGGAGTTGTACAAAACAGCAACTACGAAAGAGTTTGCCGAGTGGTAAAAAAAGCAACCGTCAAGCACTTCACTGAAGTGTTCAGGCAGCATGCGGAGTCCAAGAGCCAGGCCCGTCTCTCAAAGGATGCTAGAAGCTTCTACTTCCACGTCCAAGCCAACTATGGTTACAACGCAATCACCGAAGAACAAAGTGAGATGGTAGACAATCTCCCCATCTATGAGCTAGCAGATCGTACCTGGACAAGCAGACAAGCCCTAAGGGAGTGTAGCCAGGATGGGAAGCAGATCTACTTCACCAATAAAGGGCTGAGCCCTACAGAGTTGTCCACGTTCAAGAAGCGAGGCCTGCCCGTGCTGCGTAGTCCACACAGCTTGGTGGAGAACCACCTCTTTGAGGGAATGAAAAGCCTAGATATTGGTTACTTCACCGGAGAATCAATCTCACGATTTGGAGGGATAGACTTCAACAACATATCCGGCTTGTTACGCGAAGGATTTGTAAGCAAGATGTACGGATCCAGTTCCGGAGGTGGAGGCTGGGCAACGTCTGACACGAGTACGGGCTTTGACAACCCCTTCCGCTTCGACCGCCTCAGATTGTGTGGTGCCGACTTTACCACTCTCGAAGGAGAGCCAGACCAGACCCGGCTCTTACAATCAAACTATCAACATAGAATGACCTATGTCACGTTCAACGTCAACCACCCATTCATCCAACGGATGGAGAAGCTAGCAGACTGCAACGCGAACTTGGCATCCTACTTCGTAGCATGCGAGCTCATCAAGTCCAAACAAGTATTCAACAACGTCTCTGACAAAATCCGCGAAAGCGAAATGCTACGCGTGGGAATGAAGGTGATGCGCAATGCCTAGACTAAAAACCGTTACCATCGCCCCACCATCGCGAGGAAACGTGATCGAAGAAAGAGTATTCATGTTTGACGTAGACCGCGAGAAAGCGTTCAGAAAGCTAGCAGAAAAGCAATTCAAAGAACCTCGACTAGCATTCCGAGAGATCGTTTCTAACGCGCTCGACGCATACCGCGAGACGGACATAGAGCGAGTGATAGAGATCGAGCTAAGCCGCACGCACTACAGCTGCACGGACTGGGGAAGAGGATTCAGCGAAGAACAAGTAGAATGTCTACGCACGCTAGGAAGAAGTGAAAAAAGAGGAGAGGAAGGATTCATCGGACGCTTCGGAATCGGATTTAGTAGCCTCTTCCACCCAGACTTAGGGCTGAAGGAAGTCATCATAGATGCCCAAATCAATGATGGTTACGAACGCTTGGAGTTCAAAGTAGAGCCCGAAGGAGTACAGCTCAAAAGATACAAGCTCGAGGGGAAACGAGACTTCAGTACCCGCGTGTGGGCAAGCTTTGATGGTCTAGAGGGCAAGGAACTGAAAGAAACCGAGGAAATGCTTGAAAGAGAAGCAAAGTACATCAACGCATACATAACGCTCAATAGGGCGCAAATCGGCGGTACGGCGTTCCTACACCAAACACGCAAGTACATGATGGAGTTCACCGGAGACATCACTGGAAGACTGTGCTTTTTCGACGCCAACAGCGACTTAGAGCAGTACACACCGGAAAAACTAGTGTTGCTATCTCACGGTATCCACATAAAGACGGAATCAACCTACATGCTAGATCCTTCCCAACGAAGAAGGGGAAAACCACAATTTGGCTTCCCCGCAATGTTTGGATACGTAAACTGTGATAGATTAAACGTCATCACCTCAAGAAGCGACTTCAGAAAGGATGAAATATACCAACAATTCATGAGAGACGTAAAGAAACAAGCACGCTCGTACTTCAGGGAGATGTGCGCTGAACTCAACAGAACTGGAGAGGAAGAATTGAGAAACATAGTGTACGAGGCTTTCAAAGAAAACTACGGTTCCCTAGCATCTCTTCCCCTCGAGGAACACACAGATGCCTGCCTTAAAGCCGTAGCCCAGGCGGAAGTATTCACTACATTCAATCAGCGGGGAAGATACAGCTACGAGCAACTACATGCGATAGGAAAGAAACAAGGCTACTTGCTCAGGGCAGAGAACGCTGAGTCCGTCGAACTCTTTGAGATGATGGGCTACCAACCACCCATAGTGCAAGCAGCACATCACCTCTGCTTCAACGATATCAAAGTTTACGATCTGGACAAGCTCTCATTCCGCGGAAACATGGACGAAGAGTTCTACCAAAAACTGGTGGACGAAGGAATCATTGATCCTGCCAAACTAGAACGGAAGTCACAAGTGATTCCAGACGCAGATCTGGCAGAGGAAGAGTTACAGTTCATACACAACCTGAGAGGGCTCATCGAGCTACCCGGAGTGAATGAGGTCTTCCAAAGGCATGGACTGTCAGAGCAACACACCATACACATCGCAGACATCATGCCAGAAGGTATAGCTGCATGCTACTCGCCCAGTAACCAGCTCCTCGTCAATCGTAAGAACGCCTGCAGCAGAGAGTTCGTAGAAAGTGGAAAGCCAGACGCAGCCATGTTCTACCTTCCGATACTGGCTCACGAACTCTCACACAACGTGGTGACGAAACATAACAACCCGTTCTACGAGCTAAGCTCGCAGTTAAGCAGTGAGTTAGTGACTCCCATAGCAGATCACGTAATGGGGGTGAGTGCATGAACATAGGTATAGACTTTGACGGCACCATACCCAACACACAAAAATGGAGGCAACAATACCTACTCAAGAAGCACAGTATTCTCGTGATGGAGGCATACCGACTCACCAAGGAAGAGTTGGTGCCAAAGATCGGTAAGAAAGCGTACGCAGAGATGGTCACCGCGTATGACCGTTCAAGTGTACTCTGTAACATACCTCCGCATCCGGGAGCCGTGGATGCCATACAAGAACTAGCCAAGGATAACCGTCTTTACCTCATTACCGCCCGGACTCCAGACGAAATAGGACGTGCAGCGGAATATCTAGAGACGTTTGACCTTAGAAAACACTTTACTGAGCTGCACAGCACCTTGGACAAGCCTGCAACGTGTGCTGCCCTACGCGTGGACACACTTATAGACGATCGCAGAACACACCTGCGCAAGCAAGATGTCTGTTTTGTTCCGCACATGCCAGACGAACTCTTTGCCGATGACGTATCACACATGAATGCTTGGGAACACGCACCCAAATACGTAGGAGGGAAGCATGCCACCGATTAACGTAGTGTTTGCCCATCTAGAAAACTTAGGCTACATGGCCGGAGTATCCATGGAACGTATCTACGATGAAGCAAACAAGCAAAAGCCAATCGTTCCCGAGTCAGACGTTCGTCAACTCACACCTGAGCAGGTACCTACTGCGTACCAGACCAGCGCAGAACATGTCTTGCAAGATAACGGTTGGCACAACTTTGGGGTGTATCTCCTGATTCAAAACTTTGAGGAATATGCTTCCTTCAAAGATGCTATGACCGAAATCGATAAAAAGCGGGAAGACTTGTAGTCATACAATGAGCATAAAAACCATCCAAGAACGCAACACGCGCGTAGAGGCAGACAAAGCGTGGGAGTCTAGCTTCACCAGAAGAGGACTCATAGCGCTAGGAACGTATGCTATCGCATTGTTTTTCATGACCAAGATTGGCGTTCCCAACCCAGCGCTCAACGCTCTCGTTCCCACAGGTGGTTATGTACTATCTACCTTATCCTTACCGTTCATCAAGCTTTGGTGGCTGAAGAACGTGTATCGACGTTAAAGCTTATATGCGTTCGTACTCTTGTTCCCTCGTGGATAGTCTACCAGACCTAGCGAAACAATGGGCACACTTGATGAGGACCGGCCATCAGGCTGAGGCCAAAAGACTGGGCTGGGACACGATATTTCCATTAGCAGAAGAAAAATTTCTTGCCCAAACCACGGTACAAGAAACCTATGACTGGTTGGTGCTGCCCGCAGGACTATCCCCTGAATACCGTGTGCTGCTTATCAAGGCTCTTCGTCCCAAAAAGGTGTACTTCTTGGGAACACATGAATTCAAGAAGTATGCTTTAGACCTTATAATTGAAAGAACTGGACTCAAACCATCTGAGTATGAGGTGGAAACCATTGAGTACTCAGGTATGGACGTTGCAGATGTGTATCAACACATCCAAAAACATCTCCAAAGATTCAAAGGGAAGAAAGTGGCCTTAGACCTCACCCGAGGCAAGCGCATCATGTCGGCAGGATCCGCCATAGTAGGTGCCTTCTTTGGCTTTGACTTAGTATACATCGATGAGGACTGGCTTGATGACATAAAACGAGGAGTGCCAGGCACAGAAAGATTGGTGGTCAGCAAGAATCCTTTTGATGTATTTGGTGACTTAGATCTTCAAACCGCGCATCAACTTTTCAACTTCCACGATTATGGAGCGGCCATGCGGATCTATGGAAGACTCATTACGCAGATCACGGATCCGCGACCGATGGAGATAGAGAACTTGCTGGCTGAGACGTACGCTCATTGGAACGCTTTCAATTTTGGGGCTGCCGGAAAGAAAATGGCCGAATGCAGGGATCGTGCCGCCCAATACAATATCTCCCTACCTGCAGGTGTGGACAAGAACGCTTACGCTCTAGATCAATTGAGAGAGGTCAATCTAGACGCCATCCCACAGGCCAACCAAGCTCTACATGTTATTGCAGATCTGTATGCAAATGCGTTGCGTAAGGCAAAAACCGGACAGTTTGAGGACGCTATCGCTAGACTGTATCGGTGTCTGGAGCTCATGTCACAATCTCGGTTGGCCACCCATGGCATTGACACTTCTTCACCTGAGCTTGCGTCTTACAATGATGCGTACAAGGAACTCACAAAAAAGTGTACGGTAAGGAGTTTCCCATCCCCAACGAAATTGGGTTAAA
The DNA here is from genome assembly GCA_030750765.1 of Candidatus Woesearchaeota archaeon. GTDB lineage: Archaea > Nanobdellota > Nanobdellia > Woesearchaeales > ARS49. The sequence continues at coordinate 216,412 of JASMHM010000001.1, read as the reverse complement.
GACAGGATACTTACTTCTTAACTTGATGCACGACGATTTGGTGGAGGGACAGACCGTTGAAAGCTTGCAGGCGATGTTTGGCGCTATTCGTGCGCGAGACACGTCCATCACGGCACATGGCTTGCGATTGGCCGGACAAAAGGTGTTCAACAACCTTAACGAGTTTGCAAAGTCTTACTTCCAAATATTATGTAAGGTTGACAGCAAAGAAATGGAAGAACTCGTACAACAACACACCTTCGTATCCTTATAATTTTTCCCAAGCAACAACGCGTTCCCAGTATTTTTCGATAGTTTCTTGATCCGTTAGTTGAGCAAGGCGGTCGAACACAGAGTGGATTATGTTAGTGACTTGTCTGACTTGATCGATGAGTGCTGGGGAGTAGGCCATCTTTGGATCTTTGCGTGCGGGAGACTTAACCAGGCCTGAATCGACCTTAAGATTTATTTCGCGCGTTATCTCCTCGCATTGTGACTCTATAACTTTGGAAGCTTCAGAGAAGTAGGTGTTGCCGGGTTGACCGTCTAGTTCATCTATGTGGCGTTGGAGGTCTATTATTTGTCTCTCCAATCCTGCTGCAGAGATGTTGAGTTGGCGTATTCGTGGCTTGGCAGTATACCACGCACTTGCCCGGTATTTATCTCGCACCATTTCTCGATACTCAGGGTCTCGCCACTTTTCTAACTCCTGGAGTCTCAGTCGTGAATAGGTGATGTCCCATTCTTTGAGGTCCTCTCGGGGCCCCTCCTTTCCCGAATGGCCTTTCACTTCAACATGTGGGTTGCGCATGATGAGCTCGCCGATATGAATCTTGTTTAACCCATCCATGGTTCTGTCAACAACAAAAAGGCTACCTTGTGCATTACCTATGGTTATCTGTTTCACACCATTATCAAAGAATTCTGTTCTCTGGAGTGCAACAATCTTGTCTCTTCCTCTTTCGAAGAGTGTGGAAATGCGGGTATCCGGAAGGTTTCGATCATACTCCTCCCGTAAAGTAAAGTGATACTTGGGCATAGTCTAGGTACGGAGGGTCATGATTTAAAGATGGGCCTGGGACTCAACAAACTCTGTCTTGATTTGCTTGAAAGAAACCAAAGACTTTGTTTTGGCAATGCCGGGTTGCGATAGCACTTGCTTCACAAACTGGTAGTAGGCGTTCTGGTCGCTCGTGCGTACCTTGATGACGAGTTCCCAATCTCCGGTGATGATGTCGCAACTCTCCACTTCTGGCCGTGAAGCAATCTTATGGGCTATCTTTTCTGGATCATTATACTTGTCGGGGGTCAGGCTTATTAACACAAACGAACAAAACCCTTGATCTATCTTTGCATAGTCAAACACGGCCTTGTACGTCAATATTTTCCCTTCCTTCTCCAATTTCTTGATGTTGTAATGTATGGTAGTGGAAGGATCGTGTGTTTTCTTGGCTATACGGGCTATTTGGGGCGTACAATAGCCTTCTTTGAGCAATTCCTGCAGTTTACCCGTTATATCCTTCATATTTTCGTATATTATCCCATTATTTATAAAATTTATGCTTAATACTTGAATATTCTGCAATTAACTACTTAAGGTTGTCTAGCTTATTCATACCATGAAACAAGCAGGAACACTAGCCATGCTCATGGGTATGAGTGGGGTAGATGGACATGTGGCCCTGGCCGCAATGGCAGGCTTCTTCCAAGTGGAGAACGCACCAGCGATAGCCATACTGTTTATGGCTGGACCTGCAGCCATACTTGCTGCTGCACTGCTCAAAGGAGGCATCCAGCAGAGGATGCTGGCAGCAGTCCTCGCAGGACTCATCGCTACCATCGTGGTAGCGCTAGCAGCAGGCATAGGGCCTGTACTCTTAGGAATGGTCAACACAAGAATCATCAAAATAGGTGGCGGTCTTGCCGTACTAACCTTAGGATTGCTCATCATGGGGCTAGGGGTGCCAAAACATCTACCTCTAGGCATCATGCTAGCAAGCTTTGTTCTCGCGCTTGCTTTCAGGGGGTAATCATGGATAGAATAGGAATAGATTTTGACGGAACGATAACGAATCATCAAAAGTGGAAAAAGGACTGGGCAAGCATGAACGCCGGATGGCTCTTGTTCGGACACCAAACCGAAACCACTGAGATGATCAACATTATTGGGGAAGAAAACTACGCTCGCCTAAAAGAAGAGCTCATCGCCAACAATGAGGAGATCACGCTCAACGCAGAATTGCATCCGCAAGTGGAAGAGACACTTCGTAGGCTAGCCCAGCAAAAGGAACTCTACTTGATAACAAAGAGACCTCCCTGCCGACTAGGATTTGCAGAGCAGAAGCTAGCCATGCATGGACTAACCAAGTACTTCAAAGACATAGTGGGGGCGGAGGACAAAAGCGAGGCATGCAAAAAACTAGATATCGCCTGCTTGGTGGATGACGACAGACGACACTTTCCAGGATTGCCCTGCAAAGCGATCTGGTTCGTACCTGCAACCACCGTGCCAGAGGACACCTCTCGTGTACGCGTGGCCACAGACTGGGAAGGCGTCCACACGCTAGCACGGACGTGGGGTCGGGGACCGCAACCTGCATACAGGTGGTTGCACGAATCTGACCCCTCGGTTATCCCCCCAGGGGATAGCTTTTTAAGACCGTACGCTGTTCGGACAGAAATGGATCTTCAAGAAGCAAGAACAGCCTTGGACAAGCTAGACACAGAGATCTTGCAAACACTTGCTAAGAGGTACGAACTCGCCAAACCCATCGCAGAATACAAAACTGAACACGGCCTACCCACAGAAGACAAGGAAAGAGAGTTCGCCATGATCAAAAAACGAGCTGAACAATTCAAGGAGCTAGGCTTTGATGACCCACAGTTCATCCAAAAGCTATTCGAACTCATCCTAGAAAAGAGTAAGCAAGAACAACATGGCTAAGGTAGCCATCATTGGTGGCAAGGGGAAAATGGGGCGATTGTTCGTCAAAGCGTTCCGCAAGCAAGGTCACACTGTTGTGGTAGCTAGCAGAACCACAAAGCTCAAACCATCACAAGCTGCAGCACAAGCAGATCTTGTCATTATCACTGTACCTATACGCGACACGGTCAACGTCATCAAGAGTGTAGGCAAGCATGTGCGCAAAGGTGCCATACTTACAGACTTTACTTCCGTAAAGGTAAAGCCTTGTCAAGCCATGAAAAAGTACAGCAAGGCAAATGTCGTAGGCTCACATCCTGTCTTCGGACCAAGCGTGGGATTGAAAGGTCAACAGTTCGTGCTATGTCCCGTACGCGGAAGCCATACCTGGTACGCACAATCACTCAAAAAAATGGGATTAAACGTGTCTACCATGACGCCAAGAACACACGACAAGCACATGGCAATAGTGCAGTGCTTGACGCACATGAGCAATTTTACCTTTGCACATGCTATGAAACAACTACATTACAAGCCCAAAGGAGTGCTCACCTCGCCCATCTATCGCATCAAGCTAGCTATCGCACGTAGGGCCCTAGACGCTCCAACAGAACTGTACACAGACATTGAAACAGAGAATCCTTACGCAAAGCAGGTCGCAAAGGCGTACAAAAAAGCAACAGACCAACTGGAAGGTGCTATACGGGCTGAAGACAAGAAGGGAGTGGCAAGATTTATCGAAGACTGCCAAAAACATTTTGGCAAGCTCACCACAAGCATGCGCGACAAGATCAACAAGCTGGTGAGGTTCCTGTGAAAGTAGCAGTCCTAGGGCCGGAAAACAGCTACTGCTATCTTGCAGCAAAGCAAGCCGTAAAAGCAGACTTTCTTCTCTGTCCGACTATTGAAGAGATTTATGAAGCGGTAGCTCGTGGAAAGGCCGAGCAAGGGCTTGCACCTATAGAAAACATGCTGCGAGGTTCTGTCAGAGAGAGCTTTGCAGCACTCCTCAAGCACAACTTTTCCGTAAGCAAAGCATTCAACCTACCCATCCATCACTGTTTGGCCTCGCAAACGAAAGATTTCAGCATCGTAGCATCCCATCCACAAGCGCTCGCACAGTGCTCCAAAGTACTACAAAAAATGAAAGGAGTATCCATCATGGAAACCCCCTCGACCTCTACAGCCATGGAGCTAGCAGCAAAGGACCCTTCCTACGCAGCCATAGGGGCAGAGGCAGCAGCCAAAGCAAACAAACTAGTCATACTCAAGAAAAACGTGGAGGACAACCACCAAAACATAACTCGTTTCATACTTTTTGGAAATAAGGAAACCAAAACAACAAAGAAGAATGTGAGGACGAGTCTCATGATCATACCGGTTAAGGACAAGCAAGGCCTGCTACGAGACTTACTATCTTGCTTTGCGAACAACCGCATCAACCTTACCAAAATAGAAAGTTTCCCTTCCGGAAAGAAGATGGGAGAGTACCATTTTTACTGTGACATCCAAGGCAATCAAGAAAGCAAGAACGTGCACGACGCCATAGCTCAACTACAGAAAAGTGCGAAAGTTCGCGTGTTTGGAAGTTATGAGGTGGTTAACCTTGAATAGGAATGTAAAACGGATGAGCGTGTCTGGCGTACGCAAAATGTTTGAGATGGCCAGCAAGATGAAGAATCCTATTGATCTCTCGGTAGGCAAGCCAGACTTCGACACGCCACCACCCATCAAAAATGCAGCCATCAAAGCCATCAAGCAAGGTCTCAATGGCTACACGCCCACCGTAGGCATTCCTGCGCTACGCAAAGCCATCGTGCAAAAATTCAAGAACAACAAGATACGTGTGAAAGAGAGTCAAGTACTCATTACCGGTGCGGTATCTGGAGCTCTAGACCTCGTGCTTTGTGCACTGCTCAATCCAGGGGACGAAGTGATCATCATGGATCCTTTCTTTGTCGGATACAAGCAGCTCTTGCTACGGTATGGGGCAAAGATTGTCCAAATCCCTACCAACAAGGATTTTAGCATAGACCTTGCAGGTTTAGAAAAGGCAACATCCAAAAAAACGAAAGCTATCCTCATCAACAGCCCAAACAATCCTACCGGAAAAATGTATGATGAGAAGGAATTGCGGGCCGTGGCTCGTATCGCAAGGAAGCATGCCACGCTAGTCATCTCTGATGAGATCTATGAAGAGTTTTCCTACACCAAAAAACATTTTAGCATAGGAAGCGTGTACACGAACACGGTAACGTTGAACGGCTTCTCGAAAAGTCATGCCATGACCGGATGGCGAGTAGGTTATTGTTGCGGACCACAAGCAATCATTGATGCGACCATAAAACAACAACAGTTCACCTATGTGTGTGCTCCTGCACCCTTCCAACAAGCCGCACTCACCGCGCTTTCCACTAGTGTAAAGAAGTATGCCAAGGCCTACAAGAAGAAGAGGGACATTGTCTACAAAGGATTGAAGGACAAGTACGACATCGTACAGCCTGAAGGGGCCTTCTATGCCTTTGTCAAGTATCCCTACAACGCAGATCGTTTCATCAAGGACTGTGTGAAGAACAATCTGCTCGTAGTTCCCGGAAACGTCTTCTCAGAAAAGAACACGCACTTCAGGATTTGCTTCGCAACCAAAGATTCTGTGCTAAGAAAGGCAATTAAGGTGTTGAACAACCTCACATAAAGAATCCGATAACAAATTCTTGATCGCCAAGATCGTATTTTAGCAAAATTCCCGGGCAATCTCCTTGTCTCTCCAGTACGCAGTATGGAAGTTGATGCACTTGTACCAATTGCTGTGAGGTGAGCCTGCTTCTCCCATCAACATTGCCAACATCCCACCCTTGACGGACAGCAACGGAATGTTTTTTTGGAATCTGCTCAGTGCTGTCTACCTCGATGTACACACCCCAAGCCAAGCGCGAGTTACGCACACCTAACTTGGATGGATGAACATCCATTGTCCTACACAACTGCTCTACCTGGGTTTCGGCCGCCAGGTTGTCTAGCCGATTCCGAATGATGCCAGGAACGAGCGAGATAGGGCTATGATACAACGCTTATTCAGTGATGTTTCTCAAGGAGGTATATCCCTCAGCCACATCCACGCAGTCCATGAGGTTGGTTTGATCAAACGAGTTGATTAGCATATCAACACCACCCGCAATTGCCTTATAAATACCACCTAAAAAACCGCTACCTTTATAAACGGACCGTCGTTTTTTTAATTCTCAAGAAAAGACATAGGAGAACTACTAATGGCAAAAGGAAAACCACATATGAATGTTGTGTTCGTAGGACACGTAGACGCAGGTAAAAGTACGACTGTAGGACGATTACTATTTGATACTGGAAGCATCGATGATGCGGCCATCCGAAAGCTAAAAGAAAAAGCCGAAGAACTAGGCAAAGGCGGATTTGAGTTCGCATTCGTCATGGACAACCTCAAAGAAGAGAGAGAAAGAGGAGTCACCATCGACCTTGCTCACAAGCAGTTCTCCACTGACAAGTTCGACTGGACGATTATTGACGCTCCAGGACACAGAGACTTCATCAAGAACATGATTACGGGCGCGAGCCAAGCAGACGCCGCCGTATTAGTAGTTTCCAACACAGGTGTTGAAGCACAAACAAAAGAACACGTGTTCTTGTGCAAGACGCTAGGTGTGGGACAACTAATCGTAGCCATCAACAAGATGGATGTAGACAACTACGATGAAGCAAAGTTCAACAAGATCAAAGATGATGTTGTAAACCTGATCAAGATGTATGGCTTCAACCCTGACGAAGTAAAATTCGTACCTGTAGCCTCATATCCAGGTGACAACGTTGCAAAGCCAAGCGACAAGCTAAGTTGGTTCAAGGATGGAACCTTACTAGACGCCCTAAACGCGTTGAAGGAACCAGAAAAACCAACCGAACTACCATTAAGACTTCCTATCCAGGATGTCTACAAGATTGCCGGAATCGGAACTGTACCTGTAGGTAGAGTAGAGACTGGCGTCATGAAGGTAGGCCAAAAGATCATCGTGATGCCCGCCCGTTCCGGAAAAGGAGCAGCTGGCGAAGTAAAGAGCATCGAGATGCACCACGAACAATACCAAGAAGCAGGACCTGGCGACAATGTTGGGTTTAACGTTAGAGGTATTGAAAGTAAGGACATCGCAAGAGGCGACGTATTGGCAGATGCTGGCAGCCCAGCAAAAGTGGCCACAGAATTCACAGCACAAATCGTTGTGATGAACCACCCAAGCGTCATCACCGTAGGCTATACACCTGTATTCCACATTCACACAGCGCAAGTAGCTTGCCAAGTGACGGAGATCAAGAAAAAGATCAACCCGGCATCTGGCGAGGAAATTGGGGAAAACCCAGACTTCATCAAGAATGGCGAAGCAGCCATTGTACAGATGAAGCCTGTCCAAGCACTGTGCATTGAAAAACAGGCTGACATTCCGCAGCTAAGCAGATTTGCCATCCGAGACAGTGGATTAACTGTCGCGGCAGGCATGTGCATAGACTTAGTGGAAAAAAAGTAAGGCCCTGACTATGGAATGCAAAAAGCACGAATCAAGCTGGCAAGTATAGACATCGATAAGATTAATCAGACGTGCGCTTACATCCAAGATATTGCTGACAAGACAGGGGTCCATATGCGAGGCCCCGTCCCTCTTCCTACAAAGAAGATTAAGGTAACCACACGGAAGTGTCCGTGCGGGGACGGTAAGGCAACCTGGGAACGCTACGAAATGCGCATCCACAAGCGGCTTATCGATCTCGGCCTTGACGAACGCGCCCTCCGACTCGTCATGAAAGTTCCAGTCCCTGAGGGTCTTAACATCGAAATTGAAATGATTGAATGATTACTTCTGCAATTCAAAACTAGCAAAATGATTTGGTAACCTTCTAACATCTCCTATCTGGCGCAAGGCATGAAGCTTAGGCGACGTAATCATACCTACCAAGTGCGCATGATCTGGATACTTTCTCGGAACCCGACCATCAATAGGGCCAGGATTGTTCATTGCCTCACGACACATCACCACCCAAAGGTTTGGTCGAACATCTTTCAACGCTGTAGCAAACTGATCGACAAATCCATACTTTGATGAATCAAACACTCCCCCACAGACGACAAGACCAAAACTGCCTTGAGCTGCCTCCTCCACCACCATTTCAGGTCGGTCATAATAAACAAGGGTATTTGGGTGGTTAATAGTGTGTTCTGCTTGACGAATGCTTTCTCTATACCCTTGATGCCTTTGCACGACGGCAATCTGCACGCCAGGAGCACTACTCCTGTCGATGCTGACTTGCGGAAAGATTTCCTCAAGGTCCAAAAGCCGACCAGTAGATAGCACTTGCTTGAGATGCGGTGAGCACAACAGGTCCACCAAAGGATAGTGCTTCCTAAGATCTCCCCTACTACCCCAATCTTTCTTAATGTTACCATCGATGTGAGGACTCTGTCTGGGGCTGATACCATACTGGATAACGGGTGCGTTACTCTTTTGCTTCCAAGCGCGAGCAAAGTCTGCTCCTGTCAAGAAATTGTCAGAATCGAAAACACTCCCACAAAAAACGATATCATAGTCTTCGTGCAGCACGTGCTCGGGAAATTGAAAGTGATCCACAACGTTATGACGCTGGAGCAACATCTCAGAAAACCGAATGCCTTCGAAGTCCTCACGGTGCCTTTGCACCACTGCGACCTTTGCACCCATGTAAACCATAAGGAGGTAAATGGAGTATATAAGGTTTAGGAACCTAGCAATCTTTTTATGGTCACACCTTCTGGTGACAACATGGATCAACATTATAGCATTTGGCTCGTCCCAAAAGACGAATCACTCCGAAAACTTTCCAAAGACCTGTGCACGACTAACAACACGCCTTTTTTTTCCCTTGCACGTCACGCTGCTTCCTCGAATTCGCAAAGATTACGAAACCGTCAAAGCCCTAGCAAAACAGCTCGCGGAAACACTCTCTCCCCTAGACGTTCGCATTACGGGTAAAGGAACCAAGGACCGGTGTGTCTTCCTCGGGGTAGAAAGCGTACAATTGGCAAACGCAGCAAAATTAGCCAGAGAGCTCTTCGAGAGCGACGAATCCTACACGCCACATCTTGGTGTCTTATACGCTGATTTCGATGAGGAGAAAATGAACTCCATCGCTTCTAGCTTGCCATCTGTTGATGTCTCATTTACCATTACTTCTATCCATCTAGCAAAGACCTCCCGAGACGTTAGGGAATGGGGTGTGGTGGATGAGATACCTTTTGAATAACCGAACAATTTTTATGCTCCAAGACTGAACATCCGTTATGAGCTTACTCTTGTGGAGTGCGGTCTTTATCGTAGCACTCTTAGTCTTGGTAAAGGCAGCTGACTACTTCACCCGGGCAGCAGAAAAGATAGGAAAGAAAATGGGTATTCCTGCTTTCATTGTGGGAGTCACCATAGTAAGCATTGGCACAAGTCTGCCAGAAATAATTTCTAGCATACTCGCCGTGCTTCGAGGCACATCCGAAATGGTTGTTGGTAATGTAATAGGAAGCAACATCACCAACATTTTCCTTATTCTTGGCATAAGTGCCATAGTCAGCAAAAAACTCATCCTAACCTACGAACTCATCCACGTTGACCTGCCCATCTTTGTAGGTTCTGGCTTCGTACTAGCCATAACGATATGGGATGGTATTTTCACTAAAGGCGAGGCCGGGATTATGTTGGCAGGCATCTTCATCTACTTCATGTACATGATGAGCGTCCAAAAAACGCACAAGCACAAAGAAATCAAGAAAGAGATGAAGGGAGAGATGAGAAGAGAGGCCATCCATACTACTACTTGGTTAATACTCGTGGCAAGCGCCATCGCCATCTACTTCGGAGCAGACTACACAGTACGATCTGTCATAGAGCTAAGCACGATAATTGGCATAGGTACAGAAATCATCGCAATAACGGTAGTTGCACTAGGAACCAGCCTCCCAGAACTTGTTGTTTCCATAACCGCAGCCCGCCAAGGAAAGCCAGAGATAGCCGTAGGAAACATTCTTGGCAGCAACATCTTCAACACCTTCGCAGTCATGGGCATACCAGGATTGTTTGGCGCTTTGCTCATCCCACAAAGCATACTCTACTTAGGACTGCCCATAATGATAATGGCCACGATCATATACTTCTTCATGACCCAAGACAAGCAAATAACGCAATGGGAGGGTTGGATGTTACTCTTGTTCTATGTATTATTCATAGGCAAACAGTTCGGTATTCTATGAAAGAAGAACAAGTAGACGTGGTGCATGCGGGCGATGAGATAGTGGCACACGCAACAAGAAAAGAATGCCACAAACACGGCCTACGTCACAGGATCGTCCACGTCATCATCACCCAAGGAGACAAGGTTTACGTCCAAAGAAGAAGTACTAAGAAAGATATCTATCCTGGCTACTACGAAGCCAGCCTCTCCGGACACGTAAGGAGGGGAGAGAGCTATGAACAGGCTGCAAAAAGAGAACTCAAAGAAGAGCTAGGAGTCAAACAAGGAAGACTAAAAAAGTTAGGAACGTTCGTGTATGAAACAAGAAAGGAGCACGCCATGTGCGCGGTATTCCTACTCCAAGATTATCAGGGAGAGATCACGTTGGACAAGGAAGAGGTAGCTTCTGGAACATGGAGGAAGACGCTCCCACAAAAGCTCACGCCAGGAACAAAATATTGTGCCTTCTTACTTTAGTAACTCGTCAACATCCTTAGCTTCTTCAGTGATTTTCTCAATCTCAGGAGCGTTCAGCACAGGAGGCCCGTCTTCTGGTTCCTTAGGTTCTTCCTTCTGTTCCTTCTTATGGCGATGGCGCTCTAAGGCATAGCTTCCAGAAAGCAAAACAGCAAGCACTAACCCCATGACGGCTAGTGCACCAATCGCCATGCCAAAGTTAGCACCCATTACTTTTGTGGTGATGGCGCCAGTGGGACTGCTTGTTTCGGTCACGTTGGAAACGTTATTCTTGTCTTGCAATTCTAGAATCTTAGCCTCGATCAGTTTTTCCAGATCTGCCTCTGCAACGACAGGAGTCACGGTTTCGTTAGCCACTTCCTGCGTGGTGTTAGTCACGTTAGCAGCCGGAGAATCGTTCTTCTCAACACTACTTCCTGGCTTGATAAAGCCCATGCCTACACCAATAGTGGATAACTTCTGCTTGGAGTGACAGTCAATAAGGCCTGACACCTCCACCTTTTGTATGCATTCAGGGCCCGACTTGTCAAAGCGGGGACGGATATACAATGATTCACTCCACATGTAAGGACCCATGTACGTCGGGTTGTAAGTGAATCTTCTCTTGTAGCCAGGAGCAGGTTTGGCCATCCATGGACGGTCAGGATCAGGATCGTCAAGAACAAAAGACCGGACGCCCTGTTCTGTTACGGCAACCAGTTCTGCTAAAGGAATCTCACCTTTACCCAAGTTTTCGAGAGCGATCTCCACACGAGGCATCTGTCCCTTTCTTGAACTAATACAAAAACTGTCATCAACGAATTCTTGAGGGGAGATACGTGCCTCATCACAAAACGGCGTGGCCACCACACTAACACTCAACACCACAAGTAGCACAAGCCATCTCTTCATGAGGGACGACAAAACACGCTAGTATAAATGCGTTTCTACCACAATTTTTTATATGGTGGGTCCTGCTACCCTTTTGTGATCATTCCCAAGCTAATAAAGGGGCCAAAAAATTGGGCTTGGACCCGCACCGCTCGAACTGGAGACCCCGCCTTAAGCAGGAGAGGTACCATTCCGTGGACAGAGGCCTATCAAGACGCAGAAGAGCGAGGCACCAGCCTCCCCACTGCAGAGGAAATCGCGCTTTTCGCAGCTCATGGGGGAGAAAAGTATCTAGGACGTTTTACGCTCACGGACACGGTAGCTGCCTACACCATCCGGACCAGCATGCCTGTGGTTATTTTCTTAGATGGCCTTGGAACAGAATTTCCAGGTACCTCAGATGGCGACGAAAGGCCGGTGATTACTTGGCGCGTACCTCGTGAGGAATTGGAAGAAAGGGTTGCGGAGGTCTATCATACTCGTTCCTCACCGCTTGACAGAAAGCGAGCGTACCTAGCAAAAGAAACTTCACATTCTTGTGAGGTGCGAAGACATCCCATAGCAATGGCACTCCTCCACACCGCGACAAACGATGTAGCATCCGCGCTCCTTGAGAGAAAAATGGGCAGTCCGGTAGGTGACCTTCATATAGATTTGTGCACGGACCAATGGGAGATGCAGGAAGACCAATTCGTGTTGAGACGGGTGGGCTATTCCTCTGGCTTTGGTTTCAGTTGTCATTGTCCCTATGAGTATACTGGCGATGCATGGGAAGTTGTATCCTCTAACACAACACTTAAAAAAGACGCAGTCTAACTTCTAGCCATGAAGTGCAAACATTGTGTCTCCAAATCAGAGATCAAAGCAGTAGGTTTTGACTTTGATGGCACCTTATTCCTCACAGAAGGAGAAAAATCAAGAATAGCTGCAGAAACATTACAGTTCGTATGCAAGGCTAAGAACGCACGATCAGAGTACGTCAAACTCGTAGGCACAGGGTTGAGCACCCACGACAAGTTCAGACGCCTGTACCGAAAATTATGTGGAAGACCCACAGAAGAACAAATCAAAGCGTTAGAAGCCGTGTTTGACATGCAATACAAGAAGCAACTCAACTCCTGTCCCTTAGTGCAGTGCGCCTCAGTACTCAAAGACATCAGAAAAAACGTCAAAAGTCTCTTCCTAGTAAGTCTTACGGATCAAAAACTCCTCATAGAAGCCCTCAAACATTGCGGGCTGCACAAATACTTCACCGACATCTACGGAGGGAGCAATAAACTAGCAAAGTTCAAAAAAGTGCTCAAAAAATACAAGCTCAAACCCCACGAGGTGTTGTATGTAGGGGATGCAAAGAACGACGCACTCCAAAGCATGAAAGCAAAGATACACTTTGTGGGGATGACGAGCAAGCCAGACAAGTCTAAAGTACTCCAAAAAATGGGGGCGCACACAACTATTAAAAACCTGTGCGAATTTCCATCAACACTAGCAGAATGAACATCTTAGAACTCAAAAAGGTGTGGAAAACGTACACGATGGGAGACAACAAAGTCCACGCTCTCCAAGGTATAAGTCTACAGATAAAACCAAAAGACTTTGTCGCAATACTAGGGCCATCAGGTTCAGGAAAGAGCACGGCCATGAACATCGTGGGATGCCTAGACCTTCCCACCCAAGGAACGGTATTGCTAGATGGCAAGGATATCAGCAAGATGTCAGAAGATGAGCTGGCAAGAGCGAGAGGAAAAAAGATAGGCTTTGTCTTCCAAAAATTCAATCTTATAGCCACCCTGAGCGCACTACAAAACGTCATGCTTCCCATGCTTTTCCAAGGAACCACAGAAGAGGCGCGTATCAAAAGAGCCACCCAACTCCTCAAGCAAGTAGGGTTAGGAGATAGAATCCACCACAAGCCAACAGAACTATCTGGAGGACAACAACAACGCGTAGCCATCTCCCGAGCCTTAGTGAACGATCCAAGCATAATCCTTGCAGATGAGCCAACAGGCAACTTAGACAGTGTTACCGGTCACCAAGTGGTAGACACACTCAAGAAGCTCAACAAGCAAGGAAAAACAGTAATCATGGTGACACACGAGCCAAAGTTAGCAAAACATGCCAAGAGTCAGATACGTATTGAAGACGGCAAAATTGCAAAACGCAGATAATTATATAAAGGAAAGACAACCGATGCAAACTATGAAAAAGATGCTCATCATCATGCTGTTGTTGTGCAGCATGCCGGTTCTTGCTGAAGTTAAGAGCTCGGACATACTCATCTCTTTGCTCAAATACGAGCCTGTACCTGCAGAGCCCGGACAGAACGTTAAGATCTGGCTCAACATCCAAAACATAGGGGAGCGAGCAGAGAACGTCCAAGTACGCATCAAGCCAGAGTATCCCTTCCTAGGGGTGGGAGAACTAAAGTACAACGTGCCACCCATTCCTGCCATTGAAGACCATGTTCTGGAGGCATTTATGCTTGTAGACATCAACGCGCCTAACGGCGTGCATGATCTTGTCTTGGAATACAAAACTGATACTTACTCCGATGCTTGGACAGAGATTGAACTACCCATAAGCGTTAGCACAGGAAGCGTGGCGCTCACTCTAGAACGTTATAGCATTCTCCCTAAAGACTGGATCCCTGGACAGCCAGGAATAGTAAGCATGCAGTTCGAGAACAATGGTCGTGTAGGCGTACGCAACGTGGACATCCAGATAGACATCCAGGACACGCCCTTCTCTCCTGTTGGGAGTGGCAACAAAAAACGTATACAATCCATAAGCGGAGGACAGATGGCCTCTGTAGACTTTGACCTTATTCCTGACACTTCTGCAGGAGTGGGAATCTTCAAAGTGCCTGTCACTCTTACGTACTTTGATACTAAAGGAAAGCGATACAATGAGTCAACAACCTTAGCGATCATGCTCAACAGCCCACCAAAGACAGAAGTGGTCGTGGCAAGTGTAGACAGTGATGGGGCAGACACGCCCTCTACGGTTGGTATTAAGTTCATCAACAAAGGGGTGGCAAACCTCAAGTATGTCAACCTCGAACTCGTCAAAGATCCAGCATACGAAATACTCACACCCTCCAACACCGATTACTTGGGAAACGTGGACAATGATGACTTCGAGACCAGCGAATTCCTCATAAAACCAAAAAATCGACAGACCACACTGAAGGTAAGAGCAGAATACTTGGATGAGTACAACAAAGAACACTCAGAAATGTACGACCTGCCTGTTACGTTCTATTCTGCCCAAGAAATAGAAGGCGGAGGCAGCAAAGCATGGGTGGTCATAGTACTCATCGTTGCAGGCGTTGGATACTATTACTATAAGAAGAAAAAGAAATGAAAGACTTTTTCAAACTAGCGCTGGTCAATCTACGACAGCGAGTGATTCGAACGTTACTGACCATGATTGGCATATTCATTGGCATCGCTGCCGTGGTAAGCTTGATCAGCCTCGGACAGGGCCTACAAAATGCTGTGAACCAAGAATTCGCCAGTCTGGGTGGAGATAAACTGCTCATACAAGGAGCACAAGCAGGCTTTGCCCCTCCAGGAAGTGCGACATCAGGGACTGTCACAGACGACGACAGAGACGTCATAGAACGAGTACGCGGAATAAAGCTCACCGCTGGAAGAATTTTCGAAGGGGTCACCGTGGAGTTTCAAAACGAGCTACGCACCCAGTTTGCCATCAGCATACCTGACGAGTTAGAGGAAGCCCAACTCATTATCGAAGCCATGAACGTGAAGGTAGCCAATGGAAGATTGCTCAAGCACAACGAAAAAGGCAACATCATGATTGGGTACTGGTACGGTGAAAAGAATGGGGTGTTTTCCAAAGCTGTAGCTGTGGGTAACAAGCTCATCATCAACGAAAAACCCTTTGAGGTGATAGGCCTTCTCAAAAAAAGAGGAGATCAAGCGATCGATAAGGGAATCTTCCTGCCAGACCCGGACATCAAAGAAGTCCTCGGAGGAAAAGAAGAGTTAAACATGATTTTTGCTCAGATAGAACCTGGACTCGACCCTACAGTTGTTGGAGAATCCGTAACAAGAGCCATGCGCAAGGACCGTCACCAAAAGGAAGGAAGAGAAGACTTCAGCGTGGGCACGAGCGAAGATCTTATCGACAGTTTCAATCGCATACTCCTCATCGTCCAAGCAGTCATTATAGGCATAGCGTGCATCAGTTTGTTAGTGGGTGGCATCGGCATCATGAACACCATGTTTACGTCGGTTTTAGAAAGAACCAAGGAAATAGGAATCATGAAGGCCATTGGTGCTACCAACAAAGACATCCAAACACTCTTCCTCATTGAATCTGGGCTTCTAGGCATGGCCGGCGGCTCGATTGGCATAATAATTGGCATAGGCCTGAGCAAGTCAGTAGAATTGGTGGCCGTACAAGTTTGGGGGCCTAATCTGTTGCAAGCCAGCGTCTCACCCGTACTCCTCTTTGGAGCACTAGCCTTCTCATTTGGCATTGGCACCCTAAGCGGAGTGATGCCCGCAAGACGCGCAGCACGACTAAAGCCCGTAGATGCGCTAAGGTATGAGTAGGTTTATATTTGGTGCGAAACCTACGTTTTTATGAGTGTTTGGATAACTAAAGAGATAGATCTTGGTGCCTTCCAGGTAGGCATTTGCACAGGCAGGAATACGGTTAGCCCGGTGATGGTGAGTAGTCCAGATCCGTGTGATCCGCAAACGGCCTTAGATTATCACGAAAACATCTCACAAGGAATACAATCATGGGCTTCTTGGGCAGTAGTAGCCGGAATAGCCCAATATGCCGCACGACATGAAACTGAAATGAACCTGTTAGGACTTCCCGTAGTTTTCTATCGAACACCTACCTTTGATGAAGTCCATCTCGACCGCCAAGAATTGGGAGGGCAAGTAGAGGCTATCCAAGAAGAGGACTCACCAGAATGGAGAGTCGCAGCAGGACCTTGTGAGGGTGCTATTTACTCAGGTCCTGAACGAGTTGAGGGAGTGGTTGTTTCATCCTATGCGTTCTCAGGTCCTGTGCCTGAGGATATGGGTGATTCATTCAGTCAATTAGAAGAAGTTACTGAGTCGGGTGAGATGCTCGTCCCACAGACACATCAATTCTTTCACGCTTCACCAGACGGAGAGGTACATTATTTGGCATTCGCCAAACCTGAAAATTTCAATTGGGAAGAGCGACGCTATCATGGAAAACTAGAAGTCAAAGGTAGCGAGCTGTTTTGGAGACCTGGAGAAAGCATCGACCAACCCTTAGAAGAACGACATTCCACAGATTTTTCCACTGCGTGGTATATTGAACACTAGCCATACACGATCTTATGCGCAGCACTTTCGGTTTTTGCGACCTTCTTCTGGTGCTCTTTCAAGAATTTTGTGATAAAGTCTTTGGCAAAGCCTTTCAAGTCCGCAGTCGTAAGATTGCCGCTACTATATCCTTCGTGCATTTCTTCTATCTTCTTTGTGTCAGGATGGTGGAATTTTAATAATTCGAAGGTCTTGTCCTTGTCAGGCTCGCCTCCCAACTTTTTGTGCTCTTCCAAGGTCTCTCTTCCTCCGCTGAAGGCACGATCGATCTTCTTGGACGCCACCTCTGGTGCATCATCCAAGAATATTGCGGTTGCAGGATGGGAGGCACTCATTTTCTTTCCTTCTTGCAGGCCTGCTTGGTGTTGGAAGTAGCCAAAGGACGGCTGGAAGAATTTGTAAGGTAAGCGTTTGGCAATGTCTCTTACCGCACGCGCGTGAGGATCCTGATCTACCCCTGCGCAGGTCAGTGTGGGCATGGTGCCAAAGAATTCTGGAAGTTGGATGTGCAGGATGTCTGCGTACTGCAGCAAGTTTGCACCTATCTTTCCTAGATCAACATGGCCGTAGATACCTCTAAACGTGTTCTCTGTGATTTTTTTGCTTACCTCAAACGCGAGCTCAAAATACCGAGAAGGTTGTTGGTTTTGGGCGTACACCTCATTTGGCTTCAGCCCCAATGCTAGAACATGATTGGCGTTGTTTAGCGCTAGCGCCTTTGCTGTTTTCATGTCTGGAATCTTGCTGTCAGGTCTTGAACAGTACGCATCAATATCTGTAAGCGCAAACTTGCTCTTTGCTCCTTTGTCTCTAAAGTACATGAACATGTCCACGTCTACCTTGTGGCCAAAGTGTAGGGGTCCGGAGGTTGCGATGCCTGTTAATTGACCAAACGGTTTCTTTTCGTCCATCGCTTTCTGGATGAACTGAAAGTCCCTATGCGCTACTAGAATTCCTCGGTCAAACAAGTAATGGTCCAATTTCTTTAGCTCTTCTTTGGAAAACACTTTCAGCCCGAATTCTTTGATCAGGGCCTCATCTATCTTAACGTCACTATCTCCCCATGGATCAACGACTTTCATACGTTCGAGAGGGGGTTGGAGGTTTATAAGACTTGCGCACATCACCTTTTTATACAAGTTAAGTGTATGCGGGCTAATGAGATGGTTGGTACTGCTACTTTTGTTGGTTGCGTGCACTGCGCAAACGCAGGTAGTGTTTGAGGTCCAACCAGCTAATCCTGAGGCAGTACTCGTTCCAACGCCTGTTCCAGACCAACCCTTACAAGCTACTAACAAGACTCCTACCATTCCAGCAACCTCTACCATTCCTGTGGAGACCATTCCGGTAGTGTTCGTAGATGAGGAGTTCGAGGCAGAGTTCTTTGACGATTACGACTATCAAGGCTTGGACGAAAACGGTTGTCTTCCTGAAGAAACATATGACGAGGTGGACGACTATTGCTACTTTGATTGCATAGACGAAGAATGCGACTATGATGAATACTACGCCGACTATGAAGACTTTGACATGTTACCAGAGGACTGCTACGACTTTGAGCAGTATGATCCTATAGAAAAGGTGTGCTATGTGGACTGCGATACTGACGAAGAATGTGCAGCATACGACGAACGTATAGACGCTTTAGCAGAAGACATCGGAGACGACTATTTTGAGGATGGCGAAGACTATCCAGGCATGTTTGATGAGGAAGACAGAGAAGAAGCAGAGATCACCATACTTGCCGTGTACACGATCAACGGGGAAAAAATTACATTACAAGACAAGCCATCTGTAAGTGCTGATTTTCAAGCCTTGCAAAACGATGATGCTAAACATCAAGCCATCTGGGCAAAATACATACAAACCATTCCTAGAGAAACAACACCCATGCTCTCCACATTCCAAGTGGTGACTGATGGCGAGGATGAAACACTAGCTGCAGTAGGCATCATTGAAGGGACTAACAAGTTCGAACTACTTATCGACATCAAGGATGCATACCTGACAGGTAGCCTAGACAACAAAGATCTTACCTACACCATGATCCACGAAAGCGCACGCTTATACACGCTGAATGACAAACAATTGGTTGCCAACGAGCAGTTGGTAGAAGCAGACTTCCTCTTGCAGCAGCAAGTGTGCAACCCCCGGTATGGCACCGATGAGGGCTGTGCCACAGAAAAATCCTATCTAAACCTTTACTTCAAAGCATTCTGGAAAGACATCTACCCCGAATGGGTCAAGCTTCAAGAGGTAGAATCTGACGACGAGTACTACTCCTTATCCGAGGCCTTTGGGAGAAAATATGACGACCGATTCCTCACAGAATACGCCTCCAGCAGCGTCGAGGAGGACATCGCAGAGTCCTTCACAGGATTCGTACTCAAAGACAAACCCACAACAAGCACTGTACAAGACCAAAAGATTCTGTTCTGGTACCGTTATCCAGAGATGGAAAAATTACGAAAGGTCATCCGTTCTAGGATGGGCTAGGAAAACTTCTTAAAGATTCCAATCTTCTCTTGTCTAAGGAGGTTGATGTGGAGCTAAACTCTGAACATACCTGCAAGTGCAGTGCATGTATTGCGATCCCTGAGCTTTTTCTGGAGGAAAAGGGGTTAGCAGACTTGAGAAACAGTCATACGTGCGAGTGCATGGCTTGCATTGCTAATCTCACTCAAATAGTTGACACAAAATCGATATCCTTGCTTAGACGAGATCACACGTGTTCCTGCGATGCGTGTACAGAAAACCAAACGTTGTTAGCTTCGGGATCTAACCAGGGATCTGGTCCGTACTGAGCCACCTTGCATTAAAGGACGCCAACGCCAGGATTTGAACCTGGAATTCCCGAAGGAAACGGTTTTCGAGACCGTCGCGTTACCGGATTCCGCCACGTTGGCATAGAAGTGTGAAGTAGCTGTTACTTATAAACGTTAATCTGAGGCTTCTGCAGCCCTAATGATCTGGTCGATGGTGTCGTCCACTTGTTGTGCGCTAATCGCAAAGCCCACACCCTCAAAACCTTTGATCTTGAGCGTGTTAATCCCTACAATATCTCCAACAGCGTTGATAAGCGGACCGCCACTGTTTCCAGGATTGATCGGAACATCTGTTTGGACGTAGTTCACCCCATTCTGGATGCGGTCTACCGCAGACACGATGCCTTCTGTTACTGTAAAGCTTAGTCCTCCAGGGTTACCCATGCCTACCACTTTCTCTCCTATGGTGGCAGATCGTGAAAAGTCAAGATAGGGATAGTCTCCGTTGATGCGCAGCACAGCAATGTCTATCGCGGGATTTGTTCCTACGATGGAGACTGAGTGAATCTCGCCGTCTAAGGTGCGTACGGATCCTTCTCCTGCATCCTTGACCACGTGCGCGTTGGTGACGATCAATCCTCCAGGTCGGATGAACACGCCACTTCCTAGCCCCACGTCGGTATTGACGCTTACCACACTCTTGATAGCGCGATCAATCATGCCGGTAAGATCTCCGCTTCGCACGTTTCTCACAATCTTATCTTCTAAGGCAGAAAGCTTTTCGTTGTTTAATTCTTGTTGCAGGTTAAGTTGCCCAGTCAACGAACTAATGCCTTGCTCTGAAAGTTCTTGTACTTGCGCCACCTTTACTCCTACCCCTGCGAGTCCTTTTTCAGCTCCAGCAACGCGTGTTTCTAGCGTTCCGACATTTTTGTTAATCGTGCCAATACTTTGGGTTAAGGTATCAAAACCTTGCTGGGTCGCTGTCGCAAGCAATTGATCGTTATTCTTGAGGTCTTGGATGACTGTTTGTCCGTACCAGCCAGCGCTGATAAGTAATACTGCCAGCACAACCCACGTTATCACTAAGGCACGCATGAGTGCATCCAACACGGACTCATTTAAAAATGCTCTTATTCAGGCCTGGGTCTTTCCTGGACAATTTGGAATTCTTCGTCTGCTTCCACGTTAGGGAACACAATGCTTTCTAGTCTCACGTTGCTCCTTCCCCTGTTCATGGAGATCGCGTCTATTAGTGTTGTCGTTTCTACAGGAAACGCCATAGTCACACTCATTGATTTTGGCTGATCCTAGTCGTAAGGCAGGATGGTCAAACGTAGGTAGGGTTCCAAAGCAGGGACCACATGTTGGCTGCGCTCCAATGATAACGAGTGGTTTCCGTGAAGGTCTGAGCAGAACGTTAGAGTTACGAGGTTGCCTTCCTCCTCTTCTAACATTATTGGTAATTCGTTAAAAGGCACGTGGCTTGCCAAGTGAGCGATCGCAGGATCCTCACGTGCGAGATCCTTGTGTGCGTCCACACTTTGAAGATGTAAGGCGCTGCCCTCGTCAAAATGGTAAAAAGAAGATATCTTATAGTTTTGGGAAATCTTAAACTGGCCATCTCTTGGCACGACACCACTAACCCTTCCGTACTCACAAATCTGTTCAGGCATAGGTACGTCCACGACTTACATCATAAAAACCTATCCGTATTGAATGCTCTCGCCGGGATTCGAACCCGGGTCCAGGCCGCGAGAGGGCCTGATGCTTGGCCGGACTACACCACAAGAGCTTATAAGAAATATCATGACTGACGGTTTATAAACCTATTTCTTGCGAAGAACGCTCTTCCTAGGTTCCACCCTGCCAATACCCACAAAGTTGATAGAATTGATTACTGGAAGTAGTAAAACAATGATGCAGACACTGATCAGGAAGTAGGAGAACTTTCCGGTAGGTAAGGGAAACAACCTAAACAAGTGTAACACTGCAAGCAACAACACAAAGCCTGCTGTGAAAAAGTATAACATAAGCCTCCATTGGTTATCCATACGAGAGGAGCAAAGTTACTAGTATATAAGATTTTGTGAGGACTAGCAAGTGCACTTACTCTTGACAAAGCCACAATCGCACAGTTTTTGCAGCACTTTTCCGCATTGACACTTGCCCGGCTTGGAAAACTCCATACCTCCACACTTAGGGCACTGGTACAAGTCGCCAACACTACTTGGCTTTGCAGGTTTACTTTCTTTTGTAGACATATCTCTTTCCCCTCCAGGGCAATAACAACAGGCAAGCCACACCATACAACCAAATTAGCTGTAGGATGACTGCAGGTATGAAAAGAATGATGCCTATGACCAAGTGCATCTCTGGAAGTCTGCTAAACATGAAGAACGGCCATGCCAAGAACTGTACCAAGCCAACAAACCATCCTGCTTGACAGGTTGGCTCTTGACAGCCCACGAACCAGTAGCCCAAGAATGCGGTCACTAGTAGCATAATCACGTACAAAGACATCTTTTTCAGTCCCAATTGGAAGACGCCCTCGTTTTGGATGTACATGCGAGTCATACATTATTTCCTCCTAACATCTTATTTAAACGTTTGGGGTGTAGAACCGAAATGCTTTTAATGAGCGGTGATCTCAAGCACGTATGCCACAAAGAACGATTCAAGGAATTGGAAACAGCGCACGTAGTGCCTCACGGGCATTCAGAACCGAACATGACGCTTTGGTAGCCAAACTGAAAGAGGCGGAGGTTCCAACATCGTTCGGGGAAGTGAGCACAACCTTCAGCGCTACTTACCAAAGGAAACCTGACGCGGTGTTAGAAGGACACTCTTTGACATCTTTTGTTGCCGAAAGCCCAGACGGCTGGCGTAACCTTGAGAACGAAGCAAAAAGAATCACTGAAGACAGACAAAAGCACTATGACGTTTCTGGATTTACTCGAAGAGTTGTGGTTGATCTTTCCCAAGAACAACACGCGGCTCTAGAGGTAAAAGCACCACCTTCGCCAGCTAACTATTCGCCGCCATCTGATGGCGTTGCTAGAGCCATATTTGGCTAACTTTTTATTCTATCTTCCTTTTTTTTCTCTATGGGGTTTCCACAAGAATCTATTGATAGGGCTGAAGAAATAGCGGGTAAGTACCGACTTAGAAGCAAGGGAAAAGTTAGCCAAGCTAGATATCTTTTTGACGGAAAATTTCTGCATGTGGACTACGGTTATGATGATGCTATGGAGAATGCGAACGCAGGTCCACACCTGCACGAAATGGTGAAGAGCGCAACATGCTTTGCGTATGGTGGGGCATTGTACCTCATCGCAAAATCACTACAACTGCAGCCCACACTATGGAAAGCAAGAGGGATGAAGGACGTGGAGGACGGACAGAACCCAGAAAAAATAGGTCTGGCAGACCACACCTTTATCACGTGCGATCTCAATGCTTCAGGAATCCGAGTGCTGGATCCACACTACTCATTATGGGGTAAGGTAAAAATGGACACTCCCCGAAACAGGTGGCACATTTTCACGAAGAATCCAGAAAAGCGGGTGACGAGAACCTTTGAAAGCTTAGAACCCCTAACTGAGGAGGCATTTCTATCTGAACTTGAGCATCACCGCACTCCAGAAGGTGGCAGAGAGGTGCTTGCCGCCACCCAAAAGGTTCACTCACATAACAATCACTGGATACAGATTACCTACGATCCAGATGTTCGCACCCTTCGTTGCCGAACAATCTTCGGATCCGATACCGTGCGCGAGGAACCCCACCTTGCTAGTAAGGCGTACGATCTTGTACGACCCGTAAAACCAGACGGAATGTGGGTTCCCAACGCGGGCACGCTACTTTTCACTGAATGCAAGAGTACGGGATGGGGGACACTCGAAGGTGCAAGAACGCCATTTGAGTATCCTTATGCGCAAGCAAAAAAACTGTGGATTGCGTGGCAGGAGCTCTTCTCTCACCAAGAAAAAAACAAGGACATTTCTAGGTTAGGCTCTCAAACCATCTTTGAAGGTCTGTACGGGTTTGGCTTGAGAAAGGATTTTAGCTATACTCCGGAAGGGAAATTACTGGCTGAAAAAACAAACGTGCTCTCTGTGCTAGACAGCGCTCGCAGAACTGCAGCAAGAATGACCACGCGCTACCTTCAAAATGTACGCAACGACGAGATAGGCTACAAATATCTGCTTGACCACGCACATTACATGGCTGCCTGTAAAGGGGAAGGGCCGCGCTCCTGGGTGTACACCTCGAAAGAACATGATGCGTTGTTCATCCAAGCGCTTGATGGAAGAATGGAAAGTTTTGGCCGAATGGTTGACCAAGCGCAACTCACCCTGAAAATTACAGGACGCCTAGAACCCGGGTGCCCAGATCAGGCGCAGCGAGATCTTAACGCAGCCATAAATGCAGAGCAGGACATGAGCACTCGTGCCTATGCAATGGCCGAATCTCGGAAAAAGCGTAACTCCTCGAACTTTTCATCGTTGGCAGATCTCACCTTATGGCGAAATGATCGCGACATTGACACGATGAGCGTCTCCCAATTAGAACAAGGGCTCACCCAAAAGTCGATGAGGGACTCGGTGAAGTACTCCCTTTTCAGCGGACTTCTCACAGCTTGTGGTTGGCACAAGGTGCTAAAAGCGGGCAAGTACGAAAAGGGCATAGCAAAAGTTCTAAGACTGTGAACGCCGCCGCCCGGATTTGAACCGGGAAACCCGTTAGGGAACACGCTCTCTGGTCATGGTTTTCCAAGCTTACGCTCGACTAGGTCGATGTGCGCAGTACCAGATTGTGCCACGGCGGCATACAATGTTTAGTCTGCGATCTGTTTATAAACCTACTGATCGTTCCAAGGCTGATGTCTTTGTCACGACGCAGTACCTAGTGCGCGGGTGCTGATTTCCAGGCGAGTGCGTAGGCAAGCATACCTATAACCAGGGTCCAGGTGAAGCCGATGCTGATGGCTGCAAGCATGGAAATAACAGATCCTAACACGACTGCAACGCCGTTCAAGCCCCATAGGTAAGGTAGGTCCTGGGCATCCACTCGCTTCAAGGTCAAAGGCATGAGCGTTCCCATCAGGGTCGCCAACACGCCTATGATGGCCACCGCAACGATGACTCTCGTGGCAAACGACCAGCTAAGTCCTGTGGTGACGAGCCAGTTGGCAAACACCACAAACACAAGCATGAATAGTAGCAAGGCCTGGATGTTTTCGCGAATGTTGCTAAGATATCTGCTGGCTAAACTTCCCAACCCTCCAAAGAACAAAAAGGAGGAAAGGGTTATGGTGATGGAATACATGGGATTGACTAGGAACAACGTAAGTTTGTGGATGAACATGAGCTGTAGGATGATGTAGCCAACGCCAATGCTGCCAAGGAACACCGCAGGTCGCATTAGCTCTTTCCTTTTCCGTAAGGGAAGGTGCAGGAGCAGGAACGCGGCGAGTGTGATGGCGAACATTAACCACCAATCCTTAACCGCGGCCCATCCCATTCCCCTGAGGAATTTCTCGTGTTCTTGGGAAGTGGCCACTCGCCAGATGAACGGGTTGTCGTCAGTTATGATGTCTGAAGGATTGATAGGGTCATTCGAGGGAGTCTCGAGCACGGTTCTGGATTCGGCGACGAGTTTGTTTAGTCTAGTGCGTTCTGCCAGGTTGAAAGGGCTCTTCTTCACCATGAAAACGGCGCTTCCTGATCCTCGCAGGATCATCATGTTTTCTTTTGGGTCTGCACCTTCTCGCTGCACAGCGCTAATCAACGTAGGAAGAAAACGGTCTGCCCATTTTTTACTGTCTCTCACGATCAGTATGCCTTCTGGGGTGAGGTGGTCTATATAACTCGCATATGCTTCCATCGTGAAAAGATAGTTCTCAAGAAAAATGAAGTCCTTAATCCCGACGCCGCCGTATCTCTTGATGAGTGAGATAACGATCATATCGTATTTTTCTTGTGAGGACTCAACAAAACCTCTACCCTCTGCAATGACTGTCTCTGCCCCAGGAACAAGATAGGGGCTGTTGTTTCCTGCCAGACGTAAGGTCTCCTCAATAACTATGGGGTTTATCTCCACACCAACCACTCTTGGGCTTGCGTGCAGGCCTCTGCTTACGTCAATGCCTCCTCCAGAGCCCAGTACGAGGATGGAGGAGTACGGTCGCATCATAAAGGGAATATCATAAATGTAAGGGTCTCCCTGAGGCTCGTGCGTTACAATGTCTGTCTGACCAACACAATCCATCACCAGCCATAGATCCGTCTTGGCCTGCACCCTCGCTATGACGTGAGAGAACGCGTTAGTTCTCTCTTCGGTATATTGTACTATGCGAATGAGTTCGTTCTCTGCACAGACTAACGTGACCACGTTAGGAAGTACCAGAAGGTATGCGAGCGAGAAGAGCACCACTCGAGAGCCAAGCAGCAACGCGGCGACAAGCGAAAGGAAGAACGCGAGGAGAATACCTCCTATATGCCCATAGGCGTTCATAACCAAGATGGTGAGAAGGCAACCCAATGCGCTTCCAACCATAACGATGGCGTATGCTTGGGTGATGTGGCGATGGAGTGAACGAAGGAGCAGTGCGGTGAGCATTCCGCTAAGAATGTACACGACCAACAACGAAATGAAGAAGACTCCTTCGTGCAGTGTCTCATGGAAGTGTAAGATGACAAACGGGGAAGGGACCAAGACTGCATACCAGGCCGCAACACGTGAGAGTTTGTAGGTTCGGTAGTGCACGATGATTGCGCCTATTCCTATGCCTAGTAGGGCCAAAGAGATGATGATGAACTGAAAGTGTTGTCGCATCACTATCTTAGCATACCTGGTAGAGATGATCTCCACCATGAGCAGAGTAAGTGAGACCAAAAACAACCCGGCGTATTTTCTCATGAGCACCTCATGCTCTCAAAGAAAGTTACAGGGTTCTCATCCTTCGGCGTATGGTATTGGATTGTGTATAATGTTTCCTGAGATTCGCAGTATCTCCACCCGATGAGCATGCGATGGATGGCGGTGTCTTCAGTGCAAGCGCCAACTCCCAAACTAACCGTGCTGTACAAGAGTACATGGTTCTCGTTGTATTCTGGTATGAATTCGGTGGCACACTCTTGTACGTTGGTGATCTGGCCAGGGTAGGGAGAACGCTCGTTGGCGTACACCGCTTGCAATCCTATAATGGTCTGTCTTTGGATTTCTTTAGCATCCTCTGCAGAGATTTCTTGGGTCACTTCGACAGTGAGTGGGTGATCTGGGTGGTCATACATCAATCCCGGTGTACTGCATGCCATTAGGAAGAGAATGAGGCTACTCCAGTATTTCATGCAGCACTCTCCCATCCGTAGCAACTGTCTTGTTCAGCAATGCCATGATGGTGGTGTATTGATCAACGTGGTTTATAGGCTTTTCCAATTTGGCATGTTTTATGCCAGGTCCCATGATCACGAAGGGGGTCCACATGCCGGGTTCGAAGTGTGCGATGATGGCCTGTTTGTACCCTGATTTCAAAGGTGCGGTGAATATTTTACGATCTAGACTCATCTCTTCGTTCCATCCGTATCCTGCCTCGTTCACCACGACTAAGTCTCCTACTCGGTCTGTAGGAAGGCTAAGATATTGGGGTACTTTCTCCCAGTCATACGCTGCAATAACGGGTCTGTCCTTGGTAAACGGATCTTCCAAGCTGATGAGTGCCTGTCTAACTTCTTCTCTTAATTTTCTATACTCAGGACCTGAGGCACGCGTCCAGTTACCTGCTAATCCATCAGGATGGATGTAGACGTGTGCCATTTTTAGGTATATGACTTTGGACTTTTCCCAATCAATGATGGGTTCGCCGTCCTCGCCCACTGTGAAGTGGAGCCAACCTTTTTGGGCAAACAAATTGTTCAACCGTACCCATTTATCAAGGGGAACGGCGCCATGGTCTGAACTCAGAATGAGTATGGTGTTGTCGTCTGCTCTTTTGTACATCTCGCCAACGATTGCGTCCAGTTTTTTGTACATTGCCAGCACTTCTTCCCATCTTTCTTCTCGTTCTTCCGCTTTGATCGTAGCATATGAGGCTGCTGAGGGGTCCACGTGCCCCATCCACCATCTACTTGTTAGCATTTGGTTTGGGGTGTAGATATCGTGAATGAACACATCCGGATCGTACGCATCCAACATGTATCCTGCTGCCTTCCGGTGCCAGTCCAAGCTTTGGTGGGCTTCGTCTAGGAAGGCTTGTCTGTCTTCTGGATAAAATATGAGTTGGGGAGGGAAGTTGTCCACAAAGTCCACCATCGGCCCCACCCACTGCGTGAGTTGTCCAGCAACGCTTGCCGGTTGGGTGAGGTGTTCGTTTATGTTGTTGTAAAAAAATCTTATCCTGAACCAGCCAGAAGGATCAATCTTGATGACATGCACTTGGAACTGGGTCTCCACAGGTATGACGCTCTCTCCTGCCTTCCATTCTAGGGTGATGGGGAACCATTCGCTAGTCTCTCCTTCCTGGAGTACGTTGTTTCGTACGGCCACGCTATCATACGCTGTTTTTTGATCGTCAACGCTGTCAAAGATGTATACTTCTTCGCTGGCACCATATTGGCTTAAGACTGTTCGTTGGGCCTCATGGGTCGTCCAGTTTGCATGCGTGCTGTTCACGTACTTTGTTAGCGGAGGTCCGAAAAAGAAGAGCCTTGAGCCCCGACCACGCTCGTATTGGGTGTGGTTGTCTTCTTGTTGGAAGATGGTGGCGTGGAAGTCTGCTCCCCACCCTCCCCATCTTCCGCGGATGGTGATGCCTTTGTTCAATTCTGGAGGGGTGGAGCCAGGCATGGACAACAACGCTACGTTTTTGCCTTCCTGTTCCATCGTCACCCAGAAGGGCGATACTTTCTTGGCTGCACTGCTAAACCCTCCAACAGCTACTTTGTTGAGCGGTCTACCTTCCACGTGCATGGGTCCGTCTGCAACTCCATGTTTATCTGGATACACTCCTGTGAATAAGGTGGCGAAGTTGGTAGGTGTATGAGAGGGAAAGGTAGGGATGGAATACCCGTAGGCTCCTTCATCCATCATACGTTTGATGTTGGGCAGGTGTCCTTGTTCTGCCCACTCAAACACGGTAAAAACCTCAGGATCGGCACGCATTCCATCAGGAACAAACCAATAAACCTTGGTTTCTTGCTGCTGCTGACATCCTATAAGGAGAATGACTAAAATCCACCAATATTTCATGATTTTGTTAGCGCAAACCGCGCATCCAGTCATGAAGCGTTTGGTTTAAAAGAGTGAGCTTTTCTGGATCGTGCTCTCGTTCTTCAGGGTCCTTTTCCAAGTCATACACTTCATAGGACGTTTCATCAACAACCTCTTCCTTGATGAGTTTGGCATTGTCCTGCCACACCGCCATTATCGTGCTGCTCCTGTTGAAGTAGCTGTTTGTGGGGGGAGGGACAAATTTGGTGGCTGCAAACACGCTATCTCTTGCTTCTAGTAGATTCACACCCTCGAAATCATTTCGTCCAGGAAGGCCAAGCCATGAAAGTACTGTTGGACCAAGATCAATCAATGAGGTGAGATGTGATATTTTCTTTGGTGCCAATCTTGGATGCTTGATGATGAGGGGCACGTGCATAACATCATCATAGAAGCTTCCTCGCAGTGCACCGCCTCGCATGAACCTTCCGTGTTCGCCAAACAGGTCTCCGTGTTCGGAAAAGAACACAATGATGGTGTTTTCAGATAATCCTAGCTCTTCAATGCGATCTAGGAGGGTGCCTACGTACTGGTCTGCAAGCATGATCTCGCCATCGTATAATGCTTTCATGTGGTAGATGTCTCTGTCGCTAAGCTTTGGAGGAATGGCAGTGGCACCTCCGCTTTGCTTAACCACATAATACGATTTTGATCCTACGCTGATAGGTTCTACCTTGTCAAACGTCCAGTAGCAGGTATTGAAGTCTACACCTTCATAGTCCGGATCAAAGACGTCGTTTTCTTGCGGACGCGCAAAAGGACAGTGTGCGTCATATCCGTGGACGTGGATGAAGAATTTTTCGTCCTTATTTTTCTCCAACCAGTCTATGCTGGCTGCAGAAGCATTCTTCATGGAGCCATAGGCTGCGCCTGTTCCTTCACTAGGAAAGTATTCATGATGTTGAAACCTTGTTGTGAGGCCGTATCTTTCGTCATAGTCTCCCCTGGAGGTGAAGGCAGCGGTCATGTAGCCTGCATCATGGAGAGTGTCGAGTATGGTGTATGATTCTTCAGGAAGACTCACTCGTGATGCGTTCTCAACAGGGTACCGGTTCATGACTTGGTGCTGTATAGGGAAGGTGGAGGTGTAGACGCTCATTATGACGGGCAGGGTCCAGCTGGCCACTGTTCTCGCCTGCTCAAAAACAAGACTCTTGCTTGCCAAGCGATCGATATTGGCAGAAGTCTCTCTTTCATATCCATACACGCTAAGATGGTCTGCCCGGACGTTGGTGAGACTGATGAAGATGACGTTGCAGTCCTCGCAGTTTATTGTGTTGGCAATGGCTGCAATAGTAGGACTTCCCTGGGAGCCCGCAAACCAGCCCACGAAGAGAACTGCAGCAAGCAAGCCAAACGCAGATATCGCCAACCGCTTATTCATAGTATGGTCCCGGGCTCAGGAATTTATAAACGTTACTGCACTTCTCCCTATTGCTTTTCTTCTTAGTTTGCGTAGGGGATGGCGCTGAGGAGATTTGAACTCCCGACTTCTGGCTTATGAAACCAGCGCTCTAACCAAGCTGAGCTACAGCGCCAAGAGTATTACAAGAGAAAGATGTGTTTATAAGGATTGCTACGCGAAAGGGAAGAGCTCGTGATGTCTCGCTTCTTCACGCATCGCTTGTATTTGCTCATCAGTAATCACGGTTTTATCATTAGACAAGAGTACGGTGGCTCTAGGGTATGCTTCGCGCATTCTGTCAACCACATCGCCGGCCGTGATTACGTGTCGGATTTCGTTGGCAACAGCATCTGTGACCCCTGCATACCCCGTGAGATTGCCAGTTCCGTGGTCTACCGAAAGTCTGAAGCGCTGTTGGTCTACCTGTGCGGTAGTCCATGTGATATATTGCCGGGGAAGCGGCCATCCCATACCTGAGGGGCCTGGACCAGGATCGTGGTGCTGCAATTCGACCGACACTATTTTTGGTTGTTTTGCTTTTTGTACCAAGGCAGTCTCGGAACTAACGCGTTCAGTCAGCAGCACCTTCCCTGCAGTAAAAATTCTAACTAATGCGGGAATCATAACAACGCCTCTATCTTATTATTGATCTCTTCCAAATTGTCCACGTCCATTCCTGGCCAGCTTTTCAGACCGTCATCTGCTGAGCGAGGGATGATGTGGACGTGGGTGTGCATGACTGCCTGCCCAGCATCTGGGCGAACGTTAACTCCGACGTTGTATGCTGTTGCGCCTACTGCTTCCATGATCTTTGGTGCAAGCTTTTGCACGGTGTCCATCACGTGATGAGTGTCTTCCGCATCCATGTCGTCAAAATGTTCTAAGTGTGCTTTAGGAATCACTAATGCATGACCTGTGCTTATTGGTTTGATGTCTAAGAAAGCAAATGTTTTTTCGTCTTCAAAAATCTTTTGTGCAGGAATCTCGCCTTTTACTATTTGGCAGAACAAGCAGGTCATAGTTCGTCAAGTACCTGCCCTAGCACGTTGATCTTGTTGTCATACTCTCTTCGTCCTCTTCGATCGATAAGGATGCCTTTGAGCTTTGATGCCTCTGCAGCTTTCATGTCTGTCTCAACGCTGTCACCTACTAATATTGTGTCGTCCTTTGTTGAGCCTAGTTCTTTCATGATTTTCTTGATCATTTTTGGATCGGTCTTGAGCATGCCTTCTTTGTAGCTTAGTGCGATGACGTCAAAGAAGTCATTCAGTTTTAGGCGTTCTATGACTTCTTCTGTTAGGAAGCTTGCGGTGTTTGATAGTAATGCCATCTTGATGCCTTTCTCTTTCAGTGTTTCTAATGTGGGGAGGGCATCGTCAAAGGGTTCGGCCAGTAGGGCGTTCTTGTTCCACACGCCTATCAACGCTTCGATGGTTTCAGCGTTTGCTTCGTAGCCCATCTCTTTGGCTGCGTGTTCGAACATTTCTTGTTGGCTTTCAAAAGTCTTCACCATAGTGATGCTTTCAAACTTTTCGACAAACTCTCCAAAATCTCCTTCTTTGGCTAGGATTCTATGGGTTCGTCTAAGTGGGCTTCTCGCCCCTCCATTCACTAACGTTCCCCAAAAGTCGAAAATTACAGCCCCCATAGGTTTAGGTTCTAATCGGGCTCCTTAAAAAGGTTTTGGACCGCAGGCTTTGAGGCCGAATCTGTTAAGAATGTCTGGACAGGCCACTCGCATGAGGATGCTGGCGTGCAAGTCCTCTGCCGCCAGTTCGTCCAGAGTGTATGTTTTCTTGTGCGGACCTGCGTGTTCATATACGTCCTTGCCATCATAGCGATAGAATAGTACTTTAGTTTTGCAGGTTCGCAGGAAGTGAATTTCTTCTTCCTTACGGTACCCGGTATACTTTACTCGTCCCGCCACGTAACAGAATGATTTCATGGTCCAAAGAGTTCCGGATGGTTTGCGCGTAAGTACACGCTTGACCGATCACTGTCCTGATGGGCTTGGAAGCACGGAGGTGCCTCGTTCATAGGTACCTCTACACGGTCTCTTCCCACTTGTATCGTTACTAGTGTCTGCCCATTTTGCTCCCGTTTGTGCAAACGGGCGCCATCTGTAAGGCGACAATAGCTTATGCTGTCTTCACTCATTTTCTCACTCTAGAATCTAGTAATTACTATGATAGAAAGATTAATAAATGTTATGGTTGGTCGGAATTTTTTCTATTCAAACACTGCAGGTGGGGGCTTGACTTTCGTCAAGCAACCCTGTCCACCAGGTGTCCATAGTTTCCATCACGTCTCTGAAGCCCTGCTCAAAGAGCTTTTGGTCTGCTTCCGTGGTGACGTACTTAGCAGTGGTCTCTCTTAGGCCCTCTTCATGATCTGGCTCCCAAGTTCCTATGTGAAGATCAAAGAATTCCATTAGTGATCCGCGAGGTGCAAGATCTCGTCCTGTGGCTCTTTTGTGAAATGTCTCAATGGCATGTTTCACCAATACGAGTTCGGGGACCGCGGAACATTCGAGGGCATAGGTGCCTCCAAGTGCGTAATGTGGCTTCCCGCTAACAACTCGATCCATTTGCCAAATGAACTGTCCCGTGTGTTTGTTCGGTTCCAACCGCGATAGCTTTCTTGCGATATAGGGCATTACAACAAATTCCAGACCTCGAACGAGCATCTGATAGTGTGTTAACCCTTCCGTTTCTGTTCCCAACTCCTCACCAATATTTCTAGTTAGCTCCACGTCCACTTCATTCCATCCGCACTCTCTAGCAGTGTCTCTGGCGGTGGAGAGGAGGGAAACGATACTTCTTGGGAAGATGGTGTATTGGCACACCACCTCGCGTAGGCTTAGATTGTCAAGTTTGGGTAGTTGTTGCGCTAATGGGTTCTGTGTAGGACTTACCGCAATGTACTCGTCCATCATTGCTTTGTTCAATCTATCTGTGAGTTGTTTGTGCGTCTGTATCATAACCACTTAATGGTGGCTTAGTATTAAAGAGTGTGTCGTACCATACATGTACGAAAGTATTATAAGTCGTGGATGGTGACCTACCACAATGAACACAGAGGCGTTGCGCGATATCGGGCTTACCGAGAATGAAATCAAGATCTACCTAGATTTGCTCACGTCCGGAACCAGCACGGCGTACGAGATCGGTAGGAGGACGGGGATATATCGCGTGCACGTGTATGATAAACTAGAGCAGTTGATGGACAAGGGTATGGCCACCCATGTCTACCGAGGTTCTAAGAAGTACTTCCAAGCCACCGATCCTTCCAAGATTAAGCACTATCTGGAGGATAAACAGCGAGAGCTAGCGTCGCAAGAGGGGGCTGTGGCGCGCATGCTCCCTCAGCTGAAGGCCATGGCCAACTTACCCAAGGAAGACACCATGGTGGAGGTCTTCAAGGGCAAGGAAGGGCTCAAGTACTTCCTGAAGGACATCATCAAAGTCCAGAAAGAAGTGTTGGTTACGGGTATTGATGACGCGAAGTACCAAGACTTGCTTCCTATCTTTATGAAGCAGTATTTTCGGGATCTGCGCATCAAAAGGATCAAGGAGCGAGTGATCACGGTCAAACGAAAGGGGGTCTTTCAATTTGGCAAGGATATTGCGCCAAGCACAAGCTACCGTTACTTAGAAGAGGCACAATTCAATCCTACCAACACCTTCGTGTATGGAGATAAGGTGGTCATCGTTACCTGGGGGGCACCGGTGACTGCGGTCATGATCCAGAATGGGGGCATTGCGAGCACGTATCGCAATCATTTTGAGCATCTATGGAAGGTTGCAGCACAGAAAGTATAGTGCCTACTTGTGGTGCTCGAAGAATCGGAGGTCTATGGTGAGTGCGGTGGCGATGGCTAAAAGTTTTTGTTCAGTGGTGCCTTTGTAGTCGATGTCGAACTGGTCTGCATCGGTGTAGAGCTCTTGGACAACTCCTTTCCATTTTTTGAGAATGGTTCCTACTTCTTTGCCGTCTTTTAGTAGGTTGTACGTCCAGATTTTGTGGAGTCGGGAAGAGGCGGTGAAGGCTAGTCCTTTGCTGTCATAGACGTCAAACACTCTTTTGACTGCCCAGGATTTTTGTTCGATCTCGCCGTTTGCCTCTCCATGCACTGTTGTTTTTGATTTGAAGAGAAACCATTTGCGTTCTAGGGTGCACACGTTCTTACCTTTGAGGTCTACAATGTCTATCTTGATGGGTCTGTTCTGTCGTAATATTTGTCTGCTCAGCCAGTGCGTGTCTTCGTAGGCGTACATGAGAACTTTTTCGTTCTCATCCATGATGCGGTACTTATTCTTAGTCTCAAAGTTCGTCAACAACTCTATAGGTTCTATCTGTTGTTTGATGATGAGTTTGTCTGGAAGTTTCATTGTCTGGACTAATGTGTGTTTGCTATATAACATTGCTGTTTTCTTAATGATTGAGGAGGTAGGTGAACGTCTTCACGCTTTTCCTGGTGAGATCGATCATGACCTTGCGTAGGTCGTCCTTTTCGGATACTTGTTCTACTGGGTTGCCCCAGGAAAGTAGGTCTTCGGCTGCTTGGGAAAGGTTTCCCATCTGGATGAGTGCGAGGTAGTGTTTTTGCGTCAACTGGCGGAAGTCGTCCCGGATTCTCCGCCAGTTCCATATCTCGCCATCACTCAACATGAGAACGACTGAGGGGGCAGCTTTCTCTAGCTGTTCTCTCATCACGGCCATGTCGATGCTTGTTCCTCCGCCAAAGGGATGGTACCAGCGCTTTTTTACCTCTCCGATGTTGGCATAATCGTGCCATCCGCTGCTTATGGTTTCGTCGGAAAACATCGTGCTGTTGAAGAGTATGTAGGGTGCTATTTGCTGGTCTTGCAATTCCTTTAATGATCCTTTTAGTCCTAGAACGGTGTAGTGATATTTGCTGTTTTCAGCCCATGGTAGCATGGGGTGTGGCTTACTTTTCTCTCCTTGCTTTGGAGGGGACATCATGCTCGGACTGCAGTCGAACAGCCACATCATGTTTGGATGTTTTTCTATGCTGGATCGTATGGGGACGGTGACGGTGTGGTCTCAGTTATCAAAGTCTTCGATACCTCTGCCTGCTGATCTGAGGCGGGCGGTTGCAGTGTCTACTGCGTTGGGGAAGTAGTTGTTAATGTTGAGGATGACGTGTGAGCGATCCAACATTGCGTCGTCAATAACACTAGTGCCGCCATATCTCAGAGCGTCTATGTTGGCGCTGCCAACAGCGATGTGGTATCTTGTCCGGTCTTCTCGTTCGATGCCAAGAGGGGTTTTTTCGGCTTTGAACACGATATACTTATCAAAAATGCTGAAAAGACGATTTTGCACTTTGAGATGCGCTCGATTTAGCTCGTCAACAATGGTGAGCGCGTTGTTTACGCTGCCAAGTAATTCTTGGGCATCCTGCACCGTGCCTGCGTCACCTGAAAGTTTTTCTAGGTTAAAGCTCGCGTAGAGGTCGCTGAGGGTGAAATCGTCATGCATTCTTACGTAGGTGGCCTTTCCTCCGAAGAAGCAATTGCGTATGTCGTTCTCTATCTGCGTCTTTCCTTCTCCCTTCTCTCCAAATAGGAGAATGTTCATGTTGCCCCAAACCGCGGCGGTGAGGCAATCCCACGTATTGAGTTCTGTGTTGTTTACGGTGACAACAGGTGTGGAGTTGAGGTATACGTGCTGACTAGGCAATGACTTTATATCGTCCTGCAGCGCAGCATACTCATCTTGATGCATCGTCTTCCTCCAAGAAAATCTTTAGCGCGTACTCCACTGCGTGACTCCTATTACGAAAAACGCCTTTTTCTAATGAGCTGTCCAGCTTTTCCAGCGTGGCCTCATCGACACTAATGCTAACCTTGCACTTCATACTTGGTAGTACTGGGTGGCATAATTAATAAACATCACCTTTGCTACCACTCGCCAGAAGTTTCATGTTTTCCCCCAGGCAATAAGATCTTGGTAATCCTTACTTGCAGCCATTGCGTCCAGATCATGAATCATTTCTTGATCCACTCTTGCTCTGAGATCAAACACTTCGCTGTTGTTTACGATTCCTGCCTTTTTGAGTAAATACTTGAACGCACCTATGGGATTTGGGGCGTACTTTCTTTGGAATAGTATGAGCTTGTCTGCTAACAGGCCTCTCGTGATATCTTCTGCGTACACGCCGGTGATGGCTCTGCGATACGGTCCTGGCAGAAGGTTTGCGTCTCCGGCAACGACGCCGGCAAATTCTTGCCGTAATCCTGTTGCGCTATCGCCGCACCATAATTCTGCGTTGTCTCCTAGTGCGCGCTGGTATTTGCTGAGCCTTCTAACAGAGCAAGCGCTTGCTTTAAGCGCTTTTACTCAGGGGTGTTTGGCCAGTGCCTTGACCGCTTTTGTTTTTAGATGTCTTTGATCTTGCTTCCCCATGTGTGTGTAGAGAATGAATTGTGCACTGACCGAATCGATTACTTTGAGGGCAGCATCAACGTTCTTTTTTCTTGTGCAATGGCCGTTTCTCCGGCAAATGTATGTTGGTTTGAGTACGAGAAAGTCGGCACCAATACTTTGGACGTATTGGGCCATGTCTAGGGTTGCTTCAACGCTTGGTTCTGACACGTCAACCGCCACCTCTAGGGGGTAAGGTTCGTCACGTTCGGATCTTATTCTCTTTACTTCGTCTATGGCGGTTTCTGCGTTGAGCCTTTTGAGTCTTTCGTTTAGAGCGTCTCCCTCTCCTGTTGTTCCAAGAGAGTATAACACGTTGCCCCCTTCGCCTTCTGCCACGGCATGGCGGACTAGCGCGCGTATGTCTTCTTCGTTGCCAAACGATCCTAGGGGGATTGCTAATGTTCTCATATGGACCTGCCGGGATTTGAACCCGGAGACTCACCCAAGCCAAGGGTGTGTGATACCAGATTTCACCACAGGCCCGTATGAGGCTAGGATGGTGGGCTGTTTAAAAATGTGTCTTCATTTGCTTTTCATCTCCCAGCTGCCATCCCAGTCCTTTCCTGGAGGATTCTTTTTGAAGACCTTGCAACGT
The DNA here is from genome assembly GCA_030750765.1 of Candidatus Woesearchaeota archaeon. Lineage (GTDB taxonomy): Archaea > Nanobdellota > Nanobdellia > Woesearchaeales > ARS49. Next base: position 179,064 of record JASMHM010000001.1, on the reverse strand, counting down.
TCTATCATTGTTTCAGCAGTGGTATCCTTCTGCAGGTGTAGGGCTTTTTGGAAGCCTTTAATGGCTGCGTCCCATTGTTGTGCTTTGTAATAGTCAAGAGCTTTCTCAAACTCCTTCACAAAGGGTTGTTTGTTCTTGCATTTTGCTTTTTCTGCTATTAACTCAAAGATTTCAATCGCTTCCTTCTTTCCTTTGACCTTTACAAAATCTAGCGGCCTGGTGAGGTACTTGTGCTTGACGTGCTTGTTTGTGTGCTGTGAGATGATGATGTGCGTTCCGTATTGTTTGTTCAAACCTTCTAATCGCGATCCTAGGTTGATGGTGTCCCCCATGGCGGTGTAGTCGAAGCGCTCATGGCTTCCCATGTTGCCAACGATAGCATCGCCAGTGTTCAAACCAATACCTATATCTAGGGCTGGCACACCTTCTTTTGTCCACTTCTTTTGCAATCTCGCAAGTTCTTCCATCATTTCCAGGCTGGTCTCGCATGCGAGCTCTGCATGTTGTGCTTCATCAACAGGGGCGTTCCAGAAGGCCATGATGGCGTCCCCCATGAACTTGTCCACGCAGCCTTTGTTTTTCAACACGATGGAAGTCATGCTGTCTAAGTACTCGTTGAGTAGGTGCACCAGATCTTCTGGACTGAGCGCTTCGGATACGCTGGTAAATCCGCGAATGTCTGAGAAAAACACAGTAATCTCTTTTCGCTCCCCTCCTAGCTTTAACTTTTCTGGACTGCTGACTAAGTCGTTTACTAAATCTTTGGATACGTATTTTCCAAACGCTTGTTGTATCTCGCGACGCTTTTTTCCTTCCACAAAGTACAAGTGTGCAGTATTCATAACTGTGCTGACGATGACGCTCAGCTCAAAATACAAAACGGGAAGCACTGTTCCCTGCTCAAAAGTTAGTATAGTCAGCCAGGGAAGTATGAGAATGAGGAGGGCCACAAGCACTGCTGCAACCCAGTAGGAAAAGTACCATGTTATCGCAGTCGCTATTCCTGTCAGTACGATGATTCCTGCTAGTGTGCTAGGGCGAGATAATGGGTAGAGGTAGTTCGCTTGCAACATGGTTTGGATTGCGTTTGCGTGCACCTCAACACCGGGCATGGCTTTTCCTTCTGAGGTGGGAACGAGATAGTCATCGTGGAGTCCTGGGCTGGTAGCGCCGACAAGGACTATGCGATCTTTAACGTTGATCTTTTTACTGAGGAGGTCTTTTGCAGAAACGTACTCAAAGCTTTGTGGAGGCCCTACGAAATTGATGAGCATACGTTCTGGAGGATACGCCTGATAGCCTGCTTGCCGCAGTATCTCTACCGAGAAGGGGATTCCCAGGTCTGTCTTTATGGCTCTCGTAACCTTATCGCGGTCAGTGATGACGTTCACGTAGCCGTGGTTTGCGTTGGCTCCTATGAGGGGTGTTGCTTGGAGCAACTGGTCTTGACTATGCTCTTGCGCCAAAACGACATGTGCGTTGGAGATTGCTTCTGCCAACTCATGATCTTGGTTTGAAGGTTCGTAGAACCCTATGTCTACGCCTGTCACGCGTGCTTCTTCCAGCTGGGTGATGAGTTTGGCGGTCAGGTTGCGAGGCCACGGCCACCTTCCAAGCTCTTGGAGACTGGGGTCATCAATGGCTACGATGAGTATGTTCTGAGGTTGTATACCTCCATGCAGGTTGTCTGTTATTTTTACTTCGATGTTTGAGAACGCGCCCACCAGGAAGAGAAAGCATACCAACGCGCACCCGACTATGGGCACTAACGGCGAGTGCTGCATCTACCTGCGTACGCTCCCATTGTCAAACTCTGTGCGCACTTTTTTGTCGAGTGCTGCCTTGACGGTCGTGTCATTCTTATGCCTTTGAGTGGGGAACGTTTGCGTAGGTCGTACTTTGTCAGTTTCTTGTTGTAAAGGTGTTGTGGCATGGGGTGCTGTTCTTGAGAGGAAGGGTGTTTTGTTTTTGGGCCGTTGCTCTTTTGTGACAGGACGCTTTTTTGCATTTCCTTGTCTTGGTTGTGTTGTAGATATTATTTTCTCTTTGCTCACGTTGCGTGAGGCCTCCGTGCGAACCGTTGTGCTGTTTCGAAATTTTGGTGGTTGTGTGTTGCTTTTTGTCTCGCTCTTAAGGGTTTGATTTTTTCTTTGCGGTTTTGTGCGTTCTTTCTTTGTTGGCTCTGGTGATCTGCGTTCTGGGGCTTTCTTTCTTTTGTGAATTTTGTCTTGTAGTCTTCTTACTGTTTGCACGTATTGCTGAGTGTCTTTTCTTTTGGAAACGAGGTGCTGCTGTTCTTCCACGCTGGTCAGTTTGCGTTTAACCCGTCTCTGTTTTTTGGAGGTGATTACTTTCTCATGTTTTCCTATGACTGTCTGGGATTCGTTGGTTCGTATACTCACGTTGCCCTCCCCTACGAGAATGGTGGCGGACTGATTGACGACGACTACCTCAAACTCGGTTCCTCTGACTGCTGCAACCGAGTAAGGGTTTTCTACTTGGTACGTAGTCGCACCTACTGTTGCTAAATACTTGTGCCAGGTCGTACCTCTGTCTTGGTACCAGTGAACGTTATGCAGTTCTAGTAAGGACACGTTGGTGTAAGGATCAACGTGGACAAGTGCTCGGCCGGGTATGGCTACCTTTGCAGTACCATTAAAGGTTTGGATGTTACGGACGGTGTTGTTGGTGATGGGTGGTGAGCCATCTGCCAACACCTCGCCTGAAAAATCTAGTAAGATCGCATCTTGCGTTATGGTCGGGGCACAAGCGACTAGCATGAGGAGGAGAAGTTTTTTCATTCTAGTTGGGCACGAGCCTCTCTGATTTGTTCGGTGATGGCTAAGATTTTATCTAGAATTTCTGATTGGATGGGTGCGTCTTTCTTTATTTGTTCAGGATCAAAACTTTCTGCCTCGTCGTGTTCGTTAAAGGAAGCTTTTATTTCGTCTTCAGTCACGCCAAAGCGTTGTTTGAACACGTTGAAGGCAACGCTGTTCTTACGCAACTCGTTCCATCTCATTTTCTTTAGCGTGGTGACATGCACTTCTAACTCTTTCTTGAGCCTTTCAAGATCTTCTGGTGTGGGGTCCGATTGAACCAGTGTGCTGTCTTTTAATGTGTATTTTTCCAGACTGCCCACTTCAACACGTTCTTCTTGATGCTGGAAAGAGACCTTGCCTTCTAGGACGATGATTTGGTCGGGGGAGACTTGCTGTTCCCATGTCGTTCCCCTTACCGCGGCTACGGTGTTAGGTGTTGTCGCTTTGTAGTTTTTCATTCCGGTAAGGCCGGTGAACTTGTTCCATGTTCTCCCTTGCGTGTGTTGTACTTCCACGTTCTCTGGCGATATGGAAGAAATGCGTAGTTCGCTGTCGCTGTCGAGTGTTACTATCATACTTTCTCTTAGTACGATGATGGCGCGACCTTGGCCTGTTTTCACCACTTCGTTGACCTTCAGGCGCATCCCTTGTACTGCGGTGATGGTCGTGCTCCCGGTAACTATAGAAACGTCTCCGTCTACAGAAAGCAGTAGGGCGTCGCTGGTGCTGCTCTTCGTGAGGCCTGAGTACGCCATCAGTCCGCCTACCAAGATGAGTAATGCGATAATGCCTCCTACCACGCCAACTTTAGAAATGCCTCGTCCCATACGCACCCTCTTGGCGCGGTTCTTATAAAGTTTGTTGTGTGTTTGCAGAGTGGTACTAGGCGGTGCTTAAACGTTACTGAATGTTGGCAAGGTTTTCCAGTCCGCCACGTTTGAGCCAGAGTTGTTTGAAGGCGTCCGCGCAAGTGATGGATCTTTTAGGCTCGATGGTGGTTTCTGCAACGCTTTCTGCTAGGCTTTCACCGGCTAAGGCACAACAACCTATACGGACACACACACCTGGTTTTTTTGGAATCCCCCAGCCATCAACCATATCCGTGCTCACGTCTGTGTCTCGGGCCTCCCAAACTTCATTGTCTCCGTAACCTATAACTACGATGTCCTCGTATTGATGGTTAAGCATGGTCGCTTGGAGATCTTCGCTTGTCGCGTTGAGCGTGAAGTCTACTTTTTTTCCTCTAGAGTTGAAATATGCGCATACTTTGCCTTTCACTCCAATGGTTAGCTGGGAGACTTCCATAACTGGATCAGTGTAGGACACACAAGCTACTGAGGATTCTTGCTGGATTCTTGAGTTCATATACATCCAAAGAGTATTGTAGAGGAACCCGGGTATACTAACAAAGCATGTGCCAACCACACCAAAGAAGCTAACTGCAAATCCATCCACCCATGCCTTGTCCCTTTTTGAACTGTCTGGACTCATACTTCTGCCACTGCTAGCGTTCTTGGGTATTGATCAAACCATTCTTGGGCTTGTTGGGCTATGGTGAATTGTGGTTCGACAAGATGCCACTTTCCGGGAAGGTTGATGTCTGCTACCGGAAGGTCAAACTCCCCTTGTACGGCTATCCAAGCGTGTGCTAGGGTTCCGTCTTCGTTTGACACGAGTACGATTGCTGTAGGGATGTTTGCTCTTTCAAGTAAGGTTGCGGAAAGGATGCTGAAATCATCGCAATCTCCACTTCCTAGGTTTAGGGTTTCCAAAGGAAATCTAAATTGATCATTCAGATCTTCTTCGTAGCGAATGTTTTGTAATAGTCTTAATATCGCGTTTAGTTTTTCTTGTTCTGTTCCTTTTACGTTTCCGTAGGCTAGTAGTGAGTCTGCTCTGTCTGCTTGTAGGACGTAACTGTTTTGGTTGGTTTTTTGGCTGAACTGGCCTTCTTCGCGTTTCCATACTAAGTTTCCTGCGGCTGCTTTGGCCATGTCGGCAGCTAATTCTGCTTGTTTGTCATAGAGTCCTACTTGTTTCCACCATGCTCTTTTTCCATTGTTCTCTCTTACTATAGAAAAGTATTCTTGGAGTTGGGAATCTAGCTGTGTTAGCTCTTTGTATTGGTTTTCTTGTTGGAAGAGCACTAGTTCTTGCTTGAGTGCTTGTTGTTCTTTGTCTTGCTGGGTGAGCTTCCATTCTAGTTCTGCAATTTTGGCGTTCTTGGTTTGCATTCCCAAATCTGCTACGCTAGTAAATCTGAGTGCTGCTGCTCCGCCTAGTATGAGGATAGCAATCACAATGTAGGGGAATAGCTTGTTCATGGCAGTCTCCTTGTTCTTTCCACATCAACACATCTCGTGCTTTCTGGCACTTTTCTTGGTTGGAAGGTGCAGTGTGGTGCTTCATCCAACGTGCTTGCTCGGTACGGGAAGGTGAACTCAAACTTTATTTCTTTACCTGCAGGTATGGTTTGTTTATTAGTTTTTGTGGTTTGCTGGTTTTGCCAGTCAAAGGTTGTTTCGTAGTTGAAATCGCCTGCTTCTAGTTCTTGGTTGGTTATGTACAAATTGCATCTTGCCATGCATACATAGGGATGTTCTTTGCCTGAGCATTCTGCAGATGTTTCTGCTTTGACTTTGTACTCGAATTCTTGGGTGGTGCACTCTTTGCCTATGTATCTTTCTACGTAATTAGTCTTTGCAGGCAGACTTATGCTGGGTTCTAGCGCTACTGCTGCTGTGGCTGTTGGAGCAGGTTGTATGACTATAGATAGCACTATTGCTGCTAGTACTATGCTTATACCTAGAATGTGTGTCTTCATAACCCCTTCCCTCTTAAGAGGGGGAGGAGGTATTTAAGCTTTTTGGTTCTTCACTACTAAGCAGTGGCAGGTTCAAGCTTAGGTTGCCTTTTTAGGAGTCTTTTTGCTCCTTTTACAACCGTTTTTGCTCCTATTTTGCCTACTTCGTAGAGTCCTAGGGCTGCTCCAGCACCGACTGCTGCGTAGAGTAGTCCAGGTCCGTCCATCGCCATTCCGGGCGTGAAGTTGTCCCAGGCGCGTTGTGCTATCTCCCAGTCTGCGTGTTGCAGGAAGCGGGGTAGCTTTCCTAGTGTGCTTGCGTCTGTGATGGCTTCTAGACCTTGAGTTAGGTCTGCTGCGCGTTGTGCTATCTCTTCGTACTTGCTCCAGCGGGTGGCCTCGTCTATGTGGCCTCCGAGTCTTTGCGTGTACTGTGCGAGATATTGCGGAAACTGTCCTAGTGTGAGAGCGCCTCCTAGGCCTGCTCCTACTGATGCTACTTGATCTGTTTTGTTCTTAGTGTAGTTTATGATTCCTATTGTTTTCGCCAGTTTAATGGGGGTATCTAAGTATTAGAATTAGTGTTGTAGAGATATCTACTACAACTATCTATTGCGCATATCTTGCTTCCAGAGCTGTTTTTGGGTGCGGTAGACCAAAGAAACCAGCAAAACTGCCATAAACAGGTTAAACCAGGGTAAGACTTGGGCGAGTAAGACTGCTCCTTTCCACCATACAAGAATGGTTGCTGCGATGAAAACAATCCGTATCTCGGTGGGTCCAAAGCCAAAATGGTAGATGCTGAACTCTTGGGTGGCCCCAAAGTCCAAAAACGTGCTTATCATGAAACCTGCAGCGAGTATTACTGTTAAAGCAAGCATGTGGATGTTGGGTAGCAAGAAACCGAAACTAGCCACAAAACAAGCTAGGAAAACATAATCCAGATAATGATCCATGTAGAATCCCCACTTCACCAAGCCTGTCTTTCTGTACCTGCCCACAGCTCCATCAAACAAGTCCGTGATGTATTGCAACACAATGGCTGCAACGGTTAGCCACAACCAATCGATGTTTTTTTGCGCAAGATAGCCTGCTACGAGAACCAAAGCACTCCAAACCAGGGTAAGAAGAGTAAGATGATATGTTTCTAACGGGACGTACTTTGTAAATCGTTTTACCAAATACTTTTCTGGTCCTCCCAGAAACGATCTTCCCGATTTTGTGTGCATTGCCACTATATCAAGAAGATAATTCTCCTTTAAATACTTACCGCGAAGGTTTACATGTTACTATTCGTTTTTTTTGGGCATGAGTCTATGCGAATACTTTCCTGAGTTATGGATGCCTGTTACGGGGGCAATGGAAGAGGCGTATGAGTGCGCCAAACAGAAAGCGAGATATGAAGAGGGCGAGATATTAGACCCCCAGAACATGCTAGTAGGATTGCAGTTTGTGCCGCAAAGCAGTGCTGCGATGATCATGCGAGAGAATAATTTTAGCGTTTTAGTATCTGACGATTCTGGATCTCAACGGTATGGGGCCAGACCAAGCCCAAAAATGCGCGAGGCCATGGTCGATGCCCAAAATGCAGCCGTTAGCAAAGGATTTACTGTTCTGAACACGCCTCACCTCTTATATGCCCTTTCGGCGCTTGGTGTAACTAAAGATGTAGATTTTTCAGAAATTCTCGACAAGGATTATGGAGGGGTGGAGAACACTCCTTGGGTGGTCGCGACCGAGTTCGACTTTGATACTAAGGAGTTGATGACATCTTCAGTCCCGCTCTCGCGTGGACAGGAAAAGGCTTCCTCGAGAGCCCGGATGTTTAGAGTTGCAGACCGGGTTAGCTGGCTGGCCGAGTTCTACGTTCTTGATCCTGATCAGAGCTCTTTTGTTAGTAATGATTACCTTGGTCAGATTCGTGTCCACGTACGCGAAGAACGCAGACAAACTTAATTGTCATTGATAGAAGGACGGTTGCTCATTTTTACTCGATTTTTTAAATTGTAATGGACCGACCGGGAGTCGAACCCGGGATCACCCCGTTGCGAACGGAGCATTCTACCACTGAACTACCGGCCCTTTTTTTTTTCTTTTCTGAAATGTAGGAACGTGGGTGTACTGTGCTTTGTTGGCAAACTTCGTTCTTTTTAATACATCTTCTTCGAGCGTGGTCAACCCTGCAGGACCAAAGACTTCTTCATGCCGATGGTACAGGTCCCTTGCTTGCCAACTTCCATGATGGAAGCGGGTATTGTACGTCACGCTCTCAACGACTTTGCCTCTTATAGGGATACTGCCAAGCATCAGGCAATCTCCGGCTAGGATTTCAGCGGTTTGTTCATCATGCACAATCTCTACCCTGCCACCTCTGTAAGTGGTCTTTCCCTGGGCTGCGCGTATCTCAAGACATACTTTTCCTAAGGAAGACATCACACTAAAGGAGAAAGATCACTTAAAAGTCTATTGTGCTTGCAACCAACTAACAATATCGTCCATTATCTTGTCATTCAGCATCCTTGTACCGTGGGCATCGCCCTCAAGCAGGTGCAGGGTTCCATGGGTTGCTTGCAATGTCTGACTAGATTGTGCAGAGTACGCGTCTCCTTCAGAAGCGTACATGAGTAAAGGCGTGTCGCCAATAAACTCTTGGGCGGTTACGCCGCGATAATCCAATCCAGGGCTTAACAACACAGTACCTTTGAGCTTTCCGTGAGCGTGTGAAAATCGTAGTGCGTGATTCGCACCGATGCTCGCTCCTACTGTTGCACCTAGTGGGACTTTTTGTTTTTTGAGAAAGCTACTAGCAGCAAGAAGATCTTGCTCCATCTTGGCAAAATCTTCCTTACCAAACGTAGTCCAGGTCTGCTCACTCTCTCCGTGACCTCGAAGGTCGATCGCCATGGTAGAAAAGCCAGCGTCATGTAACTTCCCTGCAAAAGGATCCCAACTTTCTTTGGTGGCGTTCAGCATGTGTACTAACAACACAGCAGGCCCTTCTCCTTCATGCTTGAAACCAATACGGATGTCGTCTTTAGTGACTAAACGCTCATCCATGGTAGATACTCCGATCAGTAAAAGCAAAACATTCAGCTTGGAGCCCCATATCTAGCGTATCCCTCTGTTGTATATAACCTTTGTGCAATTTCAGAAGCAACCGGCCAAAACCTTTTTAAAGCACTTGACTACAAGGAGAGTATGCCTACTTTCAAAGTTGTTATCGGACTAAAGGATGGTAAGTGCGCTCAGAAAGAGGTGCAAGACCCCGACGCTAAGCAATTACTTGGCAAAGTTATCGGAGACACCATCCCTGGAGAAGTCCTTAGCCTAGCAGGATACGAGTTTGAAATCACTGGAGGAAGTGATTATTGCGGCTTTCCCATGCGAAAAGACATTCCTGGCGCAGTACGCAAACGCATCTTAGAAATCAAAGGAATAGGCGTCAAGAGTAAGGGAAGAGGCATTCGTGTACGAAAAACTGTATGTGGCAACATGGTCCACCCAAAGACAGCACAGATCAACGTTAAAGTGACCAAAGAAGGCAAAGACAAGATCGAGGTTGCCGCCAAAAAAGAGGAAGAAAAGAAGTGAAGAAACTTCTAATAATACTATTTTTACTGGTCGCGTGTACACAAATTCCTGAAACAACAGAAATACCTATTCCTGATACATTACCACCACCAGAACAAACTCCACAACCACAAATAGAGACATCTATCATAGAAGGGACACCAGTCCATGCTTGCGCACCACTACCTGAAGATGCAGGCACAAAATATTGCAATCTTACCGTACAAAGAAGCAAAAAAGACCTAGACGGATGCGAACAAGCCTTCCTGGGCAAAACCTTGCCTCACCCGTACGTGATTTTAGAAATCATAGAGTTTGACAGCAGACAAGAAGCAAAAGAAAAGTTCGAATGGGACCAAAAGACCACGGGCGCGAAGAACGAAGCCGTCCTATACGGGCTTGGCCCCTCATTCATCTACAGCACAGACGGAAGACACGTAGAGATACTAAAGGGAGACAAAGTGCTACGCGTTGATGAGAAGCCCGCCATGGCATGCGGTAATTTTGATGGATTAGCCAAAGAATTCTACAGAAAGGCATAAACAAGCCCAGCTTTATAAACCTCCCAAGACTATTTTACTCTATGGCTTTTCGTTTCAAAGATACATCAGAGTTGAAAATCCCTTCTGAACTGGTCAGCCAAGTGATCGGCCAAGACCATGGAATAGAGATAATCAAGAAAGCCTCCAAACAAAGACGACACGTGCTCCTTATTGGTGAGCCAGGAACAGGGAAAAGCATGCTAGGTATGGCCCTAGCCGAGCTCCTACCTAAAGAAAAACTACAAGACGTCATGTGCTTGCCCAACCACAACGATGAAAACCAGCCCTTGATACGCACTGCAGAGGCAGGCCAAGGAAGAAAGATGGTTGCTCAAAGTAAGTTACAAAACATGAACGTGTTCAAGGTACAAAACATCATATTCTTTGCATTGGTCATCCTTTCCATGATCACACCCTGGTGGGTGCGAGCAAAATACCAATCAGACCTCATGTTCGCAGCCTTCTTTTTGGGAGGCACAGTCTTCATCATTGCCTTTGTCATCTTCATGAACTTGAACAGACGCGCCCAGACAAAGTCAGAAACACCAAAAGTGTTGGTGGACAACCACCAAAAAGGAAAAGCACCCTTCTGGGACGCAACCGGCAGCCATGCTGGCGCATTATTAGGGGACGTGCTACACGATCCACTCCAGAGCGGAGGCCTAGGAACGCCAGCACACGAAAGAGTGGTAGCGGGAATGATCCACAAAGCCAACCACGGCGTGCTGTTCATCGATGAAATAAGCACTTTGACTCCACTAATGCAGCAAGAGCTCCTTACTAGCATGCAAGAAGGAAGATATCCTATTACAGGACAGAGCGAGAGAAGCTCAGGCGCCATGGTACGCACAGAAGCCGTACCCTGTCAGTTCGTGCTTGTTGCTGCTGGCAATCTAGAGACTGTTTCACACATGCATCCCGCACTAAGGAGTAGAATACGTGGGTACGGGTACGAAATCTACGTCAAAGAAAGCATAGCGGACAGTGAAGAGAACAGAATGCAGATAGCCCGCTTCGTAGCCCAAGAAGTACGCAAAGACACCAAAATCCCGCACTTCAGCAAGGAGGCAGTACTAGCCATTGTTGAGGAAGCCAGAAAGATGAGCAACCGAAAGGGCCACCTAACTCTGAGATTGCGAGAGCTTGGGGGTATGATCCGCGCAGCAGGCGACCTTGCAAGAGAAGAAAAGGCGAAAATCGTTGAACGCGTGCATGTCTACAAAGGAAAGAAATTAGCACGCCCACTAGAGGCACAGATAGCTGACAAACTCATTGAGCGCAAAAAAGAATACGAAGTCATCATCACCAAAGGCAAACGAGTAGGCAGAGTCAACGGGTTAGCCGTGCTTGGTGGCGGAGGAACCTTCTCAGGCATACTCTTACCTATTGAGAGCGAGGTAACGCCTGGTGGTAAAGAGAAAGAGATTGTGGCTACTGGCAAGCTAGGGGACATCGCCAAGGAAGCCGTCAAGAATGTGTCTGCTATTATCAAGAAAAGCTTTGGGACAGATCTCAAAAAGTATGACATTTACGTACAATTCCTACAAACCTATGAAGGTGTTGAAGGAGACAGCGCAAGTATAGCTGTTGCCACCAGCATCATTAGTGCGCTTACCAAAGTTCCTGTAAGACAAGATACTGCCATGACCGGAAGTCTTTCGGTAAGAGGGGAGGTGTTGCCAGTAGGTGGAGTATCTGCAAAGGTAGAGGCCGCCATCGAGACCGGAATGACGCGAGTCATCATTCCCAAAGCAAACCTCCAAGACATTGTCGTGAACAAGAAAGACCTCAAGAAAGTAGTACTTATTACGGTAGATCACATAGAAGAAGTATTGAAAGAAGCACTAGACTGGACAGGCAAGAAATCAATTCTAACCAAGCTACGCAAGGCAAACGCCTCGACAGCATGAGAAATCCACAAGCTTTTTATACAGCACATTAGGGAGAAAACGCTATGGACATAACTTCAGTAACAGAATGCCCTGAATGCGCGTCTTCGAACGTCATTCATGTAGAGGATAAAGAACAAGTAGTGTGCCAAGATTGCGGCAACATCTACGAACCCACTGTGGACGATGTGAAGAAGTAAATCAGAAACATCTTTTTTCCACAACTATACTATCTGCACCGCCCGGCGGCTACTCTTTTAGGACTGGCTGCCAGTCAGCTTTCGCAATGATTTCTACGGATTTTTCAACAAACTCCTGCAAAGGGTCTTCACAATGGGGTTCTGTGTCAGAGATTGCGCCTTCGCCGTCTATCGTACCCGCAACACTACCATCACCATAAAAAGTTATATGGATACTTGTATCGTTAAGATTTTTTCTGGTCGTGCCTTGGCTGAAGCGGATGCCGCAGTCACGTCTTTTGGGACCACGCCACCGCTCAATCCTCCAGAAATTCATTTCGTTCTCACTCGCCCACACATCGTAGGCGCCTTGGAGTCCCGCCGATCGCACTTCTTCCAACAGCGTTTCATAATGGTTAGGCATACCCTTACTAGATAGGGAAGAGATTTAAAGGTTCACCAAGTCACATCAACATCATCGGTTCTTTCGTAGGGTCGTATCCCTTCAGAAGTCTTGTCCTTTTCAAGTATTCCTTGCCAGGCAATCATGGCTCCTTGGTCTCCGGCTAGGTCTAAGGGTACTGCAGCAAATTTCGCACCTCTTTCCTTGCACATAATGTTTAGCATGGCTGCCAATCGTTTGTTCGCACCAACACCCCCAATCAAGCACAATTCATCCCTTTCTGCATGTGCGAGCGCTCTTTCTGCTACCTCGGTTAACATGGCAAAGCAGGTCTCTTGTAATGAATAACAAACATCTTCTATCTTTTCTTGCATTCTAGAAGCTTTGGTGATGATGCCCGAGAAAGAAACATCCATGCCCTTAACGCTGTAGGGCAGGTCAACCCATTTTCCTTTCTTTGCTAGTTGTTCTATCTTTGGCCCTGCTGGAAATCCTAATCCTTTTTCTCGACCGAATTTATCCAACGCATTCCCTAGTCCTATGTCTAAGGTTTCTCCAAAAATTCTGAACTTGCCTGCCAAGCAGATCACTTGGGTGTTGGCGCCTGCAACGTACAAGAAAACAGGATCTTTCATTTTTGTAGACAGCTGACCTATTGTTAGGTGCGCAACACAATGGTTTATTCCCACGACCGGAATGTTGTTTTCTTTGCCAAGTTCTTGTGCCTTGTTGCTGGCAACGTGTAGGCAGGGTGCTATACCTGGTCCTGCGCTGTAAGAAATGAGAGAGATGTCCTGCAACTCTAGTTTGGCAGTTTTCAAGGCCTGTTCTATAACTTCATCAACATATTTTTTGTGATGCTCTGCCACCGCAGTAGGTATCATGCCCGTTTCAGAGGTATAAACTTCCTTTTCGTTAGCTATTACGTTACCTTCAAAGCTAACAATGCCTGCTCCGATCGTGTGTGCAGTGCCTTCTATGCCTAGACAATACTTCATGAAAGTTATAGTGCTTGTACGTTTTTAAGCATGCTTATAACAACTGGCCACGAGGAGTCTTGCTGAGCTTTTTGTCGGCAGTGATGAGTTTGCAGTTGACTAAATCTGCAGCACCCACGTATGCTGCGTCATACATGCTTAACGTGTATGCTGAGGCAGCCTGTAGTGTCCTTTCTGCCAAGGCTGCTTCCATAGGTAGCACGTACAGAGAATTCCTCAAGAACGTCAGCGCTCGCACTATTTCCTCTCCCTTTCGACCTTTGTACCATAGACTATTCATTATTTCTAACAGTACTACGTCGGGTGCTACAATGTGCAGGTGTCCAGACACGACTGCGTTCTTCAAGGCTAGCGCTTCGTCACTATCTTCTTCTTTGACAAACCACTTGTGAAGCACAGACGCGTCCACTACTGCCGTTTGTCTCTCCATTCGCGAATGATCTCCGTGCCTGTCTTCCCTTTGTTCTTTCCGTAGCGTTCTCGCATACGATCTATTTCTTTGGAGGCTTTCAACATTTCTACAAATCGAGGATGATTGTACGCCTTCATTTCTATCGCGTGGCGTATTACTGCACTCCAGTTTACCTCGTCCATTTCTTTCATCTTCTTATGCAGCTTCTTGTCTACCCGAACCGAGATGGTGACGTCTGTCATGGTCATGTAATACTTTTATTACATATAAAGCTTACTCTTTCTCGAAAGCCCTAACCCTTCCTCTTTGGTAACGCAATGGCACAGATATTGGAACACCGCCATGGTCTTCCCAAAGGAAGCGTCTTCCGTTGTACATAAACCCTACATGGTCTCTACCCTCAAACTCTTCTGTATGGAGGCGTAGCTCTCCTGGATCCACGCTTCTCGCATGCAGGTCATATGCTAAGGGTATGGTTAAGACCGCATTTGGATGTTTTTTGTGTATGTAGTGCATTCCGTACGCTCCAACTGCAAAAGCTAGTAACAAAGCCGTTAGTGAGTTCTTTTTTCCCATACTAACAAAGCCGAAAAAATCTTTTATATGCGTTACTCAAGCATTTCCGGAAGATTTCCGACATTCTTTTATGCTGTGCACACTAGTAGAGACCATGGAAATCATCCTAAGACATCTTACGATGGCGGACGCTGAAGTGTATCTCAAAGCGCATGATGAGGACGCAGCAAAGTTCTTCTCAAGCCATCCTACAACGTTGGAGGAAGCAAAAGAAGAAATCCAGGAAGCCTTGGATGCGTATGATGTTCCCAAAGAAAAGCGAACCAAAGAAACGTTTGCCATCGAGATGGGGGGAGTGTTTGCTGGATTCATCGCCATCCACCATATCGTTCAAGGCAAAGAAGGCACGACAGGATCTTTGGTAGCACCAGAATTCAGAGGAAAAGGCGTAGGAACGCAAGCGCACAAATTATTGCTCGAGTACGCCTTCAAAACGTACAAGCTAAAGAAAATCTACGGAAGAGTGAAGCCAGCGAACATCGCAAGTCAGAAAATGCTAGAAAAGAGCGGCTACAAGTACGAAAAGACTATTGAGACGCCGAGCGGAGAGAAACGGGTTTATTCTGCAACGCTTGCCTGACACCTGACGTGCGTGTCGGTATTTTTTTCATGCTATGACAGAAGATGCGTCGTAGCTCATAGGGTGCGTCTGATGGCCTGCCAAAATAGCCATCCTCCCATTTTTGTAAGAACTGGCCTGCGCTTCCATCCGCAACAAAGACGCCTCCGTTTCTTTTTTCTAGTCACAAATGGTAGTTGGCGTTTGTTTGAAGATATTTTCCTGGTAAAAAAACGCGAACAAAATCGGGGATGTCAAAAAGCACGCCAAGATCGTCAGCTACTAACTGGCACCACTCAAGACACTTGCGGTCCTTAAATTCGGCCCCGTTCAGCAAGGGCGTGTTGACTCTGCTCAAAAACTCCCACATATCCCTATGCTCCTCTGTGTAGCCCAAATCACGCGTGTAGACTGCAATGGGGTGCTCCCTGGAAAGCAAGAGTTGAGTGTGCCGCGTCCATGAGTTAGGTACAACGTGATGGCTGTCCATCCTTTGCTGCAGCTCGGCACGTTCTGTACGCAAGCCAGCAAGAACCGGCGCAATATCCCACAAACCCGCACCTTCTATGTTCTTGACAAGATGCGCGTACTCACTATCAACTTCAGGCATGACACAAACAGTAAGGATGGCGTTTTAAACGTTAGGTAGGTCGCTCTCCTATTGCGGCACGATCTTACCGTCCTTCACGACCTTGAAAACAGGTGGCTTGGTGACTGCTCCTTTACCATCAAAGGTCAGGTGGCCAGACACGCCATCATACGTTTCCAGACCGTTTAGATAGTCCTTCACCTTGGCAGGGTCTGTGCTCTTGGTGGCTTTCATGGCTTCTGCTAAGAGCATGACTGCGTCATAGCCGGTGTCGGCACCGCCGATGTCTGGTTCTTCGTTATATTTCGCAACGTACTTGGCAACATGTGCTGCGGAGGGTGTGAACGAAGTGGCAATGACTGCTCCTTCGAACGCCTTTGGTGCGCGACTCACAAGATCTTGATCTAGCGTGACGGAAAAGAACGGAGCTTCTACTCCTAACTCTCTTACCCGCTTTGCAGCGATGTCAATGTTGCTGTAGGATGTCAACACCACGGCATCAGGACCGAAAGCTTTGATCTTTGTTGCTTCTGCCTTGAAGTCTCTCTCACCCTCTTGTGCGATCTCTAGCAAGACGTCTCCGCCTGCTGCTACCACGCCTTCCTTGACCGCTCTTGCTTGTGCTTCTTCCCACACTTGCTGGGAGCCTAGAACGGCTATTTTTGTGTAACCTAGGCTTACTGCGTGTTTGCCTACGAGTGTGCTTAAGCTATCATCATGCGGCCACACGTTGAAGATGTAGTCGCACTCTTCGTTGAATCCTGCTACTCCGAGGGAAGGGGATATCATGACAACGCCTGCCTCGCAGGCTACTGGCGCTACGCTTAGTCCGGATGGTGACCAGTTGGGTCCTAACACGAACTTTACTCCTTCGCTGTTGAGCTTATGCAAAGAAGTAACTGCGATCTTTGCGTTATCGCCTTGGTTGTCTTCAACAATTAATTTGAGTGGTCTGCCGAGGACGCCTCCTTTGGCGTTTATGTCTGCGATGGCCATGCTGGCGCCTCGTTCTGCATTCACTCCCCAGGTGGCATGCTTTCCTGACATCATCAGGATGCCTCCTATCTTTATTGGTTCTTCTGCGGTCGCGGCTCCGGTTGTACATCCTATTAGAAGTACTAGCAATGCCACTGTGATTGTGTGTTTCATATCCTTCACCCCTTACTTTTAAGAGGGAAAACCAGTATATGAATAACTGTAGTCACAATTGCGACTATAACAGAAAGTCTTATATACGAAGGCAATTTTCTCAGTATATGAACACGGCGGTGTTAGAAGATCTTGGTCTCACGGGGGCTGAAATCAAGGTCTTCCTCACCCTACTGGAAGTAGGTTCCTCCTCCGCGGGCCCGGTTGTGGGAAAATCGGGCCTGCACAACGCCGTGGTACACCGAGCACTACACAGTCTAGCTGACAAGGGTTTGGTAACGTATGTTTTGGAGGGCAAGACACGCAGATATGCTTCTGTGGCGCCCAACCACTTATTGGCGTTCATTGACGAAAAGAAGGAAAAGTTGAAGGCCTTACTTCCTGAATTGGACAAGCGGAGAAGTCTGGCCACAGCACGACCGCAGGGAACGGTGTTTCAGGGAGCGCGGGGCGTTAGAGAGCTGATGCATATTCTGTTGGACACTCAGAGTAAGGAGTATTATTCGTACGGTGGTGCTAGAATATCTGCAAAGATTCTTGGCAGCCACTTCTGGGATGGTTTCCATCGGAGGAGAATCGACAAGGATATTAAAGCGAAGCTACTTTTTCACAGTTCGATAAAGGACTGGAGCGAGTACTTGCAAAAGAAGAAGCTCACAACAGTCAGACTCATACCTCAGAAATTTGACGAGCTTACCGAGACCATCATATGTGGGGACAGGGTGGGTATCAACATCTACACTGACAAACCTTTTGGATTCCTGATCGAGGAGTCTGCTGCCGCAGCCTCCTACAAAGGCTTCTTTGACATGTTGTGGAAGCAAGGGGTCTAGTCAGCTTTATATAGTCACCGACGGATAGTAACTATATGAATATTACTGCTCCCAGAGGTCTCGCTAGACTCAAGCCTAAAGTCGTGCGGGAGATTAATCGTGCGCTTGAAGAACGAATAGCCCTTGGACTGGAGGCTCCCAAAAATGTTGAGGCTTGTGTGCAATGGTGTGGTGTTCAGAGCGCGGCCGGTGCTGCATCCTACAAAGAAGGTAAGGGGGTGATCTATGTCCATGCTCTCCAGTCAGCAAGAAAGCATCTGAAGGGTAAATTTTTGCATTACGCCAATGATGTGGAAACCTTTTTTGCGACAGTAAGCGATTTCTTAGAGAAACCAGGAGATGACAATGCAGTCCTCGAATGTATGCGAAGGCCTAAGGCAGCAATTGATGCCTTGTACAAACAGTTAAAGGATCCAAAAGAGAATGACGAATTCTTGCAGGCGCGAGGAACGTCCTGGGAGGAGTATCGTACGTATATTGTTAATAATACACAACCCATCAAGTACATGCTTCGGGATTTAACCAAAGAAGTTGTGGGGGTGTGGGCCGAGACAGATTTGAGATGGGTGAGGCATGAGGCAGACCATTTGGACTTCATGGAACAAACATATCTTTGGAAGAAGCAAAGCGGTCTACGTAGTAGAGTGGGATGGGCAGAGAAGCAGTTGGCAAAAAACGATACAAAAGCGAACTCGAACCAATTGGCGATAGGCAAAGCTGCCTTGTTGGAAGGAGATCTAGAGGCCACAACCTTGCTAGAAATTCGGGCGCATTTTTTTGACTGGATTAATGGTGGTGAGTGGACTCCTGAAAATATACAGCTTGGAGCTGCACATGCCGCCAACAATTTCCTTATTTGCTATGCCCGTAGCGTTCTTGTTGAGCGAATAGTGGGCTCTATTGTTTCCCAATACTGGGCTCAAGGAGGGATGGATAGTCCTACCTCTAACTTGGTTCACAAACATGCACTACTGCAAGCGGGAAGTGACTCGCACAAACGATACGTGGTGGACATTTCAAAGGCAAATTCGAAAGTTAGTAGAGAGATACTCACCGAACACATTCCTGCATGGCAGTCAAGATTCGCAAGGAATGGAGAGATCGCAGCAGAAGCATGCGCAAAAGCATTCACTGAAGACACCTCAAGATTTGCAAAAGCCAACGAAGCCAAGAATTTTGGTGAGTACGTAAAGATAATTTCAGGGTGAGAATTTCTTTTGTAGTGTCACCTGCTAATTAACGCAAACATTTCTGGGGGGTTGCCAAAGGCAATATTATTGCTGTAGATGATAAAACTATAGAATAATCGTTCTCCTGCCCTAGGGCCGTTTATCACGGTGACAAGAATTCTCTCTTCCGCAGGATTGTAGCTGTGGTACGTGTATAGTTGTGGTTCTGGGAACTGTTCCACAGTGATGGTGTTGCTTGTCACAATCATACGATGTTCTGTTCTTGTGGATTGCCACGTCCCTATCCATGCCGGAACTCCCTCTTTGGTAACCGTAGAGGTAGCCGCCGCTCCAGTTGGAGAGTATCCATCTGGATTCCATGCTTCAGTAGGCTGCCATGTGGATTGCTGCATAGGAGGGGGTGTACACGCTACCAACACCAAAAGAACGGCTGCCAGCATAACTCCTCTCATACGAGGAGAGTAATTCGAAAGTATAAGTCATTTTAATCCCACTTGTAAGGGATAGCTTAAACCATATCTATATATAGCGAAGACCAAGATAAGACGCTATGAGATGGGAAATACTCTTGATATTACTGGTGGCGTGTTCAGCACCCATAGACGATCATCACGCTGACGGTCACGTGGACGATCATGAACCTGTGGATACTCAACCAGTAGAAGTTCCCGTTGAGGTCCAAGGAGAAACAGTACAATTCCAAGTAGAAGCCTTCCAGTTTGGGTATGAACCCTCAACCATAACAGTAAACGAGGGGGATCGCGTACAAATAACTGCATGGAGTAGAGACGTGCCACACGGACTACGCATACGAGAGTTTGGATTGAACATGGAACTCAGAGACAAGACGCCGGTAACTGCAGAGTTTGTGGCATCCAAAAAAGGAACGTTCAGCTATCGTTGCTCAATACCTTGTGGGCACGGTCATGGCGGCATGGAAGGCACGCTTATTGTTCAGTAACCTTTCCCCAGTTATCCTTACCATACAAGAATACGGACAGCGTAGCTAGGACTAGTCCAAAATCTCTCACCGCAATCTCGTTATAACCCAAGCTAGCAGTAATGCCTGCTAAATGCAGTGCTAGGATCAAAGCAGCAGGTCTTGTTAAGAAACCCGAAAGCAACACAAAACCCAAAACAACCTCTATCACACCATTCAACGTCACCAATACTGGAGCGTACGCATCAAACATTATCGGAACATACCCCAAAAACATGTTGGGGTTGAACAACTGGCTAAAACCAAACCACAAGAAAACTAAACTAACACCAACACGGACGACAACAGGAGCGTAAGGGCGGAGGTTCATGGAGAGAGGAAAGAACGATTCTTTATTAGATTTTCGGGCAGGTACCTTAAACCTGGCCAGCAAGAAGTTGCCGAAAAAGATATGGAATACTGCAATTACTGTTGTGTACGAGTTGGATAATTGTGGTTTAGAACTCCTCCAGGATGCGTTCGGAAAGTTTATGAAAGGAAACGGTATTTCATTGTCTTACTGAGAAAGTTTCTTATTGATTGTTTTTAGGTTGTAGAGAATAATCTGTTGTAGTTCTTGAGCTAATTGTTGTTCATCTCGTTTCTTTGCGCCTTTTGTAGCGGAAACGTACTGTTCAAGCATGCCTAACGGAATATCAAAGACAGGAATTCCATTCATTTGCAGGAAATGAAATGTGATGAGCCGTGTGGTTCTGCTGTTTCCATCAAAAAAAGGATGTATGTATTGGAATTCATTATGAAGATATGCTGCAAAATCAATAATTTCTTTTAATGCGTGTTTGGTTTTTACAAAATCATTGTAGTCTTTGATTAAACTATCTAGTAAACGCTCGATTTCTTTTGGCTTTGCTAATTTGAAATGCTTGTTTCCTTTAATGGTGACAGGATCATCTCTAATCTTGCCTGCCCATTTCGACTTGTGTTGTAAAGCTGTAAAGTGGTAGTTAAGCATGCTTTCTTTGGTTAATGGCACTTCGTCTCTCACGTTTTGGAGTGTTTGCAAAAATGCTTTTTGGTAGTTTTGCACCTCCTGGACAGCTTCCAGCGCCAGATTTTCAGACACGATCTTATCTCTCAGCAATCTAGCTGTTTGCACCAACGTAAGCGGGTTCCCTTCTATGCTTAAGCTATGGTGAACGAACTTTATCTGAAATGCTTCGAGAATGTCGTGGTAGGCGCGAAGATTTCTTGATTTTAGCTTATTAAATTTGGAAAGCTCTTTTTTTATCTCACCAAAATATTCGTCTCTTTTCTGTCTAGCAACTAGGGGTCTGTGTCCGTAGAAAGTAACTAAGTCTCCAAGAAAGGAATTGTACGGTATTATTGCATTGAATGGCTTTCTTGATAGGACAATCAAAAATCCGTGTTTTTCGAGAATGTGCGATACTCTTCCAAACGTTCGAGGATGGAGGCGTATATCTTTGGCTGTAAACGATTTTTTTAGAAATGCTTTGCTTACGTATCCTGCGACGGTTTCATTACATACTTCATTGTAGTTAACTCCATTTTTCATACAATATTTCAACAGGGTAAAGAAGTGCTGGTTTTTGTCATTCATGACTCTTTCAAAGCCATGCTTGGTTTTTGTTACTAGCTTACTCTGTACGAGAACGTCAAGGATTTTCCTGATCTTGTCATACTCTGATCTTTTTTGGTTCAGACCTTTAACTATGCCTATGATTTTTCTAGGTCCGCTCTGTTCGTATAACCACGAAAAAACATCCCATTTCGTTGCCATGGCTTTGTCTAAGCAGTCCTAATATATAAAGCCTTCTTTTTAGCACTTAATTTCCGTTTTTAACGGACAAAACGTGCTATTTGTATTATCTTTTTGGTGGTGTTGGGTTATTTGGCATCAAAAATCCGTAAATTGCGGAAAAATGGCGTCAAATGGGCGTTATTGTGCGGGCTTCGTGTGATCTGGGTGCGTGCAGGCTCTGGCGTGGATCTTTATGACTTGGACGGCTTTTCAAATTTCAAAAAGTCCTTCTGGCGATTGCTCGCCAGGCGCAGGAATCGAACCTGCTTAGGGAACCAGCACATGGCTTTGGTTTAGTTTTGCCCATTGGATTATTCATGCGATTTGTCGTCTAAAGCCACTGGACACTGGACATGCGCGCGTAGGGTTTATTAGGAAGTAACATTTACACTTGATGAAAGATAAGGGACTGAACTTATTCGTGTGAAGGTTGAAGATGACTCGTGATGTAAAAGAAAGAGAGAATGAATAAATGTTTGAAGGAATCGGGGCAGTGAGATGAAAAAAGAAGTAATTGCAAAGCTCAGAAAAACTTTTGAAGATTACGCGTACCAAAAGGAGAGCATTGAATTCTGGTTTGCAAGAGATTTGCAGAACCTTTTAGGGTATTTGAAGTGGGAAAATTTCCTCAAAGTCATACAGAAGGCTGAGGAAGCTTGCAAGAATTCTGGTTATGCTAGTGCAGACCATTTTCCTGAGGTCAGGAAAATGGTTGATCTGGGATCAGGTGCTGAGAGAGAAATTGATGACTATGTTCTTACTAGGTATGCCTGTTACTTAGTAGCACAGAATGGGGATCCTAGGAAAGAAGAGATCGCTTTTGCTCAAAGTTATTTTGCGGTCCAGACACGAAAGCAAGAATTAATCGAGGAAAGAATAGCCTTTGTGGAACGATTGGAAGCGCGTAAAAAACTAACTGCCTCAGAAATAGAATTTTCTAAACTTATCTATGAACGGGGTGTAGACCAGCAGGGATTTGCAAGAATCAGGAGCAAAGGGGATGTGGCTTTGTTTGGAGGGAAGACAACACTCCATATGAAGAAAAAACTAGGAGTCCCAAAAAACAGGCCCATGGCCGATTTCCTTCCAACTATAACAATTACGGCAAAGAACCTAGCAACTGAGATCACCAATTTTAATGTAAAAAAGAAAAATTTGGAAGGTGAAGGCAAAATCAGCTCAGAGCACGTACACAATAACGTAGATATCCGAGAACTCCTCATTCAAAGAGGTATCAAACCAGAAGCCTTGCCTCCTGAACAAGATATTAAGAAGCTTGAGAGACGAGTGAAGAAGGAAGAGAAGAAGATTGCAAAAGGGAATGGCCAAGAGAACAAATCCTAACATTGAGTGATATAGTATGTGCGGTTGGTATTTGCTTCGCATGCCCAACATTTTTATATCTCATCAACAAAGATCAAGCATGGAATGCGAACTCTGCGATTTCAACAGTCCAAGGATTATCAAGGAATACAAATACTGGAAGCTTTCTGCAGCAGCACAAACGCCCCTAGGATGGACGCATGCGATGCTGAAAAGACACGTTAGCTTTTTTGATGAGCTAACCGAGGAAGAACTGGCAGAGCTTAAACAAGTGATAAAAGACGTGCGAGGAGCACTAGACAAGCTCTGGAAGCCGGACTGGTTCAACGTGACCCAACTAGGAAATTCTAACCCACACCTACATGTGAACTTGATACCTAGATACAAAGAAAAACGAGAGTTTGCAGGCAAAACGTTCGAGGACAAGACTTTTGGTAGCGGAGTGGAGTCAGAAGAGCTAAGCGAAGACATAGTGGAAAAGGTGCGGGAAAGGTTGCGTGATTAACCCTTTGGGTGTTTGTTTGATGTCTGTGGCGAAGTGTGCTAACCTTTAAGAGTCTTGAATGCCTTTTTGGTGCATGGCCTGGGAGACTCAGGAAGGTATAAACTTGTACGTGCACATTCCTTTTTGTGCTAGCGAATGCGATTATTGTAACATTCCACATATTGTTGAGTATTCTTCTGAGGTAGAGAAATATGTGCCGAAAGTAGCCCGTCAAATTCGGAAAACTCCGTCGGACCTGATAACTTCCGTGTACATAGGTGGGGGAACGCCCACATTACTTGCTCCTGCCGACCTTTCTGTGATAATGCATGCTATCGGTGAATTGACTCTTTCTGATGATGTTACTCTAACCATCGAAACTTCTCCACAAGCGGCAACTAATGAGAAAATCAGGATTCTAGATGACTTGGGCTTTAATTCAATCAGCCTTGGTGTCCAAACATTAGAGGAAGATGTTTTGCATCATATGGGTCGCAAAGGAAGTGCTTCTCAAAGTATGAGGGCGTTTGATAACCTTCGCCGTTTCGAGCACGTAAATGTAGACTTAATATACGGACTCCTAGGGCAATCAAGTGAAAGCTTCATGCGGGATGTGGAGGCCTTTTGCCCTGATGCGGATAGCGTTACCTTAAACCGATGGAAGACGAACTTTCCTAAGGGTCAATCCCTCCTGCAGCGGTTGGGGGGCGTACCTATCCCTACGCTAGAAGAATGTTCACGAATGTACGCAGATGCTGTTGACTTACTAGTGTCTTCGGATTATGACCCCTACTTGCTGGAGACTTATAGTCGAGGAAACCCAGGCCCGTACCAGAGAGACTTTTTTGCCTTGCGAGATAATATTTTTGGGGTTGGAGCAGGCGCCACGTCCCTTTTGGATCAAAGCCTCTCAACCAATATTCAATCCGCCGTCTCCTTTGACCCAGATAATCCTGAGATAGTATCGTTACCGCTTGTGCAGTGCCAAGAGCCTTTTTTTCGATTAGGAATGCTTAGGGATGGCATGATTAACAAGAGGAGACTGCAAGAATTTGAGGAGGATCCGAGCGTACTTCGCGTAATCTCTTCCTTGTTGGAGAACGGTGCTTTAGTGGAGCGAGGAGATACGCTAGTTATCAACCCCGAAGATTCTAGCGCAGGACTACAACTCTTTTATCAGGAGGTCGCATCATGAATGTTTTGTTAGTACAACCTCACGCGACTTTTCCATCCCGGTTTGCGCCATTAGGCTTGTCTTACCTCGCGGGTAATTTGGACGAAAAACATAACGTGTTCGGTCTTGACATGAATTTTTTGGGTAACGTTCTTGGTGCGCAAGCCACACAGCAAGAACTCTTGAGAACGTTACAAGAAAATGAGATAGATGTTGTAGGTATCAGTGTTCTGGAAGAAACTATTGATGCTGCAAGGGAAGTTGCACGTGCGGCTCGGGATAACGCAACGATAGTTGCGGGTGGTTATCTTCCAACTCTAGCTCCTTCTGCGATTGATTTCGCGGACTTTGTTATTAGAGGTGAGGGAGAACGTCCCTTCAACGCGTTAGTGAACGCTCTTGATTCGGGAGGATCGCCACCAATAATCAAGGGTTTAGAGGGTGAGCTAAGCGCTATCAACATTGAACCGGATCTTAACAGTCTGCGACCGCCTAGAAGGGATATTTTTCCTTCTAGCAATTCCCGCCAGAAATATTCTGTGGCTGCGGTGGTTGCATCAAGAGGTTGTGTCTTTGACTGTGGTTATTGTTCAGCTAAACAGCTCTATGGTAGACGGTATCGTTCTCGCAGCATGGAAAACCTTGCTGTCGAGTTGGACGCGTTATTTGCGGATGAGGATCTTGAGTGTTTCCGTATTAATGATGAACAGTTTTTTGGTTTTTCCAGCGACGATAGAGCGCGCGCTTTGAGCATACTATCGTATGTTGCGAATTCTGTTGAGGGTAGGGATCGCTTTAAGATGGCGTTGGAGGGCCGGGCAGATCAGTATGTGAAGTTTATGAGTGAATATCCTCACGCTTCAGAAATATTTGCAAAACTAGCTGCTAAAGATTCGTCTCTTGTTGAGGATCTTCAAGGATCTAAGGACGGGTTATCGATTTCCTTAGGTATAGAGGCACTACATCAACCTTTGCTTGACTTTTATGATAAAGAGCTTACAGTGGAAACCAATCTGGAGGCTATCAGGTTATTACAGCAGTCTGGACACAGTTATTCGCTATTTATGCTGCCCTTCCATGCCGAGTTACCCTTTAACGACGCAAAGGAAAACATTCTTGCGTATCTTAGACACGTCTCAGATGTGAGTGTGTACCACACCAAGTTTTTCCTGTCAAATCTTTCTGAGAGGGTGGTACCGTATAAGGGAACACGTTTTATTAATCAATGGGAGGCAAAAGGAATTTTGGATACTCGAGAGGATATCGCAGGATACCGATTTACAGACCGACGGACGGGCGTGCTCTACCATTTCATGAACTTACTCACCTCTCGGGCGCTGCAGCAGAATTTTGAGTATGGAAGCGTCAGGCAAGGAGTTCTTGATTTGCTGGAGGTGTGTGAGCGTGCGGATGTTGTCTCAGAAGTATCAACGCATGATGCTCCCGAAGACTTCTTTTATGTTTTTGAACGTTCGGGTCGAGATGATTCAAGATAGGAAAGCCAGCGTTCACATAAGGAGTCTATACTGAACGAAAACACGTTCTCGAATGTCTTGCTGGATTCTTCGAAATCGTCAGCCCGAGTACTCTGACTCATGAATTTCATTATTGTTTTTTTATCGCTGAGCGTATGCAAAACGTAAGCTATCGAAAAGGCTCCAATGTAGTCGCCTAGAGCATAAAATTGGGCCGGTCGATGCAACTCGGCAAGTTCATTAATGCCTCGTTCGAGCACCCACCAGTATCTATCTGCAGGCGTTTGCTCTCCCACGTGGCCTGCCATGCCTTCATACAACCAGCAAGGCGTGGTAAAATCAAAATGTGCGAGTTGAAACCTGTGGCACATTTCATGTGTTACCAAGTTTTCAAAATCTTTAAGAATGTATTTTCGCGTTTTTTCCAGGAATCGGGGGCCTTTGACAGTGAGCGGGCTGCTTCCGTAGCCTGGCGTGCCTATTAGCCAACTATTTGCGTTTTCTGCAGTGACGGGGGGCTCTTCCACCACGATCGAAAAGAAAGGTATATCTTTCTCAAAATACTCAACGTTTCTAGCGTATGCGTTCGATATGCATTCTTGAAAATGTACGCTAGTATCGGCTGATTCAACGCGGTAGTTCTTGGTAGACCAGGTGCTCATGGGCTGCTTGCAACGCAAGCCGCATATCTGCGGTCAATGTCTCCTTCAAAGACGTCGTAGTCTTCTGGTACTACGTGTTGTCTCCAGAAAGATGCGCTTTTAAAGCCCATTTCCATTCGGTTATCCGCGGCAAAAACGCCTAATAGTTTCATAACTCTTGCTTCTGCAGAATCAGGCTCTACGATAGGAACTGGCGGTACTGTATCCGTTTGCACATATTTCATTGTTATTTCTCCCAGCACACTACATGCTTCCTGTCTAGCGTATACTCTTGGCACTTATTAAGTTTATCGTTATGGGCTATAATGCTCCATCTTTCTATTTTTTTCTCTTTAGCGTAGGCAGCCATGCAATGGCTGTAGCCATATCTCAGGTTGATTTCAGAAACGTAGACATTCTCATCCGTTTCCATGAAGTCCACATTTGCCGGTCCGCGATATCCCTCTTCTTGGAGAAGCTTGCCAATGTGTGCCTTGGCCTCCATAAGCCTTTCTAGATGTTTGGTTTCAGACGGACATGTTGCTCCATTGTAACGCCCTTTAACAATGGTCTGGTCCCATACTCCTAGGTTTTCGATCGAATCATCTCTGACAAAAAGCGAGCTAGCTGGACTTCTCACTACCGGAAGTATGGCTTCTATTACGTACTGTTCATGATCCTCTATTTCTAGAGTACTCCCTCCTGCTTCCACAAATTCTAGAAAGGTGTTTAATTCATGTAAGGACTGCACTATACGGTTACCTGTGCCTCCGCAACCATATGCTGCTTTTATCATGAATGGTGGTTCTGGGGGGTTTTGCCGGAGGCCTTCGGTAGTACACACTCCCCTAACGTGCTGGGTTAGATCGGATAAGTGCTGATTGAGCTGTTCAAACGTTCTTACTTTGCCAAACCAGCTCTCAAAAGTGTTCATGATAATTGAAGGGTCTACATCGCTTCCATAAAGTCGGGGTTGAAGAAGATCAAGATATTCCCTCACTGCGTTTCTTGCTAAACTTCCTGGGAAGAAATTCACAGTTTCGTGTGCTACATCTTCAAGTTCATGATCAGTAACGCATTGTAGATTGCGATTAAGTGCTCTTGCAGTATCAACGAACGCTTTTTGTGTGTAAGGTTCGGGGGTGATGAGCATTCCTTCGCCAAGGTACAGTAATTGCATGGGATCAAATGCATAATAAACATTTATCACGCGTATGCCTCCTGGCGAGGGAGGTTCCGACAATCTTTGGCGTTTTGTTGGTAGTGGGTCCTGAAAAGTCGTAGTAGGTGAGATCGGTAAACTCGGTTTCTCTCATTAAAGTCCGAGGCTAATCTGATGAATTCAAGTAATTCCCGTCTTCGTCTACGCGCTGCAGATGTTTTGGGTGCATTGACAAGTGCGTGCCTACTCTCACAATATTCGTGGAGATTGATTCGCCTCTTTAGATAACTTTCTTGTCTTTCTTCAAAAACCTCTCTTGCGTATCTCTTTCCTCTTTTCGCTAGTTCTGATTTTATGAACTCGGGCTGTTCGTATCTTCCTTCCTCTAAGTCGGTGATAGACAAAAAACCAGTATCACGAATGAACTTTCGTATTTTTCCCTCCATTGGCATGCCTGCTGCTTGACTTATTGCCAGATCATCCATTCCGTTCTTTATTGCAAGGATGTAATTTTCGGTTTGTTGTGGTGGAGTGATAAGATCAAAAAAGGTATGCGCATCTACTTTAGATGATTTCAAAAGCCTCTCCAAATGCCAGTGTGGAACGATATCGTCAAATCGCATGCGATTATACATAATAAATGACTGATACATCTGTTCTAGATTGTCAGGCGTTCTTCTGTGCTGTGCCCGCTTATAATGTTTCTCCACGGCTAGCCTACGAGACCTCTCTCTTCGCATTATTGTTGGGAAGAATTCGGGAGATTCTAGCCCTTGAACGATGACGTAGTCACTAATGGCAGTAGTAATATCGACCGCGATAATTCCGTGTTCTACTTCTTGACAAACAATCGGACGATCTGGGCTATAGTCTGCTGAAGAATTTTGGATGATGTCCGTATTCATATCAATCATGAATCTCGAAAAATCTGGGATGTATAGCATAACATAGTCTTTATTTATGGAAAGCACGCGATTGCCAACATCTCGAGTGTCCGCAAAAACTCTTTTGGCCTTAGTTTTTGCATCCTCGAAGCTAGCCTTTGGAATCCTGTTTTTTAGTGAGTTCATGGTCTGGCTATCAATGCATTATCAGAAAGCTTTGATAAGAATGCGCGTAGCAAGTCGTCACGCAAACGGTGTTTTAATCTAAACTTGTTTGCATCCACGGGGTGATTCTTTTGCTTCTCCAATTGTAGGAGGTGCAGTAACGCTAACTCTTCTTCGCTAAACAGGTCTCTATCACAACCCTCGTAAAGGGGTATGCCGCTATCTGTTTGTCCTGTTTGTTTTTCTGGTATACTTACGTTTAGCAATCCTACTCCTAGGTCAGGCAGCTCAACATACTCTGTGAATAGTCTTTCTGTTAACGGTTGGGTAAAGTAAGGATTGGGTGCATCAATTGATCCGTTGACCACGAGCGCTTCGATGCGACAACCGCCCCTGCAATGCAATTTCTCAACACACGGCTCGCACTCGGAGGGAAATGCTTTGAACAATTCTCCGTTTTCGTACGGCAAAAAAGGAGCGGTAGAGTCCAGTAATTCATCAAGCGGCGTTTGCAACATATTGCCATACCTCATGGGAAAGGCGTCGCAAGCTTTGACCTCGCCATTCGCCAGAACGGTGAGCTCTGTACGAACCATGCCACACCCTCGGGTGAATTCTATGTATTTTTCGGGTGTTGAAGAAAAGCAAGGCACAACAGCCCTAAACGTTCCTATATTCATGCCAAAATCTTCCTTCAATTGCAAGAGCATGTCATACACTTTTTCAATCTGCCCAGACTCCAACATGAGGTCTGCGTGCTCGGCACACGTAGGATATACTGGCGAAGCCCCAAAATTCAAAAGCTCAAATTCTTCATGCAAGAATTTTCCTGCATCGTACGTATCCTGCCAAGTATTTTTGCTCACGACCGTGTTGACCGTCACTACTTGATCCCGTTTTTTGCACAGGTTCAATCGGTCCATAAAGCGATCGTAATTATTGCTTCTAGTGATACGATTAAATTCTTCCTTGCGATGGTGTGGCATAGAAACATTCAGTCCCACAATGTTAACTTCTTGGAAGACATCGATATCTCCTTCTTGGAGAGCTATAAGGCTAGTGTTCACCGATGGGTACATGTTCCATTCATGGCTTGCTCGCAGTCCTGCAAATAACAAGTCTCGATGTAACAAAGGTTCGCCCCCTGTGAAATTCATGTTTGTTACGCCGTAACTACCGCATTCTGCAATGATTCTGCGCACCGTGGAAGGTGAAGAGATAACTGTGGGGGCAGCACTTCCTGCCCGCCCAGGGTTATAGCAGTGCTCGCACTCGTGCTGGCACGTATAATCAAGAACCATTTTCATCTGCTTGGGAACTCTCATATCTCGGAAAGTGAAACATGCCTTATAAGTCTTAGTTCGCTCATAGATTTTGCTCCCACGATACTCACAAAACGCGCTTTGTGCAATCAGAACTAAGCGAGGACATCGTGGAGAAGGTGAGGGATGGGTTGCGTGAGTAAAAGGGAAGATTTATGTAGTTCTTTTACTTTTATTCTAGAATGAAAGGAATGTCTAGGGGTTCTGTGCATAAGATAGCTGTAGAAATCGCGTGCGCAATTATCGTGGCGTTGCTCTTGTACATGTTCGTAAGCGCTCTGTGCGATAAAGGCTATTGTCCTTGGTGAGCCCGATACTCACAAAACTTACATTCAGGATTTGGTGACGGGCTGTTTTCTTGTTGGCAGATCTTTATGGCGGCTTTGAAGAGTTTTTCTGCATTTTTCACGTCCGTCTTCATCTTAATGAGTTCTTTGGCAAACTGTATGTTGTCCTTGTCCACGCCTAGGGGATAGTAAAACAACAAAAAGGCGTAGTCTTCTGTTTCGTACCCGTTCTTTCGTAGTAGGTAGTTGTACGCGTCCATTTGTGCTTGGTAATGGCTTGCCGTGTCTTCCTTGAGCGGGTAGCCTCGCGTCTTGTAGTCCAAAACGACCAATTTCTTTCCTTTAGTGAGCATGTTGTCTATCGCACCATGCAGAAAGGCTCCGCTAGCCTTGTCCACGTACTCTATGCCTTTACGATTGTTCCTCCACGCTTTCAAAAGCTCCTCATCCGTAAACAACGAGTATCCTTTCAGTTCGGCAAGCTCAGGAGGCAACTTGTCCTTCTTCATGTAAGTATCAAAGTACTCTTTCAACACCTTGTCCATGCCACCAGGCAAGGGTGTAAAGCATATACTACACAGTGAAGAAATATTTATTAAGATGATGGCAAGGTCTGGAGACTGTCGTCTAGTGGCTAATAATGACAAAAAAAGCCGTACATAAGCAAGGTATGGTCAAGAGATACGAGCGTTGGGGGGTGCGTGCTGAACATCTCGTTACCTTGATGCTTATACACCACCTCCATTAAGCGGGTCTTCTACCCATGCTCTAGGAAGTCTCTTTTCACGGAGGGCTTCGTTCTTAGATGCTTTCAGAACTTATCCCGTATAGCGTAGCTGCCCGGCTTAATGCCTTGTCAGACAACCGGTAGACCAGTGGCTACGAATCCTTGTTCCTCTCGTACTAAAGGATCCTTCCATTCAGACTTCCTCACACTTCCTGTAGATATCAAACCATCTGCCTCACAGCGATGTGAACCCAGCTAACGATCCCTTTTAACAGGTGAACTCCCTCACCCTTGGCTGCTGCTGCGCAGCCAGGATAGGGAGAGCCGACAGCGAAGTAGCAAGCCGCGCCGTCGATTCGAACTCTCGGGCGCGACAACTCTATTACCCCCGGGGTAACTTTTCGGTCGTCTCCGGCCCCCATCAAGGAGGACACGGAGGTTCGCTAAGCCTATCTTTCGATGCAGGATCCAATCGTGTTATGGATCCTGTCAGGCTGGCTTTTGCCTTTGCACTCTACGTCGGATTTCTGACCCGACTGAGCCAACCATGGGGCCCTACTGATATCTTTTCAGCAGGGTGCCACCCCAGCCGAACTGCCCGCCAGCAGTTGTCCCATTTTCATGGTAAGTGTCGCACGACTCGAAGTGTGGTGTTACATTGGCGCCTATCGTGTTTCCGAAAAAACACGCTTAGCAGCTCCCACATACACTATGCAACAAAACACGCGACACAGCTACAAGCTACAGTAAAGTTCCACGGGGTCTTCGCTTCCCACAGGAAGTCTCTGGCCTTTGCACCAGAATGGTGTGTTCAGAGGAGGCTAGTTAGGGACAGTGACGACCTCGTTACGCCCTTCATGCACGTCGCCATTCAAACGACAAGGCATTACGCTACCTTAAGAGAGTTATAGTTACTCCCGCCGTTTAACGGTCCTTAACTCCCTTGAAAAGGAGGTTTGGATACCGTCACTGGGCAGACGTCACCGGCTGTACGAGCCCTTACGGGTTAGCAGCTGGTTACGTTTTTGGTAAACAGTCGGGTCATCTTGGCCACTGCGACCTGCTCTCGCGTAAACAAGAGCAGGCACTCCTTAAACCGAAGTCACGGAGCCAATTTGCCGAGTTCCCTTAACTAGATTGTCACCTTCACAATTTGGGCTTCTCGCCCAGGGGCACCAGTGCTGGTTCTGGGTACGAATACCTTATATCTATCCTTATAGTTTTTTCACGGGCTCCGGGCATCAGCGGAACGCTCCAAAGGAGCGCTGTTCCTAGCTTTAATGCAGTTCTCATCATAACAATACTCCCTGCACTTATGCCAGTTAACGAAAACGACAGTTCTCGTCCGCCTAGCCAAAAGCGTCAACTATAAGGTCTGTGTTACCACATATAATAAGGCAGTATAGGAATATTAACCTATTTCCCTTTCTGTCATGCTCCGTCTAGGAGCGACATTAGGATCGACTAACCCTTGGCTGATCTGCGTTGCCAAGGAACCCTTGCCCTTTCATTGGAAGAGATTCTCACTCTTCTAAGATCCTACTACCGCCAGGATCTTCATCCTTGCTTAGTCCACGTCTCTTCACAGACACGCTTCTATCCAAACAAAACGCCTACCTACCACTTCTTTCGAAGTCTATGGTGTCGGTGCACAGTGTAGCCCCGTCCATTTTCGGGGCACACACTCTTGACGGGTGAGCTATTACGCACTTTTTAAAGGATGGCTGCTTCTAAGCCAACCTCCCCGTTGTCTGTGAGTGTACACACCCTTTCGCCTTTCACACTTAACTGTGACTTTGGGACCTTAACCATAGTCTGGGTTGTTCCCCTCTCGGTCGTCGAGCTTACCCCTGACGACCCGTCTCCCGCGGTCTACGATGATAATCCATTCGGAGTTGGACAAGGAACCGAGCCCTTTCGGGCCCAAAATTCCAAATCCGTGGCTCTACGGGACTATCTATCTCACGCGAGGCTTGACTAAGGCCAATTTCGGTAGGAACCAGCTATCACCGGTCTCGATTGGCTTTTCACCCCTATTCCTAAGTTACACGAACGCTTGTCCACAGCACCGCTTCAGGCTTCCACAGGGTTTCACCCCCACTTCACCTTACCCAGGAATAGATCGACCGGTTTCTGGTCATATCCATGTGACTCCACGCACTTTCACACGCCGCCCCTCATTGCTTGCGGGCTTGTCGGTTTCCCTTCGGCTCCCTTGCTATAAGTTAGCCTTGCCACATAGATATACTCCCTGGCGCGTTTTTCAAAACGCACAGCGCGACGTTAAGCCGCGCTATTCTATAACTATCAGGTTTCAGGTTCTTTTCACACCCTGTCACGGGTTCTTTTCAACTTTCCCTCACGGTACTAGTACGCTATCGGTCTCCAGACGTATTTAGGGTTGGAGGTTGATGCCCCCCACGTTCCTGCCGCGTATCCAGGCGACAGTACTCTTTTGCCAATCTCATAGCCTCTCGGTTACTCCTACGGGACTATCACCCTGTATCGTGCTCCATTCCAGGAGACTTCGGATTTCCAAGGTCGGCGTTGGAAAGGCACCACATCTGCAATGTATTACTACACCGCATTCGGCTTGCCCTGTGTCGTGTTCACTCGCCGTTACTAACGACATCTCAATTGATTTCTCTTCCTGCAGGTACGGAGATGTTTCAGCTCCCTGCGTTCCTTGTCCGTTAGGACTTAATCCTTTCAAATTAGCTGAAGTCGCATTCGGAAACCTCCGGATCACTGGTTGCGTACACCTTCCCGGAGCTTTTCGCAGTTAGCCACGTCCTTCTTCAGCGCTGGAGCCTAGTCATCCACCTGATAGTGTTCGGATCTTGGCCAGACCTTGCCTATGTACGGTTGTCAATGTGACAATGTCACTCAAACCTTCTACCCGAACTTTCGTAGGGATAGTCTCATAATGTTATGAGTATGATATGTGATAATAATTGGACTCGTCGGGACTTTCGTACCAGCGGAGTTCGCTGGTATATCGAACCCGAGACCTCTCGCTTGCAAAGCGAGCGCTCTACCGCTGAGCTACGAGCCCGTGAGTATTAAAAAATGGAAGAGTGTGTACCGCTCGATGTTTTTTTTCAAATAAATGAAAAAAAGGAGGTGATCCATCCGCAGGTTCCCCTACGGATACCTTGTGACGACTTAACCCACCTCACTGACCTAAGGTTCGACGCATTTACTCAATGCGGCTCACCACAAGCCTGCTCGGTTGGTTTGACGGGCGGTGTGTGCAAGGAGCAGGGACGTATTCACCGGAGTTTGCTAAACTCTGATTACTAGGGATTCCGGCGTCATGAGGGTGGGTTGCAACCCCCAATCTGTACTGGGATAACGTTTGAAGGATTGGCTTCACCTTTCGGTGTTGCATCCGATTGTCGTTATCATTGTTGCGCGCGTGTAGCCCAGAGCATTCGGGGCATACAGACTTACCGTAGCCCGCACCTTCCTCCCTCTTTCGAGGGCAGTCCGTCCGGTGTACTCGCTCATCTTTGCAGATACGTTAGCAACTGGACGCACGGGTCTCGCTCGTTGCCTGACTTAACAGGACACTTCACAGCACGAGCTGACGATGGCCATGCACCTCCTCTCGGCTCGTCAAGAAAGCCCTTCAGACTGTCTATCATCCTGCCGTCGGCTCTGGTGAGATTCTCCGTGTTGAATTGGATTAAACCGCACGCCGCACCCCTTGTAGTGCTCCCCCGCCAATTCCTTTAAGTTTCAGCCTTGCGACCGTACTTCCCAGGTGGCGAGCTTACCATCTTCATTACGACACTGCACCATCACGGGGATGGTGCAACATCTGGCTCGCAGCGTTTACAGCTAGGACTACTGGGGTATCTAATCCCGATCGCTCCCCTAGCTTTCATCCCTCACCGTCAGATCCGTTCTAGTTGACTGCCTTCGCCATTGGTGGTCCTCCAGGGATTATAACATTTTACCGCTCCCCCTGGAATACCGTCAACTTCTCCCGGTCTCAAGCCTCGCCGTGTACCTTGCACGTCGTTATGTTAAGCACAACGATTTCACAGGGCATGTACGAAGCCGGCTACGGATGCTTTAGACCCAATAATAGTGATCGCCACTTGTGACGCCGGTGTTACCGCGGCGGCTGGCACCGGTCTTGCCCATCACTTATTCTGCAAGGTATTTACCCTTGCAAAAAGCTTACGCGTAAACGCAAGCACTCAGGATACCCTTATCACGCTTTCGCGCATTGTAAAGGTTTCGTAGCTGCTGCACCCCTTAGGGCTAGGGACTGTGTCTCAGTTCCCTTCTCGGGGCTCCCACTCTCATGGCCCCTACGGATCTTCGGCTTGGTGAGCCTTTACCTCACCAACGACCTAATCCGCCGCCGACTCATCGTACTGCGTTACCTTTAACGAACAAGAGAAATTCCACACCAAGTTCGCTATCCGGTCTTACCCTCAGTTTCCCAAGGTTATCCCGGACAATACGGTAGATTATCGACGTGTTACTGAGCAGTTCGCCGCCCGAAGGCAGACTTGCATGCCTAAATCGCATCCTGATAGCAGCGATCTCTCGCAGGATAAACGAGTAACTGTATGGTCACTATCTATTACTTATCGAATTGCTGGTTCACACTCTTCCTCGTGCGCAACGTCAAGTTACGCAGTCATTTTGGTTCCTCAGATTTCCCGAGGAAAAGCTTGGTCGGGCTCACATACCGACGGGTGGTGATTAATAAGTATAAAGAGGCGGCAGCCTTTATAAAGGTTACCTTGGGCAACTCCTGTCGGAGGAGGTGGTCGTTTAGTGAATATTTATATGTACTTTTCTTTTTGTTATCGCATGACTGATAAGATTATCCGGAATCTGTTGATTCTGGCGATAGCTGCTGCTGCCGCAGCCATTTTTGCTCCTTTCTACGCGCGAACGCCTTTACAAGTTCCTGAAAGATCTGACTACAACCGCCAGATGGAAGTACAAACAAGGCGGTATGGTAGGATGTGGCTGTCTGACCAGGATAATGACGGCAACGTGGAGATCACCACTCAACATAAAAAATCATTTGGTCGTGAGGGTGACGTGTACAACGTTCCTATGACTCCCGGTTTGCAAAAGGCTGCGAACGAAGCATTGCCTGTTTTGCAAGATCTCGAGTTCCGGTTAGAGTCCGAAGCGATTAAGGCTGAGAATGCACATCAATCTGGGCAGTGAAGCAGATGCCCTCGTTATTGAGGTGTGATGAACTAGTAGACTCAGTATCCTGAGCTCCATTTAATGCATTTCATTTTTTGGAATGCGTTGTATTGTTCTAGCCACACGCTTTTGCACTTGCCTTCGTGGAAGGCTTAGCCAAAGTTTTTGATGGTGTTCAGTAACGGTTCTAATTGTAGATTGTGGGCCATCGTTGTTTCTAGTGTTCCTGCATCTCTGCACCGTGCGCAGTTTTTACTTTTGCAAAGGAATGCTTGGTAGTTTGGTGAGCGGAGTATGGTTTTGATGGGGGTGGTGAGCGCGTTGGCTATTTTTTCTCTAGTCATGCAGGACCTTACTGCACCGTCTGGCCACACGGTGAAGTAGACTCTTTGACTTCTGCACTGGAAGGTTTTTGTTGGGCTTTTGAATTGGTCCAGATACGCCCATGAGCTTGCTAGTGGAAGTCCTTCTCTCTTTAGAGTTTGTAGTTCTTCGATAACCTCGTCCCTTTCTTTCTGGCTAAGATCGCAATCATTTGGGTAGTTTGGGTTGGAGTCAATATGTTGTGGGACGAGCGTGCAACCTTGTGCTTGGGCAAAATTGGCTAGCTCTCGCAAGTCTTTCTTGTTGTGCTGGCTAAGAACGGCGCACAGTCGTATCTTGCATGCAGGGTTGTGCTTTTTGGTGAGGGTGATTGCTTCTTGTACTTTTTTGAAAACGTTCTTTCCTTTGACGATTTGGTCTTGTTTGCTTGAGGCAACGTCTAGGCTTATGAGCATTTCGTCAATGTAGGGGAGTGCGTCTTTTCGTACAAAACATCCGTTCGTTGCGATGGTTACCCTCCACCCTAACTTTTTGTCATACTGAACTATTTCTAGGAGGTCTTTTCGTAGGAAGGGTTCGCCACCCCAGAGGAAGACCGCTTTGAATCCTGTCTTTGCAGCATCGGTGTGGATGGTTTTTATCTGTTCTAAAGAAAGTTCGTTCGCTTTGTTGTCTTTCCACAAGCAGTAAGGGCAGTCCAGATTGCAACGTTGGGTGAGGAGGTGAGAGAGAATGAAAGGCTTGGTGGTTATTTTGGCTTTGAGTAAGGGTATGAGCATGGTTGATGGCAGGATAGTGGGGTTATATAGGTTACTCCCTCCCCCCTTTATAAATAGTCCCTTTTAAGTAATGACAAAGAGAAAGATTTATATACTAGAAATGACACGTTATAGACGAGGGGACATGGTTTTAACACTAGAAAACAGGCTTTCTGAAGGTGGCATTCATGCGCTAGCTAGTCTTATCGCTTCCCAAGCAACCATAACGCAATTGACTCATGGAGAAAGCGTTGTAAACGAAACCAACGTAAATAATGTCCTAGACACGGTCCAAGACTGCCTCCAAGAAAACGGTCTTCGCACCGCGTCTGTTGATACGCCTTCTATCGAAAACGCAGATGTTCGCGTGTACGCCTCCAACCCGGTGTACATGATCACGCTCGGAGAGCAATCTTTCGTTCTCAAATTCGGAGCCAATCCTGCTGACATAACGAAGTTCTTGGCAGACTATGACATACCTGTGGCAAAATCCTTAGGTACTTTCGACCTCAACATAGGCGGCACAAACCACCATGTTTCCTTGATGCCCTATGTAGAGGGAGAGACGCTTGGTCAAGTGCTTCGGTCAAAACAACAATACATACGAAACCAAACTATAACAAATTACTTGCGACAGAGTGTTACAGAACTAGTCAAGCTCCAACAACGAGGCCTACAAGGAGAACGAGAAGGGCATTATGTATTGGATGCTGTGGCAGAGGACGCTGACTACTTCACCCGGCGTATAAGCGCGGTGTTCAAAGATCAGACCTTAGGATATCTCGGAGAGTTGTTGGGAGAAAAAAAGGTAGGGCAATTTGAAGAGGCCGCAGATGAGCTCATCCAAGCCTACAGCGCGGTGAACGATGAACTCGTACGTGCAAGCTTAGAAGACGCAGTGTACTATTCTGATCACGGACCAAACAATATTGTTTGTAATGAAGGAAACGTTACCTTGCTGGACAACGACGGTGGAAAAAAACTCTTAGGGTTGCTTGACTTTGTCAGCCTGACAGAGTTTGGAAAGTTGAATGCCGAACACACAAGCTTCATAGATTATCTGTCACGTGAAGAGCGCGACGACTTATTCCATCAATACTTGTTGGAAAGAAAAATAGAATCAACAAAAGATGAACATGTCAAGAAAGAAATCCGAGAATTCATCCAAGACCACAAAGGAAGATACACCAACCACAAAAACAAGGGCACATTCCATTCCCACGTCGATAAACAAGAGCTAGCGCAGGCGAACGAACTCTTACAATGCGCTCGCCTACAACGCCACTTAGAGTATGTTGGGTATGCCCAACGAGACCTCTCTCAGGCTCCTGGAGAAACGAAAACATATTCCTTGGACGAGAGAAAAATTAACGAACTCAATCGTCAGCTCTACCACGTGAGCAAGGCACAGGATGCTGTGAGCAGAATGCGAGGCACCAAGAAAACAGGATTGCAAAGTGCGCTAAGTAGAATTATGAATCCCTTACGCAACCAAAGGTTTGGTGATCTAACTCTTGAGAACTTGCAGCGCGTTTACAAAACCGACCTTGCCCGCAGCGGTGCCGCATAAGCGCACGATTTCTAACAGGTAATGCATAATTACCGGATCGTTTTTCATATTTGCTAACCCTTTTTCAAGTAATGGTTTTCTTTGTGCGAGAACATTTTCCACGCCTGCCATGTCTTTTTTACAGTATGCGTTGAATAAAGAGCGTATGAACTCTTGCGTGTCCCTTTCGTACGCTTGTGTTGTTGACTTTACGGGATTCTTTAGATGTGCGTAAATGGTGGCATAATTCCTCGCCATCATATGGACAAGGTTGATAATAACATGTTTGGCTAGCCCTTCCTCATCCTTATACATGTTCATCTTGAAGATGACTCTTCTCGAAAAACAAGAAAATTTGGAGGCTTGTTTGCTCAATTCTTCCATCTTTGCGGTATCGTGTTTGTTTGTTTTCTTGTTCATGGCACCCTGGACTAGCTCTTGCATGGAAAAGGTAGCGTACCATATTTTTTTGAACAAACTCTCGTATTCGGCGTATTCGGAGGGTGAGAGATTCTTGACCGTGCATCCTTTTGCGTTTTGAAGGGTGATTTCATACCCTATCAATGATTCTATTGCTTTGGCCACGTTGAGCTCATCATTTTTGCCTTCGAATGTTAGTTCTATCTCGTCATATCCGTTAATGTACAAATTTCTAAAAAGTGCTTCCACATACTTTTGGTTCCCCGATCGCAAGTGTAAGGATGTCGCTTTGGGCTTGGTTTTGGCTTGCGCACTAATCGCTAGGTCTCCGTCTGCTTCGGTGACTTCTACCTCGTCTTTTGCTGTTAGGCCCTTTTCTCGTGTCCAAGAGATGGGTAGAGTAAGTGTTAGGGCGTTCTTTCCCTGTCTGACAAGTTTGCGCTTCATACCTTGTTTTAGTCTTAGCTTCTATTTAAATCTTGCTGAAAATAATAGATTTCTATAACTAAATAGAATAAATATAGAATAGATATTAATTGGCCTCTGTCGTTATACAAGTATCACAAAGAGGTGAATAACAATGAACGTACAAGAACCAAATCCACAAGGAGAATATCAAATAGACCATCCGAGCGACGCAATGGTCATCAAACCCACACCGGACATTAGACCGGTAGAAGTGAGAGACTATCGCCCGCTTGAGGTCATGGTAGAACCTAGCGTACAGTATGGGAGCGCATGATGCAAGGACTAGTAGAACTGAAAAAAACAGGAGAGATGCGACCCTACAAGGTCGAAAAAGTGCTTGCAGACAGACTTCGTCAGGAAGGCATTGACAAAATCTGTGAGGACTTTCCCATAACTCCAGGCACTCTAGGAGAACTGTCTGTTCCCGTATATGGGATCGGCGAATGGGCTCCCAAGGACACCGACGCTTCCTATGTACACTTTTCACAAGAAAGTGTGTATTGGATGTCGGGTCAACGAGAAGTGACCGAGACGCACGAGCAGTTGACCATGGAAGAGTATCGCAAGCAAGACGGAACAAGCTTCTGGATGCCCATGACTCGCAAAGGTGACATCAGACCCTTTGAGTACCAAGGCGAAGTATGTGTAGGCTCCAGGGTCAACGTGCAAGCGTATCTCTCACAAAAGGTTGATTTCAAACCAGAGAGCGAGCCAAGCGTTGTCATCAATCTACCGCCTGACTTTGAAGGCACCACGTTTGTTGATGGTGCACTACCTCCAAAGGAATCAAGAGACAAGTGGAGGGCCAGAACCAAAGGGCAAGTGGTGTTCCGCGGTGAGAGCAAGGAAGACCATGAAGAAGCCATACGCAAGTATGAACAACGAAAGGAGGCCGAGCAATGAGTCTGAGCAATCCAAGTAAGGCAAGACAATTCCTTACCGATCATGACTATCGATTAACCGAAGGCAACGATAATCCCCGAGACATGAATCGACAGGTCACCTTCCGAACAGGAACTGGCGACAGCGCCTGGCATGGTGACTGGGAAACTCCCGGTGCGGGTACAGAGAATAACTACACTCGCATGGAGGGCTGCGTCGTGTGTCCGACCAACAAAACCGAAAGCAACTACTGCAAAGATTGCGGTGTTGGCGTGAATGGCAACGAAACCTGGTCCCATAAGTACACCACGTACGGCGATGATCAGTTACGAGAAGCGTTAACCATGGAAAATATTATGGGAGCCTAAAAAGCTTCCAACATTTTTGTATCAACTATGATCTTTATGCCTGCGAGTTGCTTTGTGACTTCTCGAACGTTTTTGGTTAGTTCTTTAGAAAGATCGGTGAGGGTGGTTACTCTCTCTTGTGCCTCTGGCAAATGACTTTCCTTTGTGAGTCTAGCCACACCATCTCTTAAGCCGGTATTGAAGAGTTCTACAAATTTGTTGATTTCAAACTCAGGAATTCCTCCCTCCAGTATAGTGAACCCGGTTGTTACCTTGTTGCACTCGGCCAGGAAGAAAGCAAGTCCTGCTCCAGGCTCCCAGTCAATGGACTTGCCCTTTTTTGCGTATTGGCTATCGAAACCTATTTTCCACCATGCGTGTATGCCTAAAGTGCAATGCTTCATAACTATTCCTTCAAAAATGCCCATGTGTAATTGCATGTTCTGCCATTCATCTTGGATGTTTTGGGTGAGGTCGGCGATCTCATCTTTGAGGCCTTTGATGAGATCCATTGACACAGTTTTTAGCTCAATAAATCTTTTTTTCCACGCCTCAAGCTTATCAATGAGTTCGGGGGTGTCTGCACACATTGTTTGTATATCCTTCCAATGTTTGACCATTTGCTTTTGTAGTGCCTGAAACTGTTTGACTTGTCGCTCTTCTCGCATTTGGGCCGCCACTTGGTACATTTGATCGATAAGAATTTTCAGAGCAGCAGCTTTTGCTTCTGGGGCGTTTTTTACCTTTTGAAACAACTCATCGAGAATCTTTGCAACAGAGTCTGATTCTCCCATTTTTTCTAGATTGAGACCCGTATCCTCTTCTGTAGTCATACCTGACGATCCCCTTCACTCCTATTTAAGAATTATTGTCCTACAACTTGTCCAAATGCATCTTCAGTCGGTCGATGCGTACTTCGAGGAGTTCTACGGTCTTGTCCATGCCTTTGGCTTTCGCACTCTGGATGAGGTGTTCTGCTCTTTCAATGCGTTTTTGCATCTCTTGCTTTTGGAGTACTCTTTCTTCGGTGTGGTGCTTGCGGGCCTTCCTAGCTTTGGCTTTGATGTATTGCTCGATCTCTTGATCGATTCGTTTGATGCTTTCTTTGTAATGCTTGGCTACTTGTGACTTCTTTTCTAACACTAAAGGTATGTCTTTCTCTTTCTTGATGCTCGTGATGAGTTGTTCTTCTAAGACTTCGACCTTTTTTCGTAGAGCGATAGATCCTATCTGTTTCAATGCAGAAATTGCTGTCTCTACTTTCCTTCTTGCGTCTAGCTTTTCGTTATAATTACCGTATGCTTGGCCAAGAAAGTACAGCATCTCTGGGGCGTGGTCGTGCCCTTCGTATGGCTCGATCATTTTCTAGGTGGAAGTGGTGGTAGTGGAGGTAGCGGTGGTAGTCCTGTAGGTGCTCCTGGTGGTGCGCCTGGTAAGGGTGGTAGGCCTGGTGGTGCAGGCGCAGGTTTTAGGTCGGGCTTTTTGACATCTGGCAGCTTGCCCTTTTTGAGTAGGTCCGCGATGGCAACAATACCGCCTGCGATGTCTGAGTTTTGTTCTTGAACTTTTTCTATGCTTTGTTGCATGTCTCTGAACTCTTTCAATGCAGAAGTGGGATGTTTCATGCTGTGCATGGCTTCTTCGAAGATTGATAGTAGCTTGTCCAGCTTGTGGTTTAGCTCTAGCATCGTGACTTGCATCTTCTTGCTAGGCTGTAGTTCGAACTCTTTGAGCTTTCTTAGTTCTTCCTTTAAGCCTTCTACTTCTGAGTGCGGAAGAATATCGTAGTTATCGTTCGGTTCCTCGGCCATTACTGCGAAAACCGGTCCTTTAGGTATTTAAACGTTTCTACTCAAAAGCTTTATTAATGTCTTAGTTGCAATTGTTGTGTTATGCAAGTGATGCCTTCGCAGATGCGAAAAAGTATGTACGCTCGCCTGGTAAAGAGGGGAAGGCGTAAGTATCCTGGGTTGATGCTGCGATGGATTCCTCCTTCTGGCCTGCAAGTGGTGCTGGGCAAGCGTTGGAACCTTGTAGAACCGTACTATTGGATGCTAAGAGAGATCGATGACGTGGTGGATGGGGACGTTCCTGTACCCTCTATGTATACTTCTTCTGTTGAGTATCTTAAGCAAAAGATCAAGTTTGTCCAGGATGGCAAGCCTAAAGATTTTGTTGAAGAAATCATGGTAAAATGCTGGGAACGCCTAGATTCTGCAGGAGGCAGTTCGTGGGCGCTTCGTGATGCTACAAGAGATATTTTGGGGTGTATGAAGTTTGACCAGGAAAGAAGCGAGCACTTTAGGGCTACAGGAAACATTTCGATGCTGAGCGAGAGTGCCATAACCAAGTACTTCCGACAGATGGAGTTGTCTGGTTGCATACGTGGTCTGTTTGAGTTACTCGAAGGAAAGGCCAGCAAGATAGGTGAGGTGGAGGATGTGGTTAGAGCTGCAGGGCAACACCGTCAAGCACTACGAGACCTGCCAGAGGACGTCGCACGAGGAGTGTTTAGCATTCCTAAGAAGGATTGGTTGGAGCACTCTTCGATGGAGGAGTTGCGGTTTTTTTGCGAGCAGTGTAAGGATAAAGGTAGACTTACCAAAGAGTCAGCCAAGGAATTCTTGGACACTGCTCCTGAGGCGGTGCGTCAGTGGGCGAGAAAGCAAGTTGACGTGGGCAATTCTTTGTTACAAAAATACTCCGCAAGTGGAAGGTCAAAGCAGTTTGGCACCACGGCCAGATTGCTCTTGTACTATCATTACGAGCGACCTTCGAGAAAGTTCTTTGCAGATATTAGCCCTACAATAGCGCCTTGACCATCTTGATCTCTTCTTTGGATTCTGGCACGCTACCACAACAGTGTACTACGTTGCGTACGGGCTGCATTCTTCTTACGCAATCTTCTAGCACGACACTCTTAGCTAGATCCCCTCTAATTGTTCCTTTCTTTGCTTTGCTAGGATCAGTAGGGCCTGCTAGGGCTCTCATTGTTTTTACTGCGTTCTTTCTTTCTAAAATCATGACAACAACAGGTCCTTCTGCTATGTAGTTCACGATGATGTTGTAGAGTTTCATGCCTACCTTCTTTTTGAGGTGACCGTAGAAGACTTTCATGAATTTCTTGGGCAGTCTTGTGCACTTGAGATATTGTATGGAGAATCCTTTTTTTTCTATTCTTTTGATGACTTCGCCCACTAGCTTCCTTTTTACGCCGTCAGGCTTGATGATGCACAAGGTTTGTTCCATACGCCTAGTCAAGTTCGTTCTTTTTTAATAGTTCTGGTAGTGCTTCTCTTGCTTCTTCAGGAGATATGGGTAATCCTGAGCATTCCATGTTTCTTCGCTTATTGAATTCGTGACAACGCCTTATGATCTTGGGTGTGTAGAGTGCTTG
This sequence comes from Candidatus Woesearchaeota archaeon, assembly GCA_030750765.1. Lineage (GTDB taxonomy): Archaea > Nanobdellota > Nanobdellia > Woesearchaeales > ARS49. The sequence goes on along the minus strand of JASMHM010000001.1, from coordinate 134,818 downwards.
CGTGTCTGGGTGGGCAGTGCCTGTGTCTATGCCTTTCTTTTCTAGGTATGCTCCAACACGAGAGGCGTGGTCTAGGAGAAGTATTGGGACTTTAGGGATGATGCCCATTTTGAGACATTGGTATCTTCTATCTTCAAGCATCGAATCGTGACCGATGACGTACTCTCCGTCATATATTTCCAGCAATGCTTGACACGCCTTAAAATCAGTCATTGCTCCCACTCCCTTTTTTCTTACTCTATCGAGAGGGATGTTAGAAGTTGCGAGTCGTTGGTCTAAGTCATCGAAAGGATAGATGGCCCTCCAGAGGAGCTCTTCGTATTGTGGGTAGGCGGCTACTGTGAGGTCTCCAATTTTGGTTCTTTTCACCATCACTGCATACTCGTATTGTGTTCCTACCCAGTCCATGGTTCCTGAAGTGCTTTTTTGGATGACAGAAAGAGCGTTAAACAGTTCTTGAGGTGGTGCGGCATGGATGAAGTCTGCGGTTCTAGACACTGCACTTTTCCTCTGGACATGTAGGTGCCTGTTGGGGGTCTAAGCATTCAGGGTAGCGCGCATTGAGAACTCTAATCTTGTTTTTGCAGTGCGCTGTTTGGAGGTAGGCTGCGGTTTCTTTTGGTGTGTGCGGCAACACTTTATGGTTTTCGGGGGCGATTTGGCGTGTCCATTCTGCTAATCTGCTTCTTACGGCAGGGGTGTATCCTTCCTCGCTTAGAGGGTCATAGGGAAGTCAAAGCCCCTTAGTGCTGCGGCACGGTAGCATCTTGTTCGATGGTCTTTCAGAAGGTATGGGATCGGAAATACCGTGCCCATGCTAAGGAGGTGCCGTTCCCTTTCGGACGTAATTATGGTGCTGTGGTTCACAACGTAATCATCGTCTAGATGTTCGTATTCTTTGAGAGCAAGTGCATGAACAAGAGTGCCCACGCCTCTTCCCTGGAAAGGTTTCAACGGGCGACCTATGCTAACATATTCAAAGGGTTTAAACTTATCCCAATGAAGGCATTTGGAGCTCTCCCATAAAATCAATCTCACGTATCCTATTGATTCTTGATCGCAAAGAACTTCCAAGCTTCCCATTATGGATACCATCGACGTTTCTTCTAGTGTTATTCTTGCTTGTAACTCTTCAGGGCTTGCGTTTTGGAGAAAGTCTATCACATGCCCATGGCGCCCATGTCGGGTGCAGGAGCTTCGGCTCCTTTTTCTGAGAGTATGACGTCGTCAATTCTCAAAATCATTTGTGCTACTTCTGAAGCGCTGCTCAATGCTTGTGTTTTGATCTTGACAGGTTCTAATATTCCTTGCTTCCATGCGTCCATTGTTCTTCCTGAGCTTACATCGATGCCTGCCCAGGTTTGCTTAAGGTCGTGAGCGCTCTTTAAGGAAGTGATGACATCAATGGGGTCTAGGCCTGCGTTTTCTGCCAATGTTCTTGGTACGACCTCTAAGGAAGTTGCAAAGGCTTCTACTGCTAATTGTTCTCTTCCCCCTAGACTTTCTGCGAACTTGCGTATGTGTCTTGAGAGTTCTGTTTCTGTGCTGCCTGCACCTGCAACGACTGCTCCGCTTTTGAGGCTTGCTGCAACATCGCCTATAGCGTCTGTTAGCGCTCTTTTTGCTTCATCAGCGATATGATCCGTACCGCCTCGTACTACGATGGTTACGGCTTTTGGGTTTTTACATCCCATGACGTATGTTAACTCATCATTGCCCATCTTTAGTTCTTTGACCTTGCCGGCTTTGCCGAGGTCTGATTGGGTAAGATCTTGTAGGTTTGTTACGATGGTGCCGCCTGTCGCTCTTGCTAGGGCTTCCATGTCTGATTGTCTAACTCTTCTGGCTGCGTAGATGCCTCTTTTGGCTAGATAGTGTTGTGCGACGTCATCGATGCCTTTTTGGCAGAACACAACGTTTGCTCCGGATGCTGTCACGGTGTCTACTAATTTTAGGAGCATTTGTTCTTCCTGGTCTAGGAAGGCTTGCATCTGTCCTGGATCGGTTATCTGAATTTTTGCGTCTATCTCTGTGTTCTTTATTTCGATAGCGCAATCTAGTAATGCGATCTTTGCGTTGTCTACTTCTTGTGGCATGCTGGGGTGTACTGCTTCTTTTTCTAGAACCACTCCTTCCACGAGTTCTGTGTGGTCAACGCTTGCGCCTGACTTTTTTTCAATTTTGATGTGGTCTTTGTTGAAGTTTCCATCTTCGCCCACTCTTTTCACGGCTTTCACTGCGATGGCTGCGAGTATTTCCTTGGCTGCTTCTGCGCCTTTACCTGTCATTGCGGTCATGGCAATTTTCTTGAGTAATTGGTCGTCTTTTGCGGCTATAGGTTGTGAGATTTCTTCTAGTTTTCTCAAACATTGTGCTGTTGCTAAGCGGTAGCCTTTGATGATGACGGTGGAGTGAATGTTTTTTTCTAATAACTGTTCTGCTTGGCTTAGAAGTTCTCCGGCTATGATGACTGCGGTTGTGGTTCCATCTCCTACTTCTGCTTCTTGGGTTTTTGCTACTTCCACAACCATTTTAGCTGCAGGATGTTCGATCTTCATCTCTTCAAGGATGGTCACGCCATCGTTTGTAACCGTAACATCTCCAAAAGAATCCACGATCATCTTGTCCATTCCTTTTGGTCCAAGGGTTGTTCGTACTGTTTCTGCTACCAATTTGGCAGCCATGATGTTATTTCCCTGTGCTGTTTTCCCTGTGCTTCTTTGGGTGCCTTCGGGCATGATGATGACTGGTTGTATTTCCTTTGCCATGGTAGAATCTAGTCTTGATAACGTGGGGATACCTTAAAAAGGTGGCTATTCAGGAACGTAGAAGTGGTTGTTTGCCATGTTTGCGCCTTTTGCTCGACGTAGGGCGACTGCAGCCTTCTGCTCATCGCCAAGTATGCTTTCTATGAAGTACAGCTCTCTCCAAAGATCGCGTTTGGGCTTAAATGACAGGTATTTCCATAGACTTTGCTTGGCCTCCATAAACTCCTTGCGCACAGATTCCTGGGCGCCTCTTTTTTTCATGTCTTCGAAGGTGATCTTCTTGCTGTTTTTTGGCTCCATTCGATAGGTGAGTAAGTGTGAGAGGTAGAGGTTCATTAGGGGCATGCGAGGATCCGCCAATCCTGGGTCTAAGGCCAAACTCTCTCGGTAGGCATTGATAATTTCTTCTCTTACTGCTATGTCTTTCATGAATTTTCTGTACAGTATGTTGACTTGTATGAACTTGTTGCCTAACATTTTTGGACCGAGTTCTAGGGCTTTCTTGCTAAAACCTTCAGCTTTGGAGAACATGCCTTTCTTGTCCAAGGTGTTGTCTGCAACCAGCCCATAGTAAAATGAGATCACTTGCTTGCGGGAGAGGGCCTGCATATACGTTGCGGTTTTGTAGATTGAGTTCCGTAGATTATGTTTTCAGAGCATTTCCTCTTTTGTCATCTGGGCACTGCCCGTGCTGTTAACGGTTTCCCAGATCATTTTCATATCTTTTCCCCAACAAACAAACATGTGTTCGGGAATGATCACGCCGTTTATGGGGAATCCATATCTTTCTGCAGCGCTCAAAAACAGCAAACTTCCTACATCGCAGTCTCTTTTTTTTGTTGCGAAACCTACGCTAATAAACTCTTGACTTTCGATGATCTCAAAATCTTCCATCAGGATAGATCGATGGATGCAAGAGAGCATGTGCTTAGGGCTCTTGTGAAACTTCTCAGGATATCTTTTTAATTCTTTTCCTACGCGTTCTAGGAACGAATCTAAGTTGTCATACGCCTTCTGGGGTGTTCTCCCTCTATGTATTGGTGCTTCTATATCTAAGATTTCATGGCCTATTGTTTTTCCTTGGAATTTGATGTACGGTGCCATGGCTGCGGCAGCTGCAGTTTTCATAAATTGTCTTCGGTCCATGATGTTGAGATCGTTGGCTTTCCTTCCTATTTGGTTGAGCATTCTACCTATGCTCATGCTGCGAAACATACCTACTTTGTCATGTTGAAGCATAAGCTCTAGATGTGCTTGAAACGCTTGGGTGGTTTTTATGAAGTCTTCAGCGGTTGCGTATTCTGCTTTAGTGAGTAAGTCTACGAGCACGTCTATCTTTTCTTTGATCAGGACAAGGTCTTCTCTGGTCTTGTGTGGTAGAGGTTGTATGGCAGCCACCATTTCTATGATTTCTTTCCACATTGTGCCCTGTCAGATTCATGATGTTATAAGTGTTACTAGTCAAGATAGAACGTCACGATCTCTGGGCTAAGCTCGTACATGTCACACGCTCTGCTGTACGATATTGCGTGGCTGAGATCCTGGGCGAATATTAGGTAGCGAGCGAGAATTTCCACGCCAATGCTGACGTGTAATGGTATCTCTTTGTGAAGACTAATCCTTGCTGCTTTTTGTAGTGTGGGGATGAGCGCTTTTGCCGTTCTTGCCAGGATCTCGCAAAACTGTTCGGAAGGTTCTACTAGTTGCATGCCGCACCGTTCTCTTATGTTCCATGCTTCTGATCTGGTTTTTTGGAGGTCCATGCCGTACGTGATAACCACGCCGCTTCCTTTGCGAGTGCGTTCTAAGGTTGTCCTTGTTGGAGGATATTCCGTGAACATCTCGAGAGTTTGCCCCTCGCTCTGCTCGCAAAAGCATGCATGCGTACCATCCATCTTGGGAAGGGGTGGCAGCGTGATGTTGGTTCCTTCTAAGCCGTACCAGTGGATAGGGTCCTGGTGGACAACGCTGAAGCTTCCTTGTTTTATCGCGGTGAGTCGCATATTCTTGGTGAGTAGGGGTGGCTAATAAATTCTACTATGAGGCCACCCAGAACTTGAACTCACCCATGTTGACGCCTCGTAGATGGCGTATGGCTTGGCGTGCGCCTGTTGTGTCGCCGAGCACACCTGCGATGATGAACATTTCTTGCCATCCGTCCTTGCTAATAGGGCTGCTGGCTTTCATGTGCTTCTTAGCTTCGACAAACTCGTCTTTCATTGGCGCGGCTTGGGCCCGGGTTTTCATTTCTTCAAAGTCTATCTTCTTAGCATTGCTCCATGCGATGCGGTACGTCAGCACGATTGCCAGATTATGGTGTAGCCCTCTTGTTTGCGGGTCAACAGAAGCCTGGTCGAGAGCGAGGGCCTTTTTGTAGGTGGTGATAAGTTCAGGTCTGTGGGCGATGTCCTTCTTGTAATGGCGATGCATCACGTTCAGCCGGACCATGTGGCTTTGGATCATGTTCGGGCCGAGCTCTATTGACTTCTTGCTATACTCGTCTGCTAGGGGAAGTCTTTCTTCTTCGTTTATGATTTTGTTAGCAACGTTGGCATGGTAGTAGGAAAGTAGCTCGTCATTGCTTAGCGCTCGCATGTAGGTCTTGCTTCTTAGCAAATTAGTGCTTTGTCGGTAGCTTCTCAGTTGGGATTCTTTGGTTTCCATGGCCTTAGAGAAACTGGTTGTGGTTTCCCAGCAAATGTCTAGAGTATCTCCCCACGTCACAAACAAGTGCCCGGGCATCATGACTGCTCGGATGGGGAATCCATACACTTGGGCTGCGCTGATGAAGAGCATGCTGCCCACGTCGCAATCCTTTCTCTTCGTGATCAATCCCACGCTGAAAAAATCCTGACTCTCGATATTGGTGTATCCTTCCATCTTGATGCACCGGTGGATGTTGGTCAGCATGTGTTTTGGGCTTTTGTGATACTTTTCTGGGTAGTTCTTGAGCTCCTTGCCCACTCGCTTGATGAATTCGTCTAATCTATCGTATGCTTTTTGCGGGGTCTTGCCGTTGTGCAAGGGGGCTTCTATGTCTAGTATTTGGTGGCCGATGGTTTTCTTGTTTTGAGGAAGTTTGATGTATGGTGCCATGGCTGCGGCTGCTGCGGTCCTGAGAAACTCTCTTTTTGACATGGCGTTAAGCTCGGTGACGCGTCTTCCTAGCTGCTTGAGCATTCTTCTTACTCCCATCTTTTGGAAAACGCCGTAGTTGCTCTCAAGTAAGTGGCCGAGGTAGGTTTGGAAGTCGATTGCTGTCCGGTTAAGGCTTTCTCCTGATCCTGTGTCGTCTTGGGATAGGAGGGTGATGAGGTCGTCCACTTTTTCTTTTATGATGGCAAGATCTTCCTTTGTTTTGTGGGGTAGTGTCTGTAGCTGTGCGACACATTCGAAGACGGCTTGCCAGTCCATGTCTCTTCTGTTCTCCCCTAGTTTAAAATGATTTTGGCGCTGTTTTGAGTGTAAACGGTGCGAATTAAGACTATTTAGCCACAAAATAAGAAAAAACAAGGATATTTTCTTGTTTCACGGCATTTTTGGTCCATACTTTTTTATAATAACTAACGCTAAGAGGGGGTATGAAGTTCGTACAGGCACGGCCCGCCCCCAAAAAGGTAGAGTTAGACGCTACCGACAGGAAGATGCTTGGTGCGCTGTCACAGAATGTTAGGTTGCCTGCGAGCACGATAGCAAAGAAGATAGGCCTGTCGCGAGACGCGGTTAGCTATCGTATTTCTAACCTCAAAAAGAGAGGGGTGTTGCAGGGTTCTCGTACGGTGGTGAGGAAGTACATCAGGAACCCTTAAACACAACAATTATATAGGGCGTTAGTGCTACCAAGCGAATGGCCATAACCGTGTACTCGACGCCAACATGCCCTTTTTGTAAGATGGCAAAAGAGTTTTTGACAGAGAAAAAAGCCAAGTTCAAGGACATCGATGTCAGCGAGAACCCAAAAAAGGCAGATGAGATGATCAAGGTTTCTGGTCAGATGGGCGTTCCAGTGATTGTTTCTGGAAAGACAGTGATCGTGGGCTTTGACCGGCCAAAACTGGAAGAGATAGTGAAGGGACAGAAGACTAAGAAAGCTAAAAAGACTAAGAAGGCTAAGAAAAAGAAGAAGTAACATATTTAAAGCGCTACTCCTGACGTTTGCAAAAAGAGGCAATGTACGATATTATTAGTGTGGGCAGTGCAACATGGGACTGTTTCATACACGCCAAGCCGGAAGGATACGTCAAGCATGGTGGGCATACCGACGCTTGCTACGCTATTGGACAAAAAGTGCTTATTGACAAGATGGAAAGTCATTCTGGCGGCGGAGGAACGAACACCGCTGTGGCATTCTCAAGACTCGGATTCAAAACCGGCTACATCGGAGGGGTAGGCACGGACCATAACGGTCACGCAGTGCGCGCAGAGTTAGCCAAAGAAAAGGTGGACTGCATCGCCAAGCCAATCCCAGGATCAACAGGCTACAGCGTCATACTTCTCGGCCTGAAACAAGACAGATGCATACTCACCCACAAGGGCGTGAACAACCAACTCCCCTACACGTACAAGGACGCAAAAGCATATTACTTCACCAGCATGATGCACAAAAGCTGGGGCACTGCCAAAAGGATACTGCAGCAGGTAAAGAAAAAACAACGATTCTACGCATTCAACCCTAGTGCGTATCAAGTAGGGAAAGGGGTGCGCTATCTCCAACCCTTCATCAAAGATTGCGGGCTACTGATAATGAACAAAGAAGAGGCACAATCACTACTCAAGAAAAAAGTTAGCATGGAGAAGGCAGCACAAGAGCTAGGCAAGCAAGCACTGAACGTGGTCATTACTGACGGACCAAGAGGCGCGGTAGGCTACGATGGCGAGCTGTACACGCTCCGACAGAAAAAAGTTTCAGTGATTGAGACAACAGGAGCAGGAGACGCGTTTGGCGCAGGCACGCTGGCCGGCCTGCTGAAGAGAAAGAGCCTTCCAGACGCAATGAAACTAGGACAAAAAGAGGCAGAGTCTGTGCTACGCCATGTGGGCGCGAAGCAAGACCTGCTAAGGAAGTAACATGTACGCAACGCTAACCGAAGTACTCGAGCCAGCAGCCAAACACAACTACTCTGTAGGCCATTTCAACGTCAACAACATGGAAATCATCCAAAGCGTGCTCCAAGCAGGCAAGGCCCAAAAGAGTCCGGTGATCTTAGGAACAAGCGAAGGCGCCATACGGTACGCAGGCATCAAGTTCCTGAAAAAAATGGTGGACGCAGCAGTGGCAGACTATCCCGACGTCCCTGTCGTGCTACACCTAGACCACGGAACCTCCAGCACGGTGATCCACGACTGCATAAAGCACGGCTGGACCAGCATAATGTTTGACGGCTCCCACCTTCCACTACAAGAAAATCTGAAAGTGACCAAGGAAATGGCGGACTTGTGCCACAAAAACGGCGTCTCCATCGAAGGCGAACTTGGCACAATAGGTGGGGTGGAGGACGACGTTTCTAGCAGAGAGATAATCTACACCGAACCCGACGTTGCAGCAAAGTTTGTCAAGCAAACAAAAGTTGACGCACTCGCGATAGCGATAGGCACCTCACACGGAGCGTACAAGTTCTCTGGAGAGGCAAAACTAGATATTGGGAGGTTGAAAGTGATCAACGAAATGATAAAGATACCTCTAGTGTTACACGGAGCATCATGCGTCCCGCAAGAATTACTCGACAAAGCATCCCACAACGGTGCACAACTCGGACATCCAGAAGGAGTGCCAGAAGAACAAGTAAAAAGAGCCATCGAGAATGGAATAAACAAAATCAACACGGATACGGATATTCGACTAGCCTTTTTAGCAAACGTACGCGAATTCTTCAATCAACACCCCGAAGAGTTCGATCCAAGAAAATTCTTAGGATACGCAAGAGAAGAGATGCAAAAGATGGTAGAGCACCGCATCGAAGTGTTTGGCTCAGGAGGAAAAGCATGATAATCATTGGAGCAGACCACGCAGGGTATGCGTTGAAAGAGAAACTCATCAAAGCGCTGAAAGAAGACATCAAAGATCTTAGTCCTAAACTCATAAAGGGCGATGACTATCCTGCCATTAGTAAGAAAGTCGCCAAAGCAGCCCTCAAACACAAAACCAAAGGCATACTATGCTGTGGAAGTGGAGAAGGCGTGGCCATCGCAGCCAACCGCATCAAAGGCGTACGCGCAGTCACAGTGTTGGACAGCTACGCAGCAAAAATGAGCAGAATAGACAATGATGCCAACGTACTATGCTTGCGAGGACGCAAGTTTTCAACAAAAAAAGCGATAGCATTAGCCAAACTCTGGCTAAAGACACCGTTTAGCAACCTACCTCGCCACAAACGAAGGATAAAACAAGTAGGATGACACAAATAATCCCTGCCATACTCACTAAAAGTGCGAACAAAGCTAAAACACAGCTGGAAGAGATCGCCAACCATGGCAACAAAGTGCATTTAGACATCATGGACGGGAATTTCGTACCCAACAAGACGTTCACGCCTGCTACCGTGCCAAAACTCAAGACAAAAGTGCACAAGATCATCCACGCCATGTGCCACCATCCAGAATGGTATGTGAAAGAATGGAAAAATTGCAAAGTATTATTCCACGCAGAAGCATGCCCAGAACTAGCAGAAACAGCTAAAGCTCTGCGCAAGACCGGTCACCGGCCAGGCATCGTTCTCTCCCCAGAAAGCCCTATACGATTAATCGAGCCAGCACTACGGTATGTTGACGAAGTGCTCGTCATGACCGTCCATCCAGGATTCATGGGCCAAAAGTTCCTTGCAAGACCTCTACGAAAAGTACCTAGAATCAAACAACTCAAGAAAAGTATCAAAGTAAGCGTCGATGGTGGGGTACATCACGATACAGCACACCTCATCGCAAAGGTAGGTGCAGACATCGTCTACGTTGGAAGTGAGTTATGGAAAGGCAACTACGGTGCGAACTTAGAAAACCTTAAGAAGTGCCTCAAGTAAGCAAGATTATGGATTATGACGTACTAGTTATCGGTGCAGGAGCTGCAGGCATGACTGCAGCAATGTACACCTGCAGGAAAAAACTCAAAACCGCCATCATAAGCATAGACATGGGTGGCCAGACAAATCTCACAAGCCACATAGAGAATTATCCAGGAACCGAACCTCAATCTGGATACGAACTCATGAAAGCCTTCAAGACCAACTGTGAGGGTCTAGGTTGCGAATTCATCAATGGTAAAGTTGTCAAGGTAGAAAAGCTTACTGAAGGCTTCAAAGTAACCTTGGCGCATGAAGTAAGCTACAAAGCAAAAACCGTCATCGCCTGCTTTGGCAAAGTACCAAGATCATTAGGCATTCCAGGAGAGGAAAAGTTCACAGGCAGAGGAGTTTCCAGCTCTGTAGTGAGCGACGGACAAAAATACAAAGACAAAACTGTCGCAATCATTGGAGGAGGCAACTCTGCATTCGAGGGTGCTATCGATCTTGCTGACATCGCCAAGAACGTCTACCTAGTCCATCGAAGAAAAGAGTTTAATGCAGACGAAGTGTCTGTAGAGAAGGTAAAGAACCTTGACAACGTTGAGATGATCCTAGACGCAATGCCTGCCGCAATCAAAGGCAAAGGCCATGTCACTGGAATAGTTGTCAAGCAAGGCGAGGAAGAAAAAGAATTACAAGTCGAGGGAGTGTTTATTGAGATTGGCTTCTTGAACGACCCTGCCATCATCAAGAATTTGGTAGAGGTGAATGACAAGAAAGAGATCGTCATCAACGATCGCTGTGAAACTAAAACTCCTGGCCTGTACTGCGCTGGCGACGCAACCATCGTTCCGTTCAAACAAACCGTGATCAGCGCCGGCGAAGGTGCCAAAGCAGGCCTCGAAGCCTACTGTTTCATTACGAGCGGCAAGGGTGTTACTATAGACTGGACGCATTAGACTTATATTCTTCCTCTCTTTGTAATGCCTATGTTCCAAGAACCTACCGTTGATCAGGCGTTTGAGCCATCATTTCGAAGAAGCGCGTACCTGTTCGCAGTAGAGTTTCCCGGGAAGACCATTTGTTTCGCTGCAGGGCTCGGTATGAAGGATGAGATGGATCTTCCTTTTGTGCGCAAAGAATCTCCCAGGCTCAAAAGCGCGATTAACTTGTTAAGATTGATAGGTGTGATAGGAGGGGTGGGTCTTACGATGGGTTTGAACGAGCTGGCACATCTACCCAAGCATTTTTGGTATAACCTAACATCTCAAAATTATGGACGATTTGTAGAGCCTATGATCGAGGGCCGACCTTCCGCAGGTCTACCTTATTATCGTCGTTGTACACTTGAAGAAAAGTTCACGGTGTTACAACATTAGGCTTGAAGCAAGGATAATGCTTCACCATCGTGTCAAACACTTCTGGCTTGTCAGCAAGAATAAGCACGGCTCCGCCGCTGCCAGCAAGCTTTGCTCCTAGTGCTCCTGATTTATTGGCAAGATCGATCATGTCCTTGTCATGAGGTAGCAGGTTTTTTATCTTCTGTCGCAATGCAACATTCTGATTCATGAGCTTACCTAGTTCTTCCCAGTCCTGTTCTTTCAGCACCGCGATGCCTTCGTCTGCTAGGGTGGCAACCTTATCCATGTGTTCTTTGATGCTTGTGTCCCCTTCAAGGAAGCGTTGGCGTACCGGGTTGTGGACGGACGCGCTCGTTTTGGGTTGGTTGCTCAAGCACAAGAACCAAGGTATGTCAGGCGCGTCTAATCTAGTAATCTTGCCTGGTGGATCGTCAGTCTTCATCATCTCCTTTCCAGTAAAGTCCATGTGGAGTAATCCTTCATGTGCGATGACGTATCGGTCTTGGAAGCCACAACTAATCCCTAATTCTGCTATTTCTGTATGCAATGCCTCCTCTGCAATCCTGGTGGCGTCCATGCCGAGTTTGAAATGTTCGTTCAGCGCTCGCATGGTTGCGATGATGATGGCAGAACTGCCAGCAAGACCAGCACCTATAGGGATGTGTGTGACGTACTGGATGCTTACGCTCTTTTTTTGGAGTTTGAGTCTGTTGAGCACGGCCTTGATGAGGTCATGCTTGCCATTATACTCTAGGGTGGTTTCGGTGTTGTCGTCCTTTCCGATAAACAATGTTGGAGCATCCTCAATGTTTACTTCAGTATGTCTGTCAATAGTAAAACTGATGCACTTGCCCCCATACATGTCTGAAGGGTTCCCCAGCAAGCCAACTCTGCCAAAAGCTCTACCTGTAGTCATATAGTATGGTTCTTGCGATCGGTTTTTAAGTCTAATGGCTTTGGCGTCTACATGATTGAGGTAGAACTCCGAAGTTTTCTCACAGAAGAAGAATATGAGAGATTATTGCGCTATTTTGATGACCACGACATCAAGGAAGACAAGCAAGAAAGCTGGTATTTTGACACAGAAGAGGACCTGCGCATTCTGAGAGGAGAGGACGCTGCAAAGATTTGGTTGAAAAGGGGCAAGATGCATGATGAGTTCAGAGAAGAGATAGAGATTCCACTAAAAAAGAAGGATTTTGAAAAGATGCACAACATTCTTGCCACCATAGGGCACAAAGTGAACATCAAATGGCAACGCACCCGAAAACAATGCGAATGGGATGGTGTCAAGGTATGCATCGACCACACCCAAGGGTATGGTTATATTCTAGAACTAGAAAAGCTTTGCAAGGAAGAAGATCAAGAGGTGGCACTTGAGGAATTGCACACACGATTGCGCAAACTGGGCATCAAGCTAACACCAAAAGAAGAATTTGACAAGGCATACGAACGGTATGCCAACACTTGGCAAGAACATTTTGAAGGGTTTTATTGACGAAGATTTTATATATCCTTAATCTTGAAAGAGCGGTATGAGACGCGTGTACGTCATGTGCAGTCTGGCCGCCTTTCTTATGGGGGCTATGAGTGTGGATGCCAACATCACCGGAGCATTCATAGGATTGGACGCTTTGTACTCCGCTTCGCCCATGTTTTCCTTCACCGCGTTTGCGGTTAGTTTCGCCTTCTACGTGGCTGGAACGCACCATCTAATGATTGGTAGAGTTTAAAAAGACTCGTCGCACCTATGTAGTATGTCTCAAGTGCCTTTTTCACAACTGGTTGCGCAATTGTCTGTTGACGATGCACTCCGCGCGGAGTTCTATGACCAGTTCGAAGAGATGTTTGATCCTAGTCAGACTGACAGCAGAGCAATGTGGCAAAAACTAATGGAAGAAAGACCTTACTTTGCCACAGCGATGGTAGATAGCTTTGGCAGGGATAAATTTGGAGATAATTATCAACCACACTCTGACCCACCCAACCAGATGCTGGATCCATACCGGATGGTGGAGTCCTTCGAGGGAGTGCCTACAGGTATTGAGAGCATGGTCTCAGACTTCCTAACGCCTTTAGGTGAAGAAGGGAAAATGGGGGGTGGATACATATTTATCGTGGGCGCTGTCGACATCGGCACATCCCATACTTTCGGAGCTCTGGGCATGGATGATCCCGACTTTCCTCCTGGCCCCAACCAAGGTAAGGTAATAGAAGCAGAGTATACTGTGTTGGGTGAGGATAATTTTCTTGATGACCCTACGATGGCCGTCGAATCAAAGAAAAGTGGTCCTTCGTGCTTGGATCTTGCATCAACCATGGCCGCAGTGCCTTTCTACGCTGCAGGCATTGCGCAGGGAAGTTCGCTATTAGCCGTCCCTGCTGGCCTGTTTTTGGCATACCAACTAGGCAGGGCGTATATGGCATTACGTTAGTGACCTTCTACCATACTGAATCCGCGTCGTTTTAAAATCTGGCAAGAAAAATTACCCCATATTTTTATAGAATCCCCTATTACTACCTAGTATGCCTGACATCATGTTACAGATGGAAGAAGATCTGAAAAAGGATGCACGCATACGAGAAGCTTTTTTTGCCTTCCAATACGGACGAAGCACCAAACTGAAAACACAAGAAACAGTGGAGCACGCACGCCAACTATTCTGGAAGGGTGTACAATCAGATAATAACAATCATAGTGGGAGGAATTACGCGGTCATGCAGGAGAATTTCAAGGAGGATTACGAAGGCATTCTTGCCCAACGGAGATCTCTCAAGTGGATGATCGGAGCTGGAATTACTGCTTTGGTAGGGATCGTTCTTGCCTCAACCAGTGGAGCGGTGGACAATGAGACTCTTAGCTCCATCATGAAGTGGGGAGGTTGGACGATGGGTCTAGGTGGCGTTACAGGAGCAGGGGTGAACGGGATTAAGCACGCACAGTATTCTATTCCTTCAGTTTCCTAAGCAAACGTTGCTTATCATTTCCAGGAACATCTTTTGCCTAATGCGGTTGTGTTATTTAAACCGTACGGGTCGTTCGACAAAGCGACCGTACTTGAAATTGTGGTGGGAAAAGCCGTCTGGTTCGGAAACGCTTAATGTTTCTAACTGAAGTATGTGGTCATGAAGTTTTCCTGTACCTTGGACAAGAGGTACGGTGTTTTCAATATCTGCTATTGCTTTTTGCCGTGCATTTTCGTCCATTATACTGTCCGTTTGTTGTATCTGCCAGAGGTACAATTCTGCGTGGGGTTGGAGTGTGTCGGACAGTGCTCTTATTTTTGGTCTTTCTTCTGAGGCGTGCGGTGCGTATGCCTGCCAGGTACGAACGTTTTGGTTGACCTTCACGCGCAATTGCAAAACGTCGCAGTGGTTGTCAGTGTACGTGTGCACTTCTTGGACAAACCCTTGTTGTGCTGTGAAATCCGACGCGCTCTTACTAGTAACTTTTTGCCTTCTTTTGATTTCGTACTCCTGAACCTGCACTATTGCTTCCTTTCTTGAGCTCCACCATTGTCCTCCCACCATACAACTAAATACTACAGACAAGAATGCACCAAGAACTATGAATTCTATGTTGCGTTCTCCCCAACTATTGCCTAACGGCTTTGGACGTTTCATTCAAGGGTAGGAATAACAGATACCTAATAAAATCAAGTTATCTGGCTGAAGGGTTTAACGCTATATTTAAATACCTTAGAATCGGATGCTAGCCATGCCTGACCTGAAGCACTTAAACCTCATGGCCAACACCATCCGTCAGGATGTTGTCGAAATGCTAGTCGAGGCAGGATCTGGCCACACAGCAGGGCCTCTAGGGATGGCGGATGTGTTTACCGCTCTTTATTTTGACGTGCTCAACCATAATCCCCGAAAGCCTATGTGGAAGGATCGCGATTATGTGTTGCTGAGTAATGGGCATATCTGTCCTGTACTGTATGCATCGCTAGCCCGAAGTGGGTATTTTGCAAAAAGGGAGTTGATGACTTTGCGCAAACTAGGAAGCAGACTCCAAGGACACCCACACAGAGGCAGCCTGCCTGGCATAGAAAGCACTTCTGGACCTCTAGGAAGTGGCATCTCACAAGCAGTAGGCATGGCCATTGCCCTCAAGATGGACAAGAAAAAGAACCGAGTTTTTGTTCTTACCAGCGATGGGGAGCATGATGAAGGCAACACGTGGGAAGCAATACTGTTAGCACCCAAACATAAGCTCAACAATTTGGTAGCGTTGATGGACCGCAACCACATCCAAATAGACGGAAAAACAGAAGACGTTCTTGGCTTAGAACCCCTGAAGAAGAAGTACGAAAGCTTCAACTGGGAATGCGAGGTAGTGAACGGACACGACATCAAAGCAATCATAAAAGCTTGCAACAAGAAGAGCAAAAAACCCAGAATGATCCTCTGTGAAACCGTACCTGGCAAAGGCGTGAAGTTTATGGAAAAGAAGTATGAATGGCACGGCAAGCCACCCTCCCCAGAAGAAGGAAAGAAAGCACTCAAACTCTTAGAAAAAGCGAGGGCAAAACTATGACAGACATGCTGCCCACCAGAGACGGATTTGGCAAAGGATTAGTAAAAGCCGGACAAAAAAACAAAAACGTGGTCGCACTAAGTGCAGACCTATCCGAAAGTACAAGAACGCACTGGTTCCAAGCAAAATTTCCCAAAAGATTTTTTGAGATAGGTGTGGCAGAACAAAATCTAGTTACGGTAGCCGCAGGCATGGCACACATAGGAAAAATCCCTTTCACCACCAGTTACGCAACCTTCCAACCAGGACGATGCGTGGAACAAATACGCACCACCATCGCTTACAACAACCAACCCGTCAAGATAGTGGGGTGCCATGCAGGTATTAGTGTTGGACCAGATGGCGCAACCCATCAGGCATTGGAAGACCTAGCCTGGATGCGCACCATGCCCAACATGAATGTGTTCGTACCTGCAGACGCTAACGAAGCAGAAAAGATAACTCTTGCAAGCGTCAAACTCGGACCCTGTTACATACGTCTAGGAAGAGAGAAAACGCCTGTCTTCACAGAAAAGCGAGGAGCATTCGAGGTAGGCAAGGCGCACGTGCTGAAAGCAGGCAATGACGTCACCATTATTGGCTGCGGGCCGCAAGTGTTTGAAGCGATGCAAGCAGCGAAATCCTTGGAAAAGAAGAACATCAAAGCAAGAGTGATCAATCTTCCTACCATAAAACCCATTGACAAGAAAACGCTCGTCAAAGCAGCAAAGGATACGGGGGTTGTGGTAACCATCGAAGAACACCAAACATTAGGTGGGATGGGCAGCGCTGTAGCAGAAGTCCTATCAGAACACTATCCTGTACCCATACTCCGCATGGGAATCCAAGACTGTTTTGGGGAGAGCGGAACACCTGACGAGTTGCTCACCAAATTTGGGCTACGAGCTATTGACGTGGAAAAAGCAGTACACAAAGCGATCGTTCTTAGAGGAGGAGGCAGCCAACATACAGATGTCCGAGATGGTCTAGGGAAGGTTCACCAAGATCTCGCCTTCAAATTCTCCTCAGGACATCGCGTGAGGAGCATCCCGGAGATGGTAGGTGCGCTAGAACGCGTGCCACACGAAGTCTTCAGCCACCATGTCAACCAGGAAAAAAACGATATCAAACAGTGGGTGCAGGAAGCATATGGGGATGAAACATTAGCACACTTGCTCACCGTACACACCACAAAGGAAGAAATGACCGAAATCCTTAAAATGAGAGTCGAGTACTTGGAGAGAAAGGCAGGATGGTAAACATAGTATTCGCGGAGTTAGAACCTTGGGCACAAGATTACGTCAAGAAAAAGCTCAAATGTCACGATCTCAGCTTTATTGAAGGTCCTATCACAGAAAAAAATGTGAATCTTGCTAAGAACGCGGATGTTTTGTGTCCTTTCACTTGGAGCAAGCTGCCCGCAAGCGTACTCCACAAGCTCAAAGTACGGTGTATAGCTACCATGAGCACAGGATTTGATCATATCGATCTTAAGGCAGCAAAAAAACAGAATATTACGGTGAGCAACGTGCCCGCCTACGGGTTTAACACGGTAGCACAGCATGCATTAGCACATATCCTTAACATTTCCAAAAAATACTACGACAGTGTTGAGAGCACAAAAAGAGGGGACTTCAACCCCTGGCCCTACCGAGGCTTTGATCTCAAAGATAAAGTGTTGGGCGTTCTAGGTACTGGGAAGATTGGCCTAGCACTAATCGAGATGGCAAGAGGTTTTGAGATGGAAGTTATCGCGTTTGATGTTTTTAAGAATCATGATGCCGCAAAGAAGCTGAAATTCAAGTACGTGCCTCTAGATACGCTATTCAAGAAAAGTGACGTGATATCCATCCACGTACCTTTATTCCCCTCCACCAAGCACATCATCAACAAGAAAAGCTTGAGTAAACTCAAGAAAGGGGTTGTTATTGTAAACACTTCAAGGGGCCCCGTGCTTTCTTCCGAGGCATTGTACGAAGGACTGAACAAGGGCATCATTGGTGCTGCAGGGTTGGATGTTTTGGAGTCAGAAAAGACCTTCCGCGGTCACAAAGTGAATGAGTTGGGACCTGCGGAGAAGAAAATCCACTTGATTGATCACGAACTCATGCGCATGCCCAACGTCTACGTCACCCCTCATAGTGCGTTCAACACGAGTGAAGCCATCATGAGAATCATTGACACAACCATAGACAACGTGAAAGCATTCTTGAAGGATAAACCTACGAATGTGGTTTCGTAATTTTAGTAACAAAGAATCCTTCTGTATCATTATCTTGTGGCCATAATCTTAAGCATTTGTGCACTTCAGGATTGTATTCTTTTCCTCCAAAGCTAGTAACTGCTTCGCTTCTTTTCAGGTTAAGATCAATATCTCCCAGCTTAGCATCTGGATGTCTGTCCAAGAAGTAGTCGATGACTCCTTCGTTCTCTACTGGTTCTGAAGAACAGGTACTGTACACTACTGTGCCTCCAGGCTTGACTAGTCTGTAGGCGGTGTCTAATAACCTCTTCTGAATGCCTCCCAATCTTCCAATCATGTTCGGATTCCACATGGCAATAGTTTTCAAACTCTTTCTTATCGTTCCCGTGCCGCTGCAGGGAGCATCTAGCAAGACCTTGTCAAAGCTGCCAGAGATGCGTTCTCCGCGCATCTTTGTCATGACGTGTGATGTGCTTCCACATCTGGTAAGGTTGATGCCTAGGGCTGCCAACCTTTCATGAGAGATGTCATTTGCCACCATGATTCCTGTGTTGTTCATCATGGCTACCATTTGGCTCGTTTTTGATCCTGGAGCCGCAGCCATGTCAAGAACGATGTCACCTTCATCTGGCTGTAGAACCAAAGGAGGGATCATGGAGGCGGCTTCTTGAACATAATAGTATCCTAAGGCATGGGGGATCGTGTTGCCGATGTCTAGCCTTCCTTTCTTGTGCGCCACCCAGAAGCCTTCCTTGCACCAAGGGATAGAGGTGAATTCCCAGTCAGGCATGAGTTCCCTGACGTGCTCTTCGTTGGACTTTATCGTGTTGACTCGAATGCTTTTTCTGAGAAAGCTTAGAGAATATTTCTTGAAAACATCCCAGTCCGTAAGCTCTCTATACTGCTCTACAAACTTTTCTTTAAAAACGATGTCCTGCGCATTCGGATTAGGTTTAAGCATAGCTCCGGGAGAAGGGGTAACCATATAAAGGTAGCATTTTTTCCACGAGGTATGAGGGATGAGGAATTGTGGGAGTATTGTGAAGGCCAGTCTCTCTGCATCAACCATCTCCACTGGGATGGCAGCATTCTCGCAGAGGATTTATACGCGTGGTATAACACCAACGCTCAGACTGAAGACAAGCCGCCTTTGGTATGGCCAGATGCAGATGTCCTTGGTAAGCGCTTGCCAAAAGCAGGGGAGCCATTTGCAGATGCTAAAGAATTAGAAGGATTCATGCACGGACTCATACTAAAATATCGAATGGAGGATGTGTTTGCCGTTCCTGGAGGTGCCATGCAAACTCAGCGTGATCTCAGGGCGATGGCACTCCATCATTGTAACTATCTAAAAGAGCACAACGTCTTTTTTGCGGAAACGCGATTTGCTCCTTGGTATCACACCCGGAAAGGTTTGAGCATGAGCGAGGTCATTGGGTACGCCCTCCAGGGTTTTGAGGAAGCACATGAAAAGACCGGCGTGCGCGTACGCCCCATAATTTGCATTAATAGAGAGGTTGATCCTTCTGTTGCTATAGATATTGTCGATGCCGCCCTGCTGTACGAGCGAGATCTTGCAGGGATCGACCTTGCGTGCATGGAACAAGGCAGGCCTCCCGAATTGTTTTATGATGCTTTCAGGAAAACCTTTGACACCCACCTGAAGCGCAGCGTGCACGCTGGGGAGATGTGTCTTTCCGAGAACGAGAATCTTAGGAATGTGCACACTGCTATCACTAAGTTGAGAGCGGACGGCATCGGTCATGCTATTCCTCTGCACAAGCGCACCTGGGGAGGTGAGGATCTTGTCCAGCTCATGCTTGATAACAATGTTCGCCTAGAGTCCAATCCTGTGTGTAACGATCGATTCTATCCTGTTACTATTAGGCGTTTGCACTTGGACAAACTAAGCGAGTGGGGTGTGCTGGTCACCATCAACCCTGACGATCCTGCCATGTGGCCTGACGGACACCTAGTTGACAATCTGTACGCGGTTGGAAGGCTCTACGGCAAAGAGTTTGTTGACAAAATGGTTGCGAATTCTTACGTTGCAGCGTGGACTGGGGAATAAGCAAGCATTTTTATACTGTGGTTTATACTTTTGACAAATGTTAGAGAAGGCCCTTGCAACGGCCATTTATCTTCTCAGAAACATTCCCACAGGGGGGTTTACACGGGAAAGTGCGGTGTATGCCTGTGCTCAGGCTCTTAAACGGGACTATCCAGATCGAAAGGGTTATTGTTGGGCGCTGGATTATATATCCGCCTCCATTAAGTGCTTCGCAATGCGTTCCCATTTTAGCGATGAATTATCATAGCAGTGTATGGATGCGTTTGGGTTGGATCCTGAGGATTTTGTTGATGTCTATGATGCTGAAAGCTGTGGTCTTTCCGCATTTGAGGGGATGCGAGAATATGCTGAGAGTGAAGGAAATCCTGTGTTGGAAGAGTATTTACGGGTAGAGGAGGATTTGAGAATGTTGTTAGCAGTCGTTGCGCCACAAGCTATTACCTCGCACGTCAAAGTACAGACTTGACAACGTACGGTCCTTCTTTTTCGTAGCCTAGCTTTTGATAGTATTCTTTGACGCCTATGCCTGCGATGACGACCATCTTGTCCTTGCCTGCTTTCTTTGCAAGGTCTTCTGCCTTTGCTAGTAGTTGTTTGCCCAGCCCTTTATGTTGGACTTTTCCTTCGTCACCGATGGCTGCGGCAGTACCGTACACGTGTAACTCTCGGATTATGGCGCTTGTGGGGGTTATTTCTTTTCTTAGGAACTCTTTTGGGAAGCGCATTCTGATGAAGCCTGCAATGACGTCTTGTTTCTTGTCTTCAAAGCTGATGAAGAATTCTTTGCCGCCGCTAGCTTTGTACTCTCTTGCGATGAGTTCTGGATTTTCTACTGGCTTGTCTTTGGGTTCTCTACAGCGTATGCATCGACATTCTACCTTTTGGTTGTGCATGTGCTGTCTAAGATTGGTAATGCCTACGCCTGCTTCCCACCATTTTGTGGGTACGTCTCTCTGAACACGCATGATTCTGCAATATTCAGGAACTGAAGGCTTGAAGGCTTTGATGAGTGCGCTGGCTTCTTCTGTGGATAAGGGTGTGAACTCGCCTTCCTTCCAATCCCTCCACAAGGGTGTGTTCTTGCTGACCATGCATGGGTAGATCTTGAGCATGTCTGGCCTGTAGTCTGGGTCTGAGAAGAGTTGTTTCATGCCTTCTAGATCTCGTTTCTTGTCTGTTAAAGGAAGACCGGGCATGTAATGCGCGTTGATCTTAAACCCTAAATCTTTCAACACTTGTGAACTTTTTTTGGTATCTGCTACCGTGTGGCCGCGATGGGTGTGGGCTAAAACATCATCATAAACGCTTTGGATGCCTAATTCCACTCTCGTGCAGCCTAGTTTGAGCATTTGGTTGCCGTGCTCTAGCATGCCCCAGTCTGGTTTGGTTTCGATGGTTAAGCCTATGCATCGTACTTTTGCGGTTTCGTTACATTCGTGTTCTTTTTCTAGGGTGCTCGTCCCTTTCATCTCTCTTAGTTTGTTCTGTATTCTTTCGTAACGCTCTTTGCCTTCGTCAAACACCTCGAAGAACTCGTTGAAGTCTTTGATGATTTGAAAATCGTTCATGGCTTTGAACGTGTTCATCACAAACTCTTCTTGGTATTCTTTGTCCATGGCGGGAAAGGTGCCTCCCATGATGATGACTTCGGCCTTGTCGTGATCATGGCCAAGCAAGTGGTACTGTTGTAAGCGATTCATCACTTGGAGGTATGCGTCATAATGGTTGCGCATGGCTCTCATGGTTGCGGGCTCATGGCCGGTGTAGGATTGAGGAACGTCTCCAAAAGGACTTTTTATGCCCCCAGGACAGAACGTGCACCTTCCATGTGGGCAGTTCCAGGGTTTGGTCATGATGGCGATGGGTGCCACACCAGAGATTGTTCGTACGGGTTTTCCACGGAATTTCTTCTGCTTTCCAATATGCGCAATAATTTCGGTGTTAGCAGGGATGTGCTTCATGCCTAGCTCTCTACATAGGGCTATCTTTTGCCTAGCAAACTCGTCCTTGGGAAGGTCAAGCAGGGGAATGATTCTTTTGTAGAACTTTTCCATGTAGTCTCTAGTATGCACGTATTTTTAAACCTGACGTGCGTGGCATATTTTGATGGCCAACGCCGTGAAGACTGTAGCTATTGAGAGTTTGTCTCTTGAGGATGTTGCTACTATTTGTGATCATACCTTTTTGAACCGCTCTGAAGCGTACAAAGCTAATGCGCCGCCTGGTGAGAGTCCTGTCGCTTTGAGAAGACACGATTTTGAAAGGTTTCTTGTGGATACCTTGGCTGCTGATAGGCTCCCTTATGCTATTTGTGTTAGACCTGAAGATGTCGCAAACGTCAAGGGTTACATTCAACAGGTAGATAAAGGAGTCAAAGTTGCCTCAGTTGTTGGCTTCCCAGATGGAGCACTCTACTCCACAGCTTTCAAAATTTCAGAGACTAATTTGGCGTTGGGTACCGGAGCAGAAGAGATAGACATGGTGATGAACTACCATTTTCTTGGGACCACAGAAGAATATTTAGTTCGGAGCGAGCTAGATTCTCTTGTGGAGCTGTGTCATGATGCTAGTGCGGTTCTCAAGGTCATTCTGGAAACTTCTACGTTGAGTCCTGTGCAAATTAGCAAAGCTTGCCTTTTCGCAGATGATGCGGGTGTGGACTTTGTTAAAACTTCCACAGGTTTTGGAGCGTATGGTGCGCGTGTTGAAGATTTGCGATTAATGCGTGAAAATTTTCCTAGAGGTATAAAGATTTCTGGTGGTGTTAACGAGGGTAACTACCAGGAATTGTTAGATGCTGCCGCAGGTGTTGAGAGAATGGTTACGTTAGACCCACAAAAGATAAGGATTGGCGAGAGCAGTCTTCTGAGTTAATGATCGGCAGTCTTTTAAGGATGTTCTGATTGGTTAGAGTATGGCAGATGTTGTTGTCAAGCGGTCGAAAATTGCCAAAAAGGGTGTGTTTGCTTCTCGGGATTTCAAGAAGGGAGAAGTGGTTATGAAGTGGGATACTTCGCATAAACTGACCGAAGAGGAGGTCAAGAATGTTCCTGAGGAGCAGCAGCATTATGTTGCGTATAATTCGGGGAAGTACATTCTCATGCAGCCTCCAGCCAGATACATCAACCATTCATGTGAAGCCAACACCGTGGTGAAGGATCATGCTGATGTAGCTCTAAGGGATATCAAGAAAGGGGAAGAGATCACTTCTAACTACGCTGAGGATCTTGCTCCAGGTGTGGAGATGGTATGTGCGTGTGGCAGTAAGAAGTGTAGAAAATTAATTCTTGCGATGTAGAACTTCATCCTCCAAACTTATACTTTCTCCATTTATGCCTATAGTCGCGTAAAGGGGAGTCTTCATGCACGCGCTTGCCGACACTGGACAGAACGAATCTGAGATTGAAAAAGGGAACGGCCTTTTTTGGCATTTCCACACATGCCCAGTTTTTTATTCCTCGAAGAGCGAACTCGCTCCGTATAAAGTTGCGTATCATTTCCTTAGGCATGGCGGCTTCGCCGTCTAATAGTGCTTCGAAGTGTCCTTCACCTATATCTACTCCTCGAAGATCATCCTGGAATCGGGTGGAGTGAGAGGCATCCTGTACGCTGCACCACTCATACATTTGACCGGGCGTGACAAATGCTGCGGCTCTAGCGCCTAGGTATGGAACGTCGCTTTTGTCATTGATGTCAAAATTTTCTCGGATGATTTCTTCAACGCGTGAGGGTCCGATTATTGTTTGTTCTTGTATGCATATTGTGGACCATTTGAGGTCAAGGGGGCTTATGATTTTGTTCATTAGCCAAATTAAGGTTTCGTCCTTGTCTAGATGTTCTACAAGCGCTTTCGCTTCGGATGGATCGCGGTTCCCTCGGAGTTGAGCATATAGGGCAGCATTATTGGCTGTGCCCCAACGAGAGATCTCGTCAGGGTGACACCTTCCGTATTTTTTTTGGAGTTTCCTTTCGCTAATGGGGCCGTTAGGAAAAGTTTCTTGGGCGAGTGCACACGCTTCGTCATAGTTTCTGGAACTTCGATACGGCGCTTCTAGAAAAATGGGATCCATGCCTACTTAGCTGCGCCTTGTGCTTCGCCTGGTTTGCCGGGTGCGCCTTCTTCAGCTCCCTTGGATGGGAGTAGTTCGTTGATCTTGGCTGCGCTTACGCCTGCTTCTTCGAGTGCTTTCTTGATGTCGGATCTTGACTTTCCACTCATGGAATCCATGATCTTTTGTGCGGTTGCTTCTTCTGCTTGCTTTCTCTTTTCGATGGCTGCTTGCAACTTCACTCGTTCTGCTTCTAGTTCTTTCAGTTCATCTTCGGTTAGTTCTGTCTTTTCTGCTTCTATTTTTTCTTTTAAGGGTGATTCAGTTACTAAGGCTATGACGTCTTTGGCGGGTTTGCCTTCTACAAGGATGCCTGCGCTGTTTGCACTGCCTAGGATTTCTTTTACTCGTGCGAACATGTCCATGCCTAGCAATCCTTCTTCCTTCATTTTTGCTACTTTGATGATTTGTTCGATTCGTAGGTCTGCTACTTTGTCTGTTAGCATGTTGCCGGATCCTTTTTCGATCTTTGCTTCTGCTTTTAGGAGTGCGCTGGTGGGGGGTAAGCCCACTTCTATGTCGAATTCTTTGGATTCTTCGTCTACGTTGATTTTTATGGGGACTTGCATTCCATTAAAGGAGGCAGTTTTCTCATTTGCAAGCTTGATAACTTCGCCTATATTAACTCCCAACGCACCAAGTGTGGGTCCAACAGGAGGTCCGGCTGACACTTTCCCACCTTCCACGAGCACTTCAACGCTTTTCGTCATGATTTATCCTGTATTTCTCCAATGATATCTTGTTTTTCTTTGCAATGTCCACCAGCACTTGCAGGTTTTTCGCGCAGGGAACCCGTACTCCCTGACGCCATTTCCTTATGCTACGTAGAGTGGCTTTCACTCGCTGCGCCAGATACGTCATACCTAACACTTGGACACTATCTCTAACAAGAACGTTCCATTTATATAGGTTGCGCATTGTTCGTGTTTTTTCCATCTGTGTGTCTTCTAACGCATATTTTCCAAGTGAGGGATGGTGAGACTGCCAAAGAAAGGGGATTGGTTCTGTATCCAGGTCTACTCCATAACGCTTTTTTACTTTTTTGAGTAAGGTCGGGAGTCCCTCAAGTTCGATTTTGGCCTCATAGCGCGACAGTCTCCATAAGAGAAAACGGGCAAGATGTTTGATATTGGAGGTGCCCACTTTTTGGAAGAAACGCAAAACCATTCTTTGGCTGCTCAATCGTATCTTAAACCTTCCATCCTTTGTGTGTTGTACACTAGACTTGATGCCCAACAGCTGTAAGGCCATGACGATGCTTTCTGTGAGCTTATCACATCGATCCGAAAATCGTCCAAACATTATTTCAACAGAACCAAGGCAATAACCCACATATCCGTCAGTATCAAACAAGCCTCGTAGAACACTGGTCACGTATTCCTCCTTTGTAAAGCACCAGGCCGGAATGGCCCAGTTGTATTCAAATTTGCTTCCAGGTTGAAGTTTGCTGTTCTCTTGTAAGAATCTCACAAAAGCAATGTTGAATACCTGAATGCGCTTGTAACTTTCAAAGCCTACCTTTACTTTGACCAAACCTTTGAGGAGTGGGATTATTCTGCGCCGCAAGAAATTCATGTCTTTTTTCGGATCAAAAGAGACCCGAAGCGATCCGTCCTTCTTTATCTCCCCGTCACCCAATAGAATGCCTATAAGTTCGGCCAGTTCTGGAGTTCGGGGTAGCCAAACCTTATTCGCTAGGGTGAGGGGAATAATTTGCCTTCCCTTTCTTGTCAAAAAGTCCCGACTTAGCCTTCTCCTGCGTATGTATGATCGCAAATGTTCTTGTAGTTTTGGTATCGGCACTCGCTGTGCATTCTCCCATCGTCCAACTGCACCACGATGTACTTGGAGAATTTCAGCTAAAGCCATCTGACTCAACTTCTGATCAACGCGTAATCCTCTGATCAATGCTGCCCACTGTTTACTCATAGAGAATCAGATATTTTTCATCCTTATATGCTTCACGCGTCCATGTCCAGTGGCTTTTTTAGTCACGGAAATCTTCCGGAAATGTCCAGTGGGTTCTTCCGGATTTTTCGGAAATCTTCCGGGAAGAGGTGTTAGTCCTCTTCCTCCTCATCACTGTCTCTGCGAATAACTTTCACTGCATCTATCTTTACGGTAATAGGGATGGGTACTGCTGCGGATAAGAGTTCGACTACTACTTCTTCTTTGGTCTTGTCTACTCTTGTAATTTTTGCATTTTCTCGCTTGAACGGTCCGGCGATGATTTCTACGACGTCATTCTTGCGGATGTCTACGTCAATCTTGACCTTGGCGAGCATGTGTTCGATGTCTTTGTAGCTAATGTCTTTGGCTAGCACGTTTCGTGCGTATGGAACTCCAGATGCTGCCATCTCTGCTGTTTGCTTGTCGATGGCTTCCACAAAGATGTAGCCTCTCATGCCGTGTGGTCGGATGACTGCGTACACTTTGTACTTCTTTCTTTTGGCGTTACTAGAAACAAAATCTGCTACTTGGTCTTCTCTGTTGGCAGTGGTTCGGAGGGCGTAAATTTTTGTAGTGCTCTCTTCCTTTTCTTCAGGTTTCTCTTCCGTTTTTTCCTTTTCTTCTGCCATTAAGGTCACCAAAAAACTAAACTTAGAATCTATAAGATACCAGCAGTGAGCTGTTTATAAAGGTTTCGTTAGGGCTTTGCCCTCTCCCATACTGCGTTAAAATACTCTCTATAGCTGTCTGCTAGCTTATTATTCGTGAGTTTGAAGCTTATAGGGCGTCCGTTCTCCTCGATATTGGTTACTACGGTGTCTTTGTAAACCGTGATGCCTACAGGCGTTTTTTCTTTGGTGTAGCGAACGTTTTGATAGGTCTTGAGAAAGTGCTTGCCGTACAATTTTTCGAAGACAGATCGCATGCGTTCTGGGGCCAAAAGTCTTAGTTTTATGCCTTTTTCTTTGAGCATTTTGTTATGACGCATGAATAACAGCTTGAGCCTCTTGGGTTCGTCTAGGGCTTGCTCGATGACAAATGCTTCGTACTTATCTCCTCTCTTGAGTGTGCGTAGGATTTCTGTAAAGGTTGCTTGGAATCCCTGAAAGCCTTCGTACACTTCTGCGGTGTTGCGAATCTGCGTAACATTTTGGTGTTGTTTGAGTTGGGGTATCGCTTTCTTTATGCGCTGTTTTTGTTGTTGGAGCTCGGATTCTTTTCTTGATAGTACGTCCAGGATATCTTCTGGATTTAGGGGGCTGAAATGTTTTCGATCGCCCTTCTTGATGTAGCTAACAAATCCTTTTTCTATCAGTGAGTTTAGGCAATAGTAAACCGTGGAACTCTGCAAACCGGTGTTTCTTGCTATGGGGCTGTTCGTGGCAGGTCCTAGTTTGAGCAAGGCAAGATATACTTTAATCTCGCCGTCTGTCAAACCTAATAGCTTCAATTCTTCTATCATTCAACAGTTACTATTGAATGAAAGTATAAAAGGTTTACGTACCTTATGAAACTATGAGATTTTGGTGGGTGCTGATATTGTTGGTTGCATGCAGCCAGTCTGAAACGGTTGTTATTGGTGGTGTGTTCCATCTTACAGGACCTGGCTCCTTTTGGGGTGCAGGAGAGTCTAACGGGGCAATGATGGTGGTGGATGAGATCAATCAAGGAGGGGGCATTAACGGTGTGGCTATTAGATTGGTGGTAGAGGATGGTGGAACGGACTTCCCTAAAACGGTGACAGCCATCCATAAATTGGCAAGCGATCATGAGATCATAATAGGCCCTACGTGGTTTGCCCAGGCTGCAAGTCCTCTGGCTCTTGAACTCCAGACTGCGATTGTTTCACCCTCCGGTGGAACCCTGCCGCAACCTACACCGTACTTTTTCAACCTGTGGCCTACCGAGCAGCAGGAGGTAGGGCCTGAGGTTGCCCTTCTTTCTGAGAGGGGGATACGGAAAATTGCGATTCACTATAGTCACAATGATTACTCTCAGAGCATGCGTGATCATTTTGTCCAGGAGGCAGCGAAGTACAGCATCGTAGTTGTGCAAGAGTTTGTCACGGCCCCTGATGAGATGGACTTCCGAGGAATCATCACCCAATTGAAGCAGTTGGATGTTGATGCCTTGCTCGCCAATTTTGCCTATTATCCTAGCCAAGGTGCGTTTAGTAGACAGGCGAAAGAATTAGGGTTGGAGATTCCGGTATACGCAGGTGCCAACACTGAGACGCCTGCGTTGTTGGAAAATTATCCTGAAATTGAAGGAACGGTGTACTCTTACCCCTCAAAGGGTCCCGATGAGGGGATGTTCGTAGGACGATACAAAGCGCTCTTTGGCACTGAACCTTCACCTTCTGCAGCATATGCCTATGATGCGGTCTATGTGGTTGCTCAAGCGCTGCGGAGTGGTGCCATGAGTGCGGATGCTGTTGCTGACTACTTAAGAGAGATAAAGTACAACGGAGTGACAAACACTATCCGGTTTGATGAGAATGGAAGAGTGGCTGAGAAGCGACATATTATGAAGCAGGTAAGGAACGGAGCTTTTGTCGAGATTTAGGCCTTTTCTTGGCGGTCTTCCATAGGAATTCTATGTGTTTGCGGTAGCCGTCTGCTAGGGTTTTGTTCTTCATGACGATTGTTGTGAGGGGTTCCCAGTTGATTATGACCACTCTGTCACCATAAATGATGGTGGGACTTGGACCAAAATACTCTTTTGGGATGTAGCGGTACTCCATGTGGGGGTGTGGGTAGACAAAAGTGGTGTCGTCGCTTACAAGAACTCTTTCTTTAAGACCTGCTTTGGCTTCCCTTTTGAGAAATTGTTCCATGATGATGGGAATATGCTTACGAAAGTCCTCTTCGTCAACACCAAAAGCTAGCATGTTCTTGCGCACACGCAGAAAATCATCCAGCATGGTCCTGAAACCTTCCTTACCTTTGTGTACTTCTACTTGGAGTTCGTCCTTGTGGAAGGAGGCCAACTCCTTCAGTTCTGGGAGGACTTCCTTGACCTTTCTTTCTTTATCTTTCACAAAGTCCATCACTTTTTCTGGTTGGGAGGCTTTGTACAGACGAATGTTGTTGGTGATGACATAGTTCACCAACCCTTTGTTCATCAATTTTTCAACAAAGTCATAGATGGTTGTTCGGTGAAGGTTGGTTTCTTCCTTTATCTTACTTACTGGGACTGCGCCAAGCTTGAGCAAGGCTAGGTAGACCTTGCTCTCACCGTCGCTCAATCCTATAGAGGTTAGCGTTTGGAGCACGCTCATACGGTAGGGAGTAAGGGGTCGTATTTAAGTGTTGCTGTCGGTAAACCGACAACAAGTCCTTATAAGTGCTGTTTCGTTCTTTAACGTATGAGAAACCTAACATTCATACTGGCGTTGTTACTTTTGGCAAGCTGCTCCAAAACAGGCGCGGTTGTTGCTGACGAGCCTATCAAAATTGGCGTCATCGTTCCCCTTATCGGGCCCTTTGCCCCCTTAGGGACTGAATTTCAACGAGGAGTACAGCTTGCATTCGAAGAGGCTACCTCCCAAGGATTATCCGTAAAAGTATTGTACGAGGACGATATCCGTATCACTCCTTCCGCGGTCGTTGCAGCAGGAAACAAGCTCATCAACGTGGATACTGTTGATGTGGGCATCACAATGATCATTGAGGAATCCAAACCAGTAGCTTCTATGTTTGAAGGAGCACAGACACCCTTAATAGTGATGTGGGATGCGAACGAGCACATCAAAGAATCGGGAGAATACTTATACAGCACGGGCTTCTCAACAGAACTTGCAGGACAAGATGTCGCTGACCTTGCCTTTGACCAAGGGCTGAGAAGGATTGCTATCCTCCGTCATCTAGAGCCTTGGGCGCAAGTGATCGCTCCTGCTTTCACAGAAAGATTCCAAAATTTGGGTGGAACGATAGTGTTGGATGAGGATCTTCCTATGGATACTGTGGATTTCCGCACGACCATTCTCAAAATTCCAGAAGCAGACGGGGTCTTCTTTGCTATGTTTCCGACATACTCTAACAATTTTGTGACCCAGGTCAGACAGTTTCGAGAGGAGTTGGTGTTGTTTACGGGGGACGCGTTTACAATGGACATGATTGAGGCTGCAGGACCTGCAGCAGAGGGTGTGTTCTTGGCCAATGTCCACGCTGAGCAAGCTACCATCCTCACAGAGAAGTACAAAGAGCGCTTTGGGGTTGATCCTATAGCGATAGAGATCTTTGCCATGAGCTACACCGGAGTCCAAGAGATCCTTCCTCTGTTGAGTAAAAAGCCTTACAAGGAATCTTTTGACGCACATTTCGGCCCTACCCAGGCAAGGGCCAAACTTGAGCAGCTACAGGTGGTAAAAGACGGAGTTCCTGTGCCGCTGAGGAGTTAACATGGGTAAGTGGCTTGCTTTTTAAGCTGTGATGCTATTGCTATGTGATGTTAAAGAACGCCTCTGTTGACGCGCTGTGTAAAGGTCTCGGGTCCGCTCCGATAAACTGGGAAAGGACCATGACCACGGTGTGTAGGGCTAATCATGAACGTCATGTCCCCTTATCTTTGCAGAGTTTGGCAGCCATGGCGAGTGAGTCCCATTTGGCGCACACGCTTCGAGATCAAGCAAAAGAGCTAGACCTTGATGTTACCTGGTATCCCTTAAAGGAAGCCGAGCGGTTTGGTCCTTTTGTTGCACGCTATCTGCCTAATGCTAACAATTTGTTTGTGAGCGAGCCAGGACAAGAAAGAGGAAGGGTAGAGTATGATCAGGTCATCAGAGTAGACGGCTTGTTCACCATCTTTGAAGTAAAGATTTCGGCGTGGAAGAAGCTGGGACACAGAAAGAATTCTTCCTTTCGGGCAAAAAGCATTAGAGACTTGATGACTGAAAAATGTTATCACCATCGTTTCGAGCCTCTGAAGAAGTTTGTGTGTGGGGAAAGATTCGCTTACGTGCTTATGATTCCTACGGACATTATCTCCGGCTCCTTTGCCTCAAGTCCGGCAGGTTCCGAGTTTACGAAACAAGGAGGGATAGTCGTTCCGTTTCCCTCACAGCGAGTAGACTGGCCACAAACGGTTTTCAACAAGCTGGTCCACTATGGCCTGCTGGTTGAGAAGGATCAAGAATGGGCCTGTGCTAACTATCCGTTACCGATGCGTAACATCAAAGAGTTCTTGTAGGTGCTCAATGCCTCCAACACCATCTAGAATCTCGCCTGGTCTAAGAACGGGACCAGAGGGGCTCGAACCCTCGACCGCCCGGTTAAGAGCCGGGTGCTCTACCGCTGAGCTATGGTCCCACAAAATTAAGGAATACTGGCGGTTTATAAATGTACTTGCTGATGCGCGGTCTCGAAAACCCTTCAATTCTTTCTAAAGTTTTAAAAGGGGTTGACGGATTTTGTATGCTATGACTTTGCTAGCCACACTCGCCACTATTTTCGGAGTGATAAATGGGTTTGCAAATTTTCCCCAAATTTACAAAATCTTCAAAACGAAAAGTGCAAAAGATCTCTCCATAACTACTTATCTCATCTTAACGGTAGGGTCTATTGTTTGGGTTCTTTATGGTATTGAAATAATGAATGTTCCCGTATTGATCATGAACGGGTTAGCGCTTCTTGAATTTATTATAATCCTAATCGGATGCTATATGTATGGGCGCGGTTAGTTTAGACCTCTTGTCGCTTCAAGAATAGGAAGATTTGCTTCTG
This sequence comes from Candidatus Woesearchaeota archaeon, assembly GCA_030750765.1. Taxonomy (GTDB): domain Archaea; phylum Nanobdellota; class Nanobdellia; order Woesearchaeales; family ARS49. The sequence continues at coordinate 103,119 of JASMHM010000001.1, read as the reverse complement.
TGGGGACGTAGATGACTTCAGTGTTGCCATCGTTTAGTCCTTCAACAAACTTGTAGCGAATGTAGCTTTCGGTAATGCTGTCAGCTATGATTTCGTTCGCTTCTGCAATACCTCTTGCACGAATCACTTCTGCTTCTGCTTTCAATTTTGCTGACTCTTTTTCAGCAACAGCTTCTTCGATGGCGATCTTTCTGCTCCACTCAGCCTCTTTTAGCTGAGCCTTACCGTTAAGCTCTCTAGAGTACACTTTGTACTTGGGAATCCCCCAAAGAAGTAAGGTGAGTACTAGAAGGATGAATACTGCGCTTGCGAAAGCTCGTTTGTCCATAATAGGATAGTGTGGTATTCTACCTTTTAAACTTATTGTAGGAAAGATTAAATAAAACCGTGTTTACCGTAGGATATGGAACGGAATGTTATCCGATCAATCATTTTCTTGGTTGCAGGTCTGGTGCTTCTCTTTTTTCCAAAATACGTTATGAAGATGCAAGAATTTGTTGCCAAAAAACTCTATCGCACGCGCTCAAGCTCCCCTACCGCTCTCAAGTACATGGGTATTGCTTTTTTGATCGTGGCAGTAGTTCTATTCTTGTATGCTACGAATTAGGCGTTCTCATCAAGAAACTTCTTTAGAGCCACCAAATCTCTCTTGTCCTTGTCGTAATGGGACGCGGTGATGTCTAAGGATTCCGCGCTTTTTACTGCGTCTTCATTGTGCTCAAAGTAGATAACGTCCTCTGCTTGTAGATTGAAGTGTTTGAGCATGGTTTTGAAGTATTCTGGATCTGTCTTGTCGGGGTTGTGTTTGAGCGTGAATACTTCATACGGAAGGTTGGTGAGTCCTAGCTCGACCATCTCTTCATCATTTGCATTCGTAAGAATTATCTTTTTGTTGGGATACTGCTCCAACAGCTTGTGCAAGTCCGCGAACACGCCCTGCCCTGGAATGACGAGCGTGTTGTACGCGTCCACAAGAATGGTTTTCATGGGTAGGATAATCATGGTCGAGTTTATAAATCTGCTCTGACTTTTCATACTGTGTTGTTTACAACAGATTTCTTCCACAGTTTTGTAGAAGAAGAAACTTATGAGGACCAGATGCTTTTTCTGCAGCCAACTGAGGAAGACCTCCGAGGGAGGGTGTTAGATGTTGGCTGTGGACAAAACCGCCTCATGCTCGACTACCTTTTGCAGCAAGGTGTAGAAGCAGAGGGAGTGGACAGGTTACTGGAATCTCAAGAACACATTATGGGGGTAGAATTAGGTATGGATTCATTACCCCGACCGGATGGTAACTATAATACTCTTCTTATGAGTTGGTTCCCGCCCGTCTACTTTGCTCTTAGGCCTGTATTTGGAAAGATCTGCCAGGAAAGTATGGAAAATGGTCATAGAATCCTAGAAAGCTCGGTACGCATTATGACGGAATTGTTGAGGGTGCTCGATCCTGAAGGCAGCATGCTTTGCTGCCCAGGAGTGCGGGGCCTTGAGTCTATGCTTCCACAGGTAATCATGGAAGACACACTCAACAAAAGCAGGGCATATGGCCACGCGCTCGCTCTAAATCCAAATCATCAATCTGGACAAACTCTTTCGGAGTGGACCACGCGCATCAGGCATGCTAAGTCAACACCTGCCTAAACCCCTTCCCATTTTTGAGGAACAGAACGAGCGCTGCCTAGTCACCACAGTGATCACGTACCAAGCAAGTGCTTAAACCACGCTTCTGCTTGGCCTACAAAGTTCTGGGCTTGATCTGCAGACATGCTCGCTGAGAAGTAGTTCTGAAAGACGAGGATGCCGATAACGATTAAGAATATTCCTGCAATGATAGATGTGGTGTGGAGTTTGTGCTTGCCTACCGAAACTTGCTTTCCTTTGCAAGAATTCCACACTTTGGTTTTTTTAACCCTTTCAAAGAAGGGTGCGATTGCTACAAAAGGAAGTCCCAATCCTAACGAGTACCAAAATAACAAGAGTGTTCCTTGGATGGCAGAGGACGTTGCTGCAAGGAGAAGCAGTCCGGCCAGAATGGGGCCGATGCAAGCGCTCCAACCCACGGCAAAGGCCATGCCAAACATGAAAGATCCCCATCCGGTGCTAGACTTTGATTTCATGCGGAAGCCGGTAAATCCTCTACCAGACAGTTCAAAAACGCCTAGTGCTATGATTGCGAGGCCGATAACCTTGGTGAGCATTCCCTGTCCTGCCTTGACAACGCCACCAACAAGCGCGGCTCCCAGTCCTAGTAGACAGAACACTAAGGATAAGCCTAGTAAGAACAATACTGTGTTGCGCATGACTTTTTTGGTGTTGTAGCCAAAGAAAGCGGCAAGTACGGGGAGAATACACGGGTTGATGAAGCTGATAACCCCTCCCAAGAATGCCAAGATGTATAGTAACATGGTGGTGAATGACTGTCCGCACATATAAATTAGCGGTTTTGCATATCTTTAATAGTGACTGGGCTATAACGCGTGTATGCGGTGGAGAGCGCTAGGCATAGGTCTTACGTTGTTTTCTTTGCTTGCACCCGCACAAGGCTTGGTGCCAAAGCCTGCAAGGGTGATTCCGCCTAGCGTGTTTCGTTCTCTTCCTAATGGGGGCAGGTATGCAAACTTTGTGCGCAAGATTGCCAGCCATCCAAAGGCAAAGTTTGAGGATTCCAAAGAAGGACGCGTGTATAGGCTTATCTTGAAGGCTGGCGGGAAATTAGGGGACGTGGAACTCAAATACGTCAACAAGCCTTGTTATCGTACTGCAGATGAAGATTTGTTGACTGTGTTTTTTGTTTGCAAAGGGTGCAAAACACCCAAAAGACTTGATTACCGAATCGTTGACACTGAGTTTGAGGAAGGATTTTATTTTTCAGGGAGAGATATTTCTAGGGAATTTTCACAGGATATGATGAAAAACCTACAAAACCACCTGCTCAGCGGTCGTTAGCTTTTTAAATGGCGAGACTGTTGCTGTATCATTGCCCTGGTAGTCTAGTGGCCTAGGATACAAGCCTGTCGCGCTTGGGACCCGGGTTCAAATCCCGGCCAGGGCGTTTATACTCCTTCCCACATCTCTACGATCTTCATTCTAGAACTACTTGATTCTTTCCCTTGCCGCTTCTGTATAGATTACGTGCTTGGTTCCCATTCGTTCGAATGCTAGGAAGGAGAGATCTGCCGTGTCAGGAACCATTTCGGTCAAGGCTTCCTGGGCATCGGGAAGACTGACTCCTTGGACCCAATGGTCTGCGTCTTTTTCTTCTTGTGTTCGGACATAAGAGTGTCCATCTGGATGGTCATTTTGTTCATGAAGGATCCCCTTACTTGTGATCGCTCGGTACATTCTCAAATCTAGAGGGCCTCCCTCTTGAATCATTTCTCGGGCACGTTCGGATACGATACAAAGCGAAGTCAGTTCTTCACGCCCTTGCCAGGCCCGATTGGCTTCATGCTCTAAGCTGTCGGTGTCTTCAGCCGACACGCCCACAAGAACATCTTGGTCATGTTCAAAGATCACTAGTTCGTAAGAATTGTGCATAAATTGATTGTTTAGAATGTTTTATTTAAAGATGATCAAAAAAATAAAAAAATGGAAGGCACTATTGCCTTCCAAAGTTTCGGCCTCGGCGAGGTCTATCCTGGTTGGAGTCTTCTTGATCTCCGCGAGGACCGTCGCCTCTGTTTCCGAAGCGATGGCCTCGGCGGCCGTGATGTCTTGGTCCGAACTCGTCAAGGCCGAGTTCTTCTGCCAAGCTTTTTGCGGTTTCTTTGTCACCATCTTGGCGCGCTTGGTGCAACGCTGCAAAGGTGGCAAAGTTATCTTCCGTTATGATCTCGGTGATCTCAGGCCTTTTCGGTTTGTTTTCGATGGCCGCGACCCAAGCGTCATAATCTTGGTCCACCACTGCTTGCTTGGCTGTTTCGTGCGATTGGTAGCCTTGCACGATGTTGCCAAACCTTTCTTCGGTCAATCTTTCGGTTGGCCTACCCTCATCTTCTGCTACCTGGACGAAGGCTTCGTAGTCTTCGTTCTCCAGGGCTTCTCTTGCTTCTTCACTGTGGAATCCGCCAAAGGCGGATGCTCCTGTGACTGCTATGCCTAGTAATAGGAAGGCAAACAGTCCTTTCAATGCTGTGTTCATTTTTTGGTCCTCCTGATGTTTCCATCATGAAGTAAACGCATACGGCATGGTTTAAAACCAAGACGAAGGCCAAATGTACACTTTACGTCCACATTTTTTTAAAGGGTTACGGCTTGTAAGAGTGATATGCCGCCACCCATGCCCTTCAGAGGACCGCCTATTGAGTTGTTCACGGTAGAACTCTTGTATGTTATTGTCGTGGTTGCCCTATGTCTGGCAGTATACTATAAGACTAAGGAAATTTATGATTTAACCTAGCACAAGGGTATTTACTATTTTAGGAATGTTTTCTTGTTTTTCGCTCTAGCTTACTTGTTCCGCATAGGACACTTGGTGGTGCTGCTTGGCAGACCTCTAGGCTTGTTCCTTCCACGGTATGTTCCGCACATTAGTAGGGTGTTGTTTGGCTATTTTGGTACGATGGCTATCTTGTCCTTGGTGGTTACGGTCGCAATCCGCCACATCAAACGGGATGATCATCTACCAATCATGCTGCACTGTCTAGCATTACTTGCTAGTTTGCTTGCTTTCGTCACCAGAACCCACCAGTACATCATGGCTTTGCAGGCTGCACTATTCTTGTTTGTCTTAGTGGTGGTGTATGCTAAGGACCATAAAGGTTTCATCTCACAAAACAGGGTTTTGTATTACTTGTTGTTCTTGTTTTGGTTGCTGAACTTGTTCGTGCTCACTCGCTATCTTCTTCCCCCGCCTTTGAAGATTGTCTTCTACTTCCTATCAGCTGTTGTCTTCTTTATGGTGTACTCTAGAGTACAGAGGTCTTTCCATGCGAAAAAGGGATAGGTTAGAGATCATGCACACGATGTTGAAGATCATACAAGATCATAACAATTCTATCAAACCTACACCTTTGCTACGGTATTCTAACGTGAGCTCCCAATCCTTCACAGAGTATTACAAGGAATTGATGGACAAGCAACTCATCCGAGAAGATGCTGACAAGAAGGGAAGGAAGTTCATAACGCTCACTGACAGAGGATTCAGTTTTCTAGAGAAGTATGGTGCTATCTTAGGGTTTATCGAAGAGTTTGAGCTTTAAGCTGCTTTCTTTGCTTCGTCTATTGCGGAGCGGCAGTTGGCAACATCGTGGTCGTTGGCAGCAGAAATTGCCGCACCTATTTTCTTTTTTGCTTCGCCTTTTGCGTCGGCAAGAGCTGCTTGTAGGAGTTCTAACGCTGCGTTCACAGACTCTTCATCGCCGCCTTGAATGGCCGCATCCGCGGCGTCTAATCGTTCTTGTACGCTCATTGTGCTCCCCAGAGGGGGGTAGAAAAAAGGAGTATAAATAGGTTGTGGCTCTCTAGCCAGTAAGTATTTAAGCTAGCTTTCCCTACCCGTTTCCATGGCAGACACGTACACAGTAGGGGACGTCATGGTTAGGGATGTACTCACTGTAGAACCTCACACAAAACTTCTTGACTGCGCAAAAAAGATGGCAGAAAAGAAGGTTGGCTGTCTTGTTATCGTTATTGATGACCAAGTAAAGGGCATGCTGACAGAGCAAGATCTTGCCAGAAAAGTGGTAGCACAAGAGATTGACGCAAAAGAAACACCTGTTAGCGAGATCATGAGCGTGCAAATAACCACGATAACTCCTGACAGAGACATACGAGACGCCATCCAACTCATGGGTACCAACGAGATAAAACATCTACCTGTACTGGTGGACAACAAACTAGCAGGCATCATCACGTTTAAGGATATCATCAAGATAGAGCCTGCACTTATAGAGTTGCTATCATTCAAGAGTGCCAACTAGAAACTTTTATATAATACTAAACGTGTTCCTAGCCCATGCGAAAGATCTTGCTTATTGGTGCAGTATGTTTGCTGCTCGTTCTTGCTGCCTGTGGCGGAGAGGAAGAGTCAGGTGCACAAAAATGCAAGACCGCAAGTGACTGCAAGTCTGCAGGAACCTGCAAAGAAGCAGTGTGCCGAAGCGGAAGTTGTTCCACAGTCACCAAGGATAACTGTTGCGGTAATAGGAAGTGTGATAGTTCAGAGAACGAATGTTCCTGCCCTAGAGATTGTGGGAAGTGTGAAGGTGCATTACAACTAGAAGGAAGTCGCGGACGTACTACGGATGCACAATTCTTAGGCAAGCGATGCGAGTCAAGAAAATGTATTGTTTTGTATGATGCTTCCAAAAAGAAAGCAAAAGAGGTCTTCACAGAGTTTTCCGGAAGCGGATTCAAGTACAACTTGTACATCAAATTCCAACAACCTACAGATGTGAGCACTGACAAAGTCACAGTAGAACTACAGTTGAAAGACTTGGATGATGAAAAGGTGCAACCGCCCGTCACCATCAATGAAGTAAGATTACAAAAGGGGGCAGACATTATTGGAAGAGCCCCTACTGCCTTAATCTTTGACGCAGTAGGAAGCGAAGACAGCCAAGTGGTGGACATCACCATGGACTTGAACCAACCAGAAGAATCCCACAAGTTTACCGTGTACCTAGACTATGAGTACACGCCTTTGCGTACTTCAAGAGATGGCGCAGAGCCTCAACAAGTAGAAAGAAAAACGTTCAAGTACGCTGTTAGAGACGCGATAACCTTCATCGATCCTAGCTTGATAGAATAAGCCAGGTTCTCAGGACTACGCTGAAAAATTACTTGCCTACGTAAGCATTCCAGTCAGAACGAACGTTCTTTTCGAATGATGCGTTCCATGCTTTGGCTGCTTGGCCAGGTAATTCTGACATGGGTTTAGCAGAAGCGGTTGGTTTCCCAACGCCTGACATGTTTGGATACCAGGTAGGACCAGACTTAGCAACCCAAGGTTGAGCAAAGTCTGCTACTTTAACGGTTCTGCCATCAGGTGCAGTGACAAATGCGAATACGCGGTCAATACCGTCTCTATCCTTGCCTACGAAATCGCTACCGTCTTGGAATTGGAGAGGTCCGCCTTGCCATCCGTCCTGTGTGTGATCGTATGCACGCACGTGGATGGTTCCGTAATCTTTTTCTGTATCTGTTCCCTTCATCCGAGTGTTGGTGGTGAAGTGGTAGTTAGCACGCATATCTGCTGATGGTGCTTCTTGGAGTAGTTGATTCAGTTCAGCTGGATCAACTTTGTTTTTTAATGCGTTGTCTTGACGATATTCGTTTGATATGCTACCGCCAATAACGACTGTAGCTAAAGCAGCTAATGCTCTCTTTAGTGGAAATGCCATACTCTATGCACGCAAGCATCCTTTATAAACCTTCGCTTTTATCATCACTTTAGAGTTACACTTTAAGGGGGGATTTGGATCACTTATAAGGGTCAAACCTTGGTTTATCCATGGATTCTTGCCTATGCTTCGCTTTCGCTATGGCGTGGCCATTTCTGTACCCGGGAGAGAAGTCGTGGGCTTGTTGGTTACACCGGCCGTTCATAGCGTCGAGGCCTCCGCGTGCGTATTGGATTACGCTTTGGTCGCCGGCAGTATGATCGTTGGGATTGGCAGTTACGGGGGACTCCCATCTTTGCAATCGTACGTTCCAAATGTCTGACATGAACAGGAGTATACCTTAGAGGTACTTAAAGTTTTTTGTATAGGTTAGTGGCCACGATTGTCAAGATTCGTCCACGTTGTACTCCAACCATGGGAAACATTTATTAAGTGCTACTGCTTACTAGTTCCTATGACAACCAACCACTCTTGGTGGTAATGGCTCTTTCTTATAGATTATAGAATATTCAAAATTAGTTTATAGTCACATCGTGACAGGAGAAAACGAAAATGAAAAACATAGCACATAACGGAACGGATAGCCAATCAATGAGTGCTTACGGTCGGTGGCTTGCTCGTCCCCCATCTAGAGGACAGTAACAAGAAATCTTTCTTAGGGATAGGCTTTGGGGCTGGAGGGGTACCTATAGATATTGTACCTATCTATCAACTAACTGCCTTGCTCCCGGACTTCACTCTGCTGATAGTGGACGAGTTTCTGGGGATAAACGGAGTAGACGAAAGCGTTGTGCACCGTGAAAGAGGTCAGTTAGTAGCTACGCTAAACGCTCTAGAAAAGGTATACGGAATGCCCGTAAAGCGGGAGTACTGTTCGGAATTCATGGGCACAGATGAGTATGTTGAGCTGTTTTCTCAGCTAAACTCTGAAATCAGAAGAGAAGGTCTTGAGGGAGCCATTGAGTTTGCAATACCGATGAGCAAAAGAAACGTAGCTTCCGCATGTGAGTATCCTGTACACGAGCTTGCGTGCGTAAAGTATCTTTCTGCCCGAGGATTCACGCAGAAAATTGGGCCCAGCAAGGAAATAGTGTATGACCGAATAATGAGCTTGCTTGGTTTCCAAATGAGCTTTGGTTACTTGTTGGAGGCGTACGCTCTGGGTACCAAGTCTGCGGATGTGGTGGTGCACTACGTCCCTCGTTCTAGGGGACCAAACAACGGTCAAAGAATTTTCTTGGGTGAGGATGTAGAAAAGGTCACTGCAAAGCTTCAGCAGGGCTGCGACGAGGTGCTACGATACTTTTGCAAGATAGCATCAGTGAGTGGTCGGCTTCTTGGAAAAGACTATTTGGCGGAAGAGGAAATTGCTGGTCTGTACGCAAAAAAGCTCAAACGTGAGGCCGTACGACTTGTCGTCCAAAACATCGTAGAGCCTTGTGAGGGGGTGCAAGATGAAAACTGTTAGGATCGGGGTCCTAGGGGGCATAGGTCCAGAAGCCACGGGGTGTTTCTACACGCAACTAATCACAAGGTTGCAAGAGGAGGGACTCATTGAGAACAATCTTGATTTTCCACAGATCGTGATCAATAGCATACCTGCCCCTGAGTTGGTTTTCGACAAAATAGGTGGCGAGGATATGCGTCCCTACCTTCAAGGTCTGAAGGAATTGGATGCAATGGGGCTTGACTTCATCGTGATGGTGTGTAACACAGTACATCTGTATTACGACACGTTGCAGTCCGAGATAGGTACGCGTATCATTGACTTGCGATTTGAGGTTCGGAGAAAACTGAAAGAGCTCAACGTGAGAGAGGTTACCGTGGTGGGAACGCCCAGTACGATCTCTCAAGGTCTGTACGAGTTCCCTGGGATAACCTATCACAACCCTGGAGAAAAGGAAGCGAAGATTCTCGGCGAGGCAGTCTTCAACTTTAACAAGGGGGTGGACAAGCGTGCGCAAGCAAACAATGCCTTACGCATTATTGACAAGTATTTTAGGGATGGCGCAAAACTAGCCATCCTGGCATGTACTGAGTTCGCCGTGATGTGCGCAGATCAGGAAATTCCGTCCATCGACACTATTGAGGTGTTGGTGGATGTGGTGATTAGGGAGTTCAAAATGTTGAAAAAGCACTAAGCCGTGGCAACGACAAGTTTTGGTTGACCCACTTTGACGTCGTACGCTTTGCGTAATTCCAAAGGATGGAATTTTTGCTTGTACTCCGTAAGTGCGGTGCCGAAGCTTCTTCCTCGTTCTAGATGGACGAAGCCTCTATCTTTGAGTCTTTTGAGAATTCTATAATCGAGATAGGCGGAAGCTCTATCCTTGTTTTGCCTGCTCATGCGGAAGTCCATGAAGGCGTTCTGTCCTGCTAGTCCTACGCCTGCGGCTGCGATGAGTCTATTTCCTTTTTTTACCTTGTAGATCTCAAAACCTTGGAAGTTTCTCACACGTTTACTGATCCAGCTCGTGTCTCCTAAGGTCTTATCTCTTCCCATCATGTATTCTTTCCAGGATTTGTGTAGGCGTTTGATGCTGGCAAAGTCTTTTACTGTTGCTTTGGAGAAGGTCAATCCTGCTTTTTCTGCAGTTCTCACATCTTTTCGTAAGGGTTTGTAGGTGCTGCCTTCTAGTGTGCTGTCAAAGCCAGGAAGGAAGTTGCTGCAAACGTCGTATTCGTTGGTTATTTCTACGTGTCTAAATCGCTTTAGTTTGTCTAATTGTTCTTGTGTTAGTCTTAATACGGTGCTGCCCATCTTGCACTTTCTTGCTAGAACGTTGATGGCGTTCTCTCCTACGGGTGCTACGAAGACGGTGTCTTCCTTTTTTTCTTGGCTAAACACTGCAGAACCCTCTTCCAAGTGGCATGTGTGCTCTCCTTGGTATAATACGATTGGGTGCACGATCTGTCCAAAGTGACGATGTTTGCTTAGTACGCTGCGGACGTCCTTTGCAGTTCCATTCACGATAGATAGTGTCATAGTGTTGCCTCAGAAGTCGTTGTTGTAATATGAAAAGAGCTGTTTTAGTATATAAATGTTTCGGTATTTCGCTCTTGGAGAGTGGTGATTCGGTCTTGGCCATCCTTATATTTTGCTCGATTTTCGGTCATTTGATGGACGCCTGGAAGCACAAAAGGAAGATTTCTGGGTCTGACGCGGAAAGATACATAGCACAGATGTGTGGTCTTACTTTGATCCCTGACGGTCATCGATCGCCAGACCTAATCTCTACCAACGGCGTATTCTCTCCTTGCTTGGCTCTAGAAGTGAAGGAAGGGCGCGGTAAGGGGGTGCTGGTGGACTACCCGTTGCATTATGGGGTAACTTCTGAAGCAGAGTATGTTTCCTTTTTTGGTGAATCACCTCCAGACACTCAAACCGTGTTTGGTGCTGATCGTATTGGTAGATCATTTTCCAAAGAGCCTACTGTTGTGTATTACGCCGTGGTGGACCGGAAGGACAGGCTGAAAGCAACAGATTTCAAGGCTCCGTATGCGTCTATTCGCCATGATTGGGGAGATATCTACCTCGTGCCGCATGCGTATGCCTTTTACTCATTTGCGGTACAGCATGCGACAAGAACGGGCAGAACCGTTCCGGGGGTGGTTCCAGAACTAAAAAAAATGATCAAGGCAGACATGGACAGCTCTGTAAATCCTGATTACAAAGGAAGAAAAGGGGATATGCATTCTTTCCAGAATCTTATATTAAGTGATGCTAACTTTTTCATTACCGGAAATAGGAAGGTGCTTACTCGTGGTGGAAAGAATCGTGTCCGCCGTATGGAGCGCAACTACAAAACATTGCCACAGTTAGAGAGGCGTGTCATTCCTGGACCTAACGACACCTCCATTTATGCTTTGGTTGAGCCAGACCATGCGAGTTTGTTTGATGCGCTGCAAACTCAAATTGCAAGCCAGAACGGCAATCTTGAAGAAATTATCGCAACTCGGAAAGCGTCTGTTCCTTTGCTAGGAAGGTTTGTCAATGTGAAGGTACCTCCTCTCTTTCCCGATCTTGGTTTGGAGGCTGCAGAACTCGTTCACAACACACTTAGGGAGGAAGAACTTCTCACTTTAGAACGAGTGGCACAGTGGATGCCTTGTTAGTTAGCTACTTCCCACAGGACATTGAACATGTTCATGAATGAGCTGGCAAACACTTCGTCCTTCACAAGAAAACCTCGCGGTATTGATTCTCCTGTGTATTGTATGAACATGAATCCGTCAAACACGCCAAACTCTGCTTGATTGTCGATGGGAAGATATCTCGCTTCGAATTTTCCCATGGCTTCTCTCTGCTTGCCAAATTTTTCGGATCCTTTTGGCAGGATCATTCTTTCAAACACTTTCTTTTTCACGCGAACCTTGTGGTGTTCTAAGTAGAAAACGTTAAGCTTCTCCCATGCTGTTGCAGGGGATGCCATTATCGCCGCGTCACTGTTAGGTTTCAGAAGCTCGTTGATTTCCAACCACATACTCTTGATGCCTGAAATCCCTTCAAAGTATTTGTAATCGGAGCTCCCTTGTTGCTTGTCTACGACTGCTTTGAGTTTTTGTATGGATGCTTGTACTTGTTTTCGTTTCCTGTCAAGCTCTTCTTGTTTCTTGTTGACCAAAACATTCAAGCTCTCAGGATGGTTGGGTCTGAAAACTTTCACATTGTTCACTAGTTTGTGATTGACGAGGCCCTTCTTCTCTAAACTATCCAGGAGGGTGTAGATGTGTGACGTTTTGATGCCTGAACGCTGACAAAGAGCGCCTGTTTGTGATTCTCCCAGTTCGAGCAGTGCGGTGTAGGTGCGAGCTTCTCCTTTACCCAGTCCTATCTCTTGCAGCATAGTCGTGTTCATTCTACAACCTAGAGGTAGTAGTGAATATTTAAATGTTGCGATTGCCTGATTAATACATGAGAACAATACTAATCATGCTGTTATTAGCAGCAATACCGCTGACTGGCTGTGCAGCACAGCAAACTGACCAAGTTCAGATTGGAGTGATTCTGCCTCTTACTGGTCCGTTGGCAGAGTACGGCATAGCTACAATGAGAGGGATAGAGCTAGCCCGGGGAGAGACAGAAAGCGATACTGTGTTTCTGTACGAGGACAGTGCTTATAACAATCTACAAGCGATAAGCGCATTTCACAAACTCACAGACCAAGACGAGGTAGAGGTGGTCATGAATTGGGGATACTCTCCCACAAACGCCATTACCTCCCTGGTTGACACCAAAGACGTTGCGGTCATAGGGTTCACGTACGATGAGACCTTCACGGTACGCGCACAAAAGGGCATACGGACGTGGTCTCGGCCTGAAGCGTTTGGCAAAGTATTGTTGGAACATGCGAGAAAGAAGGGATACAAAAAAATTGGCATACTCAAGACAGAACTTGAATACCTGAATTCCTTATTGGCGGGCCTACAAAAGCATGCAAACGATGAACGAGTGTACGTTATCGATACCTTCCAGTTTGAGGATAATGATTTTAGGACATCTCTCCTCAAAATAGAACAGGACCCTCCCGACGTCCTGGGTGTTTTCCTTGTTTCTGGACAAATAAGTCAGTTTTACAAGGCAGCCTCACAAAGAGATCTTTCCATACCTACCTTGGGTTCTGACTTTTTTGAGAGCCAAGCAGAAATCAACGCGGCACAGGGAGGCATGGAAGGTGCGGTGTACGCCAACATGGACGTTTCTACTCCTTTCAGAGCCAAGTACTTTGAGAAGTATGGGGACGAGAGTCAGATAGCGTTTGCTGGCAGTGCCTACGACTGGACAAAACTAGTATTGTCCGTTCCCGATCTTTCCTCGCCAGAGGCAGTTATTGGTGCTCTAGAACGAACACAAAACGTGGAAGGCTCACTAGGGGTGTACAATTTTGAGGAAAAGGACGGTGACAGGTATCTTTCCCAACCCATCGTCCTGAAGGTCATCCAAGACGGAACCATCTCGGTATGTGATGCGTGTTGAAGGGTTAGTACACACTAAACCGTGCTGGTTCGCACATGACCACCATAAGAATGTCGGGGTTTTCTTTTCGTGCGTTTTCTAGGGTTGAAAGATCCGTGGTTGAAGCTTGACAGCTCTTGTACGGGTGGGTGTGGAGCATTAATAGTGTGTCTTTGCCGCAGGGTTCGAATTGTACGTGGTTGTAGGTTTGCAACCACATCCTTGGTTGGTAAGCCTCTGTTATATGATATTCCCATTCGTATTTTGTTCCTTGCAAGCACGCCGTCCATTCATAGCGTTGTTCTGCAAAATACCACTCGTCAAGGCGTTCCACGATGGCTTCGTCAAACGTTATGAGTAATTCTTCGGTTATAATGCGATTGTTCTCTAAGGGTGAGGAGACCATCTGTCCTTGGATGATGTCTCCGATAGGGTAGGTGACGAAGATGAAAGACATCATGAGCAACACTAAGATTCCTCCAAACAGGAGTATCAAGGGTTTTTTCCAGAACGGTGGTGGTGCATCCTCTGCTTCTAACGCTTCTTTGAGAATTTCTTCGTGAGGGTCCACTATGCTTCAGCTTTTGGGGCTGGTTCTTCTGCTGGCTTTTCTTCCTTAACCGGTTCTGCAGAGGGCTTAATGAGTTTGACTTTCTCTGCTTGCTTGCCTTCTAAGATGATGACTTGTCTGATCTCTGAGATTACCACGGGTTGGATCTTTTTGAGTGCCATTGCTAGCTCTTTTTGGAACTTTTTCTCTACCAAACCTTTGATCAAATCGTCAAAATTTCGATTCTTAAGCGTTGTGGCGATGAATTCGCGAGATTTGTGCTTGAGTATTGCAAGCACGCTTCCTTTTGTCTTGCCTTTGGTGATGAGTACAGGTTTGATGCGTATGATAAGTCCATCTTTAGTTTTAACAACAAAAGAATCGTCCACTTTGCTGCGCTTTTTTCGCATCATCTTGCGGACTGCAGAAGGGTTGATTCCGTACTTGGTAAGGGATGTTTCTAGTGCATCTCCCTTTTTGCTGGTGATTCGGAAGGAAACGCTTACGCTTTGTTTGGATGGCTCTCCAGTAACATTCATTAAGCTTGTGGTGACCTTTCTGTTTATTGCTTTTTCTGGGTCTGCCAGATAGGTCTCTCCGAAGGTCTTTCCACCAAGCACTTTTGGTGCGTTAATGTTGAACCATTTCTTTTTTATGACTTGCTGTTTCACGTTAGTCGAGAAAGCCCCTATCCTTTTAAAAAGGTTACTCTTGGGCTGCCTCTAACATATTATTTAATCTCCTTTTGCTACGTTCGTAGTATTTTCCCCAGTCTATGTGGACGTCGTCAAAGGTCATGGCGTGGATGGTGTTCTCACCTATCTCAAAGTAGTGGTATCCTAGATCATCAACCTTGCTTTTTTGTTTTTCGTGGTAGAAATGCCCTTTTCTCGTGGTACATTGGTTTGGGAGCCAGAATTGGAGCTTTTTGTCGTATCTTGCATCATAGACCCCGTGGGCGTCCATGGACTTGTTGTGGTAGAGGAGATCTTGGATTTCTGCTGCTTTGTTCTGCAGACCGAACAGGGCCTCATTTGCTATCTTGGATGCAGCTTCTGCGTCATCATCCAGTATTGCTCTTACCGTGTTGGTCCAGTAGTGCATCTCGTAGTTGTTGCTGTTCGCTTTGGGTGCATCCCCCTCATCCAAACCCTTGAGGGCCCCTCCTGCCTCGTAATATATTTTCTTGTCAGGCGTGACGATTACTTTGTGTTTCATCACGGGGATCACCGGAGCATCGTTGATTTCGTCCTCCCGAATGTAGACATAATCTCCCTGCGCATACACGATATTTGCTGTTGAGGCCCATTCTTCTAATGCATAGAAGCGATCTCCTAGTTTTGCCTCCATAGATTGTCCGTCTGAAAGGAACTGTCCGCCTAGTTTGTTGCTCTTGTGGTCCCATCTCGCATACGCATTCACAATGTGGGTGTAGTCTCCTAGATTGATGCCTTCTTGGCCTTCCTCCTTCGTTTGCTCTTCAAGAGCTACGCTGGCTTCGGCATGGGTAAGATCGTAGTCAAAGAGGATTTCCTTGACCTGCCTTTGGGAGAGTGTGCCACCTCTGAGGCGTTGTTTGAGGGAGGTATCCTCGCCATTTTTGATGGTTGTGGTGACTTCTCCTGCCAGTCGTTGGAGCCGCCACAACGGGACGCCCTTTTCTTTTTCTAGTTCCACAAACGTTTCTTGAGCTACCAAGAAGTCTACATAGTCATGGATCACCCATCGGCAGATGGCGTCTTCGTATTTTGATAGGAAGAATTTTTGGTAGGGGTCGTTAGTGTTATCGATTCTCTCACTGAGTTGGGCCATCTTGGTAAAGCGGTCCTCTACCTGGATGATATCTCTGAAGTACGGAGCAGTAGGGAGGTAGCACTGCCATACGTCATGCACGCCTGGTGTGATGTCTGCGTTGAGTGCGTTGCGTTTCAGTCGCTGGAAGACTCCTCTTGCTTTTGCTTCCTTTTTTTCTAGTATCTTGTTTCTTGGGTACACTGCTTGGCGTACGGTGCCTACCTTAGAGAAGTATTCCCATTCTTGGGCTTCGTTGATGCTGTTTTGGTGGTTGAACAATCTTGAAAAATTGCTACCAAAGGTTTCTGCCATCCATAAGCAATCCTCCACGCATTGTTTGAAGCGTGGGTGATGATAGATGCGTAACATGGAGTCCACATCTGATTCTAGATACTTGTACACGCGTTGTCCTTCGTGCTGGTGTCCGTATTGCTGACTGAGGAGCATTTCTTCTATTTTTTCCATCTCATCATACGTGACGTCCTTCACCTTCTCCCCAAAGAGGTAGTGCATGACAGTGTCTAATTTCTTGTTTGGGAGGTAGGCCAAGGCTATGGTTGCCCATCGATAGAGATCGATGACTTCCTTCCCATAATTTCCTACTCGCGTGAAGAAATCTTTTGCTGTCTCTTTTATGGGGTGGGAATCTCTCAAACCGGTGTAGAATTCTCCTGCCTCTCGCATTTTCATGAAGTCGAAGGGGGCGTTGTACGCGAGTATGCGGTCTGCAGGTCTCAGAAACTCTGCTGTCCTCTTTACTATGCCTTCTACGTTACCACGAATCACTCTTTCGTACGTTCTTGCGCCTAGCTCAAAATTGTGGATTGTGCAGATCTCACGCTTATCTTCTTCTGGTGTGTGCATGAGCATGCCTGCCCACGTAACTTCTTCTGGAAACCTTCTAAATCGGGGGATTTCTATATCGAGAAATCCTGCGCTTGCGGTATACCATTCATCGATAGTGGGCTGTCTTTTGTAGGTAGGTGGAGGAGTATTGATTCGCGCACGTATCTGGCACTTTTGGAGATGCACGTCTAATGAGCCGCCCTCACTCTCCACCACTGCTCTTAGCGTCTCAATAAGTCCGCCTGCTCTGTGGTCAGGAAGTCTTTCTTCCACTGCCTTCCATTTTCTTCTGGGTTCTTCTTTGGCAGCTTGTTCAATGAGTTCCTTGAGAACCCCTTCTGCTTGTTTGGTACGTACCATGATGTCTGCGGTCTCTTCCGGAATCTGGACTAAGGCTCCAGGTTGTGCCACTCTTCTTCGTGCGTGGGCGGTGAGGTTTCCTTGCACTATGTATGCTAGGTTGGAGTAAATGCTGAAATTGCCGTGGTTTTCGGCTGCCTTGATGAGTTTTTCTAGTTTATCGCTGTGTCTTTCCCGCTCCATTTTCTTCAAGGCTCGCAACGGTTCCTCTTCATCTGCTGCTTGCTTCCCTCTGCCTGATTGTTTTCGAAGATAGGCTCTGAGCATCGCCTTTCTTTTCTGGCCTATTTTTTGGCTTATATCTCCTGCTCCTCCGTCAAACTGGATGAGATTGAAGACATGACTCTGGAGGCGGGGCTCACAACCAAGATTTTGGATGCTTTCTTCCAGATAGTGGATAGGTCCATCATGGACAGGTTTGGTGAAGAATCGGTGGCTCCACGGAATGTAGTGTGTACCTAGATGTCGCAGGCTCACTCGCAACCAATCACCTACCGCTTGGAGTTCTGTGAGTGTATCTTGGACTCTGCCCATACTCTGGATTAGTCTTGACGACTTTAAAGCCTTGTGAACGTTTTCCGTAGATTCGTCATGGTGCTGTGATAAGAAAAGTGCCGGCCTCCGGTACTCCCAATACCTTCATTGGTGCGGCGGTGTTTTGCGAGAGGTGTTACCTCTTGGGAGAGTGAGCTCTTGGATGATTTCTCGCAGGCGTTTGTCCACCTGCGTGATTGAGAGATTGTGCACATTGGTTCGCGCTGGGTGCGCTTTGATCGTGGCTAGGGTAGCCTTGATCTGTGCAATCTCCTCATCCAAAAGTGAGTGTGATGTGATGTCTGGGAGCTTGTTGACTCTACGTCTGACTTTGGTGATGTACTGGCCGAGTTCCTTCTCTTCTTCCTTGAATCGGGCGATGCTGAAGTCTAGTGATTTGATGCGTGTGTCGAACTCGTCGTGGCGAGCACGCATTAGCGAGATCTTGGTGCGGACCCTGTCAATTCTGGTCTCGATGGCGTTGACATGGCTAGCTTCCGCTAGCGTGATTTTGTGCATGATGTCATGGATGACGTGGCCAGCTAGGGTTACTGCGCTTCTTTCCTTCTGGTGGAGGTCGTCCTTGATGTGGTGCAGTTTAGCTTGTACCTGTGCGATGGAGCCACGTTCGATGCTGGACAGTTCTCTGGCTAGCTCGTGGGATTCCTGCTTGATGGTGCTGACTTCTTGGTGCTCAAGATCTCTTGCGCCTTCCTTGACCTCTTTGACTTCATCCTTTGCTGTCTTTATCGTACGCCTTTCGAATGTGGTGAGCTCTGTGGCTATTTCTTTGACTGCTTGCTTGATGTTGCTGATGAGCTCTTGTTCTGCCTCTCTGATTTCGTTGGTCAAGCTCTTGATTTCTTGGGTGGCGCGGTTCACACTTCGCTGTTCTAGTGCGCGTGCGTAGTGGGCGAGTGCGTTGACTAATGTGGCGGCTGCTCCTGCGCTTAGTGCTACTCCGCCGATTGCTGCGTGTTCCAAGGTGGAGGTGCCCTTTCCAAGAACTCTTGCTGTTGTTTTTGCAGCTGCCGCGCTGAGTGCTGCGCCTCCTACTGCTGCGTGTTCGATGCTGGTGAGGCCCTTGTGCAAGGCCATCGCTGTTGTTTTTGCTGCTGCGCTTGCTGCAGTGGCGCTGAGCGTGACGCCTGCCTTGCCTGCTCTTTCTACCTTTCCTATTCCCTTGCCGGCTGTCTGGATGCCTACTCTGCCTGCTGCGGTGGCGTGTTGTAACGCCCAGTAGAGTGTGTGCTTGATGGCGTCCACGCCCGCTTCTGAGAGTTCGATTCCCTCGGTGGCGCCTGCTTCCACTGCTGCTTCTGCACGATCTTTGAAGCGGTGCTCGAGGTGTTGGATGCTCATCTCCATGATCTCGAAGCGCTGGGCTAGCACGCTATCTTTGTGGATGTGGATGTCATGGATTCGTTCTTTGATCCTTTCTACGCGGGCCTTGAGTGGTCTGAGGCTGAACTCGAGACTGATGAGGTGTTTGGCCTTTTCTCGCAGGTCTTCTGTCTTGGATGCTTGACTGATCTTGGTCTTGACGTGCTCTTCCTCGCGTTCTGCTTGGGCTAGATCTTGTCTGAGGTCTTTTGCTTCGTGTTTGATGCTCTTCTCTTCTTCCCTTTCTAGTTGGGTGACGTGCTTCTTGAGTGTGGGTGCTCTTTCCTTGAGTGTTCCAGCAGTACTCTTGATAGTGGAGAGTGCGCTCTCTTCGAGATGTTTGATCTTATCTGAGAGGCTTCCGAGGTTCTCTTTGTGGATGCTCTTGGCTTCGTGTTCGAGGGTGGCAAGTCTTGCCTTGACTTGGCCTGGTGTTGGCTTGCGCCAGAAGGAAATTAGCTTGGCAATGCTGATGATTCCGCTTACAGGGCGGGTTCTGCGGAGTCGTAGGGTGAGTGCGTGGGCTGCGCTTGCAGTCTCGCTAGCGGCTTTCTTGGCTAGGTAGGAGAGCATTCTTTGTAGTCTGATGCCTCTGGCGTCCTGGGTGACTTTCTGCTTCGTAATTGGCTGGCGGGTGCGTTTCTTGTAGTAGATTCCTGCAAGGAGAGCGCAGATGATGAGCAGCAGTACGAGGAGGAAGGCTGCTGGTATCTTGTCTTGTTCAGGTACGGGGGTCATTGTTGGCTCTTCGGTTGGTTTTCCTGGACCTGCGGGTACGGTGACGTTTGGCAGCTCGGGTGGGGAGACTGCTCCGCCGGTTGGCTCTGGGAGTGATGGTATGGGTAGCTCTGGGAGCACTGCTGCTGGGAACGTTGGTGCTACTGGCTCTGGCTGTGGAACGATACTTCTGCCTCCGCCGCCTCCACTACTTCCGCCCGCTCCTCCTGTTGTTGGGGTGGTGGTGCTTGGTTCGGTGACCGTGAAGGTGGCGCTGGCTGTGCGGTTGATGAGTCCTGAGGTGTCGTTTGCGTAGATTGTCGCGGTCCAGATTCCTGCAGCGGTGCTTGTGGTGGTGTTGAAAAGCTCATTGTAGGTGGACGAAACATTTCTCATCTGGAGGTAGACGCCTGTACCGGGTCCGGTGATGTTCATAAAGACTTGGCTAATGTTTGCGTTGTCTATCACGACTGCACTGATGTTGAAGGTGGCGCCTTGGTCTCCTGTCGTGGGGGCGCTGGCAACGCTGGTGACGTTTGGCGCGTGGCTGTCATTAACCCGGAAGTAGATGATGCTGCTGTCGTTCACGTTGTCAGAGGTGTCGTTTGCTAGGTATTGCAATGTGTAGTTGCCTAGTTGGTCGGCGTCTGCGTAGGTTGCGTTGAAGATGTCTGTGCTGCTTTGTATGAGTGTTACGATTACTGAATCGCCTGCTGGCTGAGTGATGTTGGCTCTGACTACGCTAACGTTGGTGTTGTCCGTCACGTTGGCTGTGATGTTGATGTCTTGTCGTTGGTTGAAGGCCACTCCGCTTGGGCTGAGGTTGGTAAGTCCAGGTAGTGAAGCATCTGTCACGGTGAAGTTTGTCGTTACTGTGTTGTTGACGTTGTCGCTTGAGTCATTGGCAAGTATGGTGACGTTGTACCTTCCTGTGGCGTCTGTCAAGGCAGGAGTATATGTGTTGTTGAATTCTACGTTAGTGTGGTTAACCAAGGTCAGGGTGAAGCTACTTCCGTTGGGGTAGGTGATGTTTGCTAGCACGGTGCTTACGTTGTTGTCGTCTGTGACGTTGGCGAGGATGGTGAACGCATTTGCTTGGGCTCCGCTGATAGGGGTGACGTTTGCGGTCACGTTTGGTAGGGTAAGATCTCCTTCTCCTGCTCCGCTTCCGGTCATGTTTCCGATGAGGAAGTTTCCAAGCAAGCTTACGTTGTAACCGTTCTTGATGGTTCCTTGTACTGCTTCTTGGTAGGTGAAGATGGTGATGTTTGCACAATCGGTGGTCACTTCTTCTAATGTTTGTGCTTGTGGACAGACGAACAATCCTTCGGCGAGTGTGTTGGGTAGGACGACGAAGTGTACGGGATCAACGCCTGTGATTCCTGTTGTGTTTATGGCGGTGTTGGTGCCGTCTGCTTCAATGATGAGCTTGCTGAAGTTCACTGGACCTTGGGAGAACAGTGCCTTCAGCCGTAGTCTTAGTCCGAGGGTGTCATCTGTAAAGTTCACGAACTGATCTACTGGATAGTCTTTGGTAATGTTGATGGTCGCGTTAACATCGCCTTCGATGATGTATCCTGATGTGTCTGTGTCATCTGGCGCATCTGCCAATCCTGACGTGCTGTTGATGGTGAAGTTTGTACGTATTGTGTTGTTGATATTGTTACTGGTGTCGTTTGCTATGAAGGTTATGTTGTACACGCCAACAGGTGCGGTGGTGTCTAGGGTCAAGGAAACGTTAAACGTGGTGTTTGTTCCGTTGGTCATAGTAAGTAGGTTTGTGCTTCCGTTGACGTAAGTAACATTGGCAAGCACGGTGTCCACGCGTTCTGCAGATGCTATGTTGTCGGTGACATTCACGCTTATGTTGTAGGGTGAGTTAGTTCCATCTACTCCAGGGGTTACGTTTTCTGCGATAACCGTTGGGGTGGTGAGGTCTGTTACGGTGAAGTTTGTCGTTACTGTGTTGTTGACGTTGTCTAAGGTGTCGTTGGCTATGATGGTGATGTTGTATAGTCCTTCTACGTCGTTGATGGTGAAGGTTACGGTGTTGTTGTACTCAACTCCTGTTTCGTTCACTAGTGGGATGGTGAAGGAGCTTGCGTTGGGGTAGGTGATGTTGGCCAGCACTATGTCGGTTCCGTTGTTGTCGGTTACGTTCGCTTGGATTCTGAAGGTGGTTCCTTGGCTGCCATTTTCAGGGGTGACGTTCACGCTTGTCACGTTTGGTGCTTGGGTATCTGCTATTGTTCCTGCTAGGGTGATGAGTCTTCGGCCTGAGTCGTTTGCGTTTCCAGAGGCGTCCTGTACTTCTACGCTGTAGTTGTATGTGGAGTTGCTGAGTTCTGTTCGGTTTATCCATAGTTCCCAGTGCGTTTCGTTCATTCTTTGCAGGTTAGATTCGTAGAGTGCTCGTACCTCTTCTGCGTTGAATGTCTTGTTCCATAGCTGGACCTGTTCTATTCGTCCGTTGAAATTGTTAGCGCCGCCTGGTCGCTTTCCTACTGCAAAGTTGATGGTTGATGGTCTGGTCATTGCAGATGTTGCGGTGCCGTCTTGTTCACCGTTCACATAGAGTGTTGCACTATTGCTGCCTCCGTCATATGCTAGGGTGACGTGGTGCCAGGTGTCCAATGCCATGGTTCCGGCGGGCGCTGCTCTTGTGGATGACCCTCCGTTCCATATGACTCCGTATGCTCTGTCTTGTCCTGAATCTGCTGCAGCATCCCATTCGATTCCCCATCCTCCTCCATCACCATCACCTGCTGTTCCTTGTTGTATAATTCTGTCGTGGCCATTTTCGTAGGCATGTGGGTAGATCCATACTGCCGCAGTGAAGACGTCTGAGAAGAGGCTAGCATCTGTGCCGACGTCTATGAAGTCATTGTCTCCGTCAAATTCGTAGGCTCCTCCGTACTTTCCTGCGCTTCCGTTTAGGGTGGGGCAGGTGGTGGTGGCACATGAACCGTTGTTGCCTTTGTTGCTGATGTCAACCATTCTTGTTTGGTTTTCTCCTATTTGGGAGCGGTTGTCGAAATTCAACAATAGCTGTAAGGACTCGTTGTACAGTACGTATGGGGTACTATTCCAGGTGAAGGTTACATTCGCAAGTTTGGGTTCTTCTAGGCTGATGTTAATTTCTGTGAAGTTTCTACTTATTTGTGTGTTATTATCCCGTGTTGGCGAGGTGTAGATCGCGCTTGGTGGGCGTTTGAGCACGGTGAAGTTAGCACTGATGCTGTTGTTGGTGTTGTCGGTGGTGTCGTTGGCTATGATGGTGATGTTGTACAAACCCGCGGCGTCGTAGTACGCGTGTTCGTAGGTGTTGTTGTAGTCTACGATAGTGCGGTTTGCTAGGGTTATTGTGAAGCTGCTTCGGTTGGGGAAGGTGATGTTAGCAATCACTATGTTGGTGACATTGTTGTCAGTAACGTTCGCGTAAATGGTAAATATTTGTCCTTGAGTGCCATTTTCAGGTGTGGCGTTTACGTTAGTCACATTTGGAGGTTGTGTGTCGCCTACGTGCGCAAGATTAATGGTGAAGTTGGTGCTGATGCTTCTGTTTACGTTGTTTGTGGTGTCGTTGGCTATGATGGTGACGTTGTACACGCCCGTTGCGTCCTCGATTGGATGTTCGTATGTGTTGTTGTAATCCGTGCCGGTTCCGTTGAATAGTTCCAGTAGGAAACTGCTGGTATTGGGGTAGGTGATGTTTGCCAGGACTCTATCCACTATCAGGGCTGTTTGGTTGTTGTCTGTCACGTTAGTGTCGATTCGGAAGGTGGTACCATTATCTCCGCTGACGGGTGTTACGGTTGTGTTGTCTTGGCTGACGTTTGGTGGCTGGGCGTCTGCGATGTGGAGCGCGCCTACTGAAATGTTTATCAATCTTTCTTCTGTGGTGTTTATATTTCCTGACGTGTCTGTAACGCCTGCAGAAAAGTTGTAGGCCGTGTCAGGAAGACCGGTTCGGTTAACCCATACTTCCCAGTGGGAGCCGTTTACTTTGCGTAGGTTGGACTCGTACATGAACGTGACTTCGTCTTCGCTGAGTGATCTGTTCCAGATGCGAACTTCGTCTATCAATCCGTCATAATCGTAAGCATTATCGTCTCTCACTCCAATAACGACCGGGGTGGTAATGGTCTGAGGAGTTTTCACGCCTGCGAAAGTCTTGTTCAGAACACTGTCAACATAAATATGCAAGTTATTTCCGCTATCTCTTACTCCAACAATGTGCTGCCATGTGTTGAGCGGTAGTGGGGCGTCGGCGACGTACTCTGCCCAGCCGCCGTCCGAGATGGCAATGTATGGTTTGCTATTCTTGAATCCGAGGTCGTAGCTTCCACTGGCCGCGCTGCCTGCATCCTTTGTGATAAGGAATGAGTAATCAGGATCGTGGCTGAACACGTACACCCAGGCGGATAGGGTAAACGAAGTCCCTAGGTCTAGACTCTTGTCATTGCCGACATCTATTGCGTCATTGTCCCCGTCGAATTTAGTAGAACATCCGTACCTGGGTGAGGTGCAGTTGTATTGTGCGTTTCCTTCAAGTGTTCCGTTATTGCCGTATCTGCTGAGGTCAATTGAGTTTGTGATGTTGTCTCCGATTGAGCTAACGTTGTCAAAGTTCATCATTAGGACTAGAGAGTCATTGTACATGCTGAAGTTTGTATTGTTCCAGTTGAAGTTGACTTGTTGGAGTTGTGGCTCATCTATGCTGATGTTGACCTCGGCGTAGTTAATGTTGACTTGGGTGGCATTGCCTAGTGTTGGTGTGGTGTAGTTTATGGCAGGCACTCTCTTAGTGACGGTGAAGTTGGTGCTGATGCTGTTGTTGGTGTTGTCGGTGGTGTCGTTGGCTATGATGGTGACGTTGTACGTGCCGTGTCCGTCATAATATGGGTGCGTGTATGTGTTGTTGTAGTCTACTGCGGTGTGGTTCACGAGCGTTATCACGAAGCTGCTCTCATTGGGGTAGGTGATGTTGGCTAGGACTATGTTGGTGATGTTGTTGTCTGTCACATTCGTTGTTATCGTGAAGGTGCTTCCTTGGACTTGTGAGTTGTCAGTCGCCGTGGTGTTGGTTTGGCTGACGTTTGGTGGTTGGGTGTCTACGGTGTGTGCTTGTGTTATGGTGAAGTTGGTGCTGATGCTGTTGTTGGTGTTGTCGGTGGTGTCGTTGGCTATGATGGTGATGTTGTAGGTTCCTGTTGCGTCTTCGGGTGGGTGTTTGTATGTTTGGTTGTAGTCTACGCTTGTGTGGTTGATGAGTGTGATTAGGAAGCTGGAGCTGTTGGGGTAGGTGATGTTGGCTAGGACTATGTTGGTGATGTTGTTGTCTGTTACGTTAGTGGTGATGGTGAAGGTGGTGCCGTTTTGAGAGCTGGCGGGTAGTGCGGTTGTGTTGGTTTGGCTGACGTTTGGTGGCTGTGTCTCTGCAACGTGTGGCGTGGCTGCAACCGTAAAGTTGAGCTTGATGGTGTCGTTGAGGTTGTCACTGGTGTCGTTAGCTAGGATGGTGACGTTGTACACGCCTCCGGGTGCAGATGCTTCAGGTGTGAAGGTCACATTGTACCTGACGCCACTGTGCAAGCTCATGGTGAAGAGTTGGTTGCTGCCGTTTCTGAATGTGACGTTGGCAAACACTTTGTCTACTCTGCTCGTGTCGTTGATGTTGTCTGTTATGTTAACGCTAATGTTGAATGCGGTTCCAGCATCGCCCGTGGAGTTACTAATGTTGAGGTTGGTGACTGTTGGTTCGGTGAGGTCTGTAACGGTGAAGTTCGTTCTAATGCTGTTGTTGATGTTTTCGTTGGTGTCGTTTGCTATGATGGTTACGTTGTATTCTCCATACATATCTACTAATCCGGGGGTGTAGGTGATGTTGTAGTCTACTGCGGTGTGATTGACGAGTGTGAGGTTGAAGCTGCTTCCGTTGTTGGGGAATTGTATTTCGGCTAGGACTGCGCTCACGCCTATATCGTCGGTGGCGTTTGTGTATATTGTGAACTCTGTTCCTTGTGCCGCACTCAATGGATTAACTGTTGTGTTGTCTTGGCTGATGTTTGGCGCTGCAGCATCCGCAGTAATGATTTCGTATGTGGTGTTTGTGGTGGTGTTCAGGTTTCCTCCGGTATCATTGGCCAAGACCTGGACGCGGTATGTTCCAAGGGTTTCCTTGTTTAGTGTAATAAAGCTGACGTTGTAGGTTATGCCGCCGTTGCTACCGTTTGTCATGACGACGGTATACGCGTTTACGCTGCCGTTTGGAGGGGTGATGTTGAGCAATACAACATCCACGTGCCTGTTAGTTTCTAGTTGGTTGTCCGTAACATTGACCGTGACGTTCACCAAGTTTCCTTGTTTAGTTCCATCAGGTTGTAAGACACTTAGTTGGGTGACGTTTGGCACCAGATCTACTCTAAACGATGACTGGACGGTAAGGTTGATGTTTTTTGCAGTGTCGTTTGCAATGATGACGACTGTGTAGTTTCCAGAGGCTGCAACGTCGTCAATGATGAAGGTGGCGTTGTAGGTGAGTCCTCCTAGACTGTCGTTGGCCATGCTTAGGTTGTAACCTGTTCCGTTTGGAGGGGTTATCTGGGCTAGCACTTGTGATATGTTGACATTGGTTTCAGATTCGCTGGTGACGTTTACTGTGATGTTGATGAGTCCGTTGTGGGATGTGGTGTTTGGCTGGACTATGCTGAGGAAGCTGACGTTTGGAGGGATCGCGTCTATTGCGGCTAATGTAACGGTCATGGTTCTTATTATAGTGCTATTTGTGTTTCCTGAAGTGTCTTGAGCCTCTGCGCTGTGGTTGTATGTTGCCACTGGCAGGTTTGTTCTGTTGACCCAGAGCTTCCAGTCTGTGCTATTGATCTTTTGTAGGTCGGATTCGTACAGCATCTTAACTTCTTTGTCTGATAAGGTTCTGTTCCAGATTCTCACTTCATCTATGAGTCCGTTGTAGTTCCACACGGTATTTCGTAATTGCCCGATGAATGTCATGTTGATCCCTACCGGTGGGCCTGCACTTGCGGTATTGGTGCCTTTGTTTTCTCCATCCAAGAACACTCTTCTATCTGTTTGGCTGGCGAATACTCCTGTGGCATGATGCCATACGTCCTGTTGTGTGGTCTTTGTTGCTTCGGCAATTCCTAATGTGCTTCCACCATCACGCACGGCCGCTCTTAGAACGTCGGTTGATGTGATA
Organism: Candidatus Woesearchaeota archaeon; assembly: GCA_030750765.1. Taxonomy (GTDB): domain Archaea; phylum Nanobdellota; class Nanobdellia; order Woesearchaeales; family ARS49. Next base: position 76,417 of record JASMHM010000001.1, on the reverse strand, counting down.
TACATTCTAAACGCCTCGGTTGAAAGACTTGAACCGTCGTGGATTTGGATGAGTGCTTGGTCTTTTGAGGCTTTTCTTCTGAACCACAGGGATACGGTAAATGGATAATCTGCCGCAAGTTCGTTATCAAAGGCTACGTAATCGTTACTTCCGTCAAAGTTCAAGGCGGTTCCGTATCTTCCTGAGCTGTTTACTATTGGGCATGTGGTGCCGCTGCAGGTTCCATTATTGCCGTAGTGTGAGACATCTGCGATTGTTGTCTCGCTCTCACCAATAGAACTCCTGTTTCCAAAGTTCATTATGAGTGAGAGGCTGTCGTTGTACATTGTGAAGTCCGTGCCATTCCAGTTGAAAGTTAGATTCGCGAGGCTTGGTTCGTTTAGGGTGATGTTAACTTCGGTGAAATTGGAGTTGGTGCTGGTGTCGCTGGCTAAGGTGGGGGAGGTATAGTTGATGCTGGGTGGCCGTTTGGTGATGGTCCAGTTTGCTGTCACCGAGTTGTTTCTGTTGTCTGCGGTGTCGTTGGCTAGGATGGTGATGTTGTAGGTTCCTTCTCCGTAGAAGGAAGGTATGATGAAAGAGACGTTGTAGACGTCTCCACCGTCGCTGCCGTTGGTCATGGTGAGTGTGTATGAGCTGTCTGATCCGTTTGGCGGTGTGATGTTTGCTAGTACGACGGCTATATGGTGATTTGTTGGAAGACTGTTGTCGGTAACGTTTACGGTTATGTTCACGACTCTGCCTCTTTCGGATCCCGTTGGCTGTGTGATGTTGATGAAGCTGACATTTGGTACGGTTGCAAGTCTAAACTGAATCTGTTCGCTGTTGTTGAGGTTTCCGCCGGTGTCGTTGGCTAGGAAGGTTATGGTGTAGTTTCCGTCTTCTTTTATGCCTGGAAAGATGAAGGAGATGTTGTACGTCGTGCCGCCATTACTGCCGTTGGTCATGGTGAGTGTGTATGCGTAGTCTGATCCGTTTGGTGGTGTGATGTTTGCTAGTACGACGTCAACATATCTGTTGGTGGGAAGACTGTTGTCTGTTACGTTGACTGTTAGGTTGATTAGTCCGTTATGTGAGGTACCGCTTGGCTGATCTACTGCATGGAAGCTGACGTTTGGAACGGTTGCGATTTGGAATTGCAATCCTTCGGTGTTGTTGAGGTTGTTGTCTGTGTCGTTTGCTAGGAAGGTTACTGTGTAGTTGCCGTCTTCGTATATGCTTGGAATTATGAGCGTGACGTTGTAGGTTGTGCCGCCGTTGCTGTCATTAGCCGTGGTTAGTGTATAGGCACTGGCGCTGCCGTTTGGTGCTGTGATGTTTGCTAGTACAACGTCTATGTGTTGATTTGTTGGCAGGCTGTTGTCAGTGACGTTTACGGTTATGTTGACCAAGCCGCCTGCTATGCTTCCGTTTGGTTGTGTTATGCTGTGGAAGCTTACGTTTGGCACTATTGATCTTTTGAATTGTAGGCTGATGGTGTTGTTGAGGTTTCCGCCGGTGTCGTTGGCTAGGAAGGTGATGGTGTAGTTTCCGTCTGCGTCTTCTGGTGGGAGGTCGAAGGTTAGGTTGTAGGTTATTCCTCCGTTGCTGCCGTTGGTCATGGTGTAGTTGTAGCTGCTTGCGGTTCCGTTGGGTGGTGTGATTTGTGCTAGTACGACGTCTATGTGATTGTTGGTTTCGAGTCCTTGGTCGCTGATGTTGACTGTGATGTTGATGGTGCTTCCTCTGACTACTGTGTCTGGTTGTGTGACTGCTGGTGTTGTCACATTAGGTGCGATGTCTACTCGGAAGCTTGTGGTGATGGTGTTGTTGAGGAAGTTTCCACTATCGTTGGCTAGGAAGGTTACTGTGTAGTTTCCGTCTGCGTCAGTTGCGGGGATGATGAAGGTTAGGTTGTAGGTGTTGCCGCCAAGACTGTCGTTGTTCATACTGAGTGTGTAGGCGCTTTCGCTTCCGTTGGGTGGTGTGATGTTGGCGAGTACTTGGTCTACGTGTCTGTTGGTGGGTAGTTGGTTGTCTGTCACGTTTACCGTGATGTTGATGAATCCTCCATGTGCTGTGCCGTTTGGTTGGGTGACGAGTTTTTCAGTCACGTTAGGGATGGTAGCCACTTGGAATTGTAGGCTGATGGTGTTGTTGAGATTTCCTGACGTGTCGTTAGCTAGGAAGAGTACGGTGTAGTTTCCAGACGCTGCAACGTCATCCACGAAGAACGTTACGTTGTAGGTGTTTCCTCTTAGGCTGTCATTGTTCATGGTGAGGTTGTAGCTGCTTGCGCTTCCGTTGGGTGGTGTGATCTGAGCGAGTACAACATCAACAAAGTTGTTCGTAGGTAGTTGGTTGTCTGTTACGTTTACGGTGATGTTGATGAATCCGTTGTGTGCGGTGCCGTTAGGTTGGATGATGGTGGGGGTGGTAACGTTGGGTGTGAGTTCCACGTTGAAGTTTGAACTTATTGTATCGTTGACAACGTCGCCGGTGTCGTTGGCGTAGATGGTGATTGTGTAGTTGCCGCTTTCGTCAACAAGGGGTATGATGAAGCTAACGTTGTAGGTTATTCCACCATTACTTCCGTTGGTCATGGTGAGGTTGTAGCTGCTTGCGCTTCCGTTGGGTGGAACGACTTGTGCAAAGACGTTGGTGATGTTTTCGTTAGAACTCCATTCGGAGGTTACGTTGACAGTTACGTTTACCAATCCGTTGTGTGCGGTGCCATTAGGTTGTACGATGGCTAGGAAGCTGACGTTTGGTGGTGTGGTGTCTACGACGGTAACTTCGAAGGTTGAGGTTATGGTGTTGTTGAGGTTGCCGCCAGTATCATTGGCGAGTATGGTGATGTCGTAGGTTCCGGGTTCTGCTACAGTGTCTACGTCAAAGGTGAGGTTGTAGGTTATTCCTCCACTACTGCCGTTGGTCGTGGATAGTGTGTATGCGCTGGCGCTTCCGTTTGGTGGTGTGATGTTTACTAGTACGGTGTCTACGTGCCTGTTTGTTTCGAGCTGGTTGTCTGTTATGTTGACGGTGATGTTAACCATGGTTCCTTGGCCTGTTCCGTCAGGCTGCAAGACGCTGAGTTGGGTGACGTTTGGCACGGTGTCTACTCGGAAGCTGGTGGTGATGCTGTTGTTGAGGTTTCCGCCGGTGTCGTTGGCTAGGAAGGTTACGGTGTAGTTTCCGTCTTCGCTGATGTCGGAGATGCTGAAGCTGAGGTTGTACGTATTGCCGCCTTCGCTGCCGTTAGACATTCTTAGGGTGTAGGCGCTTGCAGATCCGTTTGGTGGTGTGATGTTAGCAAGCACTTGGTCTACGTGTCTATTCGTGGGCAGGTTGTTGTCTGTTATGTTGACGGTGATGTTAATTATTCCGTTATGTGCGGTTCCGTTTGGCTGGACAACGTTTGCAAAGCTCGCGTTAGGCACTACTGCTTTCTTGAATTGCAATCCTTCCGAATTGTTTAGATTGTTGTCTGTGTCGTTGGCTAGGAAGGTGATTGTGTAGTTTCCGTCCTCAGAAAGGTCTGGAAGGATCAGGGTGAGGTTGTACGTAATGCCGCCATCACTTCCGTTGGTCATGGATAAGGTGTATGCGCTGGCGCTTCCGTTTGGTGGTGTGATGTTAGCGAGTACTACATCTATGTGGTTGTTTGTAGGTAGTGCATTGTCTGTAACGTTGACGGTGATGTTGATGAGGCCGTTAGTCAAGCTTCCGTTTGGTTGTACTATGCTGTGGAAGCTTACGTTTGGCACTATTGATCTTTTGAACTGTATGCTGATGGTGTTGTTGAGATTTCCACCAGTATCGTTGGCTAGGAAGGTTACGGTGTAGTTTCCATCCTCATCTTCTGGCGGGAGGTCGAAGGTTAGGTTGTAGGTTATTCCGCCACTACTGCCGTTGGTCATGGTGAGGTTGTAGCTGCTTGCGGTGCCGTTTGGTGGTGTTATTTGTGCTAGTACGACGTCTATGTGGTTGTTTGTTTCGAGTCCTTGGTCGCTGATGTTTACTGTGATGTTGATGGTGCTTCCTCTGACTACTGTGTCTGGTTGCGTCACTGCAGGTGTTGTTACGTTAGGTGCGATGTCTAAGCGGAAGCTTGTAGTTATGCTGTTGTTGTAGAATCCTCCTGTGTCGTTCACAACAAAGGTTACGGTGTAGTTTCCGTCTGCGTCCGTTGGTGGTATGACGAAGGTGAGGTTGTAGGTTATTCCTCCATTGCTGCCGTTGCTCATGCTGAGGTTGTACTGGCTTGCGCTTCCATTAGGTGGTGTGATGCTGGCGAGTACTTGGTCAACATGTCTATTTGTTGGTAGTTGGTTGTCTGTCACGTTTACCGTGATGTTGATGAATCCTCCATGTGCGGTTCCGTTAGGTTGCGTGACGAGTTTTTCAGTCACGTTAGGGATGGTAGCCACTTGGAATTGTAGGCTGATGGTGTTGTTGACGCTGTCTCCTGTGTCGTCGGCGATGAAGAGTACGGTGTAGTTTCCGCTTGCGTCAATGTCAGGGATGACGAACGTTAAGTTGTAGGTGTTTCCCCCTAGACTGTCGTTGGCCATGCTCAAATTGTAGCTGCTGGCTGAGCCGTTTGGTGGTGTGATCTGTGCGAGTACTTCGTTAACGTGTCTATTCGTGGGTAGTTGGTTGTCTGTCACGTTTACCGTGATGTTGATGAATCCATTATGTGCGGTTCCGTTAGGTTGCGTTATTGCTGGTTCGGTGACGTTAGGTACTAGTTCTACCCTGAACTGTGCGCTTATGGTGTCGTTGACGTTTCCTGAGGTGTCGTTTGTGTAGACGGTGACGGTGTAGTTTCCGCTTGCTTGGATGTCATCTACAAAGAAGGTTACGTTGAACGTGTCTCCGCCGTCGCTGCCGTTGCTCATGGTGAGATTGTAGGAGCTTGCGCTTCCGTTTGGTGGTGTGATTTGTGCGAATACTTTGTCTACTCTTTCTGCGCTTGCTATGTTGTCGGATACGTTTACGGTGAGGTTTACTAGTATGTTGTGTCCTGTGCCGTTTGGTTGGACTACGCTTAGTGTTGTTACATTGGGTACTTGCGTGTCGGTTACGTTGAATGTGGTGCTTAGTGTGGTGTTGGCGTTTCCTGCTGTGTCGTTTCCTATGATGTTTACGGTCCATGCTCCGTGTTCGTCTTGGGTGGTGGTGAGGAAGGTGTAGTTGTATTGTACTCCTCCGTTGGTTCCGTTGTCGATGTAGGTTTCGTAGCTACTTCCGTTGGGGTAGGTGATGTTGGCGATGACTTCTGCTACGTCGTCGTTGCTGCTGGAACTGCTTGTTACGTTGACTGTGATGTTTATTATGTTGTTTTGTACGGGTCCTGCTGGTTGTGTCACATTCAGCGTGCTCACGTTAACCGGTGTTGAGTCTGCAGCGGCCGTTACTTGGAAGCTTGTTTTGTTGCTGCTGTTCACGTTGGCGCCGGTGTCGTTAGCTATGAACTGCACTTCCCATGTTCCTACAGTGGCAAAGCTTTCTGTGTCAAAGGTGTAGTTGTAGGTGATGCCACCGCTACTTCCGTTGGTCATGATTCGGGTGTATGCGTTGACGGCTCCGTTGGGTGGTGTGATGTTCGCGAGAACTTCTCCTATGTGGTGGTTGGTGGGTAGCTGATTATCTGTCACGTTTATCGTGACGTTGACCATGTTGCCTCCGGTTGTTCCGCTTGGCTGGGTGACGTTTGCTTCTGTGACGTTAGGCACGGTGTCTATCCTGAACTGTATCTGTTCGCTGTTGTTGAGGAAGTTTCCTGTGTCGTTGGCTAGGAAGGTTACGGTGTAGTTTCCGTCTTCCTCGATTCCGGTGAGGATGAAGGTTAGGTTGTATGTGGTGCCTCCGTTGCTTCCATTACTCATGCCTAGAGTGTACGCGCTTGCACTTCCATTTGGTGGTGTGATGTTTGCTAGCACTTGGTCTACGTGTCTATTCGTGGGTAGGTTGTTGTCCGACACGTTCACAGTGAGATTGATCAGTCCTTTGTGTGCGGTGCCGTTGGGCTGCACTATGCTGTGGAAGCTGACGTTTGGAACGATTGCTAGCTGGTACTGGAAGCTGATGCTATCGTTCAAGTTACCGCCGGTGTCGTTTGCTAGGAAGGTGATGGTGTAGTTGCCGTCAGCCTCTACTGAAGGTACGACGAAGGTCACGTTATAGGTTATGCCGCCGTTGCTGCCGTTGGTCATGGTGAGGTTGTAGCTGCTTGCTGTGCCGTTTGGTGGTGTTATTTGTGCTAAGACAACATCGACGTGGTTGTTGGTTTCGAGTGCTTGGTCTGAGACGTTGACGGTGATGTTCACGAGTCCATTGAATACAGTTCCATTAGGTTGTACAACGCTTGGTGTGGTGACGTTGGGAACTGTGGCAACCAGGAATTGTAGGCTTATGGTGTCGTTTACGTTATCGCTGGTGTCATTAGCATAGACGGTGATGGTGTAGTTGCCGTCTGCATCAACAGGTGGGATGATGAAGGTGGTGTTAAAGGTCATCCCTCCGTTGCTGCCGTTGCTCATGGTGAGGTTGTAAGCGCTTGCTGAACCGTTAGGTGGTGTGATGGTTGCAAACACTTTGTCTACTCTTTCTGCTGCTGCAATGTTGTCCGAGATGTTTACGGTGATGTTGACTAACCCGCTGTGTCCTGTTCCGTTTGGCTGGGATACGCTTAGCGTGGTGACGTTAGGTGCGGTGGTGTCTGTGATGCTGAATGTTTGCGTTATCGTGGTGTTTCTATTGTTGTTGGTGTCGTTAGCTATCGCGTGAGCTGTCCAGGTGCCGTGCTCGTCTTGGATGGTTGTTAGGAAGCTTAAGTTGTAAGCATCTCCTCCAAAGCTTCCGTTATCCACTTTGATGGTGTATGCAGAACCATTAGGTGGTGTGATGTTGATCAGTACTTGGTCAACCTGGAGGTTTGAGGGTAGGTTGTTGTCGGTCACATTCACGGTTACGTTCACAAAGTTTCCTTGTGCGGTACCGTCTGGCTGGCCTACGGTGAGGAAGCTCACGTTTGGCACGCTGTTAATATTGAACTCTGTGTAGATGCTGTTGTTGATCAGATCTGCGGTATCGTTGGCAAACACGCTAACGTTGTATTGGCCGTCCTGCCAGAAGTTGGGCACGTTGAACGTCAGGTTATACGTGTGCGTTGCTGTGCCGTTGTCTACCGTTACGTTGTATGTGCTTGCGGTTCCGTTTGGAGGAGTTATTTGGAATAGGACTACGCTGACGTTGATGTTGGTGGAGTGCTCGCTGGTTATGTTTACAGTTATGTTCAAGACATTGAGCTGTGCGCCGCCGTCGGGCATGCTGACGTTGAGATAGCTCACGTTTGGGGGTAATTTTTCATCTACATGTGGTGGGGGTCCGCCTCCTTCTCCTCCTGTCTGGTTTATCGTGATGCTGTTGAGCATCACGCTTGGTCCGTCTTGAACGCCATCGTTTGGGGTTACGTTGGCTGTCCATATGTCTAAGGTTTGTGTTTCGTTCGCACGTAGCGTGTAGAAACTGTTGCCTTCTTTTTCTTCGGTCCATATCTGGGAGATCTGGTCTACAGATAATGATCGGTTCCAGATTCTTACTTGGTCTAGGGATCCGTTAAACCCTTTGGTCTTGCTAGTGTCTGCCCCTATGATGATGGGGCTCTTGTTGGTTTCTGCTGTCCAGGATTCGAAAATGTTCTGGGCGCATCCTTGCTGGTTGGGACAAGCGCTTAGAGACATCTGGTCACATTGTGTTGCCGCGCCTTCGCATATTGCTTCGTTCCATGTGCAGCCGTCCTGGGCGTCACACCCTTCTTCATCTCCGATGCCCTCGCAGATGGTCACCGTGCCTCCACATGACCTGTTCATGCTGCCTTCTTCTGTGCCGTTCACGTAGATGGCCATGCCTAGTTGGTTGTAGACGCAAGCCACGTGGGTCCAGTCTTTCCCTGAGATGGATGTGGAACTGTTTAGCGTGTTTTGGGTAAACCAGCTGCACTGTGCAAATCCTTCGGAGACTCGCATTTCGATGTTGCTTCCAATGCTTAGCATGGTGCAGTACTTCACCGGGTCAGTGTCTGGGTCGCTTCGTGTCGCGTCGCAGGTGGTCTCACCAATGCCTGCACTGTCTGGCTGTGGCTTGCTCACCCACATGTCTATGGTGAAGTTGCTGAATTCGGGTGCAGTGTTGTTCAGGGCTATGTAGGAGGTGTAGATGTTGTTGGGAAGGTCGGGACGGTCGGAGGTGTTGAATGCGTACGCGCTGCCTACTCTGCCGGATCCGTTGAGGAAGGTTGCGTTGGTGACGTTTGCTTCGCTGCCTCGTACGTACTCTCTCGTTTTGAAGCTCTGCCTTTCGTTGTAGGCCTCAAATGGTAGGTAGTGTAGGAGTATGGGAGATCCGTTAAGGTACCATACTGTGATGTTGGTGCTGTGGTCTCCGCTGTCGTTCTTGGTGCTGTTCACGATTATGGAAAGGTTCTCATCAGTTCCGTTGAGAGTGACCTCACTACTGTTGAGAACAAATATCTCAAAGGCCTCTATGGTGTTGGTTACGTTGTTGTCTCCTTGGATTTGTACGTTGTTGGACATGTTTGATGCAGAGTCCATTCTCCAGTCGTTCACCGTGAGATTGACGCTCCAGTTCTCTCCAGGTCGGGTTTCCGAGGCGTGCATGGTGTGGAGGTTGTCACCATCTTTGGTCTTGGTGTAGATGAGACTGATCATGTCGGCACTAAGACTCCTATTCCAGACTCTGAACTCGTCTACGGTTCCGTTGTAGAGGTTTGCGCCTCCAGTTCTGTCTGCTCCGATCATCACCGCGCTGCCTGAAGTGTCTATGGTTTCGGTGTCTCCAATACGATGGGGTGTGGAGTCTACCAATGTGCCGTTCACATACAGTTCTAGACGGTCTTGCCTGTTGACGCACGCAAGGTGTGTCCAGCCTCCATCGATAATGTTGGAGGATCCATTAGCAAAGATGTTGTACGACCCACCACTGGTTTGACAGAAGGGAATTCCCCAGCCAATGCCAAGGACAAAATTGTTGCTTATGCTTACTATTTGACATCCTGAGTTTATATCTCCGCATGCTGAGGTAAACATTGTGGCCTTAAAGAGTTCTGGCTTCACCCACAGCTCTACCGTGAAATTGGCCAACGAAGTGTGGGTGTTGTTCATGGCAATATGTGAATTTCCGTTGTCCGTAGAGTTGATGGAGTACGATCTTCCTACTTTGGAGTCAGTGATGTTTTGCCAGTTTGTATTGGTGACGTTGGCGTGGTTCTCGTACGCGTACTCAAAGGAGAAGTTTTCTTTAGATTGGTTCCAGCCCTCAAAGGGCAGGTAATACAGGACGGTTGGACTGCCATTCATGTACCATACTGAGATGTTGGTGTGGATGTCTCCTGTGTCATCATCGGTTATGGTGGTGTAGAACGTTAGGTTCTGGTTGGTGTTGTTATTCCCAATATTGCTAGAGTTGAGAACAGGCTTTGACGCGGTGGGGATGGCGTTGGCTGTGGAGCCAGGTGCTGGAGATCCTGGATCCCATTCGCACATTACCATCTGTTCCCAGAAGTCGCAACCTGTCTCGTCATTATCACACGCACTACAGTCCACATCTGCGTTACACATGTAGTACCCTGCGTTGTAGGTACAACCACATTGTGCGTTACAGCTTTCCTCATCTCCGAAGCCATTGCACGTGGGGGTGTCAGGGGTTCCGGTGCACGAGCTCGCGCTTGCTCCTAGAGCAGGTGGTTCTTTAAGAACGGTGAAGATGGTGAAGTGGGAGACGTTGAATGTGACGTTCTGACCGTCATAGCGTATGTCTGTACATGCGGGATCTGAGAGGCCTGAGCAGAGGAGGAAGTCCTTGCCGTTGTGGGAGTAGTGGATGGTGGGGCCAGGAACGTCTAATAGCGTTATTTCTGCCGAGGTGTTCATCTGCGGGCAGAGCTCGCTGTCTAGTCCTATAATTTGGGATTCTGCGATCAAACAAGCGTGGATGTTGGTGTAGTTCTGTCGTTCTCTGAATCGTAGACTTCCCACGTCTCCTGTGATGCGGTTGTCTCGTACTTGCATGCTTTTAGGGATGAGTAAGAAATTGTAGTTGAAGATCTCATCATCTGAGCTTCCGGTAACGTTGGTAGGGACTGGAGAAGGAGCGATAGTCGTGTTAGAGATGTTGAGCACAACCTCCGGACCTTCGGTTACGTTTTCGGTTAAGTCTGGAATAAGACTTAGGTTGGGGAAGTCTAAGACGATAGGTGGGGATTCGTTCACCGTAGTGTTGAGTATCGTTTCGTTCACGGACTCATTAAGGGTTTGGTTGACTGGCTCGTCAATGAGCTCTAGCTCTGCTGTTTCTGTTAGGTCGGGAAGTAAAGAAAGATCTGGGAGGCCCTCCTCGACGACGAGCGTCAAGGTGACCGTGCTGTTTGCTTTTGCGAGGCGTACAGCAAAGTTCCCAGAATGAGTTGGTGTGAGAATAAGGTTTTCTCCGTCGAGGAGATAGTTGATTTCGAGCGGTACATCTACTTTAATGGATGCGTTTTCCCCATCCTGAAGAGCGTCACTGATGTTCACCAGTACTGACTCACCTACCGTCGTGGTGTAGAAAGATTCATCTAACCAAACTGCAGGTATGAAGCCTGTTATGCCTTCCCCACCGATCAAAAACGTACTCGCAAGTAGTCCGATCAGTAGTATGGCTACTACAGTAACCCCCTTCTTCAATGTACCCCTCGCAAAACAGTGGAATTTCGACGTTCGTGTTTATAAGCGTTTCGACGAGAATAGCGTTTTCAAGTTGTTACGGAATAAGGACGGTACAAACTTGTGGTGGTAACGCACATATTTGAGAAAAAGTGACAACTATTTTTTCTTTTTTGGTTTCTTAATTTGCTTGCCTAACTTTAATTTTTCTAAGAGTTCTTTGTATCTATTTCTGATGGTGACTTCTGTGATGCCGGCAACATCCGCAACCTCTCTTTGGGTTTTCTTTTCACCGCGCGTCAGTGCTGCAACGTACAATGCTGCGGCTGCGATGCCTGTAGGACCTCTTCCAGATGTTAGTTCAGCATTTTGTGCTGCTTCCAAAATTTCTACAGCCTTACTTTGTGTCTCAGGTCCTAACTTTAAGGAACTGGCAAAGCGTGCGATGTAGTCTGCAGGATTAGAAGGCATGATGCTGATGCCTAGTTCTCTTGTTATGAAGCGGTATGTTCTACCTATCTCCTTCTTTTCAATTCCGCTAGCCTCGGAAAGCTCGTCGAGAGTTCTTGGCACCTCATGTCTTCTGCATGCTGCGTACAATGCTCCTGCAACAACACTTTCCATGCTTCGTCCTCTTACTAATCCTCTTTGGACGGCTTGGGTGTAGACCATGGCTGCTTCCTCTTCCACCGACTTGGGTAGTTTGAGGAAGGAGCTGACTCGCTTCAATTCTGATAGTGCTAGTTTTAGATTTCTCTCGATCGCAGTGCTGATTCTGTATTGCCATTTGCGTAATCTGAATATGGTGTTGCGTTCTTTGCTTGATAGTTTGAATAAGTCTGCTTTTTGTCCGACTTCGGTACCAAGACCTTGATCGTATTGGGTGTAGGTCATGGGTGCACCGGTTCTTCTTCCGCTTGGAGCGCCTGCTCCGTCAGATTCGAACTCTCGCCATTCTTGCGTCGTGTCTACCATACGATCCTCGACGACAAGACCACAATCTTTGCAGATGACTTCGCCTTTCTCACGGTTAGAAAACATGTTAATGCTGTTGCATTCCGGGCATTTTTTGATATAATGCATTTTTTTGGGCGAAAGGTTTAAAAATCGATGTAAGGGGTTAACTTAAATAGTTATCGCTGTCCCCGAACGATAGCGACATTAGCCCAGGGTTATAAACCGAAACTTTCTGCGTTGCTTGCCGCTTCTTTTGTCCTTCACTTTGATCATCACTACGTACTCGCCGGGTGCTACGTCACTGACGGGCAGGAACGTGATGGCGTTACCCTTAACAATGTCTCTTTCAGGACCTTTGATGCCTAGCTCAGGTATAGAAACCCAAGCGGTGAGGTGGTTTCCATCGTTTACGCCAAGAAAGACGGGTTGGATGTCGTCCGTCGGGCCTCCAAGGAAGCTAATGCGTTCTATCTCAATGCTTCTGTGGCTTGCTGCGGCTGCTGCAGCCATGGTCAGCACCAACAAAACTATGATGATTCCCCTCATAGGTGGTGTCAGAGTGTTCCTGTATAAAAATGTTTAGTTTGGATAATTTATATTTTGTTTTCTTTGGTTGCACCAGAGGTTTTTTATAACTTTGATGGTGGCAAGCAGGTATGCGCTTTCCGGCATTTTTGGTGAACTGCAAGGCCTATCCGCAAGCAGTTGGTAAGAATGCGGTGCGTTTTGCTAAGAGGGCTGAGCGTGTTGCAAAGCGCACAGGAGTGAAGATTATTTTGTGTGTGCAGGCTGCAGACATAGCGCATGTTGCTGACAATACCTCTTTGCCGGTGTTTGCCCAGCATGTTGACGTAGAACCAGGAGCGCATACAGGAAATATCGAGATCGAGAGCGTTATTGCGTCGGGAGCTAAAGGAACCTTGCTCAACCATGCAGAACGCCAACTACCTTTTGCTAAACTTAAGGAAACCATCAGGGTGTGCAAGAAAATGAAGCTGCCTGTTGTGCTATGCGCTGCTACACCGTCTGCAGCAAAGAAATTAGCCACCCTAAAACCTTCTGCCATCGCAGTAGAGCCTCCAGCGTTGATAGGTACAGGGGTGAGCGTCTCTAAGGCAAAGCCTAGCGTGATCACGAATAGCGTTAGTTTACCTCTTCCAGTATTGTGTGGTGCAGGTATTAGTTATAGGAAAGACGTCGAAATTGCTCTTTCTTTGGGTGCCCAAGGGATACTAGTGGCTAGCGCAGTAGTCTTAGGCAGCCAAGAAAAAATGTTAGAAAAGCTTGCGCAAGGGTTTGCAAAGTAACTATCTTGAAAAGAATCCACTTACCGTAAGACTAAATGCTTTGCGTAATGCAACCTGAAAACAATGGGGACAATATGATATTCGGACCCGATCTCTTCAAGCATCTCAGCAAACTTATCATCGGCTAGCTTTTCAAGATCTCCCTCTTCAACGTGTAGGTCGGGAACGATCTGAAACTGGCTACGCTCCACGTATACAGCCACTCTAAAGGAGCCATCGGGGTTGTTCCCATACACAAGGTAAACATTCTCGTCGCTCAAAGAAGGTATTCTTTTCAGTGCAGGAATATCTACGGTCATGTTAGTGAGATATCACACAGCCTTAAAAACATGTTGCTCAAATCTTAGCTTCTACTTGGTACATCTTGTCAGAGTACAAACCGTCTGGTAAGCTGTCTACTATTAAGGAACAGTCAAATCCTTCGTCGACGTCGCTGTCGGGTACTAAGGTTACGCAGACGTTGAAGTAGTAAAGTCCTCGACTGATTCCTGACGGTGCTTTGAGGTATACCTTGGTGGCTACATGATCTCGCTTGTCCACCTCAACAACCTGTCTGGCTAAGGCGCCAACCCATCGTTCTTGTAGTTCTTGGGCGTCTCCTGTGCGTAGTTCCCCATTAATCAGAGCAGTATCATACTGCACAGTGACTTGGAAGTGTTGCTTTTGGGGTAATACGTTCCTAATCCCTATGCCGAACAACTTTCTTTCCCCAAACTCTAAGGTTGCGGAAGAGAAGGGAATAGCGACGAGTGCTCCTTCCTCCTCGATGAGCTTTTCGATCTCTGCCTCTGTCTGTCGTTCAAGTCCTTGTTGGATTTCGTTCGCACCAGTAAAGACGTTGCGTAAGAAGATCAAGCTCAGTCCTAGAACGAGAATGGTCATGATGAGAATAACAGCAAAGGTAATGCTTATTTCTACACCTTTTCTCATAGTTTCAAGCGCGGACTAACTCGTATTTAAGCTTATCGTAGGTGTTCGAACTCTTTCAACACTATCCAAGAGAAGATGGCAAGTATTGCAGTACCTGCTACCAAGAACTGAATGGCGTCATTGAAGTTGCTGCTGATGCTTACGTATAGTCCCCAGCCCATGAAGGCTGCTCCTATCCATAGGAACTTGTCTAGAACCATACCCATCACTTTGAACTCTTCGTGCTCTGTGAGCACCCGCTTACGTAGTTTTTTTGCCATTTATTCTACCGTTATGAAGAATGGTAAGGTAGCGTGTACCTCTGCGATGCCGTCTGTGCTTCCGTCGAGAGCGTCAAGATAGTCGCTTTCTAAGTCTTGGCATAGTCCATCCAAGGCGTTTTGTGTGCCGCCTGGTGGGTCGTCAGGACCGGTAACCTCTTTTGCCACTTCTAGTCGCATGTTGAAGGTTTCCTTGCCGTATTTTGTAGGTATTTGGATGTTTGTTGGTAGCACTGCCACGTCGTTTGGCTCTAAGGCGATGGAGGCGAACAACTTCTGGAACCAGACTTCGTCTGGCAATAAGCCACCTACAACGTTGCTTGGTGGTGGAATCTCCGTCTGACAGCTGGTCGTCTCACCAGTGCTGCCTAAACATTGCAGCCGTATGCCATAACACACTCTTTTTGCTTCAGAATTTTTGATACCGATGAAAACTTGTTTGGGTTTACCACTTGCTAATCTGATGTCTGTGCCAACATTGATGCCGACACTTTTTCCTTCAGAGGCGAAGTCGTCTTTGAGTTTGTCTTTAACTTTTGTAATCTCTCCCTCGAGAATCTCTTGTCCTGTTCCGAACAAGCTCTTGATGAAGAATATGGAAAATCCGAGAACGGTTATGGCGATAATAAGAACAACGATGGCAGTTATTGACAGTTCTAGTGCTCCTTTTTTCATGCTACACCTCTTTTTTTGTTTGTCACATTACCTTATTTAAATAACTTTTGGTTTGAGAAAGTTCTGTGTGTGCTTACTTGTCGGGAAACTCTTCGTTAACCATCTTTCTGTTATCATTAAGCAGCGCCTGTTGTGCTTTGAGAACGCCATCCACCGCCGTTTTGACTCTTGCCAGTTGTGCGTCGATGGCTTGTTTGTGCGCAGTAGCTATGGCTTTGCTTCCTGGCTTCATTGATTTTACTAAGGATATTCCTTTGTTTAATTGGTTGATGAAGGTTCTTACTTCTGTGGCATAATGACCTTCTGTGTCAATTTCCATGACGGGGAGTAAGTTGAAGTAATATAATAAACTATGCGAAAGAGTGAGTGGGCCCGACCAGATTCGAACTGGCGACCTCATCCAAGTCAAGGATGCGTCATGCCACTAGACCACGGGCCCGTAAGTATTCATAGATGAAAGCAGCTTTATAAAACTGGTGGTAACATTTTTATGGTAGTGAGCTAGGTATAAGAGAGGGTATTGCAGGACAGATTTCCGTCAGATGAATCGAAACCCCAAGTTAGGAAAGTGGGTACGTACCAGGGAACCATGGTCTTAGAACCATTAGAACGGGATTCCTTTGACGATCTGGGCCCTTGGCAGCTGGCGATAAAGGGAGAGGTAAACGTTGCGTATAGGAGGGGACTCAAGCGTGCAGTTGTGGACGACAACAATGTATCTTGGGTGGTCCTGTACAACTTTTTTAGTTACTTTCTTCCAGCAAACTCCTCCCATGAGAAACTCACTTCTGCGTTGATGCGCCCACTCCAGCCGAGGATAGAAGCCCTCACAGACGCGTGTGCAAGAAGCATTGCGGCAGAAGTGCAAGGTTGGGTGAGCAGCGTCACCATGGCTCCTCCTGAGTGGATGCAAAAAGAGCTAACCGACCTTATTGAAGTCTAACGGTACATTTAAATAGCAATACGTGCGCGATTTCTGCATGAGGCGATTAAGCTACTTACTAGTATTTCTCGTGGTAGCCACTGCAGCAATGGCCCTAACTCCCTACGGTTGGGGTACCAAGATGGGAGGAGACGTTCCTGGCATTGAAGGCGGTATCTATCATGTTCCTGACGTGGTGTGCAACAACAACGGCTTTTGTGACGAGGGTGAAAGAGAAGAATTGTGCACAAAAGATTGCCAACCCCAACCCAAATGCTTCAATCACTGGTGCGAGTATGGCGAGACGCCCTTAACGTGTCCTTACGATTGTAGCATCATGGGAAACAACTGCTTTATCGACCCAGACATCAAGTGTCCGTTTGGGTGGGTGAGAGGTCCTTCTTGGCAGGATGAGTACAGTTGCGAAAGAATAGGTAATTGTATAGAGGTGTGTAACAGAAACGGCAAGTGTGACGAGTTCGAAAGCGTGACCACCTGTCCTGACGATTGCAGCGCACAAGCAGTGCAAGCCATGCAGCAAAGCTACGAGTCCATGCTTGAGGATATGAGACAAGAATTAGACCAGGTAAAAAAAGCAAGAACCGAATTGGTGACTCGAGAGAGCAAGATCCAAGGGTTAACCATCCAAGCGGTCGAGGTTATTCCTGACACCCCCATCGACCAAGAAGAGACAGCAGCCTACGCGTTCTTCCTCTTCTTCAGCACATTAGGGTTGATAGGTGTGATGTCTTTCTACAGCATCAGCAGACGCTTCCAAGACACCCCACAAAATGATGACATTCCTCCTGCGGCGGCAACACAACAACAATATGTGCCGTACTTACGATCCTTGTTCATGCGAGCAGAAGACCATGAAATACTACAACAACAATTACTTTCAGCAGGATGGCATCCAGGGGTGGTAAGGAGGGCCAGGCGTGGTCCGTAAACACAAAACAAGCGTTTCTAAGTCTGATCCTTTCCTCACACGAGCCCGATGGTTTTTTCTCATCGTGCTGGTCGTTCTCTTATACTTCAGCTTGATCATTGTTAGACCTGTACTGAACGCATTGATCATGGGAGGTGTGGCAGCCTACGTTGTGTATCCTTTGTTCAGAAGGGTTAGAGAAAAGACGAAACGTGAAAACTTTTCCGCGTTTGTGTGCAGTTTTCTCGTCGTGTTCGCACTCATGATGCCTATGTTTTTCTTTGCAAACTCTTTGCTAGGAGAGATTGGAGATCTGTATGGCCACGCCAAACAAGCCATCATCGAAGAAGACATCTTCCTCGTAGGGTGTGTAGACAATCCTGCATGCAAGCCAGTAGGCGCGTTCAATAAGTTATTAGCCAACCCAGAAGTCAAGGCCAGCCTAGGATCCTTGTTGCGCGAGTTGGTGGGAAAGATCACCGGAACCCTGCAAGGGTTGGTGTTTGCGCTGCCAAAACTGATCGTGTTCTGGTTCGTGATGGTGTTTAGCATGTTCTACCTGCTACGAGATGGGCACATCCTGGTGCGGCAACTCAAGCACGCACTTCCTATCGAAAAGCATCACCAAGAACTCATAGCTTCCCAACTACAAAATACGCTGATGGCCGTTGTATATGGAACGTTAGCCATCGCTCTCGCCCAAGCATTACTAGCGTTGATAGGATTCTGGATCTTTGGCGTACCCAACCCGGTATTCTGGAGCATCGTGCTAGCCTTCTTTGCCTTCATTCCCTTTATCGGGTCGTGGATTGTCTGGTTGCCAGCCAGCAGCATACTCATACTCCGAGGACAGTTATTAACCAGCAGCCCACTCATGTGGCAAGGATTAGGACTATTCATTTATGGTATTGTGGTAATTAGCGGCGTGGAGAACGTTCTAAGGCCCTTGTTAGTAGGGAGCACCGCAAAGATACCCACGCTACTCGTCGTATTAGGTGTCGTAGGAGGAGTCATGGTCTTCGGACCTATTGGCTTTGTTCTTGGCCCCATCGTCCTCAGCATGTTCAAAACCTTCTTTGACATCTACCGCAAAGAACACGAGGTACACAGAATATGAAGTTTTCCACCAAAAACCTGCACTTGAGAGCAGGCGGAGGATTAGTCGTGGTCATGCACAAGCAAGACGCAGAATGCATAGGCGCGCATGCCATGGACAGAATCGAACTTTCCAGCGGGAGTAAGAAAGCCATAGCCATCCTAGACATCGCAGAAGGTCCCAGCACGGTAAGGCCAGGATATGTGGGATTGTTCGAAGAGGTAGCAGAGGAACTACGCGCCAAAGATAAAGTGGATGTGCAACTAGCAGAAAAGCCCAAAAGCGTTGCGTTCATCATGAAAAAATTAGAAGGGCAGGCCCTCAGCTTTCATGAATTCAAAGAAATCATAAAAGACATCGTGGATAATCGGTTAAGCCTGATAGAACTAACCACATTCGTTCTAGCTAATTATACTGCAGGCCTAAGCGAAAGAGAAGTTTTGGAACTTACGAAAGCTATGATCGAGACAGGTCATAGACTCAGACTCCCAGGCAAGGTAGCAGACTTCCATTCAATAGGGGGAGTGCCGGGTAACCGAACAACACCCATCGTGGTATCTATTGTCGCAGCAACCGGCGTTTGGTTCCCGAAAACCAGCAGTCGAGCCATCACGAGCCCAGCAGGGACTGCAGACACCATGGAGGTCGTGTGCAAGGTAGACCTCTCCTTTGAGCAACTACAAAAGGTGGTTCGTAAAACAAAAGGGTGCCTGGTGTGGGGCGGCGCAGTCCAACTAGCACCTGCCGATGACAGAATCATACGTATAGAGAATCCTTTGAACATCGACGCTGAGGGACAGATGCTCGCGTCTATCATGGCAAAGAAAGCAAGCGTAGGTGCGACACACTTACTGTTAGAAATTCCTGTAGGCAAAGGAGCAAAAGCCTCAAGACACGAGGCAACACACCTGCAACAACACTTTGGAACGTTGGCCAAACATCTTGGTATCCAACTCAAAGTCGCGGTGACGGATGGCTCCCAACCCATAGGCAACGGAATAGGGTGTAGGCTAGAAATGAGAGACATCCTTCGCGTGTTGCGCAATCAGGATAACGCGCCAAAAGACTTACGAGACAAAAGCCTAGTCATGGCAGGGCACTTACTAGAGATGCTTGGCAAAGCCAAAAAAGGAGAAGGAACCTGTCTTGCAGAAGAGATACTCACTTCGGGAAGAGCACTCAAGAAGTTTGATCAAATGGTAAGGGCACAAGGAGGCAAGCTTCCTCGAACGATCTTCTTGTGTGACAACAAGCAAACCATCAAAGCAACAAGAAGTGGCAGCGTGAGAAGTATAGATAACCAAGTCATCGCACGTATTGCTAAGATAGCCGGCGCACCGCTAGACGCGTGCAGCGGCGTAGACCTGCACGTTCATAGAGGAGATAAAATCACTAAAGGCCAGCCTTTACTCACCATCTACGCCATGAGCAAGGACAAGATGAAGTATGCGTTGGCAGTGTACAAGAATGGTGTTGAGGTTCGCTAACGAGTCTTCACGATAGCTTCTAACAAGTTCAACGCTCCGATAACGGAATCTCTTTGCTGACAGATCTCGTCTCCCAACATGAATGTTCGGTAGCCAATGTTCCAAAGATAGGCAACGTCGGTTATGTCCTGGCAGCTAGGTTCTGCTCCGTATGCCAACGAACCTAGTATGCGGGACGCAGCAATCGCTTGCGGATCTTTCTGGATGATGTCCTCCCCTGCCATCAAGATATGGTGGGGTCGGTTGACTTCGACAAAGTAGTCGCCACGCGCAAACATCAATCGATTGGTGCTATCATACTGTTCGCTGACG
This sequence comes from Candidatus Woesearchaeota archaeon, assembly GCA_030750765.1. Lineage (GTDB taxonomy): Archaea > Nanobdellota > Nanobdellia > Woesearchaeales > ARS49. Next base: position 56,837 of record JASMHM010000001.1, on the reverse strand, counting down.
TACTTTCCCCCCTTGACTGACTCGATCTTCTCAGCGATGACTGCATCTGCATGATATTTTCTGAGTGCGGCTCCATCTTCAGGCCCTTCCACAAAGGAGAGCATGTATTGGTTGAGTCCTACTTTTTGTGCTGCCTCAACATACTGTTTGTCTAAATCTGTAAGGTTACCTTTGATCTTCAGAGAAGGATGCATGATGTTGACACTCTCTCCCTTGCCTAGAACCTGGCGAGGCCCTTCTAACATGATGAGCTTATTCTTGTCTACGGCCACAAGGTGTGCGCGCTCCAGACAAGAACTTGTACTATAGTTTTGCTGACAAAACAAACAAAGAACTCATCCCTTGGGAGGGCTACTGTCCTGTGCACAAGGCTGTAACTGGAGATATGGTTGAGTATGTAATGGCCGAACATCCTGCTGCTTTAGTGGTGGTCCATCCAGAATGCAACCCAGAAGTTACTGAGCTAGCAGACACCGTGCTGAGCACGTCAGGAATGGTTGAGTATGTGGGGAATTCGCCTGAAAAGGAATTCATTATTGGGACCGAGTTAGGGTTGGTACAACTCTTGGAGAGAACGTTCCCTGACAAAGAATTCTACCAGGTCTACAATCATAAGAGTTGCGACGAGAGCTGTGTGTGTCCGTACATGAAAGCAATCACGCTAGGTAAGGTACGAAGGTCGCTAGAACAGGGCACTCATGAGATTGAGGTGGTTGAGGATGTTCGCCTCAAAGCAATGACTGCGCTAGAGCGAATGATTGCGATCGGACGTGACTGACACGACACCATAAAGCGATTGATGTGTGACGCTAGTTATCTTTACGTTTACGGTTTTGCCTAGGGGTAGATCTTTCTTTATCACGATGGGCTTGTAGGAAAAGTTTCTTGCCACCACGCCTCCGTATGCTCCTTTTTTGTCCACCAACGCCTCCCCTTCCCAGCCTATCCATTGCTGGTTGAATGTTGCAGCAACCTCTTTTTGTACGAGGGTTGCTTGTCTGCTGCGATCTTTTTTATCATTCCCAGACATGTCCTCCATATCGTACGCTTTGGTTCCTTGTCTTGGTGCGTATCTTGCTATGTTGACCGTGTCGAACTGTAGTTCTTTCAGTTTTTCTATGGTGTCATTGAATTCTGCTTCGGTCTCTTCTGGAAAGCCAACAATGACGTCTGTGCTTATCGTCATTTTGGGAAACCTTTTTCTGAAGGCTTTAGCAAGATCAACTACTGTTTGTACGTTGTGGCCTCGTTTCATTCTTTTCAGCACTTCATCATTGCCGCTTTGCAAGGGTAGGTGGATGAACTTGTAGACTTTGTCATGCTCGTACGCTTGTAGGAGCTCTTCTTGGTAGCGTGGTACGTGTCTTGGATTGCCCATGCCTACGCGAATTTTGAAGTCTCCTTCTACTAAGCATATTTTTGTGAGGAGTTTTGCGAGATTGCTTTTTCTGTCAAAGCCCCAGCAGGCGGTGTCTTGTCCGGTGAGCCATATTTCTTTGCAGCCGTCTGCCACTGCTTGTTTGACCTCTTCCAGGATGTTTTCTTCTGGGTATGAGTAGAGTATCCCTTTCATGAGTCTTGTGCTGCAGAAGGCACAGGCATCTAAGCATCCTTGTGAGATGGGTATGATGCCTACTAACGGGTTCTTTCGTATGCGGGGTTCGTTTAACTTTACCTTTTTTTCTATGCTGAGTTGCTGGTAGGGTTTTTCACTTGTTACGGCTTTGTGGATGTCTTGGATGTGGTGGGTGCCTAAGAAAACTGCTTCGGGTGCCATTTCTCTTATGGGTGCTACAATATCATCTGGTACGCAGCCGGTGATGACTAGCTTCTTGTCAGGGTATCTTTCTTTGGTCTTTCTGACCTCGGTTAGTGCTGTTTGGTTCCCCTTTACTGTGCAAATGTTTAGGACTACTACGTCTGCTTCTTTTGGGTCAACAACCTCTTCTTTGGTGGCTAGGACGCCGCTCATGATCTCTCCTTCGGCGTGGTTCTCGCTGCAACCATAACTCTTGACTGCTATTTTCATAGATTATTCTGAGACGCTGGAGTTATAAAGGGGTGTAGGGGTACTTGCTTGCACGTTACCACCCATTGGTAACATATGGGTTCTCTTTTAGTGGCGAGGGTGTATTTGAAGGATATGGAAATGCAAAAGACATATGCGCCACTAAAACGCATAACTATAGGGCCGATCGAAGGATTGGTTAATGTTGAGGAAAAGCAACTTTTCCCTGCAGGCAAGGTAACGTTGTTCGGGATGGACAAAAAGCGAGTGCAGTTCAAGACAGAACGCGAGGACAGAGTTGTACACATAAAAGGAATCCACAGCGCCAAGAGGGCAGATTTCTTTGAGTTCGCAGACGCCTATCTTACCGAGAACGGTGTTTGGATTGCAGAAGCAAACTTCCGACCAGCTACCTGGATGGGTAACAACTGTCTAACGGGCATGTTGTACATGCGTGAAGGGAGGATAACTGTACTTCCTCAATCGCAGAAAGAACAACCGAAACAGGAACCGCAGTACCTGCAACAGTAAACTTTATCTTTTTTTAGCTCTTCTTTCTCTAGCTTGCTCTACGGCTACGGATTTTCTACATTCTACGCACCATTTGCGCATGACAGAATAAGACCTTATGTTCTTGTTGCACTTCATACACTTTGGCATGCACGAGTCACTAGTGAACAGTTTAAGAAGTTGTGTATGCCCCACCCTCTAATTGGTGAGCGCTAATAAGGCTAATAATGCGATAAAACAGACCAAAATGACCACGAGCATGAGTACTTGATCGATTTCCGCCTTCATTACATGCGAAAAACGGAACGCATTTAAAAATGCTGTGGTCGTACATAAGTGATGAGTTTTGAAGACTGGCTGCTCCACATGTGCGAAGCTTGGGAACCTGAACTAGAGGCAGAACGCTTTGTGCAGGTAGAAGAACAAGCAGGTCTTGACAAAGCCGTGGTAGAGGTGTACGCCTGGCTCAAAAAACAAGACCTCGTGAAAACCGATTGTACGGATGATCCTGAGGATGAAGAAAATCTGTACTTTTTTTCTGACAATTTTGGAGGCTATTCCATAGTCGCACTCGAACTTGACACGCGCAGTTTCTTTGACACATTTGCTGGCAGCGCGGAGTACAACTGATGAAATGGTATGAAAAGATGCTGAAAATAAAAAAAGAACAAAGTGACGCGTTATTATCGAAGGATCTTCCTGTCATAGAACGGTATTGCGTGGCTGTGCATACTGCGCTTCCTAGCTACCGTCTTATTCGCGTGAGAGGGACCTGGGTTAATGGATACGTTTTTCCTTGCAGTCCCTTAACCAGAACGCGAGATGATTTGGTGAGAATACTAGATAGGCTCTCCAAATCCAACTAGTTTTTAACTTCTGCATGTATTATGGTCGTATGTCACTCACGTACGAACAAGCCCAACAGGTCTATAGGATGAACAAGGATAACGAGACTACCTTGAGATCCTTTGAACGCATGCATGATACAAAAGTTGTTAAGATAAGAATCGTGACTGCCATGGGTGGGTCCATCGTCCAACCATTATACAAGTTCGAGGGTAGCGATGTCTGGTATGGGATCAACCACATCGCCAGCAGGGTAGAGGAAGAGATCCTTGCTAATTAGTGCTTTATGAGCCGGTACGACAGGTAGATGAACGGCGTGTCCATCACGGCAACAAACGTTTTCAACGAACTCTGGAAAATAGCGAAGGCGTAGGTTTTTATGTCGATATTTGCAAAAGAGAGCCAGTTCTAAGCTCGTAAGGCGTAGACCATTCCTAAGATGCTGTTGATCCTCTTTAGCATGCTTGTTGCGTGGTGGTGTTTGGCGGTTAGGTCTCGCATCTTCTCTTGCACCTTATCATACTGTACAGGAGTAAACTTGTAGTACAGCTTGTACGCATCGTCAAACATGTCCATGCACGCGTTGCCAATCTTGGACTTTTCCTTCTTAGAGCGCATTATCTCATCCCCTAGGTGCTCTAGCTCTGCGCATAATTGTGCGTACTTGAGAACCTTATCGTACTCATGATGGCCTTGTTTTACCAGCAGTCTATGACAGAACGCGGCTAACTTGTTCATGCTCTTGTCTAGGTTGTCGATGCTCTGAGGGTCCTTTTCTCGGCCTAGTTGTGAGTTGATGAGGAACATTCGTCTGAGCAACACGTGGAAGTCCTCTGCTGGCTGGGCGACATCCTTGATAAGGCAGCTGTCTTTGGTTTGATCAAACATTTCAAAACCGATGCATCTCTTCTCGATAAACTCGGCAAGATTGTTAATTGCTTTAGGGGAGGCATGAACTACCCTTATCTCGTCAACGCCTTGTTTGTACAGCATGGATATCGCACGATCATGGGCGATCTTAAGCTCCCTTACGTCTATAACTTTCCTCTTGGGCTCTTTTTTGAACGGTCTCACAACGATGGTGTCGCCAACGATGCTCAAATCTGCTCTTTTGGTTTTATCCATGCCTCGCTCACGCACCCAATCGATAGGTAACGTGATGTTGTAGCTCTTCCTGTTGGAAGGTCCTAGCGCGGTGAGTTTCTTTTCCATACTCTGTTGAGCGATGCGTGATATAAAAGCCTTGTTGTATGCTGTTGTACAACACCTGCTTTGTTTGCAACCTAGATTCTTGCTGCTGTCTTGATTGCTTTTGGTTATGACGCCCGAAGACCTAGAAGGAATGATCGTGGAAGCCAACGCAAAAGTGTACGCAGAACTATGCCATCGTGGACAGACGCGAAAAGATGATACGACGCCATATGTTGTCCATCCGGCGACAGTAGCAGAATACGCTGAACAGTATGGTGTGGATGATAGCGACGTGCTCGCTGCAGCATGGCTGCATGATGTTGTGGAGGATACCGATGCAACATTAGCAGATATCAAAGAGCGATTTGGAATGAACGTAGAGTGGTACGTGGACTGTCTCACCCAAAGAAAGCCCAACGAGAGCAATGACAAGTACGCCAACAGAATAGTCATGGACGCGGACTTCAAGGTGCAAATAGTCAAGATGTGTGATGTTTTGCACAACTCAGAAACCTTGGGAGAGATTGTGGACCCTGCAAAGAAGGAAAAGGCAACAAAAAACATGCTGCACGTCTGGGACACCTACTATCAAGACGTGGCCAAACGTCTCAACACGGATCTTGCTGAAAGGATAGAGTCAACTATCGGAGTGTATAGGGAGTACAACTACAAGCAAGCAATATCTGTGAGCTGGATAGAGTCAGAGAGGGGTTGGGGTTTTAGACCTGACGGGTGTTCGCTACATTTTTCTGAGGAAGACTATGGCGCCTATGTGAAGGAATATTGGGCAGACATGCCTGATGAAGTACCAGATGAGTATTCTAAACCTATAGGCGACCCAGTCCCCGTAACCGTGGGTGGCTCGTTACTTGTTAAACTTAAAGAATCCGAGAAAGGGATCAGACTATTTCAAGTGGAAGAAGGCAAAAGAGAGTCCCAAATGCAATTGGTGTACGGTGATCGGCGAAGCGGACCTGTGCCTACCGAGTAACTGTGCTAGCAACGCCACCGATAACCAAGCTTACTAAGCTAATGCCGATCGCTTTTAGCACGATGGTTGCTTCAAAGCCAGGTCCTAGGGCGTAGTATGCTGTTAGCACGCACAAAAGAACGGTGCTTAGCACGATGCCTACGCTAATCGTAACCCCCTTCACAGAAGGTCGCATCCACGTAAGCAGTATCGGGATGGCCATCAAGACGCCAAAGCTGGCGAAGATGTATGCTCCTAGTACTAAATCCTTGATGAGGATGGCTACTAACCCACCAATGATGGTGATGCCGATGGCAGCTATCTGGATTCTTTTTACTGCTTGACGTTTGCTATCGTTTTTGAAAAAGTCATGTACAAACGAACTTGCAGCGGTAAACACGTAGGTGTCAATGCTTGACATGAACGCTGCAAAGAACACCACAATGGAAAGTCCCATCAACCCTGCAGGTAACAACGTTGCAAAGCCTTGTACTAGAGCTATATCTGGATCAATGGCAGGAAGGCTCGCTTTGATTGCTAACCCTATTAATGAAAGTACGAAGGCAAAAATTACATAGATGATCACAGAATAGAAGATGCCTTGTTTTAGAGTTTTTTCTGTCTTTGATGCGTACACTCTTTGCCACAAGGAAGGGTCTGCAAAGGGTAGTAAGATTCCTAGTAGAAAGAACCCAACGACGTTGGCGATGCCTGCTTTGGTAAGGTTCCAGTCAGCCGCAGGGATGGTGGTGTTGCCTAACAGGAATATTGCAAACACAACCAACACGAATATGATGGCAAAGTATTGTAGGATGTCTGTTGTCACAACAGCTTTGAAACCTCCAATAAGCAAGTAAGCGAGCACAACTCCTAGAACGATGACGGTGGAGAGCTCAAAGCTTATGCCTGTGAAAAAGGACACTACTTTGGAACTTGCGATAAGATTCAAGACTAAGAAGGCGACAACCAAGAAAATATTCAAGAGACTGGTGCAGTACCCTGCACTTTTTCCGTAGCCATGGAAGAAATACTCTGCCATGGTGTAGTGAGAGCCGGCATGGTTGCGGTGCAGCTTCATACCAAACGGAATAAAGATCAAATACCCTGCTGCAACGCCCAAGAAATACCAGATGGCGCTAAATCCGTATAAGTACAACAACGCCACGTAGATCAGCAGGATGCTTCCTGTTTTAGTGGCGTTGATGGAAGAGAGAGCGCCAAGCACCCCCATCTTTCTGTTTGCAATAAGAAAATCTTCATCTTGGGCGTTCTTGGATCGCCAGCTGGCTATAGCAATGACTGCGACAAGGTAGACAATGATAAATGCTATGTCGATGCCGGTAAGGCTTACCATGCGATTAGAAGGTTGCACACCCATATATACTTAGTGGCGACAATTGTCGTGTCTACAAAGTTTTGTAAGTATTAATTAACAGTTTTCCTTCTGCTTTCTTAAGATGTGCCTGGAAGGTAGAGTAAGAAAGCTTCATTTTCCTTGCAAGTGCCACTAACCCTATCTTTTTGGGATAGTCGTAGTAGCCGTGGTCAATGGCTAACACTAAGGCTTGCTTTTGTTTTTCAGTAATCTGTGGATGGATGCCTGCAACTTGGATGTTGGTTATCTTTCCTTGTTTTAGGTGTAGTAGTTTTGCATCGTGGTGCTTTTTTGCGTAATTGTACACTTTGAGCAGGGCTTGTTTGTCCCATGCCGCCATGTCCCAGATGACGTAGCCATCTTTGGAAAGCAGTGATGGGCTTATTCGGATGATTCTTGGATCGTAGATGTGGCGAAGCTCTCCTGGTTGGTGGGCCAGGGCCATCACAAAGTCTCCGTGTCGTTCCATGTTGACCATGTCTTTCCTGTGCTTGAGGAACTTGATAGCTGCATCTTTTGTCTTGTCAGGGCCGATCATAAAGCCGGCGACTAGTACTGCTATCTTTTTCCCGTCGTTATAGAAAGAGAGCGGATAGCCGGTGAAGTCAATCTGGAATTTCATGGCAACCGCTGCAAGAGGGAAGGCACTTCCTGACATTTTAGTCTTCAACAACCACATAGAATACGATTATTGTCGTGTCTTATAAACGTTTGTTGTGTTGTTTTATTCTAGATAACAACTTATTTAAGGTTGTATTTTTTTTTGGGGAGGGTATGACTTTGTTCCACGATGCTATGACCTTTATTACAGGGTTGTTCGGCGCCACACATCCTGTTGTTGATACTGGCGAACAAAAGAGGATAATTAAAGCTGCATTGTTTGTGCGGACCTTTCTGGAGATGATTAAAGAGCTGTATCCTCCCACAACGCTGCCAGACACCATGAATGTAGACGCAACAGTAAAGAGTCTGGCTAACCGCAGTTGCCCTCCTTTTGTTATTGACTCCGTAGGGCCGATTATCATGCAGCTCGTTGACAAAAAATTACGTATAACGTTTGGCAACTCGATGTATGTGGGCGGTCAAACAGTCCAGGCGCGTTGGGAAGGCTATGGAGGGAAGACAGGAATCCATGCCAAATACGCTACGAAGTTGTATAAATATCTTGAAACGTTAGGAATTATTTGATATCTATCTTTCGTACTTGTCAAAGTCCTTAGCTAAATCACTGAACGGAAAAGGTCTTGCGTTCGTGTGGAAGGTCATGTAGCGAATGAAGTTGTATGCTTGCGTGTTGAAGATCTGACAAAATTTTGCCAAGCCTCTGTTGCGCTTGCTGGAGAAGATCACGATCAACCATTGTAAGATGATGAGCACCTTAACCAGAGTCCACCACACACCTAGGATGAGACCTGAGACTATGCATATAGGAATTCTGATCAATGCCTCTTTCCTTTCCTTCTTCATGAGGGGAATAAATGAATATGATATAAAAAGGTATGTGGAAGAGTGATAACAAGATACCTGCACATTTTATATACGAGTGGGCCTAATCGACTGTTAGGAGGTATATTATTATGGCAAGAAAAGGAGTAGGGTTAATAACCCAAATTTTGGTGTTGGTAGGAGCTCTTAACTGGGGCTTAGTCGGGTTGTTTGATTTCAACCTGATTACAAAGATTTTGGGAACCGTTCCCACAGTAGAAAAGGTCGTATACGTTCTCGTTGGCCTGTCTGCTCTATATGAAATCTATCTAGCAGCTAAATAATTTTTTTTACAAATAGTTGAAAACCGTGGAGCGTCTTAACTCATATCTATAAGAGGACTTAGAGAGTGCATTTTGATCGTGTATGCAGAGAAACGGCCAGGTGTTTGAATGCGCACCACGCCATCCTTATCTTGTGTCTGGGTTCTCGACAAGAAATACGCGTGCTCTCCATGGGTTAGCTTAGCACACACATCCTTAGGCACTCGATGTGGCTTGTCAAACGCAGTTCTCAAGCGGATGGGGTCTTCAGGTCCGTGTGGACTGTAAGTAGCAAAAAAATGTTCTCCACGGCCCTCTATCCAGATGCCAGGTGGAATCGGAAGTGCGTCTAGCGCTTCTATCGCAAGCTCTTTGACCTCCTCCTGGGGCAACACTTCGCCACTGCGCAAATAAGCGCTATGCATCGGGACGTCTCTGTTACTGTAGGTGTCTAGTCTGACGAGTCCTTCTATCTGTCGTGATCTGAGTGTGGTAGGGTGTAAGGAAGTATGCACAAGATATCTCGTGCCTGCGGAAAGCACGTCTGTGATCACGGTATTGGCATACTTTTCTCGTGGCAACGCCACGATCATGCCGCCAAATCTATCTAGAGGAACGTGTTTAGGATTGACGTCCATTTCGTCAAAAGATAATCCTTCATGGCGCTCGAACAGGAACTGCCCGGGCATCTCCCTTGGCAGGACGTCATCAACAAGCACCTTGTGTGGGCTTGTCCCCTCACAACATACGAGGCCGGTCACTCTGTCCTCTCCTCGTAGGGTGATATCTCGATTTCTTCGTAGGGCGCCCATGTCTAGGCTAAGGTACAAGAGGTCTCCATCAGTGGCAGGCATGATGAGCTCGCCGCGATTGAGCTGTACTGACCGAGTCATCGTACCATTGGGATCAAAAACCTCTAAGGGTCCGAAGTGTGAGACGCCAAGAATTTGGTGGCGACCCATGTCGTTATCTCGCACAACATCAAAGTTATCTATCTAGCTCGTTGGGGAAAGGGTACATGTAAACTCTTCCTCAAGCTCTACTGCTACGGTGCTAAGATCGCTGGGAAGCTGTACACTCATGCAGGACAAAAAACGATCGAACTATTTAAACCTTGTCTCGACTAGAAGGTAACAAGGAGCCTCCGGCGAGAGTTGCACTCGCGACCTCTACCTTACCAAGGTAGCGCAATGGCTACTATGCTACGGAGGCATGAGGTAAGAAGGCCGTCCTTTGTTTATAAATCTGCTTAAACCGCACGTTTTTATACAGCAAGGTATCCATTTGTTTATGGACATCCAAAAAAGGGCACTAGAGTTGCACGAAAAGCTCAAAGGAAAGATAGAAGTTGTCAGCAAGATTCCTGTCAAAACAGCGATGGATCTCAGTCTAGCATACACTCCTGGAGTGGCAGAACCTTGCAGAGTTATCTCAAAAGACAAAGAAGCAGTCTACAAGTACACCTTCAAAGGCAACACGGTAGCGGTTGTCACAGATGGCAGCGCAGTCTTGGGCTTGGGCAACATCGGTCCAGAAGCAGCCTTGCCAGTCATGGAAGGTAAAGCATTATTGTTCAAAGAGTTCGCAGGCATTGACGCCTTTCCCATCTGTGTGGCAACACAAGACGTACAAAAAACGATAGACACGGTAAGAAATATTGCTCCTGGCTTTGGTGGCATCAACCTAGAAGACATCAAAGCACCAGAATGCTTTGAGATAGAGGCAGCACTCCAAGATTTGGGCATTCCGGTCATGCATGACGACCAGCACGGTACTGCAGTAGTATTACTTGCAGCATTGATCAACGCCCTAAAAGTGGTGGGAAAGGATACCTCTGCCAAAGTCGTGGTGAATGGTGCAGGCGCAGCAGGCGTCGCCGTCACCAAGCTCTTACTCAAGTATGGTATTGAAAACGTCATCATGTGTGACAGTAAAGGCATTATCTATGAAGGGAGAGAGGATGTTGGATCAAAAACAAAGAAAGAGATGTCTTTGTTGACGAACAAAGAAAAGATACAAGGAAGTCTTGCTGATGCGCTCAAGGGGGCTGACGTGTTTGTTGGCGTCTCAGTAAAGGACGCAGTAAGCAAAGACATGGTCAAGAGTATGAATGACGCAGTCATCATCGCCATGGCCAACCCCGATCCAGAGATACTCCCTCAAGATGCGCTAGATGCTGGTGCAAAAGTGGTAGCCACAGGAAGAAGTGACTTTCCCAACCAAGTGAACAATGTTTTGGGCTTTCCGGGCATTTTCAAAGGTGCACTAGAGGCAAGGGCCACAAAAATTACTGAAGAGATGAAGATGGCCGCAGCAAAAGCATTAGCAGGTTTGGTGGAGAATCCTTCTGCAGAGATGATCATTCCTGCTGCCATAAACAAGAATGTTGTTCCTAAAGTGGCAGAAGCTGTTAAGAAAGCTTATGAAAACTCGTTCTGAACATAGTATCCATCATACCTTGTTGCACGATCCAAGTAAGGACTGTACCCGTATCTTTCTCTCGTTGGCTCAACCTCTGTGGGTTCTATGACAACGACTCCTCCGTACTGAGGACCTGATGGAACGTATGCGCCGTAGCGGGATCTTGCTCCAGTATTCAATCTTCTAGAAGCAGAGGTTGCCTGTCTTGCCAATAAGTCGGTACGCTGTTGATAGCTCAAATCGCCAGGTCTTTGGATTACCCTAGATCGGAAGCCTGGTTGGTAGATGCCGAACTGGCCGTTGTAGTCTTGTGAGGCAACCACGTTGCCTGTGATTGAAGACTCGAACATGCCTTGGGTACCCACGATGGTGATGGCAGCAATGGCAATCACTGCGGCTATACCAATAACGATGAGTCTCCTTTCGTCCATAGCAGTATTGCGCGCGCTACTTGTTTATATATCTTTTGCTCGTCTTGTACTTATCTGGGTGAAACGGCTCCAGTCTTACAACGCTTACTTCTGGCAGGTGCTTCTGCAACCATTCCTCTAGTTTTTCGGTAAAATGGGTTTGGTCGTAGCCAAGCTAGCACGTTCATCTTGGCGTACTGCTACCCACGAGGCTAACAATACTGTTAAGATGGGGTCCGGTGAGGTCATCCACAAGTTTCCTATTTTCTTGGTACAAAAATTCTTTTTGTTCCCCAACAGTCCGGGACAAGATGTCTGCCATGATCATCAGGGGTTCTATCCTGGCCCAACGCGGTCTTTCTCGAAAATCTCGGGTCATAACGTCTCGAAGACTAGTCAGGACACTGGTAAATCCCTGTAGGGTTGGTCTGCCATGGGGGAGATCGCCTGGGAGAGTTTTGGTCTGAAGTGAAGGCCATAGTTGTGCTCAAAGTTAGGGTTCTGGTACCAGGTCCGTTCTCTTGGGTCTGCACCTCGATGAGGTGCTATGCTTGATGCGGCAGCACAGGTGTCAGCCCATGCTTCGACCGTTTTTACTATCGTCTCTGGATGGGTATCCCTAGCATCTACTAAAGCTGCTTTGGCTTCGCGATAATGGTGAGACATGCGGTCAAACCTTTCATCCCATTGTCTTGCGCGCTCCCCCTTACTCATCTTCGTCCACTCGTGCATGACAGTATAACTACAGAAGTACCTAAAAAGGTTTCGGGAGGCTAATTTGCCGGAAGGCTTTTAAAGGCAAACCCGACTTTTGTTTCTATGTGTTGGAGCTTTGGTGCTAGTGGCGTATTTGCCTTGCTTGGATTTGTCATAGCTTATTATCTCTACACAAAGAAGGAAGACAAGGCGTTGTGGATTCCTTTGGCATATTTTGGGGTTATGGAGCTTATCCAAGCCCTCACGTATGGTGTTCTAGGACAATGTAATGTTCCTGCAAATCAAGTGCTTACTGTTCTGGGATACATGCATGTGGCATTCCAACCATTATTCATCAACATGTTTGCCATGTACTTTATCCCTGCAAAGACAAGGAAGAAGATACAAGGGTACGTGTACGCGTTATGTTTCATTGGAGCTTGGATGCTCATCCTGAAATTGGTGCCCTTCCCATGGGCAGGAAGCTGCATTCCTGGAGAGACAGCATTCTGTGGAGAGAACTTCTGTTCCAAAGCAGGAGAATGGCACCTTGCCTGGTACATCCCTCTTAACGGTATTGATCATTTAGGAACCATAGGCTACACGTTCATGTCCTTCGTCTTGCCTGTACTGTACGGTTCGTGGAGGATGATACTCTTCCATGCCATCACTGGACCTGGATTTGCGTACTTGCTCACCACGAACGTGAATGAATGGCCTGCCATCTGGTGCCTGTTCTCCCTAGGTATAATACTAGCGGCGATCTACCCACCATTTAGAAAGAAGCTCAAAGTGAAAGACTGGTTCGGAAAGAAATATCCTTGGTAGTCTTTAAAAAGCCAGCTTTACTCTTATTCCTATGTTAAATGCTGAACAACGTGAGTACCATCGAGCAGCTGCTGCATTGGTGAATCAAGCTGAAGAAGCAGTTCAGGACTTGCTAGAGAATGTTGGTGCGTCTGGAGCTCCCACATCATACGCTCGTGCTTGCCAAGCTGTAGCGGCAAATCCTGATCTCGAATTGATGGCACGCTTGAAACATCAAGAACACATTTTGGAAAGCATCCTACGTGAGCGAGGGTTTACCGCTGTCTGGTTGCACCTTTCAGAAGACAAAACCGCGTACATGAAGGTAGACTTAGAAGAAATTCGTGCAGCGCTAGAAGTTGTGCAGTTCTCTTTTGAAGCTGGATGGAACTTCTACGTAATAACTCCATTCATGAGTCGAGACTACAAAGACGGACACTTTAACTTGGCTATTGACGAGGGTCATAGTGTGTTGAAGAACGACCGGATCTTTGTGTACGAAGCAAGAAGAGATTCTTGGGAAGACGCTAGCTACACAGAATTGCTAGAAGAAGGCGAATTCGCTGATGAAGACGTGTTAGGATTACCGTTCATTGGCTACTTCCAATACAGGTTCTCCCCTACGTTCGTGGAAAACCCAGTAAACGAAGTCCCTGACTTCCCACAATTTTAATTTTTTTTTCTTATTTTTGACTGGACACGAAATATTTATTAGTGCTTTGTGTGTAACCCCTCCTTATGGGCACGATTTCGAAAGGTTTAGGATTTTTAACTATGGCGGCTATCGGGGCAGCAGATCATGCTCAAAGGCAAGCACAAGACGTTAGCAATCTAACCGTTATCGATCCTTCCAAATTGGAAGAAAGTCTGCTCTCACGCGTACAACTCGCCTGGTCACTGATGGGGGCGTATGGTGGCAGGGTTCGCGATTCCCAACTAAACGTGTATGGTGTTAGAGATCTTGTTCGTGAAACACAAAAACTTGTTGAGGCCTCTTACTCACAAGAAAACGCACCCGTGGAATCTCTCGAGGTACGTCCTTCATTTAAGAATATTATCCGACGTACTGTGTACAAAATTCAGGAATGGAAAAGAAAAAGAAGTGTTGGCTGTCCGAAATGCAAGACTCCAGGTCTCAAAGAATTCAAGCGTTTTGTGATGCGCGTAGAACCAAGAGATAATAATGAGGGAATGTACCGTTGGTTAGACGACGACGGTCATCAAGCCGTGCGATACGAACAGTTTTTCCGCATCTGCCCTCCTTGTGATAAGGTTACGCACATGGGTGAGTCACGCGTATAATATTGATAACTGCGACTCGGAAGAATTAAATTGTTAAAGCATTCCAGCAAAGGGAACGTAGGGTCCTTCACTTTTGTATCGAATAATGTCTCGATCTGCGCGTCCGTCTAAACTCTCAATCTTTCTTAGCGGGCCTGATTGTTTTCCTTTAATCCTGGCTCTTGACTCAACCAGGGCGTACTTACTCTGCGCTTGTTCCAAAAGTCCTTTGGCCAAGTGCAATCTGCCTACGTCTGCTTCATTTCTTGCAGGAACATGGTTAGAAAGGTGCATTTCTGCAAGTGAAACTTTGTCAGCTGCGTCAGAGAGTAATACTTTAGCGTTAGGTATAGTATTATTCATGCATGCATCAAAACAACATCCAGTTCTGGAACTTCTGACTATGAGAAAGCTATTCTTGTGTCAAAAACCTAGTTCGAACTACTCCTTTCTCCCTAGATTTTCTTGCAAAGCCTTCATCATTGAGTATTCCTGAACTTGAGATCGGAACAGGGCGATTGAGTTCGCTCCCGACCTCTTCGTTCACAACTGACCAGAAGAAGTCAACAAATTTTTGAATTTTCTTGCTTTCTATGTTTAATTTGTACATTTCTGCCCTGCCAACATTCCTTGTGTGCACAATCCACTCTTCCCGAATCAACAGTTTTTTCAATGATTTCATAGAGGCATAGCTGATCTCTGAATTATCTGCGATGTCTTTGAGAGAGTAGTCGAAGTCCTGTGCTATTATTAGAAAGTTGAGTACTTTGTTCTTCAATGATGCTCCTTCTTTCTTTAGGAATATTGATTCCATGCTTGCTTGAATGTCTTTAGAATATTTAAAGGTGTCGCTTTTTTACTATGTGGGCTAATATTTTAGCCTGTAAATCGCAAAGCATATTAACAAGAAAAGCGTCAGCAAAGTCATGAAAGTGAGGAAGAGCGATTACGTACGATACAGTAGATTCTTGGTTAGAAAATTGCACGTTAGTGGTTGCTACGGGACAGGTTCTATGTACTTGGATAATGTTGTCAAGGGTTTGCCCGATAAGGACATTGCGAAGGTTGTGCTCGAGGCGCTTACAAAGCAAAAGATTTGTGTAAGGAAGAAGAAGGCGCATGGATGGAAGTATTTTCTGAACAAAGACAGAAGGGAAAAGATAACGGAAATAGTTAAAGAGCAAGGAAGAAACTCAATAATTCCTATTTTGCTCTTACTTTAACTGTCGCAGGCCAGCATATATACGCTGAAAAGTGCTGTTCTAGCTAAAAGTGCTTTTTGTTAAAAGCAAATACTATCCCTGCAAACAGTAAAATGGCTACTCCAAAGAGTGGGAAAAGCCAGGTTCTGCTGAACGTCTTGACCAAATAGCCCATGGCCCACGGGTTGAGAATCCAGATGCTGCTCGTGAGCATTTGCCTCGCAGATAACGTTGTGGCGCGAATGCTAGAAGGAATGTGTTTGTGGACGATGTCTGCATCCAGATAATTCCAAAACTGGTGGATCATGATGAGCACGTAAGAGGAAGCAATAACAAACACAAGGCTGTTGCTTCCTAGTAGGACCCACAACAGCGCTTCCAATATCACAACCCCGAGAAGCAGAGTTCTGTGCTTGTACGTTTTGACTAGCTTTGGAAGCACCCAGCCTCCAATGCCAAACAAGCCCGTTTTCATCCCTTGATACGCTCCTAAGAAGACCAACGGCAGGCCTAACCCTAGCAATATTGGTTGGGACGCGTTGTACCACGCCTCCTCAAAAAAGAAAACAGGAATGTACAATAATAACAACGAACGTATTGTGGGGCTCTTGAAAACAAGCGAAAGACCCTGGAGGAACTGTTTGTGCGGCCGTAGTTTCTGTGCAAACTTGTGTTCCTTCATAGGTACTAGCGCTGCCACAGCGACACAGTACGCGATCGCGCTAAGCCAGTACGGAATCGTGGAATGCATGGCGTACAGAACGCTTCCTGAGAACGCAGAAAGCATGCCCCCTAGTGAAGAAAGCGAGTCCATTCTGCCTAGAACGATGCTGTTGAAACGTTGTAGCTTGTGTTGTTTGAGCGTGTCGTACACTAAGGCCTCTCGTGCTCCAGAGATAAAAGCCCATCCTGCGCCCACAAGGGCAGCACCAATGACAAACTGGGTGAGTGAGTGCGCTGTTGCCTCAACGATGAAAGAGAGCATCATCAAGGTCGTGCCTACAATGCACGCTTTCTTTCTTCCATAACGATCTGCATAGATCCCTGCGGGATACTCCAAAAGGAAGTTCACTAGATAAGTGCCAGTTGCCGTGAATCCTATCTCTGCAAGACTGAGGCCGCGTAACTGGAAGAACAAGATCCAGATAGGGGTAACAAACGTGAAGCCAACAAAAAAGCTGGCCACGTACATGTTCCACAATGCTTTCACCCTCTTTTTCATGACGAGGGGGAGATCCAGAGAGGTTTATATCAATTTCGTAAATGCCGCAGGCCGAACGTTCACTAAAAATCGAAGCCGCGCTAGTGACGGAATCGTTGTTTGGTTTTGAGGAATGGTTTCCTGTAGATGGCTAAGCGATCCTTCCTGTTATTCTTTAGAACTCTCGATCTTGGCTATGAATGCCTCGGCAATGGTTTTTCCTTGTTCAACAGCATTAGTTTGATTCAGCTCTGCGTAGGATAGCTCGGCGAGAAGCAACTCCTTGGTGTCGTTGAAACCTTCCGCTCTCTCCAATGTTACGGTGGCACTTTTTCCTTTGCCCTCAACATGGAGAAACGCTCTCCACCCTTTGGTAAGCACGAGGGTGACGTATCCTGTTCCTGTTGCGTCAATTTGGGTTTCCACTCTCGCATCAGAATACTTTTTCTTAACAGATTCTTGAAATGTCACCGAGAACGAGTCCCAAACCGCGGTTGCTTCCTTCATCCCTGCAATTTTTGACTGCTCCACTATCGCATTGTCCATAGCTCTTTTTGGCAGGCATATGCTATAAAAGCTTTTCTAGTCTCGAGTAGGAGGTCAGTTGCTCCGCCACTCCTTGTGCGTACGCAACAATCCACATAATCACGCATGTCTGTGTGGGGCACATGCCGCAGGCCGGATTAGTTCTTAGGTCGCCATTGGTACACTAAATCGTGGTGATCGAAGTAATAGATATCTACGATTTGATCTTGATGGTTGATCTTAAAGATGAGAACAAAGTGTTTGTCAATGTGAACCCTATTGTACTTTTGGAGGGGCTTTCTCAAGAATTTGTAGTTATGGTCTGGATTCTTTCGGATTTCTTTGATTTTATTTGAAATTATTTTCAGTTGTTTAGGATTCTTTTTTGCTAACTTATGGAATATCCTATCTGCTTCAGGCTTTACATCCAGGTTGTACATTAAATGTCGTACCTCTGCTCAAAATCCTTGACTCGGATGCTCTTTTGCTTCTCAATTTTCTTGATTTTTTGGACAAATTCAGTTTTCAGCTCGGGTTCTTCAAGATAGCGATGAACCACGAACTCTACAGCCTCTCCCTTGTCCTTTAATCCGTTCTGAGCCTTTACTATGTTCAAGACCTTGTTTGTTTCATCATTCAGCTTTATCAGCGCATTTACCATACTAAGTCCAACTAAGTCGAGCTTATTTATAAAGGTTTCGGATGCCGCATCAATGATGGAATCTTTGTTTGGTACGTGGTATCAAGCTTGCCTCCTCAACTGAACCTAGGCCCAGGAGCTCTTTAATGATCCTTTCAGTCCCAATGCCAACGCCTCCATGGGGTGGCATGCCGTATTTGAAGCACATGAGATAACCCTTGAAGCCCTCTAGTTTCATTCCTGCCTCTACTATGGCTTTCTTCAATTCTTCGTACTGGTGAATTCTCTGGCTTCCTGTGGTAATTTCTAACCCTTTGTACAGAAGTTCAAAGCTTTCACTACAGCCTTCTTCCTTTGAGGGCATGGTGTAGAAAGGTCTTTCTCCCAGCGGGTATTTGGTAATGAAGACTAGCTCCGACCCGTATTCTTTTTCCACTTCCTGGCAAATAGCCCTTTCCATTTCTGGTGTTAGTCCACTTTCCTTCACTGGACACTTGCCCCTAATCATCTCTTTGGCTTTCGCGAAAGTGATTCTGGGTATGGTTTCTATTTCAGGAACTTTTGCTTCAAACAGCTTTAGTTCTGGACAGTGGGTTTTCAAATGCCCAAACACGAATTTTAGCATTTTCTCTTCCATTTCCATTACTTCTTCTACAGATTCTATGAATCCTATTTCATAGTCCAAACCAACATACTCGGCTAGATGGCGGGTTGTTGCATGAGGTTCTGCTCTGTATACCTTTCCTACCTCAAAAACGCGTTCATACACTCCTACCATCATTTGCTTGTAGAACTGAGGGCTTTGCGCAAGCCATGCTGTTTTGCCAAAATACTTTACAGGGAATACCTCGCTTCCTCCTTCTAGTCCTCCTGAAGTAAGCTTGGTGCTGTGTATTTCTACAAAGCCTTGGCTTCTCATGAACTCCCTAAATGCCCAAACAAGTTCTGCCTTTATTTTGAAGATTGCTTGTTGCTTTTCTTGCCTAAGGCTAAGCGGTCTGCTTTCAATAAGTTGGGGAAGACTCAGCTTTGCGGACTTTCCTGTTTCAACAGATAAAGGTTGTGCTGCTTCGCTAACAATCCTTATTTTTTCTCCCTTAATCTCAACCTGTCCTGGCGCTCTAGGTTCTTGATGCACTCTGCCGACTATTTCCACCACGCTTTCGCGTGAAATTCTTGGACTGCCTTTGAAGACACATTGAACAAATCCTGTTCTTTCTCTAACAAGTACAAATGTTATGCCTCCTAACGAGCGGATGCTTTGCACCCACCCCATTATTTTTGCTGATTCCCCTATCTGTAGTTTTGATACTAGTGATCTTTTCATGATGCATACCTCCATCAAGTACTATTCGATGACTTTCAAACGATGCGTAGAACTAGCAATTATTATTGGCAAGAGAAACTTCTAACTTAATGCTTCCAATTTGTTTGATTTCTTTCATTTTTTTGTTCTCCTGCCTTTACGGCTAAAACTGGTATGCCTTCGAGGTATATAAAACTTTCTACCACGATCACTTAGAAGTAGTAATGCTGCCGCAGGCCGGATTCGAACCGGCGAACTCGCTAGGAGACAGGATCTTAAGTCCTGCGCATTTGGCCAGACTCTGCCACTGCGGCAAGAGAGGGGAAGCAGGAAGTCTTATAAAGGTTTTCTCGATTTTGGAAAATTAATTAAACAACGTTGAATAATGGTTATCAAAATGAATAAAAGGCAACATCTCAAACGGTTTGATGAAGAAAGTGTCATAACTATGCTCCTTTCTCAGGAAGTTCTTAGAAAAGAGTGGGACAATAAGGCAGATGAACGTTGGAACGAGTTATAACTTTTGTGCCTTATGAGTTAGCAGATCTACGACTCTACTCCTTTGAATACTACGCCTGTTTCACCATCCCCTTTTATATAGTAGTATTCGTGGTTCTCGCCCATGAGGGGATTTGCACTGTTTGCGATAGTTTTACTCATAACTATACCTGTTAGTACGGCAGTCAACGTCCAACTCGTAAGAACTATTCCTGATGTTATAGACACTAAAGTTGCTGAGAAAAACTTCATCGTAACCTTACAGTTTGCAGTCCAACCACAAGAGGAAGAGTACGTCAAGGGGGTGTTCAAGTGTCCAGAGATGAGGAACATCATTGGCGTACCAGTAATGTTCGATGACACCTCCTTAACCCCTACTGTCCAGTTCAAGAGTAAGCCAGTAAGAGAATTGAACGTCAAGTGCACATTTTTTGCAGTCATCAAAGATCAAGTACGAGCACAAAACTTTAGTATAGAAAAAAAGATAGACGTCAACAACAATCCTTTGGGGGAAGTAGTCCAAGCCCAGTCCTTGAAGATTAACGAAGTCACCCGACGCATTAACGAAGTGCAAGATAGGATTGACAAGCTCCAAAAGTTGGTAGACATCTTTGGATTGTGGTGTACGATCTCCAAATTGTTGGCCCGTGTCAACACTATGATCCAGAATCTAAAAACGGTGTTGTTCGCGCTTTTCCTAGGGGCTGAGGGAGCATGTCTGGCCAGCATTTTCTGCTCACCAACCGTGGTGCCGCTGATTCGTGTTCCTTGGTCTACGGTGTGCACGGCCACATCTACCTTCCACAGAATCGTCAACACATTCATCTGGCCGGTAGGTTTCTTTGGCGGAGGGCTCAATCTTGTTGGCATCATTAACAAGTGGGGGTGCAGCATCTTCTTTGACTGCTTGTTAGCGAATGTTGATCAGCTGTCAACCATCGCAGTCCAAGGAATTAACACCATTGACAAGGTAGAAGCGTTCAACAGCAAGATTGCCACAAAGATTAAACAGAAAATACCTTTTGGAGGAGGCAAGATCGGCGTAGCCAAAGGAGGATCCCCCACCATAACCGGAGCTCCTGGTGGATCTGATGGTCCTCGAGCAGATAAGCCCGCAAGATTGCGAAGTCTTACCGGCGCTAAAGGAACATTCTTTGATAACAAGAAGAAAAAGGAGAAAGGCTTGCCCTTTATCCCTAAGGATCCCCCACAACTAGTAGGCGAGCCTACCATGATGGACATCATCAAAGGAAACAACTTGTTTTTCAATCCTTACAAGAGTATACACTACGCAAGTGTAACCATGTGTATTCCTGCCGTCCTGTTCAATCTCAAAAAGGACAAACAAATAAAGTGCTTATACCGAAATTGTATGAAGGCACAGGAAAAAACAGGCGGAAGTTTTGCAGGCTGTGACGTTGCTTTCAAAGAAAGGCATTGTTTGTACGTGGAAAGCGCCCAGTTCAAGCAGACAGGGTACAAGGTCAAGAACTTGTTACAAAAGGTTGGCCTAGGCATACTTAAAGCCTATGTCGTGTACATCGCGGGAGAGATCTGGCAGGTTACCTGTTCACAGACAATGGAAATAAACTGTGCTGAGGCTCCCGTAAGCGTCGGCATGACCGCACCCTCTGCAAAATGTGGAGCGGTAGGAGCACTACTTCTAACCTTAGAATTAGTGAACAGTGCGAAAAGCCAGTTTGGCTTTGGTCAGTACGAGCCTGATGCTTTAGGTGACCAAGACTTTTGCGAGAGTCAAGATGTTGTTCTGGGAGAAGTAGGCGGATTCTTCATCCCTGCCAACGGGCTGGTGATAAACACATGAGATGGATTATTTTGTTCCTGCTTTTGGCAACCACTGCCGTAGCCTTGCCCTTAGATTTCGATCCAAGAATTCCGGGATGGTATGGTGTTGGGGATGATGAGGTGAATGTAT
Source organism: Candidatus Woesearchaeota archaeon (assembly GCA_030750765.1). Classification (GTDB taxonomy): domain Archaea; phylum Nanobdellota; class Nanobdellia; order Woesearchaeales; family ARS49. The sequence continues at coordinate 35,266 of JASMHM010000001.1, read as the reverse complement.
GCAGAGTGTTTGGAGGAAGAGACGAGCCAGTAGATGAAGAGCCAGAGGTGGAACTAGGAGGCACGGCACAAACTCTAGAGTTACCAACAGAAACAACAGCAACGCTACAAGGCATCCGTCGGCAAGAAAACGGGTCCATCTTCTATGAATTCGAGTACTTTGTGGAGCCGGTCACACCTATCACTGTTTCTTTCTTCATAGAGATAGGAGAAGAACCTGCAGATGCTCCCTCGCCAGTCAATTTTCTCTTCAACAGGCAGATAAGCAACCGAACATTTGAAACGTTCAACTTTAGCAGCCCTTCCGCATTCCATAGCATCGTTATAGCTTATCAAGGGGAGAGGGTCAGCGTACCCTTGGTGTCCCAATGAACAAGTTTACTACGTTCTGGCTAGGCAACCTGGCATATGCTGTCGGGGTGGTGGTTCTCCTCGGACTCTTGCTATTCGGTTGGGGGTTGATCAACACGTCCTTGATCGTCCAGCCAGACAGTGTTGACTATCTGGTGAAGTTTTTCAGCAAAGAGATCGCGCTTACAGGGGACAATGCTGACTTGGTGGAGGCGCAGGTGGATTTCGCCCAACGCGTGTTCGTTTCCTGGGCGCTTTCTAGTGCTGTGTACTGGGTTTTTGCGCTAGCTTGCCTTCTGTCTTTCACAACCGTCCACCGTGCCTGGATGTGGGGGAAGATACAAAAGAAGAAGTTTACTAAGAAGCGATTCCTAGAAGTGTTGCGCATCACTGGCTATCGCACGCTTGGCTGGATAGGCATATTTTACCTTTGTTACGAGTTCATTTTGGATATGAACTATATTTGGCCTCCCTTAGTCATCGCGCTCTGTCTTTGGGGTAGTAAGGCGATCAGTGGGAAGCCAATCACGGCAAAGATTGCTTGCCTTACCGTTGTTGGACTCATCGTCGCCTTGTTCTTGACCTCTGCTTCCTTGCTTCTCGGTATTCTCGCTCTCTGGCTCCCGTATCCGGTCATGATTGCCGTCTGGCTTACCTACGTTTCCCTAATCCAACTCCAATTCACATGAAAGCGCAAATAACCATATTCATCATCCTTGGGGCTATGATTCTTTTAGCAGTAGGCATCACCTTCACCATGGTTCGTACCACAGAGGATGCAGGACCTCCACCTGCGGATACTGGGGACATCACAGGTTTTATCGAACATTGCATGCGTGAACTAACTGCTGAAGGCGTTCGTAGGCTGGGCCAGCACGGTGGCTACATTGATCCCACAGACTTTGCTCTGTCGGGGGTGGATCTTGTGGAGACCCTTCCAGTGACAGATGGAGAGTTGGTGCGCGTTGGTAAGACGGCAGTACCTTTCTGGCTCTTCCAAGGAGAGAGCGAACCTTGCACTACTTGTGTGCTGAGCGGCAACCAACCTACGCTGTCGGAGATGGAGGTCCAGCTAGAATTATACCTTGAGACCCGTCTTGACGGGTGCACACAGAACCTAGAACCGTTCAAAGAGGAAGGTTTCTTAGTAACCACTGGTGCAAAGGATTCTCGCGCAACGATCGCAGACAACACGGTCATCATGAAGCTGGACTTTCCTGTAAAGCTTGAACGAGGGGTGGAGTCCAAAACGGCAAGGGAGTTCATCGTCACCATTCCTGCAAATGTGATGGCGCCCTATCTTTTGGCAACGCAGCTGACCGCATACCAATTCCAGAATTATTATTTAGAAAACGCTGCCTTACATTTGATTAGCGCGTATTCTGGTGTTCCTGACAGCGCACGTATTCCTCCTATTGCGTTCTTTGAGGAAGGGTTTGGTTCGAAGACGTGGACCAAACAAACCGTGGAGGAACGCATCAGAAAGTTTTTGCTAGGACGGAACGTTCCCTTGTTGGAGATCCAGCGCACGAAGGGGGTTCCCAAGACCGAAGATACGGTATTCTCTAGGGAAGTCTCAAACATTGCCTACAAAAATCAAGAGGTCACATTCTTCTACGACCCGCAGTGGGATATCCACTTTGACGTGCGTCCTACTGAAGGGTTGTTGCTCAAACCTAGCACGCACACCCAAAAATACTTCTTGAATCTTGTTCCAACCACAAAGTACAACTTTTACGAGTTCTACTACACCTTCTCCTTCCCGGTAGTGGTGCGTGTTGAGGACACGAAGAGTTTTGATGGTAAGGGATTCCTCTTCCAGTTTGCTCTGGAAGGAAACATCAAGGACAACAAAAACTTCTTGGACTTCCATAGGGGAGGCGGGACCATTGGTGCGTTCCCTGATGGTGCGCTCAATGTCGACGGATCGATCCAGGAGAAACAAAGAGTTCCTTGTGTTGCTGATGGCGCACAATTCAGGTGCCCGCTGGACAACCAATTGTTTAATCTTGAGATTGACTGCACCCAAGCATGCGTGGAAGACATTAGTGAGGAACCCATAAACACCAACGATCTCAAGGTACGCTTTTGCGATGAGGACCAAAGAATATCTGAACCCTTTGACTTTGTGGTTAAGGATCGTCTTCGAAAAACAGAGGATGTTCGCAACCCCATAAAAGACGCAAGCATCAGTGTGGGGTGCGGAAAATACAAGGAATGCACGTTGGGCGGCACAGACTCTAGTGGCATTCTGAACTCACCTGTTCCTTTCTGTTTGGGAACTGCCTACGCTTTAGCCCAGGCAGACGGCTTCCAGCCAAAAATCATCAACCTACGAAGCACCAAGCCGAAAGAGCCACAAACTCCTACATTCTTGTTGGAACCTATCATTGACCGGCAGATACAGATTCGCCTCATTCCTTTAGCTAATCTTTTCCACACCAAAGACATCATGGTGACTAACGCGAACCAGCTGCTGACCTTCTTGGGGGTGGTGGAGCGTATCATCAATGCTTCTGCTCCTGAACTCACCCCTACAGGTCCTGTAGGTGGAACTATTACGCGTGATCAATGGGCAAGTCTGCTGGGTGAGATGGATGTCATAGAGATCCAACTTCGTGCCATGATTTCCCGACACAAGCCGGTGAAGCACTATAACGCCATGAATCAAGAAGTAGTAAGACAGGACACGCTGATCTTCCAGGGGGTGGCAGAATCCTTAACCTTGCAACCATTGATAGACCGCTTTGAAACCATCATTCCAGACCTTGATCTCCTTACGGGCGTGTTGGATGATACAACATCCAAAGCCATTCTAAGTGACATGATTCTTCGCAGGAAGAACGCTAACCTACTAACGCCTCCTGAAATAACTCCTAACGCGGCAGCTATCCAACGATCCTCTGCATTTGTCATTCCAGACAACGTCCAAGTTGCAGGCACCCTCAACAGGGCCCTACAACCTAATGAACAACCCGTACCTGCAAGCGGCATCCAGCAAACTGGGGACGGACTCAACGAGGTCCAGCTCATCTTCGGACCGTACGAGTCTCGGTTGCAAGTCATACTTAACAAGAAGCTGAACTTGCGAACGATTGGTATTGCACCTGCTGCACCTTACGAGGACAGCATAATGGGTGGGGTGAATCTTAAGGGTGCCACCTCGTTCACCGTTTCGGATGAGATGCTACTAAGTGATAAGCCCATCATTTTGTACGCTTTCTTGTTTGACGAGTTCCAGACTATTGAAGATCTTACCATGATTGGAGAGGTAGAAGAACATAGCATACGATTGGGAGAATTCATAGAACCCCAACTAGCTGACTGACACTGTGCCTGTAAATTCTCCGAATGTTGATTCGTAGGTGTACTCTCCAGGGTCTGTGAAGACAAAGCTGAATGGATCTCCTGGCTCTAATGTTTGTGATTGGAAGTCATCCCCTACAACATCTTGGTCGGATTCTGCATCGTTTGTCCAGATCACTGTGGTGGGAGCAACTATCTCTACCGGGTCAGGGGCGAAGCCGTCGTCCAAGATGGATACGTCCTTGATCACTTCCTCCACAAGATCGTCCACGATCACGTCCACCTCGTCAGGATCTGCGAACTGCTTGAGCGCCATGCAAGATTGTTGAATCTCTGGATTCTTCAATACTGCGCATACGCTGAAGTCTCCATGCAGGAAGAAGTAGGAAAGGCAGGAGTCCTTACCGTCCGAACTCGTGATCTGGTCGCAAACCGTTGTGTCATCTTGTACTGCTGCTAGCTGACTAATGCAGGAGTCTGAAGTGCAGGCTTTTGGTGCGCTGACCGTCACGCCGCTTGCTTGCTTTTCTGGTTCTTTTGGTCGCGGTCTTGGTGGCAAAGCTGTTGGAGGCGGGCGAGGTGCGGCTTTTGCTCCGGTTACCACAAAGCTTGTCGTGATGGATGCTGTTTCTTCTTTGTTGGATGCCTCTACAAGCACGGAATACCTTCCAGGAGGCATGAACGCTTTGGCAGGCTTTTGACGACTGCCCTTGCCTGCTGCAACGATGAAGTCTTTTTGTTCGAAAATGATCTTTCCTGTTTCATCTACTACCTTGATGAGGAGGTTAATTGGGTGTTTCGTGGTAATCCCGTCCTCTACAGTTATGGAGGCCACGAAATCGCCATTTTGTACGACACTTCGCGGCTCAACACTTGCTGAAACAGTCAAAGGAAAGGATGCTGCGTCTGGAGTTTTTACAAAGATAAGTGTGGTGACGCCCATGCCGATGATCAGCATGATGATGAGCGGCAGGGCTATGAACAAGCCGGTGTGAGACGTTTTCAACGCCTTATTGATCGCTTCAGGAGGGTAGTAGGCGGCTAGCAAGCTCTGGATCTGCTCTTTAGTGTAGCCAGCCTTGAGCTGTTCCTTTACGTAGTCCTCTAGTTGTCCCATCCTTTACAGTGTCCTCTATACGGATGGAAGCAAAAATTCAGATATATAATGGGTAGTTACTCTACCGCAGTCATGACTATTTAAAAGTAAAAAAAGAATTAGCTCTTCACTTGGACTTCGATGTCCTTGCCAAAGATGCGTTCCAAACCTTCGAATAGGGGTGCTTTGAGGAATACCTTTTCTGGGATGGCTACTTTTGCCAAACTCTTTTCGTATTCTTCTAGCCCTGCCTTTTCTGTGGTGCCAAGACCGCCATCGTTCTTGATGCTGGCCTTGCTGAACTCGCCTTCTTGGTTGTCGATGTCGTGGAAGATGTACGCGGTGCTACCTAAGAGTATCACTTTGGCGTACTTAGAGCCGTGCTTTACCATTACGGTGGCGCGTTCTAACTCTTCTCCTCGTCCTCGTTGCAAGAACTCTACCAGGTGTCGGTGGAGATCAAAGCTTGTTTTCCTGACTTTCGTCACTTGGACTTGGTTCATGCCTTCGTAGTTCTTGTTAGCCTTGATCAATTCTTGGAGGCTTCTGAACTGGTTGACAGGAATCTTTCCTGTGTTGATTAAGTGGTGTTCAAAGCATTCCACGATCTCATCTTCTTTGACGCGATCTTGACCTTGTTGCTTGAGGATGTCTCTCACTGTTGTTATAACATCGTCATGTATCGTGCCGATACTTTCCTTTTCTTTGAGCTTTTCAATGCTGCCAAACAATCCTCGTATCTTTTCTAGGTACGAACGGCAGTTAGTGAGCATGGTGTCAATCTCTGTTCCCGTCACTTCTTTCTTTTCGCCGTGTTCTAGATCTTTTCTGGTCTTGATGACCATTTCTAGTGTTTGGACGTCTTTGTCAGAAAGAATCTTTTCTTTGTCGACGAAGATCTCTCTCATTAGAGTGGGCGTGTCCTTTGGTGTTGGTGGTGGCAAACCGTACAACATCAGGCTTGCCTGACTTGGTGTGAGGATGCTCCAGAAGAAATCTTCGATACCGATCTCTTTCAATCGTGTCCTGACTCTGTCTAAGGATTGTTCTCCGCTGCTCATGTACGTGTCTATCGCTTCTGGGGAGGGTTTGACCCTTCCCATTTTCAATAGCAACTTCCATGGCATGAAGATGCCTCTGTCAAAGAAGGGTACGCCATCTCGTAAGAAGGTGAAGATGACGGGGTTTGCTTCTTTGATGCTTTCCCAGAAGTCTGTCAAGATGTAGACTTGGACGTTGAGCTTGTTCTTCACTCCTGTCATTTCTGCAGCTTGCATTCCCATGGTTATGATTATGTTGCGTAGTTTGTCACGTAACTCCCATCGCGTCATTTTCTTGACGTCAGTATCGTCTACGACGATGAAGACATCGATGTCAGACGCAGGTGTTGCTTTGCCTTGGACTAACGATCCGGCTAGTACGTAGGCTACGATGTAGCGTTCGAACTTTTCTAGTGCCATGCGTTTGTGCACTTCTGCGATGCGGATTGCGTTCAACATTCCTTTATCGTAGATGGGCGCGCCCATAGCGATCAATTCTAGTAATTCTGTCTTTCCGTCGTAACAGTTCTGCCACAACTCTCGTAAGAGCAATGATTGTGGTAACAATTCATCATCGGTGTCTTTGGCTACCTTGTCGATGGCGTCAAACACTTTGACTTGGAAGTCTCTTGGGTCTATCTTTGATTTTGTTTCGTCCAACAGCACTAAAACGTGGTGTTTGTCTTTTTGTTCAGGAGGAATCTCTCTTCCTGGTTGGGGTTTGGGAGGCGGTAGTAATGCTAATCCTATTACTAAGTCTCCGAACTTCTTAACTAGAACGTCTTTGAACTTGTCCAGTCTTTTTTGTAGCTTTTTGAATTTTTCTTGTACTTCTGGTGGCATTCGCATAGGTTGCGGGCCGGCTGGCATTGGGCCAGGCATGGGTCCAGGCATTGGGCCTGGCATAGGTTGTTCTTTCATATTGTGATTACCTCGGGTTGTTGTTTGCAAGATGCTGTCTTGTTGACGATGTCGACGAACGCTTGCATCGCTGTCTTACCGTTTTGTATCAATGTTTGCACGAATCCATACGCTACATTGTGTAGGCCGTTCATGGCGGGTTGTGGGTTCAAGAACGAACTTAAGCCTGCTATGTCGTGTTCTATGATGGTTTGCATCCATGCTATGCTGAATGCGAAGGCTTTTGCTTCCTCGTCGTGTTCGTTTTCTAGCGTGGGTGTCATGACGTGGCCGATCTCGTGCCCTAACGTGAGCAACATCTGATCTTTAGGTCCTTCCTTCACGAATATTCTGTGAGGTTGGTTGTTGTTGCTGTTCAACGCAAATCCTTGGATGCCTTCGCTCCATGCTCCTCCGGCTACGTTGTGCCATTCTTTCAGTGTTTCTTTACTTCCGATACTGATGATGATCTTGTTTTCTGGGAAGTCTTCTCCTGTTCTGTGTTGGAAGGTTTCCCTAATAATGCTCATGACTGCGCCCTTGTTTTCCTCAGTTATGTTTTCTACAGGCGGTCGTGTAGGGTCTAAAAACTCCGCAGGGGAGAAGTACAGGACGCTTGGCTCTTCCATGGTCAAGTTGGTCATGTACGTGCTGTCAGCACTAGGCTGATAGCTAGATGAGTACATGGCTCCTTGCGGAGCTGCTGACATGTAGCTCATACTGGGCTGACTGTATCCACAGCCGCCTTGATAACTCAAAGTTGGTCCTCCAACTTGGCTTTTGGCTTCTTCTCAGCCTTTTTTGCCTCTGCTTCTAGGTCGATGCCTAGATCTTTTAGTGCTTTTATGTGGCTGGTCATTAATGTCTCTACTATTTGCAATAATCTTGCTAATTCTTGTCTTTCTTTAGCTAACGTGCTCAAACTTCCTTTATGAAATCCTACTTGTTCTTCTTTTGATATTTCTTCTTTTGCCATGGTTACACCTCTGTGACCGTAAAGTCATATACTCTATACAGTGAAAGTTCCCTTATAAAGATGGTGTGACCAAAATGTCATACTTGTGTGATGTGGCTGACGACTTGGCAGCCTAGAAGGACGCCATTTTCTCCGCTGCCGTGAATGGTCGCATAGTGGCCTTGTCCACGTCGGTATATAGACCCGAAGAACGTTCCTTCTGGATCGGCGAAATTGACAATCTCCTTCTGTCCAACCGCTCTTTTCGCTGTGTTGGTGCACAGTATTCCTATCTGCAAAAGGGCTCGCCAACTCAAAGACAAAGGTAGTGGTTTTGCGTGGTCGATCTGCGATTGGGAAATGGCAGAGCTTGGGATTTCTACTCCTGGACAAAAGACTTTCCCGTTTTGTATTCGTAGGGTGTGTTTTCTTAAGTTGTGGTACATGCGTGTTGCCCAAACAAAAGGATTCGCACATGATTTTCTTCCCCAGGTAGGGCTGCCAGTGTATAACGTTGTGCCCTCGTGGGTCACTGAGGGATATACTCCTTCACTCCTGTCTTGTGCGGTTTTAAACAGTCTAGACACAGTAGATGGGGTGCTGTTTTCGTCTAAATCTACTTCTGTTTCTAAGAATCCCTTTTCCGGGGATCTGAAACGAACTGTTTGAAGCATGCTCCTTTGAGAGGATTAGTGTATTTAATATTTGTGTGTTTTGGCATCACAATTAATATAGGGGGTAGCATTCTCAACTGACTATGGCGATGTTTACGAGCCTGGCAGTAATCCTGGAAAGAATAGGTTTTGTCACGGTGTTATTACCTTTTGTGCTAGTTTTCGCTATTGTATATGGTATACTGCACCAGACCAAGGTGCTTTCTGATCGTAAAAACTTGAATGCCATGGTGGCCTTCGTGATTGGCATGTTTGTCGTTGCTAGTTTACAGTTGGTAGAGCAGTTGAACACCATCGTGGCGTGGATGAGCATCGTTGTCATAGTGTTGTTGTTTGTGGTGATGATCTTTGGTGTATCAGGTATCAAGATTGACAAGAAAAAATGGTACTGGCACGTTATTTTGGTGGCGGTTATCGGCGTCATCCTTGCTGTTGTTCTTAGTACCATTTTCAAGCCCGGAAGGTTGTTGAACTTCGTCACCGCACCTTTCGTGATGTCTGCACTACTAGCCATCATCATGGTGGGCGTTATTATCTTCTTAGTGAAAGGGGAGAAGACTACCTCTAGTGGTTCCACTACTGCTCCAACACCTAGTGCTCCTGCTCCTACACCGCGTACTCCTGCTCCAGCTCAACAGCCTGCAGGGCCTCGGCAGCCTTCTCCAGAACAGAGCGCGGAAATGAAACAACGTGCGGCACGCATGAGTCCTCAAGCGCAACAAGCACTGACCCAACTGGGCCAAACGCCTCGTGAGCAGCATGGGGATCTCATGGATTCGCTTCCTATGGAGATTCTTGAAGAATTGCAAGCTAACGGATTTGTTAGTAGATAGGTTATTGCGCGACAAAAGCTTCTAATTTGGCTTGATACTTGCTATCTCCGCCACCGTTGTACTTTACCGCGCCCTGCATTGGTGTGCGGTACGATTTCACGAACCAGTCAAGCCATTCGCCGTTGGGTCCTTTATTGACGCCAAAAATGGGGCGTTTTTTGCATGCTAGGTACAGAATTCCTAAATCTATGCTTTCTCGTGCGGTTATAACTTGCTTATTCTTTGCTTTCGCGGTCCTTTTTGCTTTGGCCAGATCCCAATAGGCACGCACGACTTTTCCTTTCTTGTTCTTGACGCGAGTGAACGGTATGGGTGTTATGTTCTTGTAATTTTTTTGCATCTCGCTCAGCACTTCTGTTCCTACCAAACGGATGTCGCCCTTGACTAAGTCTTCTAGTGCTGTATCGCCATCATGGGCCACGCTTAGCGGGTCTGTTCGGAACATGGAAGGGCTTCCGCCGCTTTCTGCTAGCATCATCTTTTTGATAAGCTCTGGCTGTAGGTCTGTGTATCCTTTAATTCGAGTTCGTAGGTGGTTGTTCCAAAATTCTGTGCGTTCGATGATGTATGCGTCGTGTTGCTGGAAGGTGTCTGGGGTAAAGTCTCCGAGTTTGGGATGTTTGTAGGTAGGCAGTGTTTGGGGTGGTGGAACAGGTGTTGCTTCAGGTGGTGAAGAACTTTCCTTGTGTATTGCGGGTGCAGCTTCTGCTGCAGGAAGAAAAGTAAGTTGTTGTGCTGCCACTGCTACGGGCCTTGGTGCTTCTGTGCGGAACTCCAACATCTTTGTAGCTGCTAGCGCTAGTAGGCTAGAGCCCAAGAAAAGGCCTGCAAATAATCGTTGTTTTTTCACTTTATTCCCCTAGAATACATACTATAAAGGGGATTTTACCTTTATAAATGTATCGTTTTTGTTGTCTCTTAAAAGGAGTACTTCTAAACGGGGTAAAGTATATAAGCTCTGCAAGGAGGAGTGCACCCATGGTCAAGCTCACCTTGCCAGACGGTTCAGTGAAGGATTATCCTAAAGGAACCACTGTCCAACAGGTAGCAGACAAGCTAGGGTTGAGAGATGTCCTAGCAGGCGTTGTGGATGGCAACGCAGTAGACACGTTCTACGAGCTCAGCAAAGACGCAACCTTCAAACTCGTAAGATGGGGAGATAAGGAAGGAAAAGAAGTGTACTGGCACAGTGCCGCACACGTTCTAGCATATGCAGTACAACAAATATTTCCCAAAGCAAAAAACACGATAGGTCCTGCCATAGAGAACGGCTTCTACTACGATTTTGACTTTGGAGACTACAAGCTAACTGAAAAGGATCTAGAACGAATAGAAGTCAAGATGAAAGAGATCGCCGGCAAAAGCTTATCCTACACAAAAAGTACGATACCTAAGGAAAGCGTAAAAAAACTCTTCCCTGACAACCCGTACAAAACAGAGATTGCAGACGAGCACGAAGAAGCAGGCCTAACCATCTACAAGATGGGCGATGACTTCACAGACTTATGCCGCGGACCACACGTACCTAGCACGAGCGTTCTGAAATCATTCAAGCTACTCAACATTGCAGGAGCATACTGGAAAGGGGATGCAGAGAAACAACAACTCACCAGAATCTACGGAATAGCCTTCCCCAAAGAAAAGCTCTTGAAAGAATACTTAGAAATGATCGAGAAAGCAAAACAAAACGATCATCGAAAGCTAGCAAAGGAAATGGGGTTACTCGTCTTTTCTGAGATGGTCGGACCAGGACTGCCTTTGTACACACCACACGGCACTATACTAAGGAATGAGATCGTACAGTTCAGTAGAGAGTTGAACACGAGTATTGGGTTTGAAGAAGTCCACACGCCCAACATCACCAAAGCAGAACTCTTCAAAACAAGTGGACATTATGACAAGTTCAAAGCAGACATGTTAAGCGTGAAAAGCAACTATTCCAAAGAAGAATACTTCCTGAAGCCTATGAACTGCCCACACCACACGCAGATTTATGCAAGCCAGTTCAGAACTTACAAAGATCTGCCTATACGCATAAGCGATTTTGCAAACTTGTACCGAGACGAAAAGCCAGGGGAACTACAAGGACTAACCAGATTAAGATGCTTTAGCCAAGATGACGGACATGCCTTCTGTACTAAAGATCAGATAAAACAAGAATTCAAAAACGTTCTTGGTGTAGTGCAAAAGGCATTAGAAGTGTACAAGATGGAATACAAGGTAAGATTATCCTTCTGGGATCCTAAGGCAAAAGAAAAGTATCTCGGGGATGAGAGCGTTTGGGAAGAAAGCCAAGCATTACTCAAGGATTTGCTAGATGAGTGCAAGATTGATTACGAAACAGAGGATGGGGAAGCAGCATTCTACGGACCCAAGATGGACGTCATCGCAGTAGATGCTTTAGGAAGAGAATGGCAAATCAGCACAATACAACTAGACTTTAACATGCCCGGACGCTTCGGACTAAAGTATGTAGATGAAAAAGGTGAAGAACAAACACCCATCATGATTCATCGAGCATTGATAGGGAGCCCAGAACGATTCTTAGGCATACTATTAGAACACTTTGCAGGAAGGCTACCTACTTGGCTAGCGCCCCAACAGGTGAAAGTGTTACCCATCTCTGACAAGTTCAACGACTACGCAAAGCACGTTGCAGACAGTTTGCCAGGAGTACGTGCAAGCATCGATGACAGAAACGAACGTTTACAAAAGAAAATTCTTGAGGCAGAAACCTCCAAAGTAAAGTATATACTCATCGTTGGAGAGAAAGAAAAAACTGATGAAAGTGTAAGTGTGAGATTACGAGATGGGAAGTCAGAAAGTCAAGCACTACATATTTTTGCGAAAGCGATCAATGAGGAAATCAAGAATAGAGCCTAAAACACAACCCTTTTATACTTAGTTTCCCGCGGTACAAGCATGAAAGATATTGTTGCACAACGTGTTGGCGTATTTGTGGACACACAAAACATCTACTACAGTGCTAGACACCTCTACCAGGCATTAGTCAATTTCGAGGCCCTACTCAAACAAGCAGTCAGAGGAAGAGTACTTGTAAGAGCGGTAGCCTATGTCGTCAGATCTGACGACATGAAAAAAGAAGAATTTTTCAAAGCCCTAGGAAACATGGGGTATGAGATTAAGAGTAAGGATTTACAAGTCTTCGCTGACGGATCCAAAAAGGGAGACTGGGATGTCGGCATCGCAGTAGACATGATCGAACAAGCCCCAAAGCTAGACACCATGGTTCTAGTTTCAGGAGACGGAGACTTCGTGCCCGCAGTGGAACACCTACAAAGAGGCTTGGGTTGCAGAGTAGAGGTGATGGCCTTTGGACCTAGCGCCAATGCTCAAGTTAAAGAAGTATGCGATCAATTTATCGATTTAGACAAGGAATCAAGCAAATACTTAATGAAGAAAAATGGAAAATCTAAACGAAAGTAATTTTGAGGAAAAAATAGGGAAGGGCAAAGCAGTGGTAGACTTCTGGGCACCTTGGTGCGGGCCCTGCAAGATGATGGGTCCTGTGTTTGAAGATGTTTCTAAGAAGGTAGAAGGTGTTACGTTTGCAAAAGTAAACGTGGACGAGGCTCAAGAGCTTGCAGGTAAATTCAGCGTCACGAGCATTCCCACCATAGTCAAGCTAGAAGATGGCAAAGAAGTAGACCGAAGAAGTGGTTTTGTTCCTGAAGAAGATCTCAAAAGTTGGCTTGCCTAGTGTAGGTGACCAAACATGCTCTTTACCACAAGAATAATAAGAATGCCACCAATAAACAACGCTAGTTGCTGGAGGTTCTTCTCAGATGTCTCTTCCTTGTGCAATTCTGGAATCAAGTCTGCAGTGGCAATGTACAAGAAGTTGCCCGCTGCAAACGGAAGCAAGTATCCGGTCAACCCTTCAATGGTTCCTGCAAAGTAAAACGTAAGGAGTGCCCCTAAGAATGCTGCTAGGGCTGTTAAAAAGTTGAGAGCAAGCGCACGATGACGTCCCATGCCTCCCTGCACCATCACTGCAAAATCTCCAATCTCTTGAGGGATCTCGTGGAACACAACCGCTATAGATGCCACAATGCCTAAGGGGATGGAATTAAGATACGCAACAGCGATGACGGCTCCATCAATAAAGTTGTGGATGCCATCCCCAATCAAATTAAGATACGCATACGGTTCTATACGTTTATGACCGTGTAATCCATGATGGGTACACCTGCCACCATGGCAGTGATACCAGTAAAAGAATTTTTCTATCACAAAAAACGCAACCATACCTATCAGTGCCCAAGTAAAGGTTTGTTCTGAACCCACTTGCGCGACACTTTCTGGAAATAAATCAAAGAAAGCAGCCCCCAACATGCCTCCTGCAGCGAACGCAACAAGCGCACCCAGGGCACTATGGAGCTTTTTCTTCTTCAAAGAGAGAGTGAACACGCCCAGAAGGGAGATCAAACTCACGATTAAGACAGAAACAAGAATGTATTGCAACGTGTTCATTGCGGTATTGCGGCTTTACTAGTATTTAAACATTATCAAAAAAAAGAAAAAAATTAATCGGCTTTGACCGCTTTAAACTTGGAGCCTGTTGCTGCAAGGCTGAGCAATCCTGCAAAGTAGGCAAAGTTCACTGCAGTGTTAGCACCGCTCGTGTTCATCACCATCACTTCACGCAAGGTTCCGATGAAGTGTGCGCTTTGACCAACTCCAAAGGTCTTCAAGAATGCCACCAAGATAATAACTGCCAAAATGGAAGCTGCCTTCTTTGTGTGATATCCTGTCAGCAAAGCTAGTCCGCCAGCGATCTCTATGATGATGGCCACCACCAAAACTGCGGTGCCTGCACCACCAAACATACTGGTAAACATACCTTGCGCCATGCCGTAGCTCAACAATTTATCTAAGCCTGCAACAATAAATGCAACACCCAGAAATACTCTCAAAATTAATGGTCCATGTTCTGCTTTCATAATGCTTCCCCCTTATGTCGAAGGGCCAACTACTCGTATTTATAATTTTGCCAGAATAAGACTTAAAAATGGATCTTATCTTTGTTCGTGAATGTTTGATCCGCCTATGCCGCCCTTGCCACCTCCTGATCGAGATCCGGAACCGCATGGCTCGCATGGTGGCTCATCCATGTATGAGGAGGAGGCCCCCGCAAGAACCTCTCAAAATTTCAAGCCACGGCTTAAGAAGAGAAGAGAGGCCTCAGGCATTCCACGTCCTCCTGCACGAGAATCCGCTGCCCAACTATGGAACCAGCAATACGTGGACCGAGGATCATTTGAGCTTGTCTGCTTCGAGAAGAATGTAGATTTACGAGAACAGGTGTTAGAAGGCATATCGAAAACCTTTGAGGGATTAGGACTTACTCTTCCGCGATTGAATATCGTGATCCCCTCAAGGAGAGAGCTGAAGGAATACGCGGACGTTCATGCACAATTCTATGATGGTGAGAACTTGGATCTGTCTGGATTTAGAGAAGCCCTAGATGACAAGTACGCAAACCCTGCTCATCGTATACTCGCGGTGGTTCCTGGATTTACCGGGTGTGATTTAGGGGAGAGTTCCAATCTGCAAATGGGTGCCATGGTGGTCAGCATTGATCAAGTCCGGAGCGCCCCCCGAATGTCCCTTATTGAAGTGGTCACTCACGAAGAAACGCACGTGTTGTTAGGTCGAGGTCATCATGCCGAAGAGGATGTCGAGGTTTTCGAAGCTGGCATGGTGAGCGATTGCGTGCTAGCAAGCACGTACGGCAAAGGGAAGACCTTTTGTGACTTGTGCAAGAAACGAGCAAGAGTCATCGAAGAAGAGGACCGTAGGTATGGGTTAGTTTGATGGTAGTACGAACACAACCCTTGATATTTGCAAATGAATCCAGAGAGATGGGTCGCCACTACCAAAAGGAAAGGCTAAAATTCCTTCGTAGGACTCGTTTTGGTGTGGTGTCTTCGGTGAGCTGGGCTCCAAAGATTGTTGAAGATCTCGTACGTAAGGGGGTGCGAGATTTTTACAAGAACTTGGGTTTGCAAATTCCTGAAACTCATTTTTGTGATCTAGAAAAGGACGGAAGATCATATCTTGATGTCGTAAATGGGTATGTGGTGGGCGGATCCCTTCACTTTTCTCCAGCTTTGAGAGACTTGAGGAAGATAACGGAAAACAAAGACTACCGTCTTATCGTTGTGGCCCGCGGAGACCAACAGGAAACGGTGGGACAGACCTCCAGGGAATCGCACGCTCCGATACTCATAAGCCTAGATAAAGTGTTAGCCTGCGAGGACTACTCAATCCCACAAGTTACCCAACACGAACTCGGTCATTGTCTCCTGAACATGCGCCATCACAACAATGATCAGCGCGATACCGCAGCATGGGGGGGGAGGTAACATAGACAAAAATTGTGCTATGGCTACCACCTCAAGCAATTCAAGACGTTTTTGCCACGTGTGCAAAGAAAGAGGACAAAAAATGACCGAGTGGGATGTCCCGTACGGGTTTGTGTAGGTTTTTAAGGGATGCGTTCCCTAACAGTCTATGAGCAAGGCACTAGAAAAGCGGTTTGGCAAGAAGGATTACTCCAAAGTAACGGAGGCTCAGGAAGCATTTCTCCAGCAGTCGGGACTCGGTCCCAACGTGGATACTAGCCGTGTGGTTACCCTCGACACAATTTCTGAAGGTTTGGTCGAGGTGACAGACAAGATATGGTATATGAACCGACGTCACCTTGTTACGCCTCAGGCTCACAGGGCAAGGTATGGTGGGTTGGACCTGCACGAAAGTTTTGAGGATGGTGATGAGGGCGGTTTAAGGACGCGGATCTTCAAGCTTGTGGATGGTTCCCTCGTCAGGATCACATACGATTCGGGCAGAGATGGTGTTTAGTCTACTTCAATCGTACACTTTCTAGAATTCTTGGAGCGACGGTTTCGATTCTGCCTTGTTTGTGGATGCTGCTTGCAAGATCTATACATCTGCTTGCTTCGCCGTGCTGTACTATAACTTTCTTTGGTCTTGGGTTGCACTTGAAGACAAAGTTCATCAATTGTTTTCTGTCTGAGTGGTCAGAAATTTCTAGCTTTTGGACTTCCATCTTGATCTGGACCATGTTTTGTGTCTTGCCTGTCTTGAATGCGATCTCTCTTTCGCCACCTTGGACTCTACGACCCAGACTTCCTTCTCCTTGGTAGCAGCTGAAGATTAAGGTGTTCTTTGGATTGTCGGCTAGGGCTTTGAGGTATTCCACTGAGGGTCCACCTTGCAACATGCCAGAGGTTGCCAATATCACACACGGTCCGGTATCCTCAACCACTTGCTTTCTTTCCTTAGCACTTCCCACTCTCTTGAAAATCTTGTTCAAGAACGGGTTTTGGTCTTTGTGGAAGATGCGCTTGCGAATGCTTCGGTTAAGATATTCTGGATACGCCGTGTGGATACCTGTGACGTCCCAAAGCATACCTTCTAGGTAGACAGGGGTGGGGTCGAGATCTCCATTTTGGACCATTTTTTCGATCATGACCATGATGTCCTGACTTCTACCCACGCCTAACACGGGCATTAACACCTTTCCACCTCTCTTGATGGTGGTCTTGATTATGTTTGCCAGCAGTTCATCTTGGTCTTCCTGGCTGGGCATGGTGTTTGTCTTTCCACCATACGTTCCTTCGATGGTTAGCGTTTCTAATCGTGGGAAGCGTGAGGTAGCTGGTTCTAGTAGTAATGATCGTCCGAATTTTAGGTCTGCTGTGTACATGAAGTTGTGCAGTCCGTTGCCTACATGGAGGTGGGCCATGCTTCCACCAATGATGTGGCCGGAATTGTAGAAGGTTAGACGAATGTCAGGGGTGATGTCTGAAACTTCTTCGTAGTTGAGTGTTATGGAATGCTTGACCATTTCTTTAACATCGTCTACAGTATACAACTCTTCCTTGTTCTCTCCTTTCCAGATTTTGATCATGTCTAATTGTAGCAATATCATGACGTCTCTTGTTGGGGGACTGCAGTATACGGGTCCTCGATAACCCATTTTGAACAACCAAGGAACAAATCCTGAGTGGTCTACGTGTGCGTGCGTAACAATGACTGCGTCTAGTTTTCCAATATCAAATTCTGGAGCGTCCAACATTGGATAGGCTTGTGCGGGTTCTGTGGCTGCAACGTCTATGCCACAGTCCATGATCACGTTACTTTCGGGTGTCTGGAAGAGCATGCAGCTTCTGCCCACGCTTCTTCCTGCCCCTAACAGTGTGACGCGTACCCATTCTTGCTTTTTCTCGCGTACCCAGCCGTCGTAGATGCGATGTCCTACTTTGTCTAGGAACTTTCTGCGATAGTCGGAGTTTTGGTAGAGTACTTGTCGGATGTTGTCGATGTGCGAGCTCTTGATGGGGGGCAATCTTTGTACGACTGGCACCCATAAGATTTTAGCTCGTAGATCTCGTAATAGTGAACCTTGCTTGCCGATGGCAATGCCTGGCTTCTCAGCTTCTATGTATACTATACTTCTTTCCGGATCAAAGATAACGTTGGCCACGCCAGCGTCTTCAGGCATGAGTTCTTTGATGGCCTTCTCAGCATCTTCCTGTTTCATGGTGATGCTGGGGTCCGGCCTGAGCTCTATGCGTTTCTTGAATTCTTGCACAACCTTTCGGATCTCTCCGCTATTGGTAGTAAAGAACTCTTCGTCCTTCGTGTATAACACGATGTTCGCGCCTTCGAAGCCGGCAGCGCTTATTTTATCTTCCGGCAATTTCTTCAAAATTTCTTTTATGATTTCTGCCATGTTATGATAAGAAACTGTTTATGCTAGGTTTGTTTCTATTTTTTGTTCTATAACGAACTCCATACCTTTGTCCGTGATGGTCAAGACATCAATGCCATTGCCACTTGCGGTATCTCTTTGGATGGATGCGTTGATCGCGGTTACTGCGAGTTTGACTCCTTCTTGAAGGGATAGTCCTTTTTTGTATTGTGCTTCCATGACGCCTATGGCAAAGACACTTCCGCTGCCGTCGGTAACGTACTCATCAATTTCAATGACTGAACCGTCAGGGTCTAAGGAAAACAGGTGTGTTCCTTTGATGTCGCTTCCTCCAAGCAAGAAGGCTGCGATGCCTGGAATCATGCTTGGTTTTCTGATGTTGGAGTATAACATTCCGCCAAACAGGTTGGCGATTTCCTTCACTGTGCTCTTTCTCTTGCTTTGGAGGTCCTTTAGGACCATCTCTGCTTTGGCAAGTTTTACCAAGAGTTGGATGTCGGAGACGTTGCCAGCCGTGGTGACTGCCATGTTATGATTGATGGGTACTACTTTCTTTGCGTTTTTCATAACGACATAGCCTGCAGTGGCCCTTCTGTCTCCAGCGAGTACAATACCGTCTTTACAAACGATACCGACCGTTGTTGTTCCGGTCTTAACGATTTTATGTTCTTCCATTAAAATTCCCCAGTAGAACTAAAAGATAGTTACTGGAGCGTTCTATATAAACTTTTCGGATTGGAAATCTAAGGGTTTTGGGGCCCTTTTAAGGACCTCGTCGACGGTTGTTGTGGCTGTGCCTTTCTTGCCTACCACGACCGCGGCTGCTGCAGAGGCGAGCTCACAGCATTGTCGTAGGGGCAATCCTAGCGCCTCAAAAGCTACCAAAGTGGCCATCACGGTGTCTCCTGCTCCTGTCACGTCGACGCACTCTTTTGCTAGGGTAGGCATGCTATATCCTTGCTTGTCCAGAATATACATTCCTTGTTCGCTTAGGGTGATGATGACGTTCTTGGCTCCTTTTTCTTGTAAGGTTTGTGCCACTTCAGGTATGGTGCCGAGATCTTTCTTGTGTCTGGCTGCGAGTTCTTTGGCTTCTTGTTTGTTAGGTCGTAAGATGTAGGGGAAGTCTTTGAATGTGTAGTTGACGTTGCTTGCTGGCTTGGGATCTACAAAGGTCTTGATCTGCATGGTGAAGAGTAGTTCCATGAGTTCGTTGCTCACCACGCCCTTTCCGTAATCGCTAACAATCACCGAAGCGTTTCTCCGGTTTGCGAGATCGTGTTTTACTTGGTGGAGTAGGGCTTGCTTTTTCTCAAACATCATGTCCTTGTCCACTCTTGGACCGGAGCGGTCGCCAGCATGATCGTACAATCTTGATTTTACCGTGGTAGGGTGCGCACTTTTAATGATGGTGTGAGTGCAGCCGATCTCGTCCAGTAGGCGTAATAGTGTGATGCCGGTATCATCCAAATCTTCTTTGCCTAGCGCTCCAATAACGTGTACGGGCACGCCTAGGGAGCGAAGATTCCGGGCTACGTTGCCTGCTCCGCCTAGAACGTTATGGGTCTTTTCTACCATGAACTTTTCCCCGCCTTCTGGGCAGGGTTGCATCGTTCCCCCATGATACTGGTCAAGCATGAGATCTCCGATTACAATAACTGGCTCTAGTTTCGATAATTTCTCCTTAACACTAACCATTGATGTTTTTCTCAATTTTGCCTATAAAAACGTTATGGACGTGGTGTAGCCAAAACGTATTTATATAGGCACGACTGAGGGAAGCGTATGGAGATGTATGCATTTCTGGATCAAATCAAAGGGTCTCTACCGATACTGAGAACTTTGATCATCATCATCTTGGTATGGTGGGGTCTGGACAAGCTTTTGCGCTTTGCAGAACGAGAGTTGTTGAAGCGTGCTACTACCAAAAAGCAGAAGTCCAACGTGGAGATCTTTTCTCGATTGTTGAAGTATGTGCTCTTGGTGGTGTTGGCCCTGTTCGGTATATTTTCTTACACGGGAAGTTTCACAGGTATCGGACTAAGCTTAGGTTTACTGTCTGCTGCGCTAGGTTGGGCGCTACAAAAGCCCATCACGGGTATTGCTGCCTGGATCATGTTGGTGGTGAAGCGTCCGTTTGAGATTGGTGACCGTATCATCGTTGGCGAGGTTCGTGGAGATGTTGCCGACATTACGCTGACTCACTTGTATCTTAAAGAAGTGGGGGGTATTGTTCCTGGTGAGGAAAACTCCGGAAGAATCATCTTGATTCCCAACTCTATCATGTTTGAACAGAACATCATCAACTATACGTTGCAGGATGAGTTCGTTCGTGATGAGGTTGCCTTTGATACCACGTATGAGAGTGATCTGGACCAAGCCATGAAGCTTGCTCTTACTGCAGCAAAGAAACATGCGAAGGCGTTTAGCGAGGCAGTAAACGAAGAGCCCAAGGTGGAGTGTAAGTTCCGCCCTAGTGGTATCAGCGTGCACGTTCGGTATTGGGTGCCCGCTCGCAACATCCAACATGTCGAGACCGTAATCACGAAGGAGATTTACGCGCTGGTGGGAAAGAGCAAGAACGTTAGTTTCGCCTACCCACACACGGAGATAGTGTTGAAAGATCCAAAGATGTTCAAGCGTTAATAGCTTTTAGCGAAGTACGCTTTACCTTTTGCGGGCTTGCCGCACATGAAACATTTTCCTGTACCTTCTTCCATGGTGAGGCATTTGGCGTTGAACTTTTCTTTAATTTGTTCATGGCATGCTGCTTCCTCACACCATAGCGCGTGTGCTAGTTTGCTTTCTGGGAATTGCTTCAGGCTTTCCACTTCGACAGTTGCTTCTTTCATGAAGTGTGCTGCTTTGGTGTACATGTCATTCTGGATGCTTTCTAGGACTTGGGTTACTTTTGCAGAGACTTGATCTAAAGGAACATTTTGTTTTTCTCCAGAATCTCTTCTTACTAGTACGCATTGCTTGTGCTCCACGTCTTTTGGTCCGATTTCTATCCTGATAGGTACTCCTTTCATCTCCCATTCATTGAACTTCCATCCAGGGGAGTGATCTTCTCTCTCGTCCAGGTGAACGCGTATGTTGAGGTCTGCTTCTAGTTTTTTTGCTTCCTTCATTACTGCTTCTCTGGTGTCATCAAACAGGATGGGTACGATGACTGCTTGCGTTGCCGCCACTCTTGGTGGGATGATCAACCCTTTATCGTCTCCGTGCATCATGATCATCATGCCTATGGTTCTGGTGCTGATTCCCCAGCTGTTTTGCCAAGCGTAAGCATTGTCTCCGTTTTCGTCTAAGAATTGGATGTTGAAGGGTTTGGAAAAGTTTTGTCCTAGCGCGTGGGATGTGCAGCCTTGGACTGCCTTGCCATTGGGCAGGTAGACCTCACAACTCGTGCTGTACAATGCTCCTGCGAACTTTTCGTCCTCTGACTTTCTTCCTTTCAAGCAAGGTAGGGCGAACAAATCTTTCAACACTTGCTCGTACAAGTCTAGGATGTGGTATACTTCTTCGTCAGCGCTCTCTTTGGTAGCGTGTACGGTGTGGCCTTCTTGCCACAAGAACTCCCTGCTTCGTAGGAAGGGGGTAGGATGTTTGAACTCCCATCTCACCACATTGCACCATTGGTTGATCTTTAAGGGTAGTTCTTTGTGTGATTGTACCCATTTGGAGAAGGTGTGGCACATGATGGTCTCGCTTGTGGGTCTTATAGCTAATCTTTCGGGAAGTTTTGTGTCTCCTCCTTGGGTGACCCATGCCACTTCGGGTGCAAAGCCCTCAACATGTTTTTCTTCTTTTTTTAGCAAGCTTTCGGGGATGAACAAGGGGAAGTAAGCATTTTTTACGCCGATCTTTTGGATTTCTTTGTCAAACCATTTCTGGACTTGCTCCCAGATAAACATCGAGTTGGGTCGTAGGATGTAGCAGCCGCTCACAGGACTGTAGTCGATCATTTCAGCCTTTTGTAGCACTTGTGTGTACCACTCGCTAAAGTCGCCTTCCTTCTTTGCGGTGATGCCTACCTTTTCGCTCATGTTCTCAATCGAAGAATCAGTATATATAAAGGTTGCTCAGGACGGTAAGCAAGGTCACTATGTAGCTTTGGCTTCTTTAGAAAATGCCTTCAGTGCCTCCAGAGGCATTGTGAGTTCAAATGCTATCAACTTTGCTATGGTTTTCTCGGCATCTGTACCTCTAGCCTTCTCTAGTGCTGCTACGAGTACGGTGGGGAGTTCCTTCTGTGCACCGGAGAGGAGATCGATACTTGCGTCGAGTGTCTCCACATCGATGGGATCTTCGTTGAAGGCTTGTTCTAAGAGTTCTTGACCTGACGCCATAGTTTCCATGATTTTCGGGACGTTGGGCAGGTCTTCTTTCCCTTCAGTGTATACTTTGAACTGGTTGATGATGTTCTCTCGGACTTGCCGTTGCAACTCGTGGTCTGTTTCTTTACGTTTTTGTGTTCGAAGACCAGGAAGATCGCTAGTTACTTCTGCCAGCGTTACCAGAAGCTCTTTGTCTATGGGGCCGAGTTGCTCAAAAACTGCAGGTTGGTTGACTGGATTGCTTGCTTGTAGAATCTTTCTCCCGTCCTCCACTCCTTGTACTATTTCCCGTAAGGTCTTCTCCGTGGTTCTTCCTTTGGTGTGTGTGATGATGTTGAGCATGTTTTTGGCAAGATTAAGACGTGCCTGCCCTCTCCTCAGATCCCTACACAACTCATCGTTCTCCATACTTCGGGATAGTTGGCCTATGAGTGTGTGTATCTGGCTCATACGCGCGGTGAGTCTTTCAAAATAGTTGGGCACGTCTTTAACGCGGAACATGGGTTACGTCGAGAATTCAAGTATTTAAGCGTTGCTTAGGACTGTAAGAATTCGGTCACGAGACCTCGGGACAAGGATCCCTTAGGCATGGAGTCGGGAAGTTGGATAAGTGCTTCAGTGCCCATGTAGCCCAATAGTTTGGCGGCCATCCGTCCGTTCATTGCGTCAATGTCGCTTTTGAGTCCGAACGTGCTTTGGATCGTTGGATAGAGCCATAGGTACAGGTCGCTTGCTAGTGTTAAGGGTTCGTCGTGCTTCCAGGCCTCTTCTTCCAAGTAGCATATTGCCTCACCGCACGCCTGGACTGCGTATCTCGCAAGAAAGTTTGGCAGATCTCCCCAACTGTTGCCGTGAACGGTCGCGTTTCTGTAGTCTACCAAGCTGACTGCGTCCTTTTTCGTGATGTTAATGAGCTTGGTAAAGATGGGAGCTGCGAGGGCTGCACCCTTCCTTTTCTTCGTACTTGCAAGAACGCTCTCACATCTTCGCATCAAGGTTTGGAGTTTGTATCCTTTCTTTTGAACTTCTTCATGACTCATATCTCCGTATCTTGCTAATGTTCCTCGTAGCATGATTTCTAAGGATGTCTGGCAGGCAGTTATTGTTTCATTGTTCGATCCGTCGTTGGCCAGCCGTCCCGCTCGGATAAGCTTGTTCCATGATTCGACGAGATAATCCGGTCGTCTTTCGGGAATCTCCCATAACCCCGCTTGCACTGCATCTTGAAAGGATTGGTTAAACGGGAGCCTTTCATGTTGTGAAAGGGGGGCGTCGTCTATGTCGCTCTTCATGATCTGCCTGTCCGGGTTCGGGTGGTTGGAGTTGAGCATTCTGCCAGAGGCGTCTATGGCGATCAAGGGTGCTTGTTCATAGCGATGGACATATACTCCCTTGCCGATGGCCTTTTGGTACTCGCAAAGGATGCGGATGAGCGTGCTGTCTCTGATGACGTGGTAGCTTCTCGTGGCAAGATTCCAGGATTGTATGAGTTCCTGGTGTGTTTGGTCGAACTCTCCATCAAGTTTGTCTATGCGTTCTGCAAGTTTGGGCGAATTCCTAAAACGATGGACTGCTTCTGCACGCGTGGTGATGTACTCCGCAAGACTGCCTTCCTTCAATTCTCCTATGCGTTCATTGAGCTCATTCCAATTATCGGGTTCTGCAATATTGAAGGTGAAGGTGCTAAACGTTGTGGAGAGATACCTGTTGAGAATCTCAAAATTTCCTATTCTTTTGACAACTCCTGGATGGTCTGGGTCTTCTTCAACGTCATCGAATTCTGGGTCAATCGCGGGGTGGTATTCTCTTTTGTGGGAGACTTGTACCTCGGTTTCTGGGATCGTGAGTGACCTTTTCCCTGCATGAAGTTCTGTGCTGGGCACCAACACAGAAAGTTCTCCATCAGTCAGTCGGGGAAGGCGTTCCATCTTGTACAGCACCTTGATCTGGCCCTCCTCTGGTTCTACAAGGTGGGAGTATCGTCCACGAATGAGTCTTTGGAAGTCTTTGGGGTACGCATCAAGATTGGGTACGGGACCAACGCCCTGTCCGAAATCGGGGTCAACAAGGCGGTTTTCTGGAGCGACATGTGCCACTTGTAGTGCCAGCTCTACATTACCAAAATATCCATCACTCATCCTTTATATAGTCCCTAGGCAGTTATAAACGTGAGCTAGGATGGGGGTGTATAGGCATGCCGAGCATTGTTGAGGCATCTCTATACCACTCCGCATCAACGGGTGCAACGCTAAGATTGGGAACATCTGCCATTGCGTCTGAGAGCGAACGATAGTCTGTATGCCCTGAGCATAGGAATCTTCGTGGAGGGGTGTCCTTCCTAGCTTGTTCCGTGTAAAACCCAAAAAAGCTTCCAGATCCCCAGTAGAAGTTTCGTGATTCTGGCAAGGTCAGAACTAACTCACGCCAGTCGTCCACGGCTTTGATCATTTCTTGAGGTTGGTTGATAACGGGGCGTGCGAAAAGCTCGAACAGCTTAGTGCACTGACTTGGATCGTCTGTGTTTGGCTGGATTCTTCCTATATATGTAGGTATGCCTGCTTTGTGGATTCTTTGCACGAGTTCAGAACAGTCTGGCGCCTGGTGAGACTGGACATTTCCCTTGCCATCCACAAATCCAACTATCCCCACGCCGGGTAGTTGGGTGTAAAACAAGAAGTCACAACCTGTTGAATTAACCGCCTCTAGAAAGGAATCTGCATGATGGTCAATCCATTCTGTACCGATGCCAAGACGAGTTCTTCTCATGCTTTAGATAGCCGTGGAGAGGTTAAATAGGTTAGGTAAACGGGGCTACCCGGATTCGAACCGGGGTTACGTGGTCCCAAACCATGCGTGATAGCCAAGCTACACTATAGCCCCTCTAAGAATACGGATGGTAGGTTGCTTTTAAAGGCTTTGCTCTTGATAACCGCAAGCATAAAAGCCAAGACTGCCATCCTTGACCATGACGGGCCACTTGTTTGAAATGCTGCCTAGCCTACAGGTGGAAAAACCTGCAAGAAAACCTAGGGATAGAGAACTAGAAAAAAGCGTTCTCCCTGCATCAGGCATCAGAGTGGTCAGGGGAAGAACGTTGAAACTCTGTCGCTTGCTGCTGGACTGGCATGATCAGGCAAAGCCGCCGTTTGAGCATCTGGACATCCCAGAAGTCATCCCTCCCAAAGGAGTTGGAGAGAATTCATTAGAACGCGCCCTGCACATCTTTTTTGCAGTACAGTACGATGGCGGCAGACCAAGTAGTGTGGTGTATGCAGGCATGCGCTCCTTGTTCCAAGAGCACACTGCTACGGACGTATTTGGAAAGGACAAGAAGGCATTTTGGGAGTTGCTAGAAACATACATGGGTAGAGAAGGCATAGGGCGCCCTATCGCGATGTTATGGCGGAACATTGAACAGTTACGTGAGGTGGGCGATCCAAGAGAACTATTCACTACAACAAAACCGAACGAAATTATTGATGTTGCGAGGGGCCTTGATGGTTATTCTTGGGGCAAGGCAGCCCTGCTCGTGAAAAACTATGTCAAGCTAGGTTGGATTGATGTTGACAACCCACATGCCCTCCCTATAAAGGTGGATAGGCACGCAACTCGCATATTCCATGGGTATGGTGCTATCGTTACAGAACCTCCCGGAGTCTACCGTCGAGAAAACCTCGAAAAAGTAATACGCCTAGAAATCCAAAGAGTAACCGCGCGCCATGGGTTAGACCCTGCGCTGCTCGATGACCTACTATGGGTGCTGGGCAACCAGTATTGCAACGAAAACAAGATAGACTTTTGTAACACTCAATGTAGCTTGGATTGTTCCAACCGTGCGGACATTAGCGGTGGGGCCTGGTACGTCACCAACGCAGACGTCAGAAAGCCTGCAACGAAGCTCGACTTGTTCGACTAATGGTGAAACTTTTTATACGTCTTTTAGGTTAATGGTCTATGAGAACATGGATGTTTGACCTGGATGACACGCTTTTGGACACTGCGGTGGACTACAACCGGGTCAAGGCAGAGTTCTTACGTTTTTTGTACATGCGCCATGAACGGGCTCCATCGTTACTTAGCGTGGCCGAACGCGTAGAAAAACGAAATGTTGAGCTTGTAAAGCAGCACGGGTTTCGAAGTTGCCGATTTCCTCTTGCTCTCCAGCAGGTCTACGGCGAACTTTGCGATGAGATGGGTGTCCCAAAGACCCATTCTGAGCCAGTGTACGGCCTAGGTCTTAGCACGTATGATGTTAAAACATGGAAGGCGAGAGGACTCGTTCCTGGATCAACATCCACGCTAGACTTCCTCCATGAAAAGGGAGACGAGCTCCTTATTCTCACAAAAGGAGATGAGGATGTGCAAACCGAAAAGGTACGCGCTCTTAATCTTGAAAGATGGTTTGGCGACGAATGCGGGTTTGTCCCTGATATTACCACGCCTGTACCTGATGCTAGAGTGCTCATCGTTCCCCACAAGCACGTTCCTATGTACCAGCACGTGTTGAACGATCGAGAACCTGCAAATGTTAGGATGGTTGGCAACTCCTTGCACAGTGATGTGATGCCTGCGGTCAGTGCAGGCTTTCGCGTTGTTTACATTCCTGCGGCGTCCTGGGTGTACGAAGATGGTGGGAAGGCGGTGGAACACGAACGCATCACCAAACTTGAAAACATCGGGCAAATCGTAGAAAAGTACGAAGAATTATAAACGGGCAGGGATCTGTTAGCTTCCCGTTTTGTAAATGTTGTCGTGATGGTCGTAGTCAATGAAGATGACAAAATCACTTTGCTTGTTGTAGGAAAAGACCAGGACGAAACTACCGATGTGAACGCGGCTGAACTGTTTTATATCATGTCTAAGGTTCTTGTAATGCTCAATGCCTTCCGACCGTAGCACTTCCTCTATTTTTTGCATAACTGCGTTGTATGTCTTTCTATCTTTCTTATGCAGCTTATCAAGAATCTTTCGTAGTTTAGGCTTTATTTCAAACTCACGCATGCTCGATCTCTTTCCTCAACTCGTCTATGCTGCGATATCGTTTGCCCTTCTCTTTCATTATTCCTTTGATTTTCTTCGCGTACTCAGGCCTAAGCTCAGGTTCTAACAGTTCTTCCTCAAATTTTTCTATCACAAAATTAACCGCGTCTGATTTGTTCTTGAATCCAAACTTACCTTTCACAATAGTCAAAACGCGATCCTCTCTTTCTCCCAGTTTTATTAATGCTTGAGCCATTTTTGTTACAATTTGTTATATATTATAACTAAATGTTATATAAAGGTTTAGGTGCGAGTGGACAGGGACTTCAGAAGACAGGTAATATCAGTACGTTTAATAGTTATTAAATGAAATAATTTTTAGAACCTTATTTTCTCTTCAAATAAAAAGTATAAAAAGAGGTATTTTTACCCAAGGTTTTCTTCTCGCTTTTGAACACGATCTCAAATTCTGGAAATAGTTTTTTTATTTCGCTGATGCTAAAAAAACGGAAGTAATCTCCTTCTAACCGTAGAAATCTTTTAGTTTTATTAAAACTGGATAATTTATAGTCTCTCAAATATTCAGAATTTTTTGAATATCCAAATAGAAAAAAATAAGTGCCTTTTTTTGAAGCATTTAATATGGTTTTTTTGTATGCAGCCCACTTAGATTTCGGAATATGATGTAAACAGCCGTAATCCAAAACAACATCATAATTGTTATTGTCTTTGTATTTTAATACGCTAGCAACTTTAAATTTTGATTTTTTAGATAATTGTTTTGCGATCTTGATTGCATTGCTTGAAAAGTCAAATCCCGTTGTCTCAAAACCGTTTTTAGAAAATAATAAACAATGCCTACCTCCTCCGCAACCAACATCCAACAGATTCCCCCTGACCTTTTTCTTTTTCAAAAATTTTAAGAATTTAACAACTTCAACATCCGGTTCTTGTTTTCTAAAGGGCTCATTTTTTACCTTTTTTTCAACTTTATCAATATTCCAATGTTTCTGATAATATTTCTTTTGAGACACATCTTAACTTAGATTTGCATCCTATATAAATTTATTGGCCCGGTTCTAAAATGTTGTATCCGATTAATATTTCCTAACGACAAATTAATCCTGTTCTTTGTTTTCATTCCGCCCCCGACATAACCTAAGAGTAAAGCGGGCGGACAGGGATTCGAACCCTGGTCCCAAGGTCCGAAGCCTTGTATTCTATCCAGACTAAACTATCCGCCCAAGTAGGTTGACGAATTCTAGGTATAAAAAGGCATTGGAAAATGTCAAAAGTAACAAGCGATTGCATTCCTCAGGTTTTTAAATAAAGAAGAGTTATCATTGCACATGCCTGATTGGATTGCTAGGGAAGAATATCGCTGGTGAAGTTCGGATTATCCTAAAAGCCCTGATGTGAAACTAAGATTTCCCAAGCCAAACAGGTTGGAGCGCGATACGGATTGGGTGAATTCCTTCAGAATCCTAAACCGTGACCGTTCCATTAATCTCCATCGCACTTCGGAGGCACGGGCCAAATTTATTTCCCAACATCTAAAACCTGTGAGGAAAAGGAGAGGGGAGGTTTTTTACAGGAAAATAACAAGCACCTGTTTTGGCATTGCGGTTGCGTATTCCAAAGAGAAACCTGGCTATATCTCGCCTGCATACGAAGGGGAAGCCATTAGGTTCAGCCTCGCGAGCAAGATTTACAGAATTAAGCCCAAGAACGCAGCCCAGTTGATTAGATGGGGGGCATTAGAAGGAACAGAAGATGCGGTTACCATTGATAGCCTGAATGCTTATCAGCACAGGCAAGATTTTTGGAAAATGTGGAGCAGGAAAGACTAAAAAGCTGCCGGCTTGGACTTTTTCCAGAGACCGTTAAAGAAATTTCGGTATCGATCAGCGTTTTCTTTGCACACGATGGCGAACGCTCTTGGAATCTCGCCAAGGTTGAGCGTGATGACGGTGTCGCCAAGAACGGCCACTCCGGTAGGCACGGCGTTGGAAGTAACGCGTACGGGATACAGCCCTCGGCTCACTCTTTCTTTTTCTTTCAGCAACGGATCGGCGTGGTGAACGAGAATTCTTGCAGCTATCTTTTTCTCTTTTCTTGCTTTGTTGTACTTTTCGAAAAATCGTATGTATTTTTCTGGTTCGTCCACGTCGCCATAGAAACTTATAGCAAGGTATTCTGCGTTCTTTTTCTGGTTTTCCATCAACCCATAGAATGCGGCATGCAGACCTTCCATGCCGACGTACGCTTTGACCTCTTGCTTGGACTCTTGCATTTTTTGCTTTGCTAACAATTCAGGAAGAATTTTTTGGAAGCCTTGCTTTTGTTGCTGCAAAGCTTTGCTTTTTTGGTTTATGTAGTCCTCTATGCGTGCTGGCGAGGTTGCTTCAAAGTATCTTGCGTTTTCTTTGGTGACGTCGGTTACTAATCCTTTCTCTTTCAGTCTTTCTAGTATTTCATACACTTTGGAACGTGCAACATGACTTTTCAGTATTAATGGTCCGGTCGTTGTGTTGCCCAACTCTAGTAAGGCTAGGTATACTTTGATCTCGCCTTTGGTAAAGCCGATGTTCTCTAACAATGCTGTCTGCATACATGGATAAATCGATATATAGTATAAAAGCATATCGTTTGTTCACCCCTGGGGGAGGAATCATGTTTATATGGTCGTTTTCCATACTATTGCGTATGAACCGATTACTCATGCTAGGATTATTGCTCTTATTTGCCTGTTCGCCAGAAAGCGCGGTTCCGGGTGTGGACAACGAGCTCAAGATCGGTGTTGTAGCCCCTTTAAGCGGTCCGTTAGCCTTGTTTGGTCAACGCTACGAAAGGGGGCTCTCTATGGCCCTAGAGGACATCAACGCCCAAGGGGGTATCCTTGGAAGGCCAGTAGAACTTGTTTACGAAGACTCAAAGTGTGATAGCACCCAAACCCTCACCTCTCTTCACGCTTTAAAGGAACTACACAACGTACAGGCATTCATCGGACCTTTTTGTGGAACGCCTGTAGAGATTACCGCAACCTTTAGCGGCCAACACCATATCGTAGGTATCACGCCCAACAACAACTACGGAAAGTTTAGTGATCACTACTTTAGCACTGCAGGAGCTGTTGAAACCGAAGACAAGGTTCTCGCAAGACATGCTTTTGAACGCATAGGTACAACCGCAGGCATACTCTACTTTGAGAACATGTTTGGTGAATTGCATCGGCAAGGGTTCAAGCAACATTTTGAGGCGCTAGGAGGAATCGTACTGGAGGAGGAAAGCTTCAACTTTGCTACTAAAGATTTCAAGCCATCCTTACTCAAGCTCAAAGATGCCGACGTTATTTTTGTGGTGTATTCTGTCGCAGGAGACATTTTCAAGCAAGCTGGCGAGCTAGGTATCAAAGCCAGGATCATCAGCCAATGGGGTGTGGAGAATCCAACAGTCATTCCTGTTGCTGGCGAGTACGCTGAAGGACTTGTGTATACCTTCCCTAAGGTGACCTCTGCCTCCTGGTTTGCAGAAGACTTCAAAACCAAATACGATCAGATACCTACTGCACACAGCGCAAGTTCTTATGATGCGTTGTTCATGCTCAAACAAGCGTTTGAAGATTGTGGGAGCACGGATGGAGATTGTGCTGCTGAACAGATGCGCACGATGGAGTATGATGGAGCGCTAGGACAATACGCATTCAACGAAATATTATGGGGTCCGGAAAAGGAATACGTTATCAAAACCATTCGTGATGGTGAGTTCGTTATGCGGTATTATTAGTTTCCTTATCTGTGGGAGAACTTACGCATTTCCAAAGGCAGTAAACGCCCATCCCTATCGCAGGGATTCCGTAAAATGTGTATTGCGCCCCAAGAACGCACAACGCCACGGGAACATATGTGATTAGTCCGGAAGGACAAGTTAGGATATCTGATAGCATGCTCGCTCCCCACCCTCCAGGGGTGTCTTCATTCCCGGTAAAAATGTATCTTGCAGCACCTGCAGGATCAAGTCCTGTGGTAAATCCTGATAGAGCGCCAACAATGGGTGCTAAGTTGGGGGGTTCGTCCTTAAACAATCTTGGCATTTTACGTATGTGAGGCATACATTCTTAAACCTTATGCAACTAGATACTCCCATGAACAAGCCAGCAGCTATGTTTGATAGTATTCGTCATTCTGGCAGCTAGAGCGCTTTATTTTCTAAACTATGTCCTTTGTAGAAGACTTTACGTGGAAAAAGAACATTACGGTCAAGAGTTTGGTAGACCAATTTCAGCATCTTGGCTACCAAAGCATTGAACTACACAACGCTGCAGATGTTATTGTGAAAATGAAGAAAAACAGCGCAAAGATGTTTCTCACCTTCACCAGCAACATGGTGACCTCCGGATTACGAGGGTTCTTCGCACAATTAGTCAAGTTACACATGGCAGACGTCATCGTCACCACCGTAGGAGGCATTGAAGAGGATATCATGAAGGCATATGGGGAAAAGTTCTCCATAGGCAAGTTTGACAGTGATGACGTAGAATTGCACGAGCAAGGCATCAATCGTATCGGTAACTTGTTTGTAAAAAATGAAAGCTACATGATGTTTGAAGACAAAATGATGCAATTCTTGGACAAAGCGTACAAGAAGAAGAAAGTCTGGCCTGTTTCTGAACTACTACGCGAGATAGGGCTCTCTTTGGACGATGAGAACAGCATACTGTACCAAGCAGCAAAAAATAATGTTCCTATATTCTGTCCTGCAATCACAGACGGAGCGTTCGGCTTCCACTTGTACCTATTCCAGCAAGACCATAAAGACTTCCAAGTAGACGTGGTGAAGGATTTTGGAAACATACTCTTAAGTACAAACATGGACGAGAAGAAAGGCGTTATTGCTCTAGGTGGAAGCATTAGCAAGCATCACGCAATCCTCTGTACGTTGTTGAACGGCGGAGCAGAGTATGCAGTCTACCTTACGACAGCGCACAAGACAAGCGGAAGTATGAGTGGGGCAACAACCAACGAAGCAAAGTCCTGGGGAAAGGTCAAGGATGACTCA
Source organism: Candidatus Woesearchaeota archaeon (assembly GCA_030750765.1). GTDB lineage: Archaea > Nanobdellota > Nanobdellia > Woesearchaeales > ARS49. The sequence continues at coordinate 2,973 of JASMHM010000001.1, read as the reverse complement.
GACATTGCTACAGTGATAGGAGACGTCACGATAACCTTCCCCTTAGTAATGATTCGTGCTCTGGAAGAACTATCAGAGGAGGGATTGTTAGATGGCTAAATTTGTACTCTCCACAAAAACCGCACTCAAACAGTACAACACACTAAAACCGTATGCGGACCTTATTGCCTACAGCTCCAAAACAAACCCTGCCATAACGCCTTCGCTAGAAAAGCATTCAGATAGCATGTTTTCCATACACTTCAAGGCAGAGCTTGGACGCGTACAAGATAAGTCACGAGTGTTGTACTTTGCCCAAGCATGGTCAGAGGAAGATGTAGCACAGCTCATCAGCCAAGGGGTCAGATGGGTGGCAGTGGACAATGCAGAGGACTTGAAAACGTTACTCAATCATTTGGACAAGAACGATGTAAAGATAAACCTCTTACTCAGAGTGCGTTTGAAAGAAAGAACATTAAAAACAGAACGTTACTACGTGTTTGGCATGTCCTCAGAAAGGGTTGCAGAGTTAGTGCACGAACTACGCGACCATCCAAAGATAGAAAAGTTAGGCATCCATTCTCACCGGAAGACCCAAAACATGGCAGAATGGAGTTTGGCGTACGAATTCCAAAGAATGTTTGACGAAAGTGTCATGAGCAAGATAGATGTGGTGAATATTGGTGGAGGATTGCCCTCTCATTATGCTAACACGAACAAGGACGTCATCCAAGGGGTACTAGGAAAGATTGGTAACATGAAAGAGTATCTTAATGAACATAATTGTTTGCTTATGTTGGAACCGGGAAGATTTATTTCTGCTCCTGCATGCACTTTGGTGACGAACATATTACAAGTGCACGGTTCCACAGTAGTTGTTGACGCTTCCGTGTACCAAGGGGATACAGACGCGTTTGTGGTACCTGCAAAGTTGTTAGTAGAGGGTGAGTTGGAGAAGGGCGAGGGTCAAGCTTTCATCATCAAAGGTTTGACGCCTTGCAGCATGGACTTGTTTAGGTATCGCGTGTATCTTGATAATCCCAAAAAGGGAGATGTGCTAACATTCCTGAATGCGGGAGCATACAATTTTACGACAGATTTTTGTGATCTTCCTGTACTAGAAACCGTGCTAGAATGATTATTCCTTAATCTTCATCAACCGAGTAACATACCCGGAGATGCAGTTTCTTAACTTCTTAGAAGCGTCCATGGAGAAGTAGCTGCTGATCACTTTGTTGTTTTCGGTGAAGTCAGTGCTCAATTTAGGTTTGTGAATTTTGACTAGCTGGTGTGCTAGTCTCTTAATCAACCTTGTCTTGATTCTTCCCATACTCTCTAAAGAAGACTGGCCCTTTAAAAAGGTTTAGGCCGATTGACTGCGATGGAATACGGATAGCACGCCGGTGACAAACTCGGGGGAGGAAAGCATATCCTGGAGTTTGTCCGCAGGGAATTGGCCGTTTGTAGCTTCCTGGAAAGCTTTCATAGACTCATCCAATTTGTTCTTATCCGTCATCCGCATGAGGTGTATGTGTGAGTATGCATCTGACGGATCGGTCTGTATTGCTTTCTCGTACCATGCCCTTGCTTGTTCAGGGTTATTTTGACCCTCGTAGAGTTGTCCGATGAAGTTTTGTGCCAGGGTACTGCCTTCCACGAGGTATTTCAGTTGCCTCTCGTGTACTGCAGGATCTACTTCGCCGGCTTTTAGAGTTGCTATAGTTAATGGGAACATGGTGTTCTCTGCCATTTGCAAAACATTCTGGCAGGCCTCAAGTTCAGACTCTAGTCCTTCCATGCCTAGCGCAATGGCTCTTTTTAGGTGGTGTTCTTGTTGTTTTATCTTGCCTACGTCGTAGCCGATCATTGCTCGGCTTCTCGCTTCGCCTTCTAGAGCTGAGCGATCAAAGTGAGAGAAGTCGCTGTTGAAAAAACTAGGAGAACTTACGTGCTCCACAATGTTTCCATAAAGTTCATCTTGACCAACTATCTTGTACACTTGTCCTAGTTGATCAACAAGATAATCTTCACGACCTGGAAGTTGTGCCAATTTCGCTCCATTATTTGTATTTTCTTCCACTGCGTGATGTGTGAACGCTTCTGGGGGTAGTGATTCCGCTGCTTCCTTTATGAGGTATGCAGGTTCTGACAAATCATCAAGGGCGTATGCTACGCCATGTTCGTCTACGTACACCTCGTCTTTCGTGTTTTTTACCACACAAACAGGTTTCCACTCCTCTTGGGGCAAGCGGGCGAAATGGTGGTATGCGTCTCCTTCCGCGATGCCTGCTTGTTCTGCGTGTGCCATCGCAAGGGAGTCGTAAAGGGGGTCAAGAATCTTGGACGCGTCCCTTCCGTCTAATGATGCTTCAAGTGTTTCTAGACTCTTGTCGGCGGTAGATGCGCTGCCTTCTCGTAGATTTTTAAGAGTTTGGTGGTACCAAAATTCTTGTCTTTCGGTCAGTCCCATTGGTTGTTGTTTTGCAGTGAGTTCTAGCAAGGAGTCGTGCAGAGGTTTGCTGGCAACAGTGATGTCTCGATGAGTCTGTCGGAGTGCCTCAAGGGCAGAGTCTACGCCCAATTCGAAATCTAAGGATGCATAGTGCGCTACTAGATCTAGGCCTGCATCTGCTGCATATTCAAGTCTTGCTAAGGCGATAGCTGCACCAACAGCGTTGTTCTGTTCTAGGAATTGTTGAGCGCGCTGATACCACATGAATGGTATGGTGTCAAGCGCAATTTGAGGAGCTTCTTCTTGTACTGCACTTTCAGTTCTTGTTGAGATATCCCAATCTGTTATGTCAAAGTCTGTTGATTCGTCGAAATCTTCTCCAGAATGTGCTTGTTCGTCCACGTGTCCCCCTCAAAAGTAACTACTTAAAGGTAGTGGTTTGAGTATATAAACCTTTCGGTTGGTTTAGACTAAAAATGGCGTTTTTTGGGCCAAAATGGGCCTATTGATAGAATCCTTCGGCAATCGTTTGCTGGGTCCAT
>JASMHM010000018.1 GCA_030750765.1 Candidatus Woesearchaeota archaeon | reverse complement strand
GAGACCTAATCGGGACCTAATCGAGACCTAATCGGGACCTAATCGACAACCGACAGCAGCAACCAAACACAACAAACAACAAACAAAAACAAACAAAAACGAAAACAAAAGAAACAAAAAAACAAAACAAAAACAAAACAACAAAACAACAAAACAAAACAAATACAAAAAAAACAAAAAACACAAAACTAAAAAGAAACAACGAACAAGAAAACAAACAAAACAAAAACAAAAACAACACAACAAAACAAACATAATCGATGTTTTTTTCTTAAACAAAAACAGCACAAGCAAACACCACAAACACAACTAATTAACAAAACTGTTGTTTTTTCTTTACAACACAAAAACACTATAAGATAATCGTTGATTTTATTTTAACAAAAACAAAACAAAACAAACAATGGTGTGTGCTAAAACGAAAGAAATGTATGCTAAAGCAACAACAATACCACGCACAAACAAGCAACATGCAAGCAAGTAAATGAACAAGCGAATCAACAAGAAACAACAACTCATGAA
>JASMHM010000017.1 GCA_030750765.1 Candidatus Woesearchaeota archaeon | reverse complement strand
CGCCTGCGGAGATCCGACCTCTACCTTTCGGGGCAAGTCAGTCTGTGATGCAGGAACCGTTCCTTTTGTAGGATACCCTGGCTTTACGCCTAGGAGGAGGTCATTGTTTTGCCCAAACGCTTATATAGCTCGATCCTTGTGAGAATGCATGCGTCAAGTGGTGTACTGGGGCTTGTATGACTTGGCTAACACTATTTTTTCTGCCTTATTCGTCACGTTTTATTTTCCGCTGTACATCAAGAATTATTTGGGTGGCAGCGAGTTCATGATTGGGCTGGTGTTTGGGATTTCGCTACTCACTGTTGGGGTTATCGTTCCGTTTATTGGTGCTTGGAGTGACAAGGTAGGGGTGCGGTTGCCGTTCATTGCCTTCTTCACGGTGGTGTGTTGTTTGGCAACGCTCGCCGTTCCTTTCTCAGGATTGAACCTTGCTTTGTTCTTAGGATTCATCGCTAACTTTTGCTATCACGCTGCGCTAACCGTGTACAACGCCGTGCTGCCCACGGTGAGCAAGGGCACAAGTA
>JASMHM010000014.1 GCA_030750765.1 Candidatus Woesearchaeota archaeon | reverse complement strand
CAACAAGCAAAACAAACACAAATCAAAAAAAAACAATCGATAAACAACACACTAAATAAATACATAAAACGCAAATCTATTATTTCTTATCAACAACAAACGCCAACATCAAAACAACAAATAAAACAACTTTTTGTTTTTTGTTTTTTCTTGTTTTTGTTTTTCTAAACACAAATAGCAAATAAAACTAAACAAACACAAACAATAGCAAAACCAAACTAAAAACAACAACAAGAAAAGAATAACATATATGACAATAAACAAATAATAAACAACATTCTGTTTGTTTTTTGTTTCATTTTGTTTTACTGATGTTTTAGTTTCAGAAAAAAAACAAAAAAACTACAAAATAGCAATAACAATAATAATGTAACACCAGCAAAAAAACAAAACAAACAAAGAACTTTTCGTGCAATTATGACTTTTTTTGTTTGGTCAATGAATTAACTTTTGGTGCAATCATGACCTTTTGGTCGATGAATGAACTTTTCGTGCAATCATGACATTTTTTGTCTGGTCAATGGATGAACTTGTCGTGCAATCATGACCATTTTGTTTTGTCAATGGATGAACTGTTCGTGCAATCATGCCCGTTTTGTTTTGGTCAATGGATGAACTGTTCGTGCAATCGTGACCTTTCTTTTTTTCGGTCAATGAATGAACT
>JASMHM010000013.1 GCA_030750765.1 Candidatus Woesearchaeota archaeon | reverse complement strand
AACCCCAAAGAATTGTTTACCTGATTTGGGAAATCACTTCTTCCAGTGCCTACAACAGCAGCTACTTTTCTTGCCTCAGAAGGTATTATCTCTGGGTTAGGGTTAGCCATAGCAAATACTATTGCATCTTTATTCATAACTTTTAAGTCATCTGCAGTAAGTAAGTTTCCAGTTGAAACTCCAATAAAAACATCTGCTCCTTTAAGAGCATCTTTTAGGGTTCCTTTTTTGTTCTCATCATTAGTTATTTTTGCCAATGCTTTCTTAACCCCATTCAAATCAGGCCTTCCATCATAAATTATGCCCTTGCTGTCGCATAAAACTATTTCCTTAACAGAACTGCATATTTTTTTATCAATACCAATGCATAATAATAAGTTAGTCACTGCAGTACCTGCAGCCCCAACACCGTTAACAACTATTCTAAGTTCTTCTAATTTTTTACCTACTACTTTTGCAGCATTAACCAAAGCAGCCAAGACAACTACTGCAGTACCGTGCTGGTCGTCATGCATAACAGGGATTCCAATGTCTTGCAATGCCTCTTCTATTTTGAAGCATCTTGGTGCGGCAATATCCTCAAGATTAACGGCACCAAAAACAGGTGCTATATTTTTGACTATATTTATAATTTCGTCATCATTCTGGTTCTTAATGCATATTGGGAAAGCATCTATATTTGCAAGCTCTTTAAAAAGAACACACTTGCCTTCCATAACCGGCA
>JASMHM010000012.1 GCA_030750765.1 Candidatus Woesearchaeota archaeon | reverse complement strand
GTGAGGTGTCCTGTTAAGTCAGGCAACGAGCGAGACCCCTACTGTTAATTGCTACCATTACCCTTCGGGGTGGTGGAGCTAGTTGGCAGGACTGCCGCCGCTAAGGCGGAGGAAGGAAGGGGCAACGGCAGGTCAGTATGCCCCGAAACTCCCGGGCCACACGCGGGCTGCAATGGTAGAGACAATGGGTTCCTACCCCGAAAGGGGGAGGCAATCCCCAAACTCTACCTCAGTTGTGATTGAGGGCTGCAACCCGCCCTCATGAATCTGGAATCCCTAGTAACCGCGTGTCATCACCACGCGATGAATACGTCCCTGCTCCTTGCACACACCGCCCGTCGCTTCACCCGAGTTGGGTTTGGGCGAGGTGGCGCCTAATTGACGTCATCGAACCTGAGCTCGGCAAGGGGGGAGAAGTCGTAACAAGGTGGCCGTAGGGGAACCTGCGGCCGGATCACCTCCTTAGAAAGTTAGTACGGTTAGATTGTGTAATGGTTATTAGTTTGGAAATTTGAATGCAATTCAACAAGTAAACTTGTTGAATGAAGGGCGTAGTGGATTATATTCACAATTATCGCCATACATAGTCGCGCAAGCAACCGTAGAAGAATCTCTGACACGCTGACGCCGTCTGGTGGATGGCTTGGCTTGAGAGACTATGAAGGGCGTGGCAAGCTGCGATAAGCTCTGGGTAGGCGCAGGCAGCCTTTGATCCAGAGATCCCCGAAT
>JASMHM010000011.1 GCA_030750765.1 Candidatus Woesearchaeota archaeon | reverse complement strand
CGTGAGATGTCCTGTTAAGTCAGGTAACGAGCGAGATCCCTGCCATTAGTTGCCATCACTACTCTCAGGAGTAGTGGGGCGAATTAATGGGACCGCCGTAGTTAATACGGAGGAAGGAAGGGGCCACGGCAGGTCAGTATGCCCCGAAACTCTGGGGCCACACGCGGGCTGCAATGGTAGTGACAATGGGTTCCTAACTCGAAAGAGAGCGGCAATCCCTAAACGCTACCACAGTTATGACTGAGGGCTGTAACTCGCCCTCACGAATATGGAATCCCTAGTAACCGCGTGTCATTACCGCGCGGTGAATACGTCCCTGCTCCTTGCACACACCGCCCGTCGTTTCATCGAAGTTTGCTTTTAGCGAGGTGATGTTTAATTGACATTATCGAACTTGAGGTAAGTGACGAGGGAAAAGTCGTAACAAGGTGACCGTAGGGGAACCTGCGGTCGGATCACCTCCTTAGATATGAAATTGAGGAATGCACAAATCTTCACAACCATCGATGCAATACATCATGAAAATGTTGTATGAAGGATGTAGCAGGTCTCCACCGGGGGCTTGCAATGATCGTCATGTATAGTCGTGTATTATGTGGCCGTATATGCTGGTGTAAAGACGCCAGTAAGTGGATTGCTAGGCTTGAGGAGAGATGAAGGACGTGGCAAGCTGCGATAAGCCCGGGGTAGGCGCACGCGACCTTTGATCCCGGGATGTCCGAATGAGAATCTTACACATTTGTGTATTCCAGTACACTAGTATTGGAAGTCGAACCGTGGGAATTGAAGCATCTTAGTACCACGAGGAAAAGAAA
>JASMHM010000010.1 GCA_030750765.1 Candidatus Woesearchaeota archaeon | reverse complement strand
TGTTGCGGTTTGATTGCCATTCTCTTTGACTATTCTGTACACTTGTTCCGTGCCAGTTATGAGGTATTTCTGATCCTCAATCTCGCGTACGAGTTCAGGATGGTCATGAGCGCGAGACAAGGTTCCTTCCGTGCCTGTGTAGTTAGATACTGTGATAAATGACATTGTTTGTTTTGTCCCCTGCAGCGATACGCTGCTTAATGCTAAGAATCGTATAGTTTTGAGCTATATAAAGCTTTCGGTTGTTTATGACTTAATTATGACTTAAAAGGGACGACAAAATAGACAACAGATCTAGGGCAAGACTAAACAATCAAGTGATTGTTTACCCTCTCTAAGGTTAGCCTTTATTGCGGATATTCTTTTATACTGGCATTGTTCCTGCTCTATTGTATGGGGATTACTAAGGTTTTTGTAGCATTGTTGGCCTTTATTGGGTTGGTAGCATACATTCAGTATTTGGTTAGGGCTCGCAAGAAAAAGGACCTTAGGAGAGCGCTAAAGCTTACGGCTGCAAAGCTTATGCTTTTGAGCCTTTTTCTTCTAGCGGTTAGAAATTTCCAGTTTGTTCTTGAATTTTTGATGGCTTTTGACGTGTCTATGGCTCGAGGTTATTGGTTGGGAGTTCTTTACTTTATTGCAGATGTTGCAGCATTAGTTTGTATGAATAATTATAACACTTCCTTGTCTAGGCGGGTTAAGTTTACCGGTTCAAAAATAGGGTTGGTTCTCAGTTTTATTCTAGGATCATCGCTATACCTCTATGTGTTGTCAGGCTTGCTGTTGAATGTGATGTACTCTATACCTCCAGAAAACGCGCAAGAGTTTTGTGACGAGTTTTGTGAAGATTACGTGTCGCACACTGCAGTTGTCGAACATACGGTTATGGGCGACTGGTGGCAGTGCGCCTGTTACGATCAGAACCAACAAGCAATAGACATGAAAAGAATACCTGCCATAAGCTAGCCTTTTGGGTGGGTGTGTTTGCGGGCCGTGTAGGAAGACCGTCGGGTGAGAAATTAAGGTCAAATGACCTTAATTTCAATAAGGGTCAATCGCGTGATTTGGTGGGTGTGTTTGCGGGACGTCATGGGGGGAGACCGAAAATCAAGTGGGACAAATGTCGCACTTGAAAAAGCCTAAAGGTGTACGAACCGATCTTAACGTAGGGTCATTTGACCCTACGTTACAAAAAGGTAGGAAGACCATCCGGTGAGAAATTAGGGTCATTTGACCCTAATTTACAAAAAGGTCGAAAGACGGTTCAAGGTGGTCATTTGACCACCTTGAAAGAGAAAGGCTTATGCGGGTCGTGTAGGAAGACCATCCAAAGAAAATTCCGGTCAAATGACCGGAATTAAGGATAAGGGTGATGAGGATGAGATTAAAGAGCATTTGATTAAGGATAATGTGTTGCGTCGGCAGCTTAATGATTTTCAGTTGGTGGAGTGTGGTGGTGTGTTGGAGGGTATTTATTTGGGCCGCCACGGAAGCAATCAAGATACGAAGACGGGGAAGTTTAAACCGAGTGGGACAAATGTCGCACACGGTAGAAAGTCGGATTTGGTTGCGAAGGACCTAGGCACGAGCGGTAGTAGCTAATATTTTCTTTATTCTTGTATGCAGATGTGGCGGGTGTTGTGTTTGATGCTTTCTAGTGTTTCGTTCATGGTTGCTAGTTCGTCGGTTACTCTAGCTAGGTTGCTGGCGATGCTTTCTAGTGCTTGTGTGGTTCGTTCATCCATCATGACTCTGTGAATGTTTTGGTGGTACTTAAAGTTTTGGAACCATTCTTTATATACGCCTTAGGTTTTATCGAAAGGTTTATATAGTATAACTGTATTACTGTAGTACATTATGGAGAGAGACGTCATATCCTTCCGCGGTGAGAGAGAACTGTGGTTGGACTTCGTACATGCCGTTCGCAAGAACAGAGAGCAAGTATGGGACGTTCTCAAACCAACACTAGACCAGTACACCAAAAAGAGTAGGAAGTAGGGAGAGACTGCTTCCGGGAGGTACATAAGATGGAACAAGAAAGCGAGCAAGGAATTACAGAAGCAGGCATAAAAGAAACAAAGAAGAACGTATTGAAGTTCTTCAAAGAACAACCATTAGGCCCATCAAAGGTGCGAGAAGGTGCTGACAGTTGGGAAGAAAAGATGAGCTCGCTCTGGTGGTGAGCTACACACATTGGATGATACAACGCACCGCCCTATTATGCTTAGGCATCATGGTGCTAGTTGTATCCTTCATGGCAATCGATATGGTCTTAGCTAGCGGTTACGATCCTGCTATGCCCATCAAAGAAGCAATGTGGAACAAAGTCTGCCAATAACCAAACAATCCATGGCCACATTTGGTTCAGTTAGGCTACCCTAACTGAAAGAATATTTTCGTGCATTATTGTTCTGTAACACAATGATCGTTAAATACACAACACACTTACATACCGTTTATGAAACCAAGAAAAAGTCCTGGCAGACCACGAACCGAACCAGAGGTAGGAAACAGATGACAAACTTTAGATTAGCAATGGAAGTCAATGAGCCACGTGGCACAACGAGAGATATTTCTCAGGCCACAGTCAACGGTGTAATCATACAAGCCGCTAACAGAAGAGCAGGCCTGATACAAAAAGCATTCCTAGAGCAAACAGCTCCAACAGGAAGAAGATAACAGGAGGAACAAAGATGACAACACTAAGAGCAAACGGAACATTCGGAGGACTACCCATAGACATGAGATCTGCTGAAATGAGAAGAAGAAACCAATCTCTCAACGTATTCCTACAAAAACTATCCGAAACACAAAGACGAATGCTAGGCTGACCCTGCTTGGCCCCTACCTTTCTTTGCTATGAAGTTTCGTAGTGCTTTCTTTATATCTGCTACTGCGTTCTTTACATCTTCAACGCCACCGAACTGTGCGTCTGTTTCTTTCATGAATTGTTTGAGCTGTTCTTTCAATGATCTAATGTGATCTCCTTTGACCCGCAGCTCTTCCTGTTGACGCTCGACCTGATCGCGAAGTTCAAACTGTTCCAGACGATCTTGACGCTCATGACTTTTGCGGTTGAGTATTCCTCGTATGCGTAAGTAACGCCAGAGTTCCTTGCTTTGCGGGTGCCTGCCTTGTCTGGTGTTTATCTCTTCTAGACCGTAATCCTTTTCGTACAAGTAGCGAGCATTGCTTCTCCGGATGGTGTGCGGTGTTGGTTGTTTCTTTGTAGGTTTAGCTAACACTCCTGATCGTGTGCTGAGTGTTCGTATTACCTTCTCACCCATTGCGGGAGTGAAGTTAAACAGGCGTGTTCGGTCTGTGGTGTCTGGATCGTTATCGAGATTGTCCAAGTGCCATCGTAGCAGATCAATAACTTCTTGATGGATTAAATGAGAGGACATACTTTGCTGGCTTTTTGTTGTTGATCCTTTGAGCGTTACTTCATAGTTAAGCCGTCCTTTGCCTGTCTCTGTGGTCGTGACTGCCCCCCTAGTAAGTAGCAGTGTTTCGCTTAGTCTGCTTCCAAGATCAAACAACAGCCATAACCAAAGTTTGTGTAGAGGTAAGGTTGCACTGTTGGCCATTTTCTTAATGTCGTCCATGCTTATGTCATCCACTTCTTTGTCTGTGCGTTGGTCTATCTGGAATATTTCTTTAGCAAGAAGATGTTGATGTGCACTGACATGATAAAAAACTCCCTTGCTTCCGATCAAGACCTTACGGTAGATGTCGTGGATAGTATTCTGGCTGAGCTTCTTTCTCTTGTTACGCTTATGTTTGTCGCTTAGTGGAAGTGGGTTTTTTAGTGTGTGGATGTTATCGCGTATCGTAATCATTTGCTCTCGTTTCATCTTGGAGATGTCAACGTCTTTGAACCAGTGCATGAGTTGTTTAGATATCTGGTAGTATTTGGCGAGTGTCTTAGCTATTCGTACCTTTGCATCAGGAGTGTGGCCTCTTCTACTCAGGCTTCGTTCTTCCCACTCATTAAGCCATGAAAGGATAAGCTTGTAGTTCTGCGTGTTTAGCTTTTGAAAATCCTTAATGCTTGCTTTCTGGTTCTGTAGTGCTTCCTTGCTCTTGTGTAAGTCTACCATGTTATTGTTCCCAATCCTAGACTTAGTCGAGACTACCACATTTAAAAAACTTCCCATTCTTGTTACTGAGTGGTACGATGCCCCCGCCGGGATTTGAACCCGAGTCGCTGCCTCGAAAGGGCAGCATGCTTGGCCGGACTACACTACAGGGGC